>CAJTOO010000013.1 GCA_910577735.1 uncultured Lachnospiraceae bacterium
TGTTCCAAAAGAAGACGGGAACAAAGGGACGCTGACACTGGATGCGACCTGTGCGCCGGTCAACATCCGTTACCCGCAGGATATCTCCCTTCTGAACGAGGCGAGGGAAAAGCTGGAGGCCATCATATACCGTTTTTGTAGATCCTACGATCTGCTGCTGCCAAGACGGTACAGGAGGCGTGCCAAAAAAGACTGCCTTGCCTACGCCAAAAGCAGAAAGCACAGCGCAGAGAAGATCCGGAAGGCGCTCCGTAAGCAGCTCGGTTACGTTGGAAGGGATATCCGGTATCTGGATGAGTTTATGAGCCGTGGATATGCCATGACAGATAAAGAGATCGGCCTGTACCTGACGATCCTCATGCTGTATGGACAGCAGAAATATATGTATGATAACAAAGTACATTCCGTAGAACACCGTATTGTGAGCATCACGCAGCCATGGATCCGGCCGGTCGTGAGGGGAAAGGCCAGAGCGGCTGTTGAATTCGGAGCAAAGTTTGACCTGAGCCTTGACAGGGAAGGCTGCGGACACATCGAAAAGATATCGTTTGAAGCATACAATGAAAGCACCTGCCTGATAGAAGCGGTGGAACGGTTCAAAGCACGTACCGGCCATTATCCGGAACGTGTACTGGCAGACCAGATCTACCGTACAAGGGCAGACCGGAACTATTGCAAAGACCATGGTATCCGCATATCCGGTCCGAAGCTTGGCAGGCCGGGCGTAAATACAAAAACGGATAAAAAACAGGAGTATCAGGATAACAGAGATAGGATCGAAGTGGAACGCAGCTTTAGTTTAAGCAAACGCTGTTACGGCATGGGCTGTATTGTAACAAAACTGGAAGAAACGCAGCTGAGCTCCATCGCATTATGCGTATTCGTGACGAATCTGTTTAAGATTCACAAGCGGATACTTTACGCTCTTTTATATCTGTTCCAATATGGGAACGGATACAAACGTTGGAGTATGCAGATATTCACTTAATCAGCAGACACTAAATAAAAGGGAAGTGTTAGGAGTGACGAAATGAGAAAGAAAGTTTTGCTGATTGGCGGCAATAGTTTTGTAGGGCAATCAATTGTTTCGGGTTTGGGTGACAACTATCAGATTATATCGACAGCGGGACATCATGCTTCAGAAAGCGGATATCAATTGCTGGTAGAAGAACCGAATAAATTAGTGGAAATTTTAGCTCATGAAAATCCTGAAATTGTGATTTCTTCTGTTCGCGGCAACTACCAGGCACAAATGTGCTTTCATAAAACACTAGCAGATTGGCTGGCCGGAGAAAAGAAACGTTTGTTGTATATATCTACAGCGAATGTTTTTGATGGCAACTTATCCAAGCCTTGGACAGAACATGATCTGCCGATTCCTGAATCTGATTACGGTAGTTTCAAACGGGATTGTGAGACTATGCTGGGAAAAATACTTGAGAACCAACTGATAATTTTCCGATTGGCTGCCGTCTGGAGTGCCGATTGTCCAAGAGTTCAGCGATTGAAGCGGCATAGCTGCAATAAAGAGCCTTACCACACTTACCCCAATTACAGAATCAATGTAACGTATGCAAGACAAATAGGGAACTACGCAAAGTATGTTCTTGACAACGATTTGCATGGAATTTTTCATGTAGGAACCACAGATACCATTCATTGTGTTTCCTTTGAGAAGATGATCTGTGAAGCACTTAAAATTGAACTGCCGCAATTTGTTGCAGAGACAGAGGGCGAGGAAGTATTCTTTGCAATATTTCCATCCAGAAAAGAAATTCCGGATGATTTGCAAATGACGGTTTCAGATGTGCTGTCAACCTTGAAATAGTTAATTGAAACAAATCATAGGATGGGGATTTGACTTACCCGATGAATAAAGCAGGCTTATACGTGGAAAAATAGGTATTATTTTCATGGAGATAAGCATATGTATAATTCTTTTTATGGATGGTATTTGAAATGCCAGTCTGCTATGCATTCTTTAGCGGTAATACCTGCCATACACAAGGGAGAGAACGGGCGAACCTGTTCTATTCAGGTTATTACAGATCAAGATGTCTGGGAAGTTACGTTCCAGGCAGATTCCTTTCGTCGGACGAGACGGCATATTATTATCGAAGAGAATCGGTTCGGTGAAAAGGGGATTCGTCTGGCAATACGTACACCGCAGCTGACCATTAGGGGGCAATTGGATTTTGGACCGCTTTTCCCATTAAAATATGATATCATGGGACCGTTTGCGTTAGTGCCTTTTATGGAATGCCGCCACAGCGTGTGGAGTATGCGTCATGCGGTCACAGGTAATGTGTATATCAACGGAGAGAAATATTCCTTTCAGAATGCCTGGGGGTATTGGGAAGGAGACCAGGGACGGTCCTTCCCCAAAGAGTATCTGTGGACGCAATGCTGTTTTGCAGGTGGGTCGCTGATGTTGTCTGTGGCGGATATTCCCATGGCAGGTATTCATTTTACCGGCATCATAGGCGTTGTGTTATGGCGGGGGAAAGAGTACAGAATAGCTACTTATCTGGGAGCCAGAGTGGTTCTGAGACAAAATAAAATGGTTCGGGTTATACAGGGAGATCTGGAGTTGGATGTCCGGCTGTTGGAGAAGCCTTCAAGGCCACTGAAAGCGCCCGTGAAGGGTAACATGGTAAGGACGATTCACGAAAGTGTATCCTGCCGGGCTTTTTACCGGTTTCGTAAACAGGGATGTACCCTATTTGCCTTTGAAACAGACAGGGCTTCTTTTGAAGCTGAACCAAACAAGGCTGTGGAAAAATAATTTTTCCAACAGCCTTTTGTCTTGTACATGATGAATTGTTACAATCGCCTGATCAGATCACTGCCTTCTGGTGTCAATGTAATAGGTCAGCAGTCGTACCGTTCCATCAATTCCCAGGTTACTGCTGTTCAGGGAGATGTCGTAATTTTTGCAGTCTCCCCACCTGCCGACACAGAAACTGTTATGATAGCGTTTTCGGCTTGTGTCTTTTTCACGAATCTTTTTTACAGCCTGATTTTCTGTCAGATGATATAAACGCATAATACGTTCGATTCTTTTATCACGGTCAGCAAGGATAAATATGGATATCATATGTTCATACTGTTTCAAGATGGTTTCACTGCATCGTCCTACGATCACGAAGGATTCTCCGGCATCTGCCTTATCCCGCAGATAGTCAAACTGAAGATACAGAAGGTTTTCCTCCGGAGAACTGCTATAGCCCCTTACAGTCCTTGAAGACAAGGGATTTTTATGTTTCTCATCCAGTTCTTTTAAATGGTCCATTTTTAAGTTCTTTTTGGCGGCAATCTCATCCAGGAGATTGTGGTCAAGCAGTTGGATACCATAATGATTTGACAGTTTCTCAGCGATTTCGTGACCGCCGCTGCCGTATTCTCTTCCAATGGAAATGATTAATTGCTGCTCCATCTGTTCCACCTCCCTTTATAAATATCTGAAATAGATTAATAGCATTGATATGAGGACAACGAGTATCGTTGCCGGCATCATTTTTCTACAGTAAAGCCCCCATTTTATCACATAACCTTCCCTTGATGCGGTAGCAATCCCGACAACATTGGCCGATGCGCCTATGGGAGTGGCGCTTCCGCCAATATCCGTTCCCATGGCCAGTGTCCAGGAAAGCATGGATAAATCAACGCCATATGCAGCCGAGAGACTTTTAATGATGGGTATCATCGTAGTTGCAAATGGGATATTGTCCACAAACGCACTGAAAATTGCAGACATCCAAATGATGATCGCAACCATGACCATGACATTCCCGCCGCTGATCCTGCCGATAAATCCAGCCATGATTTCGAGTGTTCCGGTCTGTTCCAGACCGCCGATTACGACAAACAGACCAATAAAAAACAGCAGTGTCTTATAGTCCACTTTTTTTAATAACAGTATAGCATATTTCCATGAGGTTACCAAGGTTGCAGCGGCAACAAGGCACCCGATTGTGGAAACAGTAAGGCCAGTCTGTGCATGGGTTACCAGCAGGACAATCGCAGCGGCAAAGATAACACAACTGACTGCAAATCCCTTTTTATCAGTAATGGTGGATTCCGGGCTTGGCAGACTGCTGTAATCCACTGACTTTGCAATATCTGCCTTAAGTTCTTTATGAAATAACAGATAAAAATATATCAGTACCGCAATCAGGCAGACGCCGGCCATCACACCGGTATTTGTCACAAAGTCTGTAAAAGAATATCCAAGAGAGGTACCGATGATAATATTGGGCGGATCGCCGCACATAGTAGCCGAGCCGCCAAGATTTGCGCAGAAAATCTCGGATAAAATCATGGGTATCGGATTGAATTTCAAAAGCTGTGAAAGTTCAATCGTTACAGCGGCCAAAAACAGAATGACAGTAATGCTGTCAATAAACATTGCCAGTATCGTTGATAAAATCATAAAAGTGATAAACAGTGGAATTATCTGATAATGGACGAGTTTGGCGATACGCATGCAGAGCCATCTGAAAAAGCCGACGCGCGCCATTCCTTCCACCATGACCATCATACCGAAGATAAACAGGATTGTCTCCCAGTTGATGCCGGTACTGCTTGTCGATGTCTCACCTGACAGATACCAGAATTCTGTCATAAAAATGCTTCTAATATTCAGGGTCTCGAGTATTGCGGTCATGCTGTGCATGCCCAGACCAAAAACGAAAATGACCGTAAACAGTGCACAAACAAGCGAAACAACGTGCCTCTCCACAATTTCGGTCACAATAAAAATAAACATTGCAATAAAAATGATTACTGCAACAACCTGTGCCAACATATATTTCCCTTCTTTCTAAAACTGTTATTATTTTGTACGTAAATACAGTTTTAGATTCGCTTTTTGCCGTCTGATTGATACACATATTCCGTGATCAGTTCATTCTGTGTTTGATAGAATGAATATGTTGTATGATGTATACAAGATTTTCTCTGTGAGATAGAACCAAAGCCGGAACATTGTAAATAGAGGAACGCAATGACTTCCCGGTAACGTTGCTGATATTTTGTCCGCGATTGCAGATCTGAATTACTGACAGCAGGCAAATCTGTCGTACATATTGCGTCACGATTGATATCGGAATGAACCGGAGCGAGACTTGCAGATATTTTCCCCGTTAAGTCGTACGCAAATAAATCTTCTGTCGGGATTGCTTTCATGTACATTCCCGCGAAGAGCAGAGATATTGCTAAAAATATACCGATTATCCTGTGTATCTGCTTTTCCATCTTCTTATGACTCTGATTTATGCCTGATTCTATTTAAATGATTTAAATTATATTATAATTCAGTTATTGAAAATGTTCCCTAAACCGACGGTATTATAACATACTTTTATTTTAATGGGAAGATTAAGTTTGTACTGAAAGTATGCGTCGGTACTTCTTGTGAATGTATAGGATAGGGTGTCACATATTTACATTGCTGCGTGTTTTACTTATATAGATCATGATTGGTTGTGCAGGATACGCTGATTAAATATAGTAAAAAGGCTGCCAGAGGAGGATCTGCCCCTCTGGCAGTTTGATTACCTGATAGAAACATGAAATTTCTGTTGTGCTGTCTGTATTTCCTGTGACTTCTGCAAAGCATTACTATAAGTGCTGTTCTCAGTAACAGTCCGTGTCTGGTCATTTGAGGAGGCTTTCGCTTCAGTAGTCCTTTTCATTGCAGTATTTGCTTCGCCTAATACGGAGAATTGGAATGCTGCTGCCCGCTGATTCTGCTTTTCTGCTTTCTCAAGTTCGGCCTGTTTTCTTTCTGTATCTGTGCCGCGGTATGCATCCTGTTTTATTTCGCCCTTTAGAATCGCAATACCGCCTTCGGTTTTGGCGATGATCGTTCCCTGACGGCCTGCCTGCTGCAGGGAAGAATCTGCTGATAACATGGCATGCATATCTTTGTCGGATTGGCTGGTGTCCGTAATCATATCATCGTCCGTGGGCTTTGTCTCTTCTGCAACAATGGCTTCTTCTTTACCATCATCAGCCGGTTTGTTTTCTGTATCTGCGCCAAGGTTCTTAGAGGGACGCAGGACTTCCTTTAGAATCACGGAACCATCACTGCTTTGTGTTAGGGCAGGCCCTGAAGGCCCGGTCTGTTGTCCGGCGGCTGACGGATTTTGGGAAGCTGCGGTATCCGGGGCGGTATCATTTGTACGTGGTTCGTCTTTTTGATTTACCTCTTTTACAGGTTCCTTATCTGCCTGCAGTCCGGACAGCATGCGTTCTCTTTTCTGTGATCTGCGAAGCTCTTCCTGATGCCGTTTCAGCTCTGTGTTGAGACTGGATAGTTCTTTTTGCAGTTTCTTTCGTTCCGTTGCCTTTTCGTGTGCAGAAAGTTCTTCTCTGGAAGATAATTTCTGTATCTGCTGCTGCCTATCTGTGATTTTATTCTGAATATTTTTGCTCTTTTGATCTTTACCATTTGCCAACGGCATTTGTATGACGGACATACTGCCTGCCGCTGCTATATTGCCAATTCCCATAGAATCATCTCCTTCCCCAAATAAAGGATGATTTCAGACAACAAATCGCAATTTTCAGACAAGTTTTCTTCGTATTGATTTATAGTTCTATTTTACTATTTTTTGATAGTAAGAAGCAAGACTTTTTTGGGTTGAGGACAGGCTATATTTTCCCTATGAAACTTTTATGATGTTTGGTTCGTATTATGGATAGATGAGGGCGAAAAGGCAGCTGTCAACCGCATGATGGAATCATTTTATGAAAGAGGAGGAAGGAAGTATAAGTATCAATGGAATCGGCGCTGATTATCCGGCAGCAAGATACGTAGCAGAAAGGACAAACACAAATGCGGCAGGAAGGAAGTTTGCAGAACAGACGGCACAAGTGGTACAGGGAGCAGGGGAGCTTTGAAGATACCGTATTGAAAGCCGTAGTTGCAAAGGCGGTGAAAGATGGTGAGAGAAGGTCCGGCTCAGGAAGTTTTGATGTAAAGACAGACTGGGTTACATGTGTGAAAGACATTATGCAGTCTGCATATCGTTATGGGGATTTAAAGGGGTATATGGAATGGAAAAAGTTTTTGGGACTTTTGGAGAAATAAGGCTCCGAAAGTTTTAAGATATCCTTAAGACTGTTGAACTTTATGTCAGACTATTGAGCTTCGACTAAAAATGTGATAGGTTTAAGGCATAAACTGTAAGAATGATTCTCAGGATAAATGCAATAATAACTGTATCAACAGAGAAAAGGATTGGTGTACGGATGAAGAGTAAGCTGTATTATACACTGTATTTTTTGTATGTGATTGTGGTGGCTTTTGTATTATATTTGAACGGCGTGTTTACCGGGGAAGATATTTCCCTGGTAAATCTGGGCATTAATATTGGATTCCTGATCGTGATCGGAATACTGTTTATCATATCTTCCATCAGTTTTGGAAGGCTTAACCGGGTCACTTATGAACTGGAAGATGTGGCATTTCGTCTGCAGGAGGAATATAAGGAGGCGGGCGGAAAGAATCTCTGGGCCAAGTACAAGGACAATGACAAGGTGTTTGAAGAGGAAGTATTGCAGACTGCCTTCAACAAGTACCGCCTGCGGGTCAGAGGGACAAAGACCAGACGAGGGGCCGGTTCGTCCTGTGATCTGAGTGAATATATCAATGAGGACCTTTTGGACAGGGTGGGCATGAATTTCTTTAATTCCGGCATTTCCGGTATGCTTACGGGGCTGGGGATTCTGGGAACATTTCTTGGTCTGTCCATGGGGCTTGGCGCATTCAGCGGGGATGATATCTTTTCAATCTCTGATAATGTGGGCTCTCTGCTTTCCGGTATGAAAGTGGCTTTTCACACTTCGGTATATGGTATCTTTTTCTCTTTGGTATTTAATATTGTCTACCGAAGCATTATGTCGGATGCTTATGAGACGCTGGAAGAATTTTTGAACATGTTTCGGCAGACTGCGCAGCCGATTACCCTGAAAGAGGATGAAAATGCTGCGACGATGTTGGTTTATCAGGCTGGGATGGCTAATTCCCTGAAGCAGATGCTTGATATGATGAAGGGCAATGCCATGGAACAGACGGCAGGCGTGGAACGTATTGTGGATAAGTTTACCGGGCAGATGCAGTCTGCCTTGGATGCAGACTTTAAGAAACTTGGGAATGTCTTAAAGTCTGTGGGAGAGTCGCAGGCTGTAAGCGCGGCCAATGCTGCGGAAATGGTGGAAGCGGTCACAGCCTTAGTGGAGGTAAACCGCAACATGCTAGAAACGGTTACAAACATCATGGAGAGACAGGAAGTGTTTGCGAAACAGCTGTCAGAACAGAAGAAGATGTTGGCAGACACGTGCAGTGACATGAGCGATGAAATCAGCAGTCAGATATATACATTTGAACAGATGAGGAATTTATATGAGAAATAAACGAAGGAACAGGGAAGCTTTTGCGGGGCACAGCTACTGGCAGTCCTATTCGGATATGATGGCTGCATTGCTTCTGATCTTTATTCTGATGATAGCGATCACGCTGGCCATATACAGACAAAAAACAGATGATCTGGATGAGACAAGGCTGAAGCTTAACGCGGCTCAAAGTGAGTTGGATGAGACGATAGCAGATCTGGAACTTTCCAAGTCAGAACTGGAGAAATCGAATGAGGACCTGGCCTCTTCCCTGGCACAATTGCAGCAGGCTTATGAGCAGGCGGCTTTGACGCAGGAAGAATTGAACAATGCCTATCTGGAGATAGAAAATGCAAGACAGGAGCTGACGACCACCAAGCAGGAACTGCAGGATATCGTTGGAATCCGCACAGATATTATCGGCGCGCTGCAGTCGGCGTTCAGTAATTCCACGATGAAAGTGGATGCCCAGACAGGTTCCATAACTTTTTCTTCCGATGTGCTTTTTCGTTATAATAGTTCTTCGCTGACAGCGGACAGCAAAGAGACACTGAAAAATATTATTCCCATGTATCTGGATGTGCTGCTTCAGGATCAGTTCCGTGATTATATTGCTGAAATCATTATTGAGGGACACACGGACACGGACGGCGGTTACCAGAGCAACATGGAACTGTCCTATGAGCGTGCCAAAGCCGTGGCGGATTTTTGTCTGAACAAGAGAAACGGACTGAGTGAGACGGAGATTGAACAACTGCAAAAGATTTTGACCGTCAATGGAAAATCATGGAGTAATCCGGTTTATCAAAAGGACGCTTCCGGTAACGCGACGGAAAAGGTGGATATGCCGGCTTCCAGAAGAGTGGAGATTAAGTTCCGTCTGAAAGAAGACGAAATGATCGAGAAAATGGCGGGGATTCTGGAGCAGGAATAAGTACAGGCCGGATGTGATTCCGGCCTGTTTCCATAGGTTCTGTTATCTTGTTAAATCCTGCACCCACTTATATTTTTGAAACCGAAACATCACCCAGGGAATCTTTCCCACCTCATCCAGACAGGTGCAGGCATAGACCGCAAGAGGTGACCAGTGCAGCACAAATGCCCCCAGGAGAGCCAGGGGAATGGCAATCAGCCACATACAGACAATCAGGCTGTACATGTCGAAGAGGGTATCACCGCCGCCGTCTAATACGCCATTAATGGTAACTGTATTCACACAGCGTCCGATCATATAGACGGACATGATTACCATCATTCCCAGCAGATATTCTCTGGCTTGCTCTGTCAGAATGATCATCCCCAGAACTGCTGGCGTTACTGCCAGCACCAGTGCGGTGGAGACAAATCCTATGATGTAGGAAATGTTTTTCAGTTTGATGCCATAAGCCTTGCCCAGTGCAAGGCGTCCGGCGCCCAGCTCATTGCCGACCATGATACCAGCCGCACTGCCGATACCGTTGCACATGCAGCAGATCAGATCTCTGGCAACCGCTGATACAGAATTGGCTGCGGCGGCATCTGTTCCCATATGACCCATGATTGCAGTGTAGGAGGTAAATCCCACACCCCAGCATAAGGAACCACCCATCAGCGGCAGACACTGTCTGGTAAAATCAGCCTGTAACTGTTTGGGCAGCTTGAAAAATCTGTTGAAGGCCGGACGGATATAGGATGCACCGGATGAAACAGCCAGACAAAGGACCAATTCGATGATTCGGGAAATCGTGGTGGCCAGTGCGGCACCCTTTGCCTCCATCCTGGGTGCACCGAACAGTCCGAAGATAAAAACGGCGTTCAGACAGATGTTTAAAAGTACTGCGCAGGAACTGATGATGGCACCGGGCTTCACGTGTTCTGATACTTTCATCATGGTCAGGCTGCATTGGGAGATACCGGTCAGCAGGTAGGACCATCCTGCAATACGCAGATAGGAACTGCCAAGGGCGATCAGAGATGCATCATGGGTGAAAATGTGCATGAGCAGACCCGGCATCAGTTCACAGGCCAAAAAGAAAATTATGGACACAATCCCGCAGAACCATAGCATTATATTAAAGATATCTTCAAGCTTGTGTTTGTCACCTTTGCCCCAGTATTGAGCACCCAGAATGGCACCCGCGGCTGTGATGGCGCCCAGGAACATGTTTTGGACAAACTGAATCTGGGTTGCCAGAGAGACGGCGGTCATCTGGTCTTGCGCAACCTTGCCAAGCATCAGTGCATCACCGGCGGCGACTGAGGCGAGCATCAGACTCTGCAGAGAAATTGGCAGAGCGAGTCTTGTCAGGTTTCTGTAAAATACTTTCTTATCGATAAGTGATTCTGATCTTTTATCTTTCATAAAGCCCCCATATTTCTGCACTGAAGTACTGTGTCCGACGATAATCCGGCGCAGGCAGCAATATTGAAATTATAGCATGCGGCTGTATGAATCGCAATCATTTCTCTTGTTGCTTTTGTATGATATCTCAGATTGCAGATAACAGGGAAAGCGCCTGATATATTAAATCCGCAACAATTCCGGATCCCTTTGTGATATATAGGATTCCAGCGTATCTTTGTCGATCAGGGCAGGGACGATTCCCTGGCGGGTGACACTGAAACCGGCAGCGTAAGAGGCAATCCTGATAGCGGCCCTCAGGTCATATCCGTAGAGCAGGTAAGAAGACAGGGCGCTGATAAAGGCATCACATGCGCCGGTGGAATCCACGGAATCAAAGGGGTATGCAGGAAAATAAGAGGAGAAGTCTTTGGTTTTGGCATAACATCCGTCGGCCCCCAATGTGATGATGACAGTCTCTACGCCCTGTTCGAGCAGATAATCAGCCTGTTCTTCAAGACTTTGCCCCGGAGGACAAATTTCATTGATCTCATCTCGGTTGGGTACGATGATGTCCACGTTCTGCAGAAGTTCACTGGTCAGTTCCCCGCAGGCAGCAGGTTTTAAGATAGTGTGAATCCCTTTGGCTTTGGCCAACTTACAGGCTTGTGTGACCGTCTGCATGGGAATCTCCGTCTGAATCAGGCAATAGGCGGTATTGTCAAACAGACGCTCATCTTCATAGAAAGCCTGTCCGGATAAGGCGTCATTTGCGCCCGACATAATGGAAATCATAGAATTGCCATCATTTTGCACGAAAATATAGGCCTGTCCTGTTCTGTATTCAGCACAGCGTTTCACGCCGACGGAATCGATATTGTAGGTTTTGAGTGTCTTAAAAATCGTATCAGAATCGGCATCATTCCCCACTCTTCCGATCAAAGAAACCCTGTGGCCGAGCCGGGATACACCCACCGCTTCATTGATGCCCTTGCCGCCCACATAGGAGGAAGAGATGGAGGAGTTGACAGTCTTTCCGGTATGGGGAAGGGTATCCACCTTCAGGTAATTATCAATATTGATACTGCCGATCACCATGATCTTCTGGGAGCGGCTGTTATAAGGAATACCAATGGAATATTCATTATCAAGGACAGCCGGCGTAGGAAAGCCGGTTGTTTCTTCCTGTTTTTCTATTTCTGCAATCAGCTTGCCGCACAGATACTGCCCGTATTCATAGTGCGGAATCGTGAAAGTGGAAATAGGAGGGTAGTCTTGTTTGGTTCTGGAATCGTCTTTCAAAGAAACCAGGGAAATATCATAGGGAAGGTCGTAGTGGAGCACGTTCACCGCATCATAGAGACTGATGGCAGTGGCATAGTGGGAGTTGACAATGCCGCTGACAGCATGGGTTGAGATTTTCTGGATAAAAGAAGTATTGATTTCCTGGAAGATCAGTTCCTGGTTCAGGGGAATCTGATTCTGGAACAGGCAGCGCTGGTATCCCATGGAAAAAGCTTCAGTCCGTGTGCCGGGGGTGGTCAGACAGGCGATATCTGTGTGACCAAGCCTGATCAATGCCTGTGTGGCACAATATCCTAAGTTTTCATAGTCGATGTTGACAGCGTCCGGATGAGCGGCATTAAAGATAACGCAGGGAATCTTACGGTCTGCAAAATACTGACAGTGCTGGTAGCTGTCTTCTCCCAGCGGTTCCCAGATGATGCCGTCAATCCGGTGGGCGCAGAGAGCAGAGATACATTTAAATTCCTGGTCGGGATCAAGACCGCTCTCACGCAGCAGGACAGTGTAACCGGAATCCTGGGCAACTTTTAAAATGCCATGTAAGGTCATGTTCATGGATTGGGAAGAGCGGAACAGCACGCCCAATTGCAGGGTCCTCGTGTCTCTTTCCATAACGGAAGCGTAGGATTGGTAATGGCATTCTTTTGCTATACGCAGTACCCGTTCCCTTGTGGAAGCACTGATACTGCTGTCTTTACCGTTCATGACTTTGGAGACTGTTGAGACGGAAACGCCTGCCAGTTTTGCGAGCTCGTGTATGTTCATAGGATTCCTTTCTGCTGCTATAAGTAAGCTGTGAGAGTATGGGGATTCGTGTACCCCGTGTATGGGTCATATGGATATATTATACAGGAAAAAATCAAATTAAAAAACTCATATTAAAAAAATATATAAAAGTTGCACAAAAAGATTGACAGAATGAATCTATAATGATATTTTATATACAAGAAAATTGTTTCGGAAAATATTTTCCTAAGTAGGGAGAAACATATGAAAATATTAAATTTAGGATCTTTGAATATCGACAAAATCTATCAGGTGGAACATTTCGTAGAACCGAAGGAGACAATCAAGGCCGCCGCATATGAGGAACTTTGCGGCGGCAAGGGACTGAACCAGTCCAT
This sequence comes from uncultured Lachnospiraceae bacterium, assembly GCA_910577735.1. Taxonomy (GTDB): domain Bacteria; phylum Bacillota; class Clostridia; order Lachnospirales; family Lachnospiraceae; genus UBA3282. Next base: position 13,150 of record CAJTOO010000013.1, read on the forward strand.
TGCGCTGGCCAAAGCGGGAGCGGAGGTATATCATGCAGGCTGCATCGGCCAGGATGGCGGGATGCTGGTGAATATTTTAGAGGAATATGGAGTGAAGACGGACTATCTGCGGCACAGTACAAAGCCCAGCGGCCATGCGGTCATTCAGGTAAATGGAGAGGGGCAGAACAACATTATTATCTGCGGCGGCTCCAATGATGATGTGACAGAAGCGTACATAGAGGAAGTGCTGGCGGACTTTTCAAGGGAAGATATGATACTTTTACAAAACGAAATATCCAATGTGGATTTTGCCATCAGGAAAGCCCGTGAGAGAGGTATGAAGATAGTTGTGAATCCATCGCCGGTCAACAAGGCTTTGGAAACATACGGACTGGAGAGCGTGGATTTTTTTATCCTGAATGAGGTGGAAGGAAAGTACCTTTCAGGAAAAGAAAGCGACAGGCCGGAAGATATCATGGAAGGGTTGAAAGAAAAGTTTCCGCAGGCGGCCTTCGTACTTACTTTAGGAGAGAATGGGGCATACTATTTTGATGCCAAAAGCTGTGTGTATCAGAAAAGCTATGACGTAGAAGCCGTAGATACAACCGGAGCCGGAGATACCTTCAGCGGTTATTTTCTGGCCGGGCTCGTGCAGGGGAGGGGGATAGAAGAAAATTTGAGAAGCGCCAGTATGGCGGCAGCTCTGGCTGTCAGCAGGCACGGAGCGGCGCCAAGTATTCCGGCTTTGCAGGAAGTGAATGAAATTTTAGAGAAGGAAAGAAGATTGTAATTTAAGATTTACAATCTCAGAAAAGAGGTAAAGATTGAAAATTAAAATTTTCAATCGCGAGATTTGTGTCTGCGCGCTGCTTGCCACAAACTCGTTTATGCGCAAAAAGCAGCGCAGAAATGGAGTTAAATATGGAAAAAATCATTTTAGATGTGGATACCGGTACAGATGATGCGGTTGCGATTATGACGGCTCTGTGCTGTGAAGAGATGGAAGTGCTGGGGATCATGTCCGTAAACGGCAACAGAGGGATTGATTTCACCACAGAGAATACGCTGCGGGTGGTACAGCATCTGGGAAGCAAGGTTCCTGTATTTCGTGGCTGCTCTCTGCCGATGGTCTCCACACTGGCAGCCGGACGCAGGGACAACATTCCTTATAAGGGACCGGAAGACCCGCAGGATAATGTACATGCGGATTATCTGGACCTGGAGCCGTCACAGATCAAGGAGCAGAGTGAGCATGCTGTATTCTGGCTGGTTGATACGCTGATGAAATCAGAAGGCGACATTACCTTGATTCCTGTGGGACCGCTGACGAATATTGCCATGGCGATGCGGATAGAACCCCGTATTGCAGAAAAGATAAAGCGCATCATCATTATGGGCGGCGGCTATCGGGAGGTGAATATCACACCTTCAGCTGAATTTAATTTCTGGGTGGATCCGGAAGCGGCCAAGATTGTGATAGACAGCGGATGTGATATCACCATTGTTCCATTGGATGCTACCCACGCAGCAACGCTTTCTGTTGAGACAGCAGATAAATTGGAACAGAAAGGGTCTAAGGCAGCATTACTGACAGCAGAGATTATCAGACACAGACACAATGGCTACAAGCACTGGCAGCCTATGGGGGATATTAATACTGTGCCGATCCACGACGCCCTGGCCGTATGTGCGGCAGTGGAGCCTGGTGTGTTAAAGAATGTGGTGGAAGTTTATGCGGATATTGATATTGCAGGCGGAGCAGCGGACGGCATGAGTATTTTTGATGTGGACCGCAGGTATAAAGACCGGAAAGAGAATGTAAAAGTAGCTCTTGGCGCAGACAGGGAGCTCTTTACAGATATGTTACTAAACATTTTATAAAACGGAGGTGCACTTATGAAAAAGAAGGGTATTGTAGCAATTTTATTGGCGGGCACGATGTTGCTTGGAGCATGTGGGACCAACCAGAATACGGGTGGGACCGCGTCAAATGCAGGAGGAGACACACAGAAGAGTGAGGCAGACAGCGCCCAGGGCGAAGCGAATGAGTCCAAGGGTGAGGCTGGCGGAAGCGGCGAAGGCATGAAGGTGGTTTATGTAACACCGGGGGCTATGGGAGACAATGGCTTCTGCGATTCGGTTGGCCGCGGTCTGGATAGAATCGAAGCAGATTTTGGCGCGAAAACCACTGTTATAGAGAATAATAACGATGCATCCAAATATGCAGAATCTCTGGAAGCTTGTTTCCAGTGGCAGCCGGATGTGGTATTTGCAGAGCCTTACGGATTTGAAGAACTGTATGTGCAGTATGCAGATAAGTATCCCGATACAACCATCGTCTGTCTGGATTTCGTGCTGGAAAATACACAGAAAACCATCAGCAGCTATACGTTTATCAACGAAGAGGGTGCATTCCTGGCAGGCGTGTGCGCCGCATTGGTGACAGAGAGCGATCTGGAATACGCCAACGAAGAGAAGATCGTGGGATTTGTAGGCGGTCAGGATATCACAGTTATCAGAGGTTTCTATAAAGGTTTCGAGCAGGGCGTGAAATATATCGATCCGGAGATTGAGATTCTGCAGACCTATGTGGGCGATTTCTTTGATCCTGTCAAAGGTAAGACCGCAGCCAACCAGCTCTATGCCCAGGGCGCAGACATCATCTTCCAGGCGGCAGGCAGAACCGGACACGGTGTTTTGGAAGCGGCCAATGAAGAGAACAAATATGCAATCGGCGTAGATTCCAACCAGAACGGTGTGTATCCGGGTCATGTGGTATCTTCTATGGTAAAGGACTTAGACGGTGCGGTGTATGATACCTTCAAGCTGATTGTGGACGGCACATATGAGAACAATGTGGTTTATTCCAAGGGAGCCGGCCCAAGTGGTGTTTATCTTGCCATTGATGAATTCTCCGAGGACATTATGACACCGGAGATGATCAGCCAGATCAATGAGATCACGGATAAAATCGCAGCAGGAGAAATCCAGATCGAGAGATATACGGAATAACGAAGGAAACTGCGAATGGAGGGTTGAAATGGATCAGAAGACTTATATTCAGATGAAAGACATCGTGAAAGTCTATCCGCCGGATAAAATTGCTCTCAATAAGGTGTCGGTGGAGATAGATGCAGGGGAAATTCACTCAATCATAGGTGAGAATGGCGCTGGTAAATCGACATTGATGAAAGTCCTTTTCGGATTGGAGAAAGCCAATGAGGGCGGGATTTATATGAAAGGGGATAAAGTCAATATTTCAACTCCCCAGGAAGCGGTGAAAATGGGAATCGGTATGGTTCATCAGGAGTTTATGCTGATCAGTGAGTATACCGTGATTGAAAATATCGTTTTGGGAGACGAGCCGGTCAAACATGGGCTTTTGAACCTCAATGCATCCAGAGTGAAACTGGAGCAGATTATGCAGGAATTTAAGTTTGATATTCCTCTGGATGCAAAGATTAAAGATATTTCCATCGCTGCCCAGCAGAAAGTGGAAATTGTCAAGTTATTGTTCCGGGATGTGAATACACTGATTCTGGACGAACCAACGGCAGTGCTGGCGCCTCAGGAGGCAGACGAGTTGTTTGTACTGCTTCGGCGTATCAGGAGCCAGGGCAAGACCATTATATTTATCAGTCATAAACTCAATGAGGTGCTGGAAATTTCCGACAGGATTACTGTTATGAGACAGGGACAGCATATATGGACGAAAGACAACGAGAATCTTACCAAAGCGGATCTGGCCAATGCCATGGTGGGACGCTCTGTCATGATGACAGTGGAAAAGAAACCGGCCAAACCAGGAGAAGTCATCCTGAAGGTGGACAACCTGAATATGCAGAATGTCAATGTGAGCCATAAGAAAGATCTGGATCAGGTTTCTTTTGAGATACACAGCGGGGAGATTCTTGGCGTCGCCGGTGTGGAAGGCAACGGGCAGTATGAACTGGTGCAGGCCATTATGGGATTGGCCAGGGCAGAAGGAAGCATTTTCATTGATAAGCAGGATATATCCGGGTTATCGGTAAAAGAACGCAGGAAACTGATTGCCTATGTGCCGCAGGACAGAAAGAGAAGCGGCAGTTCCCAGGAAGAGAGTATCCTGATGAATGCTATCATGACCCATCATTATGTGAATGATGAGATCAGTAATAAATGGGGAATCCTGCGAGGCAAAAAATGCCGGGAAATGGCAAACAGTGTGATAGAAGGCTATCAGGTGAGCTGCCAGGGAGCGGATATGAACATTGGATCTTTGTCCGGCGGAAATCAGCAGAAAGTAATCGTGGGACGGGAATTTGAACTGGACAGCAGGATTCTCGTGGTGGACCAGCCGGTGAGAGGACTGGATGTGGGATCCATCGAATATATCCACAGAAGAATTGTGGAAAAGAGAGATAACGGAGAGGCTGTGTTTCTGGCATCGGCAGATCTGGATGAATTGTTCAATCTGTCTGACAGGATAATCGTTATGTACAATGGCAGAATTGTGATGGAAAAGAACACAGAGGATACCACAAAGGAAGAAGTAGGGGCATATATGTTAGGCGCGGGAGGTGAGAAGGTTGAAAATTAGGAAAGAAGTGACAGTGGCGCTGGCAATTGTGACGGCCATTGTGATTGGAATGATCATGCTGTTCAGTCAGGGGTATTCGTCGGTGGAAAGTTATGCCAGTATCCTGAGGTACAGCCTGTCTACTGCAGTCGGCAGGGCAAATACCATCAATCGATTTGTATTTCTGCTCATAGCCGGTGCTTCGGCAGCGATGGCATTGGGTGCAGGGGCTTCCAATCTCGGTCAGTTTGGTCAGCTTCTGATGGGAGCCATGACATCTACTTTGATTGGAATTTATGTAAACCTTCCATCGGTTCTATTGATACCTTTAATGATCATCGGCGGCGTGGCAGCAGGGGCACTGTGGGCGGCAATCGCGGCAGCCGGCAAGAAGCTGTTTGGCATGAATGAGTTCATCATAACGCTGATGCTCAACTTTATAGCAGATTATTTTGTACGGTACCTGATTTCCACACCGTTAAAGGATCCGGGATCCCAGTGGCCGGCCAGCAGGGTTGTTTCCGAAAACGGTATTCTGCCGGCAATTGGATTGATTGATTCTGTGGTTTTTCTGATGATAGCAGTATATATTGCGGCAGTATATTTTGTCAGAAAAAGCCGCATGGGATATGAATTTCGTGTGATGGGATTTAACAGCCTCTTTGCCAGGGTGGGCGGATGCGATACGAATAAGAACTTCTTCCGTGCCATGCTCTTGAGCGGTGCCTTGGCGGGGCTTTTAGGAACCATGATGATCGTTGGCGCCACACAGCAGCACAGAGTGATCAGCGGCCTGGGAGAAAACTTTGCCAATGACGGACTGATGCTCTCCATCGTAGCCGGAAACAATATTGGCGGCGTATTCATCTATGCGATTCTGTTTGCAATCCTGCAGTCAGGAGCGACAGGCATGCAGCTTGATACAGGAGTGCCGTCAGAGTTTACCACCATGTTGATTGCGATAACCGTATTATCCGTGGTAGCGTTTAGATCTTATTCAGGAATTTTTATTGACAAGCTGATTGCCTGGAAGAAAACGAGAAGTCTGGAGGTGGAGAAATGAATCTGATCATAGAAATTTTAAAATCAGCGCTGCCGGCTTCCGTACCGATTCTTCTGGCGGCCTTAGGCGGACTGTTTACATGGCATGCGAATATATTCAATATTTCCATGGAAGGAATGTTGCTTACCAGCGCATTTACATCGGTCGTAGGCTCTTACCTGTTTGAGTCATGGTGGATTGGACTGCTGTTCGGTGTGGCCGGAAGTCTGGCGGTATCCCTGCTTTTCGCTTTCTTTGTGCTTAAGATGAAAACAGGAGAGTTTATCACAGGTATTGCCATCAATACCTTTGTGGCAGGCGCGACAACATATTATTTAAGACAGCTTTTTGATGTAAAGGGTTCCCTGATGGATCCCAGAATTGTTGCTTTGCCTAAATGGGATATTCCGATTATCAAGAATATCCCGGTTATCGGATCGATCATCAACGGTCATGCGTTTCCGCTTTACTTTACATTCTTTATCATTGTACCGTTGGTATATGTGATTATTTATAAGACGCCGTTTGGCTTAAGGCTGCGTGCCTGCGGTCATGATTCCAAGGTGATCGACTCCGTGGGAATCAAGGCGGATAAGTTGAAATTCATTTCGATTATGATATGCGGCGCTCTGTGCGGCGTCGGAGGAACTTTCCTGTCTCTTGGCATTATGAGAATGTTTACGGAGAACATGTCAAACGGCAGAGGCTGGATCAGTCTGGCCATCATCATCTTATCTCTGGGCAACCCGGTGAAAGTGTTTGCCATCTGCATTATCTTTGGTATTACGGAAGGACTGGGGCTGACATTGCAGCAGGTAAATATTCCGAATCAGATTACAGACATGCTGCCCTATCTTGCAGTTTTGGCAGCCCTGTATATCAACAGCAGACAGAGTAAGAAAAAGGAATTGAAAACGAAAAAATAATATCAGAAAATGGAGGGTAATAAGTTATGCAGAAAGTAATTTTGGATGTGGATACAGGTACAGATGACGCGGTGGCAATCATGCTTGCAGCGTTATCCAAAGATCTGGATCTGCTTGGCGTATGTTCCGTGAACGGCAACAGAGGCATTGAATTTACAACGGAAAATACACTGAGGGTTGTGGAATATCTGGGACTTGCAGATAAAATACCGGTCTATAAGGGCTGCAGCCTGCCGCTTGTTTCCACGCTGACACCGGGACGCAGAGACGGGATACCGGCAACGGGGTCTATGGATAAGAATAATATCCATGGTGACTATGTAGAGCTTCCGCCGGCAACGATCAAACCCCAGGAGGAACATGCAGTGTTCTGGCTGATTGATACCCTGATGAAATCAGAGGGAGATATCATCCTGATTCCGGTGGGACCGCTGACCAATATTGCCATGGCGCTTCGGATAGAGCCCAGGATTGCTGATAAGATTCAATCGATCATGATCATGGGCGGCGGTTACAGGGAGGTAAATATCACACCTTCCGCAGAGTTTAACTTCTGGGTGGATCCGGAAGCAGCGAAGATTGTGATTGACAGCGGCTGCGATATTACCATCGTACCTCTGGATGCGACCCATAAGGCGGTGTTATCGCTGGATGATGCAGATGAACTGGAAAAAGACGGCGGCGCGGCAGGAAAGGCTACGGCAAGTTTTATCAGACACAGACAGGCAGGCTATAAGATCTGGCAGCCTATGGAGGATATCAATACGGTACCGATTCATGACGCATTGGCAGTCTGTGCTGTGATCGATGCCAATGTCCTGCAAGACGTGACCAGTACTTATGTGGATATTGACATTGCCGGCGGCGCATCGGACGGCATGAGCATATGCGATATCGACAAGCGTTATAAAGATAAGGAAGAAAATGCAAAAGTAGCGCTTAGTGCGGATAAGGATTTGTTCGCTAAAATGGTAAAAGAGATTATGTGCGGGCAGGCATAAATAGAGAGGGCCTTGTGGGATTCATTCCTGCAAGGCTCTTTTGTTACATAAGGATGTCTCACGAAACCGGGCATCCGTTGTCTGGCTCAAAAGATTCTTATTTCCAGAACGCATTTACTTTTTGAAATAAACACCTTATAATTTAATTTATATTTCTAAAATGATAATTTGGGTGAAAAGATAGGGATAAGTCATAGTCTTAAAAGCCGGACAACTATGATTTTAATATTAGAGCATGCTTTTGGTAAGTGAGGATGAAGAAAAGAAGAATATATTTGATTTTCATAGCGTTAGTCATTTTGGCAGTGATCTTCGGCATTTTAGTGATAGCAAAGAAGATTAAAATCGCGCCGCTGTTTGCCGGAAGATACGAGGTAACCGGTATTGATGTATCCCACTATCAGGGAACCATCGACTGGCCGGTGCTGGCAAGACAGGATTTGGATTTTGCCTTCATCAAAGCCACAGAGGGGAGCGGCCACGTGGATGAATGTTTTTATAATAACTGGCGGGAGGCCGAGAAAACGGATCTCTATATCGGTGCTTATCATTTTTTCAGCTTCGACAGTGAGGGCAGGAAACAGGCCCAGTTCTATATGGATATGGTAGGCAATCTGGAGGGGAAACTGGCGCCTGTGATTGACGTGGAGTTTTATGGGGATAAGGAGAAGGATCCGCCGCCAAGAGAGGAAGTTGTCACACAGCTTAGAAAGATGCTTGAGACGTTGGAAGAATGCTATCAGGTCAAGCCCATTATCTATACAACATACTCGGCTTACCATCATTATATCAGGGATGAGTTTACGGCATATCCTTTGTGGATCAGAAATGTCTATTATCAGCCGTTTCTGCTGTCCGGGAACACATGGTCATTCTGGCAGTATACCGACACTGCCGTTCTGGATGGATACCAGGGTGCGGAGAAATATATAGACAGGAATGTATTCAAGGGCACACGGGAAGACCTGCAAAAGATGACAGTACAGTGTGAGGAGGAAGATTGCGCCTCCTTTTTAGAAATCCCCACAGAAAACCGTGAGGCATATAGGAGTCGGGAAGAAGTCTTTGCCGCGATTGAAAAGGGGGACTTTTCAGTAGTAGAAAGGAAGTATGCCGATCCGGAAACTATCGTTGAGGAACTGGAAATGGCATACGAGACAGACGGTGACAGCAGCAGGATGCTAAGAAGTGATATAGATGGAGACGGGGTTGAAGAATTATTGTTTTTGATTCAATATGATTTTGAAGAGTACGAGCGGATTGACTTTATTATAGATTATAGAAACGGCAGGGCGGTCTGTACTTATCTGGACTGGTGCGACGGGAACGAATGGCTGATTTTGGCTAAGGAGGGGAAGTTGGTTCATTGTTTGCGGAGCAGTAGTGAGTGGTGTACTTATTATGGACTTCATGAATGTGTCTTAAATGCCAGGGGTATTAAGGAACTTGATTGTCTTGGAAACGGAATCGAAGTATGTGACGTCCATCAATTGGGAGAGTCTGGTTTATGGTGGTGGGAAGGACAGCAGCCGGAAATAACACAGGCGGGTATTTATTATACCAGAATGAAAGAAGAAAATGCAAAAGACGGTACGGGTGGAAGCGTTGTCAAGGAATTGATTTCTAAAGAAGCCTTTCTTGCGTCGTTTGTGGAACTGACAGGTGAAGAACAGGTCTGGAGTGAGATCATGATGAAAATAGAATAAGATGAAAATGGAATAAGATGAAATGAAACAGGCGAACGAAACGCAAAGTTGACAAGAAGAAACCACAGATTGGTTGTTTTCCCCGATTGCTTAGAAATAGAATATTTGCAGGAGGTGGAAAAAATGACATTGGGACAGAAATTAAAAGCGCTGTTGAAAGACAATGGAATGACGCAGGAGGATTTAGCGGAAAGGTTAGAGGTATCCCGACAGGCAGTAGGGAAATGGGTAAATGATAAAGGAATACCCGAAGTGGGGAAATTAGTACAAATCAGTAACCTGTTTGGCGTGTCAACAGACTACCTGCTGAAAGAGGATTATGAAGAAAAAATATATTCAGAAGAAAAAGTTGTATCAAGCAGCGGGTATTATGTCAGCCAGGAGATGCTGGATGGATATTTATCGTACAGCAGGCAGAATGTAAAGCAGATTACGGGAGGAATAAGCTTATTTGTATTATCAAATGTCTTTGGTTGTTTTGATGACTACAGAATCATGTCCTTTCTTTATTGGGTGACAATGGCTGCCGGGATAATCATGATTGTCTGGCAGTTCCTGCAGATCAGAAAGTACCAGGAAATCAGAAATGAACACCTGACATTTGATGATAAGGTATTCGGGGAGTTTAAGAAGCAGAGGGAAAACAGAAGAAAGAAATATGCAGTCATGATGATTGCAGGAGTGGTTATTCTTCTGGCAAGTACTGAAGCAGGAAGCTTTTTGATGATTTATTACGGACAGACAGTTTGCAACGTATTTGAGTGAAATTACTTATAGAAAGCAGGGGAAAAGATGAATAAGAAAATCTATCTGGAAATCAGCATGCTGTTAGTGTTTGTAGTATGTATTTGTGCGGGGTGCTCCGCTTCGCAGAGAGAAAAATATACCTTGGAAGAGCTAAATAATCTGGCTGAAATCAGAATATATGCAGCGGAGAATAACGAGCTTTTAAAAACAATAAGTGATGAAGAGCAGTTATATCAATATAACCAGGGTTCGGCTTTTGATGATTCGGACATAGCAGAACGGCAAGGCGAATTGAAAAAGGACTTAGAGGGAGCAAAGGAACAATATTATCAAAATGACGGTGGCAGAAGAAAGTATCAAAGGATTTTCTATTCCAGAGGAATTTTTAGTTTTTTACTATGAACTTTCCGAGGAGGAGATAAATTTTTATCGTTCTTTAGCCGAATAATAATTTGGAAGGCAATGTAGAGCTTGCCATGACGGATGAATTATCAGGAGAGCGGGAATGAAAGAAATCAAATATATCAAACAGCCAACGGAATATCTGTGTGGACAGGCATGTGTTGCGATGATTGCAAATGTATCAGTAGAGGATGTTATTCAGGTGATGCATAATGATAAAGGAACTGGGAAAAAAGATATTGAAAAAGCATTGCAGCATTATGGTATCGCACAGGCGAAGACCATGACAAAGGCAGACAATTCTACTCCATTACCGTCAGTGTGTATTCTGAAAGTATTATTACCCAAATATAGTCACTGGGTTTTGTATTATTATGGGAAATACTATGATCCGGAATTTGGTTTGTTGGATGAACTATATAGCAAGGCACGAATTCAATCTTATTTGGAATTGTTTATAGATGAATAATTATTTTCAGAGCGAAAAAGGATTCTGATTAGGTACTATACTTGTTTTTTGAGGGAGAGATATCATGATTGAATTCGTAAAGGCCGGTACATCGGATGCTATTGTGATAAACAGTATTTCTAAACGTTCATTCGATAGTGACATAGAGGTAGGAGCACGTTGCAAAGGAGGGCCTCCGGGGTATATGTCCGTACAGTTTCATACAAAGATGGCGAGAACAAATCATTTATATAAACTATTAGCGGAGGGGCTTATTATAGGCGCGGCTATCCTTTTTATGGATGGGGACAGACTTGACATAGGAAGAATATTTATCAGTCCGGAATACCACAGAACAGGATATGGTGTTTATATGATGCAGGAAATTGAACAAATGTTTCCTGCTGTCAAAGAAATTTATCTCGACACTCCTATCTGGAATATCCGCACAAATTCTTTTTATCAAAAACTGGGATATACCGAATATAAGAGAGACAGTGAGTTTGTATATTATACAAAAATATTATGAAAACAGGATTTTAATAGCCGCACAGCATCAGAGCGTATAGTAAACAGGCCTATACGCTCTGTTTTTTATGGAAAGAACTCTATTGCATTTTATCCTGTTAGCACCTTGACAAATGTATAACGATATGTTATATATAATATACGACACAATGTTATACATAAAGGATTTGTCCAGTAACAATCGTTTGGGGGGAGCCTATGGTACAGCAATTATCAGATGCCGAATTTGAAATTATGAAAATTGTATGGGAAAATCAGCAGAAAGTGACGCTTTTTCCTTATATTATGGAGGCGTTGGAGTCCAGAGGCAAACCGTGTCAGAAGAATACGTTGATCGTGTTATTATCGAGGCTGATGCAAAAAGGATTCTTAAGCGCCAGGAAAATTGGTCGGCGTAATGAATATACCACACTCATTTCTGAGACGGAATATCAGACGGCTCAGACAAAAAATTTCCTGCATAAAGTTTATGAGGGAAATGTAAAAGGGCTGGTTTCCAATTTGATTTCAGGGGATTTACTGTCAGATGAGGAGTACGATGAGCTGAAAGAATTGTTGGAGAAAGGAAGGGGGGAACTATGAACGAAGTTTTGAAACTTTATCTGTCCATGTCTTTTTCCGGCGGGTTACTTATATTGGCTCTTTTCTTGGGAAAGCTGCTTTTGCAGGACCGGATTAGCCGGCAATGGCAGTATTACATTTGGATGATAGTCATTTTGCGGTTATTGCTTCCCTTTGGACCGGAAATGAATCTGTTAGGAAAAATCTATCAGGCAGCTGATCAGGCCATGTCACAGACGGCTGTTTCACGACAGCGGCAATCCGCGTTTCATGAGGAGGGTGGCGCTTTGACAGCCGGCGATGACCAGGAGTGGAATACGGAACCTATGAATGATTCGGTGGAAGGGCCGATGGCGGGTTGGCTTCTTCAGGATGTCAGGGAGCTGCTAAGCAATCATATCTGGCTGATCTGGCTGGTGACTGCGCTGGGACTGGTGATACGGAAGGTAACAATCTATCAGGGCTTTATACGGTATATCCATGCGGGATTGATGCCGGTATCTGATGTTGCGATGTTAGACCGGCTTTCTGTTGCCGCTAAGAGGGCTGGTATGAAGAAGCCGGTAGAATTGTGCATCAATCCGTTGATTTCTTCTCCGTTGTTGATTGGGTTTTTCCATCCGTGCATTGTGTTACCAGACGCGGATATCTCCGAAAAGGATTTTCAGTATACCATTGTGCATGAACTGACGCATTACAAGCGGCGGGATATGTTGTATAAATGGCTGGCACAGGTTACAGTCTGCCTGCATTGGTTTAATCCGCTTGTGCATCTTATGAACCGGGAAATGATGAAAGCTTGTGAATTTTCCTGTGATGAGGCTGTCGTTGTGAAAACGGGGTGCGCTAATGCGAAAGAGTATGGACAGACTTTGCTGGATGCCATGTGGGCAGTGGGGAGATATCAGGAGAAACTTGGTGCCCTTACTTTAAACGAAAACAAACAATTATTAAAAGAAAGGTTGAGAGCGATTATGAGATATAAGAAACCATCTAAGGCGGTTACCTTTTTGACTGTCCTTCTGACGTTGTGTGTGGCTTTTGGTGCAGTTTTTTTAGGTGTTTATCAGATGGGAAATGGCGCTGGCAATGTCTATGCAGCGGGATTGCATGACAGCACACCGGTAGATACGGCTGACAAGCCATCGTATCAGCCACATCTTTCACTGAATAGCAGTGCTGCTGAATACTATGAGAATAACAGTCTGCCGCAGTTTAGCGCTATTTTTTCCCGGCTGCGTGAAGAAGAACAGAATCAATGGCTTGAAAGAATTTACACAGATGGACAGATTGCCTTTTGGGGAGCAGTCGTTGGACAGATGGATGAGGATGTGTTGGAGGAATGGCTGGATAAAGCCCTTGAAGATGGGAACATACAGTTCCAGTCAGTATTGTTTAACGCGTTAGATCGTGAAGATGAATTTGAGGAAAAACAGGAAAAGCAGGAAAAAGAATGGGCGGAAGCACAGCGGGCGGAGTATCAGGCCGCAGGTGTTACAATGGATGGTAAAAATTGCTACTATCAGGGACAGCTGGTCAATATTTTTCTGGATGTCCGATCAACCAATCAATCTTTTTACACACTGGATATGAACCCGAAAGGCACAGTAAATATCAGGATAATCCGTGGAGAAGACGAGAAAATCACAGGTGTTGCCTATCTGACGGAAGCGGAGATAACGGAACTGTTTGGCAATTGGGATGAGCCGGATGAGGCTGCAGAATAGAGAATATCCCTTCTGGCGGCGGTCCCCCTGAATTGCTGTTAAAGTTTTTATTCCCGAAAAGTATCCTTTTCGTTACATCTGCCGCAAAACCGGGAGTTTTTTGCCGATATAAATGATGAACGGATTGGCAGAAGAAATGAAAGGAGAAATCAATGGATATCAATCATATGCAGAGGGCGGCACAGCGCTCATATCATGTGAATGCGGACAGAATCAAGCAGCAAATGCAGCAGATGGATAAAGGCAGTGCGGCAGATTATAGAATGTGTGATCGTGCAGAAATCTCCGAGGAAGGACGAAATGCTCTAAAAGAAAAAATGGCTCAGATGGGGAAATGGGAACGGACTGAGAATATCAAAGAACTGGCAGCCTTACATTCCGGGGCCTATGGTATCATGAATGATTTTGAAAAGATTGTGGCAGGACAGGATGGCCCCCAAACAGATACCTTTGATGGTCATGTAAACAAGATGGTCCATGCCTATCAGGTGATGAAAGAAAAAATAGAGGAAAAATACGCAGCGCCTGACAGCCGGAAGGAATATTATACGGCGGAAGACGGAAGTATGCAGGAACTGACGAAAGAGAAAGAACTGGAGATGCTTGATAAGGCATATGAAACACACAGCCGCTTTATGGCTGCCAGCACGCAGATATGGAGTGAATTGCAGGATTTTAAGGCGCGGACGGATTATCATGGTAGTGGTGTGCAGGATAAGGAGCCTGCTGTCAGAACGGACAGTGTGAAGATAAGGAAGCAGGCTTATGCTGCATTTATGTCTGCGATTGGCGGGAATCATGGACAGTTGGATTCGATCACACAGGAAACGAGAAAGGTTTTGAATGGTATCTGGGATGCTATGAGAAGGTAGAACTCTTGTGGTTTAGATTGATTGTGTGAGGATAATTTAATAGTTGACTAATGGGGCATGATAAAGTGGGACAAATATCATGCTCTTTTATGTGTTGGAAAACAAAACGTTCAATTTTGTTTATTTATATTTTGTTATGCAGCAATTTTTGAATTGATATATTATATTGAGATGATTGTTGTCTGAAAAAAGGATAAATAGTAGGTTTAGATATTGAGCACTATACAGGTGCTTTTTGGGTCAGGAAATGTTATAATAATTATATTTATTTTAGTAGAATAGGAGACCAGCAAAATGCAAAAGATAAAAATTGGTTCTCACGTAAAAATGGCCGGCAAAGAAATGTTTCTTGGGTCGGTGAAGGAGGCCGAGTCCTACGGGGCAAATGTCCTGATGCTTTACACAGGGGCACCGCAAAACACAGTGAGAAAAGAAATTGCGGCGTTAAATGTAGAGGCGGGATGGGAGTATGCCAAAGAAGCGGGAATTGAGGAGATTGTAGTCCATGCGCCGTATATCATCAATCTGGGAAATACCGTGAAGCCGGAGACATTTGAGCTGGCTGTGACATTTCTTGAAAAGGAGATACAAAGGACAGCGGCCATGCGCAGCAGGATTTTGATACTGCACCCGGGCGCACATGTGGGAGCAGGGGAAGAAGCCGGAATCGCGCAGATTATAAAGGGCCTTAATCTTGTGCTGGATAAGAATGAAGATGACGTCTATATCGCGTTGGAAACGATGGCAGGAAAAGGCAGTGAGCTGGGCAGAAGCTTTGAGGAAATAAAGATGATCTATGACGGCGTACATAAGAGGGACAGGCTGCGCGTCTGTTTTGATACCTGTCATGTGCATGATGCCGGTTATCATCTGGTTGAGGACTATGAAGGGGTATTACAGCAGTTTGAAGAGACAATCGGGATTTCGCAGATTGCGGCCATACATATCAATGACAGTATGAATCCCTGCGGGGCGCATAAAGATCGTCATGCCAATATCGGAAAGGGTCACATTGGATTTGATATCTTACGGCAGATTGTCCATGACGACAGATTTGCACAGGTGCCGAAGATTCTGGAGACACCCTGGATCTGTGAGGAGGGAAGCAGTGAGAAAACGATTCCGCCGTATAAGGAGGAGATTGCGGCGCTTCTGGAAGCGTGATTGGCATGGGCGTTATGGCGTGGACGCATTGACGAGAGGCGGAGAAAGGAACTGGCAAAAGCATCTATAGTATGGTATACTCTGACCAAAATTACACAACAGCCATAAGAGGAGTGAAGTTTCATGACCAACTGTATATTAGAATGCTGCGTAGACAGCGTAGAATCAGCCATTGCTGCCAAAGAAGGAGGAGCAGACCGACTGGAACTTTGTGCGGCGCTCATCATCGGCGGCATTTCGCCGGGACTGGCATTGTTTGAACAGGTAAAGGCCTGTTGTGACCTGCCGGTCCGTGTGCTTTTGCGGCCTCGCTTTGGGGATTTTCTCTATACGGAAAATGAGTTTCAGATACTGAGAAGAGAAGTGGCGCTGTTTCGAGAAGCGGGCGCCGAGGGCGTGGTGATCGGATGCCTGCAGGCGGACGGGAACCTTCATATGGGGCAGATGGAGGAATTGATGAAGGAAGCGGGTGACATGAAAGTGACCCTGCATCGTGCCTTTGATGTCTGCGCAGACCCCATAAAGGCTTATGGACAGGCCAGGGAATTAGGGATTGATACCATTCTTACATCCGGACAGAAGAGAGAATGCCTTATGGGATTGCCGTTGTTGCAGCAGTTATGCGAATTGCAGAAAGAAACAGGAACGCCGCGTATTATGGCGGGAGCAGGGGTGACGCCTGATGTGATCCGCCGGTTCCGTGCACAGACTGCTATCACCAGTTACCATCTGTCAGCGAAACAGGTTGTGGACAGCGGTATGCAGTATCGAAAGGAAGATGTGCCCATGGGCCTTCCCATGATGGATGAATACAGCATTTTCAGGACTGACAGCAGGATAGTGGCAGAGGCGAAGAAGGCTCTGCTGGGGGAATAAGCCTATAGCAGGACTATTCCGGATAGGAAAAGGGGACGATAAACCATGCTGTTTGGGGGATGTAAGAAACAGGAGACAGTTATAGAAATTGAGCGGTATGCTGAAATATATGATTGCATGGAGAAGTTGGAGACAGGAGAGGAAAATCGTCTGGCGGCGTTGTATCCTGTCCTGTTATCTGACGATAAGGCGCTTGTTAATCAAGTGGCAGGGGTCATTCATACTTACATGAATAGCCTGGATGCAGCGAAAATCATAAGGCTTGACCGGCAGTTTCGGCAATACACGTCCATGGAGTGGATGATTGACTGGAAGAAAGTATTGCCGGCCGGCCTGGCAGATTCTATTGTCAATCGGCAGGCACGGTTGAATGTCATGCGGCTTGGCACACTGCATCCCAATGGGTATTTCAGGGAAAGGTGTATGAGGATACTTGAGGAGGATGAGGAATCCTTTGGGTATATCGTGCTTCGCCTCAATGACTGGGTCAGGCAGGTGCGGGAAACTGCCTATGGGATTTTAGCGGATAAGTTGGATGGAATCAAGACAGATACTGCTGTCGGGATGATACCTTTTATCAGCTGTACGAAAAAGGGAGAGCGGTATGTGTATCAACAGTTTCAGGAGATTGAAGGGAAACTGTTTGAAAAGATACTGACTCATTTACAGGAAATATCTCTTGATCAAATCAGGAGTTATCCGCCCGTTACGAAGAGGTTTTTATATAAAGTATTGCTTTCACCGGATGTGCTTTCCAAGCAGGATGCGGA
Source organism: uncultured Lachnospiraceae bacterium (assembly GCA_910577735.1). Lineage (GTDB taxonomy): Bacteria > Bacillota > Clostridia > Lachnospirales > Lachnospiraceae > UBA3282. The sequence goes on from CAJTOO010000013.1 coordinate 30,460, forward strand.
AAGACTCCTGACAAGAGAAAAAAGCGGAAATGAAAAGCAGCTGGTGATTCGTCTGATCCTTCAAAAGTATGAGTGCAGCGAGGCGCAGATAGAGGGCTATCTGCAAAATAAAAGTCCGATTGTGCGGCAAAAGGCTTTAGCGGTAAAATATGAGAGGCTGGGCAGTGCCTGGGAAGGCATAGAGAAATACCTTCTCGATACGGCAGGCGGCATACGCAGTGATGTCTGTTATATCCTGCGCCGACACACGGATTTTGACATACTTGCTTATTATAAGCAAAAACTTCATACAAGCAAAGAAGCGGTTGCCATATTGGGGATTGGTGAAAACGGCAGTGTGAAGGATGCAGATATGCTGATAGAGTATCTGTATGCAGACAGACCCGGACTTGTGAAAAATGCGATGAAAGCCCTGAGCGGACTGGGAGCGGTAAAGATTGGGGCAGTAAATCTTTCGGATATTTACTGGGAGTATTTACATGGTGCGGATACTTCAGTTGCAAAGGCGGCATACAATGCCATTATGAAATGTGGTATTTCTTATGGCGCTGAGAGGATATACAAGGCTTACATAAGCTGTAAGAATGTCAGTGTCAGGAAATACTTGATCAGGATGCTTATAAGGGAACCGTCCTGGGAACGGCTGCCCTATCTTTTGCTGGTATATGAACCGCATAACGGTAGAGAAGACTGCACACAGTTTTGGATTTACAGGGCCATTGTGTCCAGAAGTGTCTATGCCGGAATTACAAGGGAATGGGCGGACTTTATTACGGAGACGGTGAATAAAAGAAAAAGTGTACTTTCTGACACACTTAAAAAAGAGATTATGTTTGATTTGGAGCATATAAGGATTGTTTGAAAACAGGATGGCGGAGGATTTCCGATTCTCATTGGCAGAATAAATAATAAATAGTAAGATGAATGCCGAACAGTTTCGATATATTCTGGAATATTGAAAAGAGGGATATCAGACCATGGCGTTTGACAATCCGGCATATCAAAGACTATTTGCCCTTTTGTTGCAAAATGACGGAAATCTTTATTTTCACTGTACTGCCGGGAAGGACAGGACGGGGCGGCCGGATTTTTGATCATGATGGCTCTGGGGATGGACGAAAAGGATGCAGTGAAAGAATATCCGTTGTCCAATCAGTACTTGAAACAGGGATTTCCCCGGCGAGTTCAAATCCCTGTTTCGCTGCAATTTATACCGGTGCCAAGAATCAGATCAGCCTCCAGAACATTTTGGGGCATCAGTTTTATGGCATGAAGACTTGGCAATATGCCAATAATCAACCAGCCGAGTATGGCTGGTATTTTTTTTAGTATAGGAAACGGCTCCGGATTTACAAGGCTGCGAAGCGAATCTTGCAGTCGAGCTTTGCTCGATTTTTTATCATTAATTTTTCTGCTATAAACGCCGGATTATGTAAAGGTCATCTTTTTTGTTCCTTATGAAACTTTTTGGATGTCAGAAAAATCTATATAGTAAAAGAGTAAAATGGAGAGGTGCGTACCTGTTATGAAACAAATATTGTATGAAAATCTGATTCAGTATATCCTGGAAAATCAGGACAGGTTTTATAGGGTGGCCTACAGTTATACCAGAAATCAGGAGGACGCTCTTGATGTTGTCCAGAGCGCTGTCTGTAAAGCACTGGAATCATATGAAAGCATAAAGAATACAGAAGCAGTCAGGACCTGGTTTTATAGAATCTTGATCAATGAATGTCTGGCGGTCATAAAAAAGCGCAAAAGGGTTGTTCTGTCTGATGATGCGTTGGCACAAGAGGTCTATTACGAAAAAAGTTATGAGTCGGATGATGATATAGAAAAGGAATTGGACAGACTGGATCTTGATGTACAGGGAATCATAAAACTCAGGTTCTTTGAAGAACTATCTTTGAAAGAGATTTCCCGTATTATGGGGATGAATCTGAATACAGTTAAAACAAAGTTATATCGCGGCCTAAAACAATTAAAAGAAAATATGCAGGAGGCGGATTTATGGGAAGTTTAGAAAAACTGAAGGAAGAGTATGATAATATTGTGATTCCCAAGGAACTTGATATGCGGATACAGCAGGAAATACAAAAATCGAGGAAGCGGCAGACAAAAAAAGCTGGAGGCAGTCATAGTTTTAAAAGAATGATACATGCTATGGAAGCGGCTGCTGCAACAGTATGTGTTTTTTTCACGCTGGCTTTGAATACAAGTCAGGTATTTGCGGCAGAAGCGGCGCAGCTGCCCGTAATCGGCGGCCTGGCGAGGGTACTGACATTCCGTTCTTATGAAACAGAAAAAGATGATATAGCGGTTTTTGTGGAGATACCGACCATAGAAATGATTGCAGAGGATACCGGGTTAAAGGTAGATGAGATTAATCAGGAGATACTTGATTGTTGTAATCAATATGCAGATGAGGCAATGCAGCGTGCAGAGGAATACAGGACCGCTTTTCTGGAAACAGGAGGGACACTGGAAGAGTGGGCGAATCATAAGATAAAGATTACGGTGGGATATGAGATTAAGCAGCAGAATAACGATTACCTTTCTTTTGTAGTGAGGGGAACCGAAAATTGGACAAATGCCTATAATGAATCAAGGTTTTATAATCTTTCTTTAGGAACAGGAGAAATGGTTACTTTAAAGGATATGCTGGGCAGTGATTATATAGAACTGGTAAATGAAAGCATCAGGGAACAGATTGCAGAAAGGCGACAGGAAGGAGAAGTATTTTTTACACCAGAGGAAGGAGGTTTTACAGGAATTTCGAAAGAGACAAAGTTCTATATCAATGAGAAGAACCGTCCGGTTATCATTTTTGAGAAATATGAAATTGCACCTGGTTCATCAGGGGAGATAGAATTTGAAATAACAGGAGGAGTTTAAGATGAGAAAGAAAATGAAAAGTGCATCGATTATTATTTTGAGTTTGGCTCTGGCAGGAGCGGTTTTGACTGGATGCGGAGATGGCAGACAGTCCGGGCAGGATACACAGCAGAGTACGCCCGCAGACATATCGAGGGAAAGTGAGCCGGATTCTTTGGCGGACAGTGAGGAGGCTGTCGAGAAAATACAGGAAGGAGATGCAGAGAAAACAGATGGGGAAAACACAGAAAAGACTGAGGAAGAGACCGTAGAAAAAGCAGAAGAAGATACACAAAGCATACAGACAGGGAAAGTATACGAGGATAATTTTGCGGTGGACAGTGAGGCAGCAGAGGCATTTGCCAGAAAAGTAAAAGACGCAGCTGCCCAAAAGGATTTGGAAGCGCTGGCAGAACTGACTGCATTTCCGGTTTATGTGGGCTTGCCGGATGTTGATGTGGTTGAGACGAAAGAAGATTTTCTGAATCTGGGAGCGGAAACAGTCTTTACAGAAGGGCTGTTAAAGTCTGTGGAAGCGGCTGATATTGAGAACTTCCAACCCAGCATGGCGGGATTTTCCATCTCAGACGGAGGATCATCCAATATAAATTTCGGTGTTGTGGATGGAGAGTTGGCCATTAACGGAATTAACTATTAGTAGAACGATAACTGCTGTAAGATAGTATAACGGAAATAGTTATATCTTACAGCGGTTATTTTTAATTTGTTGGAAATCTTATATTTCTGTATCGTAGTGGGTTTGGGGAGCAGGCTGTTGACCTTCGCTGTTGTATGAGTAAATGAGCTGCCAAATGAGTACAAACGTGTATTAGACATGACACACAAATAGATTTATAATATAAATATTCTTGGCAAAGAATATGTGTTGTGAGAATAGAATAAATGTTCTTACAGAACTATCATAAAAGAATTTCGGAGGCAGTGCAGTGATGGAGTCGTACTTTGAAGATGGAGAGGAAGACCGGGAATTTCGAGCCCGCTATGAGAGAAGACAGCGTATGCGGCTCGAGAGACAGCGGCGTTTGAGAAGACAGCGTATGATAAAAAGGGCACTGTGCCTGGGAATCCTAGGGATGATTATCGTTTTAGCAGGTGTCGCCGTCAGATCCAGTAGAAAAACAAAAGCAGATGAAAACCCGGCACAGGAAGCAACGGCTATGGGGCAGTCTGATGGAATGGGAAGCATCATAGAAAAGGTAATGGAAAGGGCAGCAGAAACCGGAACACAAGAGACCGGGGAAACAGAGACAGAGCTGTCGGAAGCAGAAACGACGGAGGCAGAAGAAGAGCCCCTGACGTATTCTTTTGCGGAAACGCCGGATACAGCAGCCATTACCAGTGAGGACGTAATCAGTACGAATGCTGTTCTGGTGGATGAAAGTGCAGATACTATTGTGGCATCCAAGGGTGCAAAGGAAAGAATCCTGCCGGCATCCATGACAAAGGTACTGACCATATTGGTGGCGGCGGAACATATTTCGGAAGAGGACTTGGATGATACGTTCACGATGACACTGGAGATTACGGATTATGCGTATGTGAATGACTGCAGTTCCGTAGGATTTTTAGATGGGGAAGAGGTAACGGTACGTGATCTGTTTTATGGAACGGCATTACACTCCGGCGGGGATGCGGCACTGGGACTGGCAACTTATGTGGCTGGTTCTCAGGAGGCTTTTGTGGAGATGATGAATCAGAAACTGGAAGAGCTTGGAATTGCAGACAGCACACATTTTACCAACTGTGTGGGAATTTACGATGAAGCTCATTACAGCACCGTTTATGATATGGCTGTTATTATGAAGGCGGCGATACACAATGACCTGTGCAGGGAATTTTTATCCTTACACACTTATACTACGAAACCTACGGAACAACATCCGGATGGTATTGAGATTTCCAACTGGTTTTTGCGGAAGATTGAAGATAAGGACACCGGCGGTGAAGTGCTTTGCGCCAAGACCGGGTATATCGACCAGTCTAAGAACTGTGCAGTAAGTTACGGTACATTTGCAGGCGGGAAACCATATATCTGTGTGACGGCGGCTTCCACCAGCAACTGGCGGTGTATCTACGATCACGTGGAGATTTATAACAGATATGTTCCATCGACTTAATTCTGAAAAAATACGCAGCAGACAGGTAAAGATGAACGTCCTTTTCTTGGAGTGATTATTGTAGGTAAGAATCATAAGGATTGTGTACCATTGTCGAAACCCAAGAAAAAGCATGAAAAGATGCGTGATAAGATAGATTTTAAGAAAATTGTATATAATGGTGTTCTGATAGGAGTTTTAAATTTTAATCTTATGATACCAGTAGAAGATGCACAGATACAACATATTGATACGAAAATCCGTAAACATGATAATTCTGATACGAGAAAGAAAAAGGAACTTCTCATCAAGGAATTAGAGTGGTGTAATGAACAGGTAAGTGAATTGACTAATACAGCAAATGTTCTTTATCATAAATATATTTCTGGAGAGAACTTTGCAGCTAAAAAGCAATGCCTAGATTTTAAGAAGATGGAATTAGAATGTGAAAAATATAATTTTAAAATGAAGAGGCTCATTCCATGTTAAAACTGATTAAGATTGCCGTCGGAAGTGTGATATCTATTTTTCTTGCTGATATGCTGGGACTTGGCTACAGTACGGCGGCGGGCATCATTACGCTGCTGACGATACAGGACACTTCCCGTGAGACGATTGTCATTTCCGTGAAAAGAATGTGTGCTTTCCTGTTAGCTACGGTTCTTGCTTATGCAGTCTTTCATGTTGTCGGGTATCATGTGTTTGCTTACGGTATTTTCCTGTTTCTTTTTATTGCATGCTGCATTCCGTTTCATTTGGGTGAGGCGGTATCCATAAATGCGGTGCTGACGACGCACTATCTTCTGGAAAAGGACATGTCTTTACCGTTTATTGGCAACGAGGCGATGCTTCTTCTGATCGGGGCGGGAATCGGTACGCTTCTGAATCTTTATATGCCGGGAAAAAGCAAAGAGATTCGGGCTATGCAGCGTCAGTTGGAGGAGGACATGCGGGCCGTTCTTATGCGGATGTCAGAGTATATCAGGAAAGAGGATAGGGAGGATTATACAGGAACCTGTTTTCATAAACTGCAGGCAGATATAGATATTGGTAAGAAGCAGGCTTATGCTTACATGAATAATACCTTTTTTCAGGAGTCGAAATATTTCATTGCTTATATGAATATGAGAGAACAGCAGACGATTGTCCTTAAGGACGTTTATAAGAAGATTATCAGTATCCATATGTTTCTGCCGCAGACGGATCAGGTGGCAGACCTGTTTTATGAGATTGGGGTTACCTTTGGGGAATCCAATAATGCCAGGGCCCTGCTTGCCAGATTGGAGGAGGTGCTTTCGCAGATGAAGAGTTCCCAGCTGCCTGTAACGAGACAGGAGTTTGAGGCACGGGCAGTGTTGTATGGTATTTTGTTGGATTTGGAGTACTTTCTTAGGTTGAAGAAGGAGTTTGCGGATGCATTGACGCAGGAGCAGATCAGGAGGTATTGGCATGGGGAATGAAGAAAGAAATGTTAAAATATATGAATATGAATCTCTGCTTTATGATGCAGAAGGAAGCGGCGGCGCTTATGTTATTTTCCCCTATGATATCAGGAAAGAGTTTGGGCGGGGCCGGGTGAAGGTGCACGCTGAGTTTGACGGAGAACCCTATGATGGCAGCATAGTCAATATGGGTGTGAAAAATGCTGACGGAAGTGTATGCTATATCATAGGGGTGTGCAAGGAGATACGCGTCCGGATTGGAAAACATCCGGGAGACGTGGTCAGGGTGACTATCAGGGAACGAAACTAAATCTTTTATTCTATTGTAATGCGATTCATGGATTCTTCCAGTGTAATGATTTCCTTTTTTATGTGTTCTATATTTTGCGTCAGTGCGTCATGACTTTGGCCTGTTCATGAAGCCGGATTTTTCATTTTCCTGTTGACAGGTCTTTGTACAAAGTGTATAATTTCCATAAAGCGTACACGAGTACGCAAAAGAAAATTGCACATAGTGATAAGACAGAACACTGTATTTTGCAGTTAAGACAACGAAAATGATGCCTGTGTTATGGGAGGAACACAAAAAAATACCCCAACCGCTATGGTCCCCGCGAAAGAACTGATAGACTGTTAGGATATTTTTACATTCGTTATTTTAAATCATTTTTGCATAAATGTAAAGTGTCTGTCAAAAATCTACAGGAGGGTGTCGCCTTCCTGCAACACAAACACAGACAGGAGGTTTATTCATGAAAAAGAAACTAGTAAGCGTACTTTTGAGTGCGGCGATGTGTATCACATTATTGGCAGGCTGCGGTGGAAATACCGACACAGATCAGACAGCATCCAATGATACGGCAGATACACAGCAGGAGCAGCAGGCAGCGGCAGATACACAGACAGACAGTAAAGATGCGGCAGATACAGCATCCGGCGAGAAAATCAAGTTACAGTTCTGGAATGTATTTACAGGTTCTGACGGTGATATCCTGCGGGAAATCGTAGACAATTATAATAAGACGAATACGGATAACATTGAGATTCAGATGGATATTATGCCAAACGACCAGCTGCAGCAGAAACTGCCGGCGGCAATTGCTACAGGAACGGCACCGGATTTCGTATTGTTTGGCGTAGAAAATATTGCGCCTTATGTGAGTAACGATTCCCTGGAAGACATCAGTGATTTCTGGGATGTGACCGGTGTGGATAAGAGCAATATCTTAGAAAATGTGCTGGAACTTTCCCATGTGGATGGTAAGTTATACGGAACTCCCATGCAGTATAACGTGAGTTACTTATATTGGAATAAGGATCTTTTCAAAGAAGCAGGCTTAGATCCGGAGAAGGCTCCTGCCACATTGGATGAGCTGGCAGAGTATGCGGTGAAGCTGACGAACCCGGAGAAGAACCAGTTTGGTCTTGCGCTCCCTACAAGTGTTACATACATGCAGTTCTTATGGGCTAACGGCGGCGATGCAAACGATCCGGCCACCAATACCAACCTGTTAGATTCTGAGGAGAATTTAAAAACCCTGGAATGGCTGCAGGATCTGACTGTAAATAAGAAAGTTTCTCCCAGCAGTATCACCGGTCCGGAAGCGGATACCATGCTGCAGGCAGGACAGATAGCCATGTACATGAGCGGTCCCTGGCAGATTAACGGACTGCGGGAACAGGGCATTAACTTTGGTATTGCACCCTGTGTGGCGGGCAGTGCTGGCGCTTTCTCCCCGGCAGGCGGATGCAGTTATGTGATTCCTAAGGGTACGGAAGAAAGTCATAAGCAGGCAGCTTATAAGTTCATGCAGTATTGGCTGACAGACGATGTGTTGAAGGAATGGTCCCAGAGGAACGGATTCCCGGTATGGTCTAAGACCCTGATGGAAGATCCGGAGATACAGAGTGATGAGGTATTGAGTGCCATCTCTAAAGCAACGGAAATTGGACGTTCCTATAATCTGGGTTATTCTCTGGCGAGCCAGATTGACAACGATGTGATGATACCGCTGTTTGAGAAGGTCATGACAGGTGCGGCGGCACCGGAGGATGCTTTAAAGGAGGCATCTGCGGCAATGGACAGTGTGCTTGCACAGTAAGGCAAAGGAAAATGAAACCGAAAGAACCGTCGTTTTCGGCGGTTCTTTTCTATAACATACAATTTTGATTTTTACAGGGAGGGGCTATGACCAAACGTAAAAAGAAGAGAAAGTATGCGGCGCAGAATCAGAAAAGCGCGTATCTTTTTATATTACCATCCATGATTATTTTATCGGTATTTGTGTTTGTTCCGTTGATTGCTTCTTTTGTCATCAGTATCACGAACATGAATATTTTTATGAGAGATGTGGAAGTTGTAGGTTTGAAAAACTTTACCAGACTGTTTGCGGATAACCGGGTGACAAATGCCACATTTAACAGTCTTTATTTCACACTGCTTGAGGTGCCGCTGCAGGTGGGCCTGGCACTGCTTTTGACGGTGTGTCTTGCGAAGAACAACAGATATTGCAAGATGCTGCGTTCCATCTATTATCTGCCCTTTGTCTGTTCCATGACGGCAATCGGCATTGTCTGGTCCATGCTGCTCGATCCTAACATGGGACTGGTTGCCTATTGGCTGAGGCAGGCAGGATTGGAGACGGTGGCTTTCTTAAAGGATCCGAAGCTTGCCATGCCTACGGTGATAGCAGTGACAGCCTGGAAAGGTTTTGGCTATACGCTGACGCTTCTTGCGGCGGCAGTGCTGAACATTCCCCAGTCACTTTATGAGGCAGCGCAGATGGATGGAGCCGGGAGTTTTCAGAAGTTTATCCATATCACGATACCGGGAATCTGGCCCACCATCAGTTTCTGTATTGTGACTACGACCATAAGTGCCCTGCAGATGTTTGACCAGGCCTATGTCATGACCCAGGGCGGTCCGCTGAACAAGACGGAGACGGTGGTACAGTATATATATGACAGGGGATTTCAGACGGCGCCTTATGATCTGGGATATGCATCGGCTATTTCGGTCTATTTGTTTGTGATCGTAGCGGTGATTACCTTTGTTTTGCGCAAATTTGTGCTGAGCCGAAAGGAGGATGCAGATGTATAGGATAAAGAAGATGACCTTATCTGCGGCCATAGGATATATTTTTACACTTCTGGTCGCCATTACAGTGCTGGTTCCTATTTTATGGCTGCTTGTTTCCTCTTTTAAGACAGATGTGGGAGTCATTAAATTTCCACCCCGGTTCTTTCCGGAAGAATGGACACTGCACCAGTATTTGTATGTGGGAGACAGCATTCCGATCTTTGATATGACGAAGAATACCGTGATTTTTGCAGGCGGGGTGACGCTGATCAGCCTGTTGTTTGATTCCATGGCAGGATACGCCTTTGCAAGGATGCGTTTCAAAGGTTCCAAGGTTTTATTTTCTATCATATTGCTGACGATGATGGTGCCTTTCCAGATCATCATGACACCGCTCTATATTGAAGTGTATAAGCTGCATCTTTTGGACAGCTATCTGGGACTGATTCTGCCGCGGGCCACCAGCGCCTTTGGTATATATATGATGAGTTCCTTTTTTGAGGGGCTGCCTAAGTCCCTGGAAGAGTCAGGAAGGATCGACGGCATGAGTGAGTTTCGCATTTTCCGCTCCATTATGATGCCGTTATGTAAACCGGCATTGGTGAGTCTGGGAATCTTTCATTTCATGAATAACTGGAATGATCTGCTGTATCCCCTGATGCTTACCAGTTCTCAGAACAAGAGGACGTTGTCGGCAGGGTTGGCGGTCCTGGTGGGAAATAAGGTGATCAAATACGGGCCCACGCTGGCGGCGACCATGATATCCCTGATCCCGCTTCTGGTGTTGTATATTTTCTGTCAGAAGTATTTTATTGAAGGTGTGGCCACTGCCGGGGTGAAGGAATAGATAAGCGGCGGCAAAGCAGCAGGCAAGCAGGACAAATGTAACATAAATAACATTATAAAATAAGGAGAACCATAACGGTATGGATAAAATAAAGGCGCATATCATTGTGAATAAGGATTTTGTAAAGGGAGAGATTGATAAGAGAATCTATGGCTCCTTTGTGGAGCATATGGGGCGTGTGGTCTATTCGGGTATCTATGAGCCGGGGCATGAGACAGCAGATGAGGACGGCTTTCGGCAGGATGTTCTGGAAAAAGTGAAAGAGATGGGCGTGACAGCAGTGCGTTATCCCGGAGGGAATTTTGTGTCCTGTTACGACTGGCGGGACGGTGTGGGGCCGGTGAAAGAACGTCCCCGCAGGCTGGAGATCGCATGGCGTGCCATAGAGACCAATGAGATTGGGACCAATGAATTTATGAAATGGGCAAAGAAAGCGGGAATCGAACCGGTCTTTGCAGTGAATCTGGGAACCAAGGGAATTGAGAATGCGGTGTCCCTGGTGGAGTATTGTAATATCAAAGAAGGAACGTATTACAGTGACTGGAGAAAGGAACACGGCGTGGAGAATCCCTATGGTATCAAGACTTGGTGTCTTGGTAACGAGATGGACGGGGACTGGCAGATGGGGCATAAGACAGCCAAGGAGTATGGCAGGCTGGCTCAGGAGACGGCGAAAGCCATGAAGCAGGTAGACAGTAATATCGAATTGGTTTCCTGCGGCAGTTCCAAGTCCGATATGAAGACTTATCCGGACTGGGAGGCAGAAACACTGAAATATACATATCCTTATGTAGATTATGTTTCGCTCCATCAGTACTATGGCGGACAGGAACTTGGTACAAGGAATTTTCTTTCTCAGTCACTGGATATGGAACAGTATATTCAAACCGTAATCGGTACCTGTGATTATGTGAAAGCATGGCACCGCTCGGATAAGACGCTGCATATCAGCTTTGATGAGTGGGGGGTATGGTCGGTGCCGGATCAGGTGGTGGCGGCTTCGGTGGATGAGAGTCCCTGGCAGGTGGCGCCTCATTTAAGCGAGCAGATTTATACCATGGAGGATACTTTGCTATTTGCCGGAATGATGATGAACTTCCTAAAGCACGCGGACCGCATTAAGATTGCCTGCCAGTCTCTTCTGACCAATATCAGTGCGGCTATCATGACGGAACGGGGCGGCGGGGTATGGGTACAGCCCATCTATTATCCGTTTATGCATATGGCGCATTATGGAGTTGGCCAGACGCTGCTTGGTGTGGATGAGATACCCTGTTATAACTGTGATCTTAGAAATGATGTTCCCTGTGTGGATTATGTGGCGGTTCATAACGAGGAAGGAAAGGAAGTAGTGCTGTTTGCCGTAAACCGTATGGAGCAAGAGGCGCAGGTAAGCTTGGAATTGCAGGGATTTCAAGCGGTCTGTGTAACGGAACATGTGACACTGCACTGTGAGGACACAAAGACTACCAATCTGGAAGACCATGACGCCGTGAAACCGGAACGGACAGATACGGACAGTCTGCAGGACAATGTAGTGACAAGTATCTTGCCGCCTCTTTCCTGGAATATGGTACGAATCCAAATTATGTGATAGAATAGATTATACTATATTTAGAGGGGGATATACGGTGGCGATAACAGCGAAGGAACTTGCTAAGATGTGTGGTGTCTCAAGGATGACCGTGCATCGGGCACTCACGGATACAGGAAGGATAAATCCGCAGACGAAGGAATTGATTCAGGCTAAGGCAAAAGAATGCGGGTATCGGCCTGATCTGTTGGCAAGAGGACTGGTAAAGGGGCAGACCTTTTACATAGGCGTAGTGGTATTGGATGTGAACAACAGATATTTCTCCCAGATGCTCAGTGCCATCAGCGCGGAGGCGCGCAAGAGGGGGTATTTTGTTAATATCACGCTCCATGAAGAGAATAAAGAAATGGAAAAGGAGCAGTTGGAGCGGCTGGTGGATTATCATGTGGATGGCATTATTCTTTCCTCTGTTAACCAGGGAAATGCGTACCGGGATTTTTTGAAAAGTCTGGATACGCCCATTGTCACCATAGGCAACAGGATTGCTGACGGCATCCCCTTTGTGAGTATAGAGGAGAAAAAGGCAGCGAAGGAAGCCACGCAGATGATTCTCACAAAGGGTTACGAAAAGATTGTCTTCGTGTGTCCGTCCGTGGAACAGACAGAACACAATACCTATGTGCACAGACAGCGTCTGGAGGGTTTTACAGAGGCGGTAGACCAGTGTAACAAAACACAAGAGCTGCAAGTAGAGAGCCTTGTGATTGGTGTCGGGGATGGATTTGTGGAACGGACTTATGAAGAAATGCAAAGCAGCGCAAAGAGGATGGCCTTTTTCTGTTCCGGAGATGTTTTTGCACTGGATATTATGAAATACATGACCGCAAAGGGGAAGAAGGCCGGGGTGGATTATGGCATCATAGGATTCGATGGCATTGACATTTTAGACTATGTGACACCGCGGCTGTGTACCATCTATAATCCAGTGGAGCCGGTGGCCAAGGAGGCAGTGAAGCTGCTCTTTAAACTGATGAATGGGGAAACCTCAAAAGATGAGACCGTGATCTTGGATTGTGAGATGATGGAGGGGGAGACACTGTGAGAAACGGTGTCTCTCTGCATTTAACAAACAGCAGAAAGGAGTGCAGGCAGCAAAACCCGGAGATGAGGTACTTGTTGCGCCCGGAATTTACCGTGAATATGTGGATCCCCAGAATGGGGGCAGCGAGGAGGCGCGTATCACCTAACTGGCCGGTGGAAGAGACCGAGGTCAAAGAGGATATGGGATTTGAGATGGCAGATAATCAGGTGGTAGGTACGCATTTGAACCGGAAGAGCGTTTTGAAAATCCGGATGGCTCCCCGATTATTTTTGACACAGATTATCTGGGAGAACATTGTGGAACGGCAGCAGTGCCGGGGCCGTTTGCGTCAGCTAAGATAGCCGGGAAGATAATCTGGTGATTGCAGGAGCGGATGACCGCGCAGATGAAAGAAAGAGAAATATGGGAAACCTCAAAGGGCCTTGTGGGAGTCGTTTTACAAGGTCCTTTTGCTGTTTTACATATTTAACATTGCAATTATTTCACAGGTGGAATATGATTTTTATGATGAAAAAAGCAGAGAATAGAAGAAAGAGAATAAGAATCTGAGGAGATGATCATATGAATAAAACAGTTGCAGAATCCAGGATAGAGCAGGTATACCAAGTGCGTCCGGAGCATTTAAATGGGGCCGGAAGGCTGTTTGGCGGGAAATTAATGGAGTGGATTGATGAATTGGCTGGGCTTGTGGGGATCAGGCATGCACAACAGGATGTGATAACCGCCTCTGTTGATAATCTGAAATTTATCAGAGGCGCCTATCTGAAGGATCTGATTGTGTTGATTGGCAGAGTGACATTTGTGGGAAAGACATCTATGGAAGTACGGGTAGATACTTATATAGAAAGTCTTGATGGAATCCGCAAACCCATAAACAGGGCATATCTGACACTGGTAGCAGTTGACAAGGACGGCAATCCGGTGCCGGTTCCGGGTCTTATGATAGAGACCGAGGCACAGAAGGCAGAATGGGAATCCGGAATTAAAAGGCGGGAAATGCGTAAGCTTCGGAGAGAAGAAGGATTCTGATAAAATATATCAAAAGTACTAGGAGGGGCTTTATTTTATTCACGGTTCGTGGTATGATAACTCAGAAAGTCTGTTGCCGCCGGTACGTGACCTGCTTTAGGGAATGTCAGTGGTTTAAGTGGACTTTTGCTATGTCTGTTTATAGAAGAAATGTTGAGAAAAGGAGCGATGTGAACATGGTAACTAAACAGTCAGACTCCCGCTCTGGGCGCAAAATGAGAAGGAGTCTCAATGGAAGGATATTAAGGAATACGACACTTAATATTTTGATATTGGTGGCAATGTGTTGTGTGATTATGGCGCTTTCGATGCAATCACTGGCAAACAGTATTTTGCTGGACAGCCTGCAGCCTATGGCCAGACAGTCAGCTAAGACGGTGGAAGCGAATATTCATATGCTGGCAGACCGGATGATGATGATTGCCAGCGATTCCAGGATGAGCATTGTCAACCTGGGGAACGATACGGCAGAGATGTCCGATGCTGATGGGCTAAAGGGCAGTTGGGAAGCCGTCTTGACAGAGGCAGCAGAAATATATGAATTTCAGTCCATCGCCCTGTATGATTTGAAGGGCAGTCTTATTCTGGAAACAGGTGGCGCAGCGGAAAGGCTGGACAGTGACTTTCTGGCGCTTTTACAGGAAACAGATAACCTGACAACCCATGCCGGCACTAATTCTCATGAGGGGCTTGGAATCACCATGGGCATGCCGGTGAAAGAGGAAGGTGAGACAGCCTATTATGTGGTTGGCGTGTATAAATATGATGCATTGAATGATGTGTTAAGCAGTATCAATCTGGGGAAACATGGTATGGCCTATATGGTGAACCGTGAAGGTATTGTTACGGGGCATCCGGATCAGTCAGAGGTTACCGCAGGAAGTACATTGCTTCAGCTTAGCGGGGGCAATGAGGCAGCGATTAAGAGTGTGACCACAGGCGAGACCGGGGCTACGGAGTTTGTCATTGACGGGCAGACAATGTTAGTTGCCTTTTCCCCTATTCGCGGTACTCAGTGGGCTCTGGTCATTCAGGTGCCAAAGTCTGACTATAATAGTCTGATTAACAGGGCAATGGAAGTGGCATGGGGATGTACGCTGGTGATGCTCTTGCTTTCTATGGTATTTATCCTGCGGCTGGCCAAATCCATTTCCAAACCTGTTAAGAATGTGACAAGCAGGATGATCTCCCTTTCCGACGGGGATTTACATACGGAGGTGACCAACATTCGTTCAGGGGATGAACTGGAGGTCATGACCAGGACATTGGCTGATACGTTAGCAAGTGTTAACCGATACATATCAGATATCAGACAGGTATTAAGTGGGGTTGCCGATGGCAATCTGCAGATTGAACCGCAGGTGGAGTATAAAGGAGATTTTACGCTGATTCAGAATAGCCTGGGAACCATTCTGCAGTCCATGAATGAGACCATATTGGGCTTTCAGTCGGCAGCCACCCGGCTTGCCAGTATGGCGGAAGAATTAAGCGGCCAGTCCGGACAGCTGCATCAGGCATCGTTAGAACAGAATCAGGCAACGGAGGCGTTGGTCGGTGAAGTGATGCATGTCAAAGAGCAGCTTGCCGGCGTCACGAAGAGAAGTGATCAGACAAGAGCCATGACAGGGGAGATTACCAGAAAGGTACAGGAAGCCAATACCCAGATGGAAGCGCTTTCTAATGCCATGCATGATATCAGTTCCAATGCGGAGGAGATTACATCCATCGCCAAGGCGATAGATGATATTGCTTTCCAGACCAGCATACTGGCTCTGAATGCTTCTGTGGAAGCTGCTCATGCAGGAAGCGCGGGCAAAGGGTTTGCTGTGGTAGCGGAAGAGGTTAAGGACCTGGCAGGAAAGAGTGCCCAGGCTGCCCAAAGCGCGGTGGAAATCGTGGCAAATACCAGGGCCGTTATCCAGACGGGTGTGGAGCTGAATGACAGTACGGCTGAATCGCTTAAGGCAATTTACGGTGTTTCCACTGAAATCAGTGAAATTTCAGACCAGCTGGTGGCAGCAGTAGAGGGGCAGGAGAGCGCACTGATCAGTATGGAGGAGAGAATTGAAACTATTTCAAGCATTGCAGACCGGAATTTGCAAAATGCAGGCGGAACAAGTCAGTCCAGCGGCTTGTTGGCGAGAGAAGCCGAGGAACTTCAGGCACAGGTAGGGAAATTTGCTTTGAAGGAGGGATATGACAGATGAAACGGATATTGAGTATTGTGTTGCTTTTAGTGTTTATGCTGTCCTTGACAGCCTGCGGTGAGCAGACAGGACTTCAGGACGGTTACTATACCGCACAGGCTTCAGAGTTTAGCCATGGCTGGAAAGAATATATCACGATTATGGTCAAAGGCGGGAGCATTGTCTCTGTGGAGTATAATGCAGAGAATGCCAGTGGATTTATTAAGAGCTGGGATAATACCTATATGCAGACAATGCTGCATGCGAATGGAACCTATCCTAATGAATATACCCGCTATTATGCCGGTCAGCTTTTAGAGGGGCAGGGGGAGGGGCAGATTGATGCCCTGACTGGTGCAACTTCCTCTTACGGTTCCTTTCAGAAGCTTGCCGTTGCTGTGATAGAACAGGCAAAACAGGGAGACTCAAGTATCGTGGTTGTGGATACAGCCCATTGAGAACTTGCTTGCCTGTAAGTAAATCTGGTAACAAGCTAATACAACAAAAGAACGGAGAGGGACAATGAAAAAGAAAAAACTGTTACGAGGAATCGGGATATGGATTCTGTGTCTGGCACTTTTACCGATTACCGCATTTGCAGCAGACGGGGAAGCAGAGTACACATCTGCCATGTATGCTACCTTTTGGGCGCTGGTTCCGCCAATTGTGGCGATTGTGCTGGCGCTGATCACAAAGGAAGTATACAGTTCCCTGTTTATCGGTATTCTGGTGGGCGGCCTGTTTTATTCCGGATTTTCCTTTGAGGGGACACTGACACACATATTTAACAATGGGTTTGTGGCGGTGTTGTCCGACAGTTATAATGTGGGTATCCTGATATTCCTCGTGATACTGGGAGCGATGGTGAGCCTTATGAACCGGGCCGGAGGATCTGCGGCTTTTGGCCATTACGCCAAAGAAAAGATTAAGACCCGTGCCGGTGCACAGCTTGCTACTGTGGCATTGGGTGTCCTGATTTTCATTGATGATTATTTCAACTGTCTTACCGTTGGAAGCGTTATGAAGCCCGTGACGGATGAACATAAGGTCTCCAGGGCGAAACTGGCGTATCTGATTGATGCTACGGCAGCGCCGGTCTGCATTATCGCTCCTATCTCTTCCTGGGCCGCTGCGGTATCCGGGTTTGTGGAAGGAGAAGACGGTTTCTCCATTTTTATCCGTGCTATTCCTTATAATTTCTATGCCATTTTAACCATCGCGATGATGATCGCGCTGGTACTCCTGAATATTGACTTTGGGCCTATGAAATCTCATGAGATGAATGCGCTGAAGGGAGACTTGTTTTCTACGAAAGATGGCGCAGCATCAAAGGAAGAAGAGATTGTGAATCCCAAAGGAAAGGTGATTGATCTGTTGATTCCTATTATCATGTTGATCATATGCTGTGTAATCGGCATGATTTATACGGGGGGATTTTTTGATGGGGCGGATTTTGTGTCAGCATTCTCTAACTCCGATGCTTCTGTAGGATTGGCATTAGGCAGCATCTGTGCCATGATATTGACGATTATGATTTATCTGATCAGAAGGGTTTTAAGCTTTACAGACTGTATGAAATGTCTGCCTGACGGCTTTAAGGCCATGGTTCCGGCGATTCTGATTCTTACTTTTGCATGGACGCTGAAAGCCATGACAGATTCCTTGGGTGCAGCAGTCTTTGTGGCTGATGCGGTGCAGAAGAGTGCAGGATCATTGATGAATTTCCTGCCGGCAATCATCTTCCTGGTGGCATGCTTCCTGGCATTTTCCACAGGAACATCCTGGGGCACATTTGGTATCCTGATTCCGATTGTGGTGAATGTGTTCGTGAATACCAATCCGCAGCTGATGATCATTTCCATCTCTGCATGTATGGCAGGAGCGGTGTGCGGCGATCATTGTTCTCCCATATCGGATACCACGATTATGGCATCTGCCGGAGCCCAGTGTGATCATGTGAACCATGTGTCCACACAGCTGCCCTATGTTATTGTGGTTGCGGCGATTTCCTTTGTCACCTATATAGTGGCAGGTTTTACCCGCAGTGCATGGATTTCCCTGCCGGTAGGATGTGTGCTCTTGCTCTTTACCATGTTTGTTCTAAAGAATATGAAAAAGGAGTAAATGGTAATTCAGCTATATATCATATGCCATTAGCAAGGTTGATTGTCAACTTATTTATAAATAAGGTTGACAATCAACCTTTTTTTTGTTACTTTAGTTTACGAACATATCTTTGAGAGATTTTGATAGAAAGAGATGTGAACATAAGATATGTAGTTACTCGCAGGCAAGGACAGGAAGTGTGGGGAAGGTTTGGGATTCACGGGCACTTCAGGATGGAGGAAACATGGAACAGAAAAGCAGGATTCAGAAAATGGCTGTGTGCAGTCTTTTTACAGCATTGACAGCGGTGGGAGCATTTATTAAGATACCGGTCCCGGTAGTCCCCTTTACCTTGCAGTTTCTATTTACGATGCTGGCAGGGCTTCTTCTGGGAGGCAGGCTGGGAGCTGTCAGCGTTTTAGCCTATGCCTTACTGGGACTGGCGGGACTTCCCATCTTTGCAGAAGGCGGCGGGTTCTGGTATCTGCTAAAGCCCAGTTTCGGTTACATTCTGGGATTTATTCTGGCGGCATATGTAACCGGCAGGATGACAGAAAAGCGGGAAGGCCAGCCTTTGGGTAAGATTCTGATTGCCAACTTTATCGGGCTTGCCATTGTCTATGGCGTGGGAATGGTGTACTACTATGTCATTTGTAATTATGTGATCAATACCCCTATTGGATTGTGGCCCTTGTTTCTGTATTGTTTCCTTTTGGCAGTACCGGGGGACATCTGTCTGTGCTTTGTGGCGGCAGTCCTGACAAAACGGATTAAGCCGGTGCTGGCCAGAATGTGAAGGTGAAAGGAAGAGATGGACAGGGAAACCGGTGTGATGGTGATAGGGAGGAAAACATGTGTTTCGTGACAGAGATGAAAGCTAAAGTAATAAAAGGGGAATGGATTGACAGGCAGGAAGCCCTGCGGCTTGCAAAGGATCCGCTTGTTAAGCTGCAGGAGGCGGCAGATGAGATCCGTGAGAAGGTATGCGGAGACGGGTTTGATATCTGTACGATTGTCAACGGCAAGTGCGGCAGATGTTCTGAGGATTGCAAGTACTGTGCACAGAGTGCCCATTATCATACGGCCTGTGAAGAGAGTTATCCTTTACTTTCCACGGAGGAATTGGTGGCGGGAGCCAAACATAATGAGAGACAGGGCGTGCTGCGGTATTCCATTGTCACATCCGGCAAGCGTCTTTCGGAGCAGGAAGTGGAGCAGGTGTGTGAGAGCATCCGCCGGATTAAGGAAGAAACTTCCATAGAGGTGTGCGTGTCTTTCGGTCTGTTGGATGAGACGCAGTTTCGTAAGATAAAGGCGGCGGGGGCATCAAGGGTACACTGTAACCTGGAATCGTCGGCAAGATATTTTCCGTCAGTCTGTACCACACATACCTATGAGGAGAAGATAGAGACGCTTAAGGCGGCGAAACGAGCGGGATTGTCCATTTGTTCCGGCGGGATTCTGGGACTGGGAGAGACCATGGAGGATCGGATTGACATGGTACTGACGGCCAGGGAGCTGGGCGTTAAGTCCATTCCGGTGAATCTCTTAAATCCGATTCCGGGAACGCCTTACGAGAAGATGAAACCGCTTACCAATGAGGAGGCATGCCGTTGTGTGGCACTGTTCCGGTTCCTGATTCCAGATGCATCCATCAGGCTGGCAGGCGGCAGAGGCCTGGTGGGAGATAAGGGAGAAGCCTGTTTCAAAAGCGGCGCCAATGCAGCTATTTCGGGAGATATGCTGACTACGGCAGGCATCACGGTGGAGACAGACATGGAACTCATACATAGATTAGGATTCGAGGTGAAATGCTGCCATGGCTAAGAAAATTTTTATTACCGGAACGGGTACGGATGTGGGCAAGACTTTTGTGACAGGTCTGCTTATCAGGAAGTTGAAAGAAAATGGATTACATGCCGCCTATTATAAGGCGGCCATGAGCGGCAACGAGCGGACGAAGGAAGGGACACTGCTTCCCGGAGACGCTTTGCATGTAAAGACCGTGTCGGGTATCCAACAGCCTCTTGCACAGATGTGTCCTTATGTCTATGAAGCGGCGGTCTCACCGCATCTGGCTTCACGCATAGAGGGCAATCCGGTGGACCTTAAAGAGGTGGTAAAGGGGTTTGAGGAAGTCTGCCGGCAGTATGACTATGTGACCATGGAGGGCAGCGGGGGTATCCTGTGTCCCATCTGCTTTGATGAGAAAGAAATATGGCTGGAAGATGTGATCAGACAGTTAGGCCTGTCCAGTCTGCTTGTGGCGGATGCAGGGCTTGGCACTATCAACAGTGTAGTGCTGACCGTAGAATATATGCGGGCCAGGAAGCTTCCGGTAAAGGGCATTATCTTCAATCGTTTTCATCCCCAGGACAGGATGGAGGAAGACAATCTGCGCATGTGTGAATACAGGACGAAGCTGCCGGTATTGGCTTGTGTGGAAGATGGCAGCGGAGAACTGGATATCCCTTTAGAGAAGCTGACTGCACTGTATGACGGGTAAAGAGCCCGGCAGAACTTACAGGACAGATAGGGATAGATAGGAACAGATAGAAACAGATAGAGATTGTGCCCCTGTTGAGGTCTGAAATATGTGAATGTGTCAAAGGAGATAAAGGATTATGATCTGGTATCCGTATCAGCAGATGAAAACCATGAAAGAGCCCTATAAAATCATAGATGCCGAGGGTGTATATCTTAAGACAGAGGAGCGGGAGATGATTGATTCCATTTCCTCCTGGTGGAGCGTGATTCATGGTTATAAACATCCGGCGCTCACTGAGGCAATCAAGTATCAGGCGGATCATTTCTGTCATGTGATGCTGGGAGGGCTGACGCATGAGCCGGTGCAGCGGCTGGCAGATAAGCTTAAGAGTTTCCTGCCGGGAGACTTGGATTACAGTTTCTTTTCCGATTCCGGAAGCGTGGCTGTGGAAGTAGCCTTGAAAATGGCTTTGCAATATTATGTAAACCAAGGAGAGATGGAGAGAACGAAGATACTTTCTCTGACCCATGCCTATCATGGAGATACCTTCAAGACCATGGAAGTGGGAGATGATGAAGACTATCATTTTATCCTGGAAGCGTATGGGGAGAAGAAGGATGTGATTCATGTTCCCACACAGATACCGGCTTTGGAGCAGGCTTTTGAGAGGTATCACAGAGAATTGAACTGCTTTATCGTGGAACCGCTCTTACAGGGAGCGGGCGGGATGAGAATGTATGATAGTTCTTTCCTGGTAAGGGCCAGGGAGCTTTGTGACAGGTATGATGTTCTGCTCATCTTTGATGAGGTGGCTACCGGATTTGGGCGCACTGGCAACCGTTTTGTGGCAGATTTGGTACAGCCGGACATCCTGGTGCTTGGTAAGGCTCTGACAGGCGGTTATATCGGACATGCGGTCACAGTGGCCAACCGGAAGGTATACCATGGCTTTTACAGCGATGATGCGGATAAGGCACTGATGCACGGTCCTACCTTTATGGGAAATGCGCTGGCATGCAGTGTTGCGCTGAAATCCATAGAACTGTTTGAACAAGAAAATTATATGTCTAAAATATCCCGCATTGAGGAAATTACCAGACGGGAGATGACAGGGTTTACGGATGACAGGATCAGGGAAGTCAGGATCATGGGCGGGTGTGTCTGTGTGGAAGTAAAGGATGGGGCCGTGCTCAGGGGATATCAGCAGTTTGCCTATGAGCGAGGTATATTCAGCCGTCCTTTCTTAAACTGTATGTATGCCATGGTACCCTACATTATAGCAGAGGAAGAACTGGTCAGGGTTCTGGATACGATGAAGGAATGGTTTACATAAGTAAAAAGCAATCTTGTAACACTACTTTTACTTATTCCGAATATATGTTATAGTAGTGATAAATGTCATGGAAAGGAATAAGATATATGTTAGTGCTTGTCAAGACGTCCGCGGCATGTCTTTTATTTATGTTGTACATGATTGGTTTTTATTATAGAAAGCCTCATATTCCAATTAAGTCTACGAGAATATTTCAGTGGCTTATTGCTGCGGCGGTAGTGAATTCTTCGTTTGATCTGATTACCATCTGTACGGTGAATCACAGAGATGTGGTTCCCGATTCGGCAAATCTGACTGCGCATATCGTTTATTTGCTGTCTATCCTGGGATATATTTATTTTTTGTTCTTGTATATGAGAAGCTATCTGGAAATTCATCTTAAATTTTCCAGGGTGGTAAGAATACTCCACAGTCTGCCGGTTGCGGTATCGACTGTGGGAATTTTAGTGCTGCCAATTACTTATGTACAGGGTAAAACAACAGACTATTCATTGGGGCCAAAGGCCTATGCGCTGTACGCAAGTCTGGTGATATATCTGATTCTGATCCTGTATTATAGTCTTCGTTACTGGGGGATTATGGATGGAGATAAAAGGATGGCCATCATACTTGCGGTACCTATCTATGTAGCCGCGGCCCTGATTCAGATGTTGATTCCGGAGACCTTAGTGGCGGTGGTCTGTTCAACCCTCATACTTCTGGGACTGATACTTAGTAATGAGAATACGGAAAAATATGTGGATGAGAAGACCACATTGTTTAACCAGTATTCTTTTGAAAAGGTGCTGGAGGAGTTTGCGTTTGAGAAACAGAACCTTGTCATTGCCATTCTTTGTTTTTGCAGGACGGAGAATCACCTGGACTGGAGAGAGGATGTTGAGATTTTAAATGATATCCATAAGGAGATAAGACAATATCATCTGTATGGGTATCGAGTGGGTGAAAATGGTGTGGTATTTATCAGCAGTACAGAGGAGAAGGCACAGACCGTGCTTGAAAGAGTCAAAAGGAACATTGAAACCAAGTATGATAAAGAGACCGTAAGTATAGAGACAAAAGTGCTGACGGGAGACAGTACGGCTGATAAATACAACTGCATGCGAAACCTTATTTCTTTCTGTACAGAGGTGGGAAGCCGTCTTGCCTATATTGATTATCTGACAAATATTTATAATCGCAACGCTTTGGAACGGGACCTGAATAAGCAGCAGGAAAATGGAAATCACAGTATCTATTATTTTATTGCTGATTTAAATGACCTGAAATTGGTCAATGATTCGCTGGGCCATTCTGCCGGAGACAAATTGCTGCAGGGGTTTGCCCGCCTGTTAGCAGATGCAGTTGGTGAAAGCGGCAGGGCATACCGACAGGGCGGCGATGAATTTGCGCTTCTCTGTGGTAAAAATGCACAGGAATTTATACAGGAGCTGGAGAAAAAGTGCAGTACGTATAATCAATCCAGCGCAGTACCCATCAGTTACGCCATCGGATACTGTCTGCTTGAGGAGGAAGGATTCCGGGATGTGGCGGATCAGATGATGTATGAGGATAAAAGACGCAAAAAGCAACTATTACACAGCAGATAGAGTCCTGCTTTTATAAGCGTGGGAAATGGAAAGAGAAAGCGATGTAAACTATACAGGCGAATCTGTGCTGGCGGCTCTTCCTTCCCGAAGCATTGCAAGTAAACCAATGGTAATGGTCCACACATAGGCACAGGTTTTGGGAATCATAAGCATACCGATCATTGGAACCCGGTCAGCCCAGAGCACAACTGGAATATAGAAACCGAAACTGAGGACGATCGTCAGCCACATATGTTGGAACGGAATGTCCTCTTGTTTTTTAGCACTCTTATAAAACAGGACAATGATCAGCAGCCCCAATAACGCAAAGGGAATGTTGCGGTAAACGCCCCAAGAGAGAGGCGCATCTGCACGTAACCACATGTTCTGCGGGAAGAGGCAAAGAATAACACGCGCCATGGACAGCAGGTATACCATAAGTGTGATTGCCTGACAGCCTTTGATGTGATACCGTATTCTCCATACATAATACAGGAGGATATAAAAGACCGTCATGGTAATGGAAGTGATGAGCTTCCCGGCGCCTAAGGATACGGTGAAGTTCTCTAAGCCCGTGGTGCAAAGGGCCACAGCCCGCGGGATTAAGTGGAAGGAATCACCAGCCCCAAGGACGATGGCCATGATACCGAATAAGCGGTACTGTCTGTTGCCTTGATTTTTGGTTATCATTACGATTCCCATCGTGATTACGGTTACTAAATATACGACGTCAAACAGGGTTTCTGCGATGGCCTGCATAAGGTTACCTTCTTTCTACTACAATTTAATATAATACTTATACTAAGTTTCCCATGGTGTGTCAAGAGCGTGGAGGATATCTGGCTGATAGATTAAGAAGACTGTTCATATTGTAAAGAAGAGTGTTTCGTGATATTATGATACAAAGCTTGTTTTAAAGAAACCAGGGTAACACGTTGTGCCAAACAGGTAAGAGGGAGACTGCATCATGAAAAAGTTATTTGAGTATGCTGACAGATATATACAGCGAAGCACATGGAAGGACTTGGCACTGCTTAAATTCTGCCTTTTTGCAATCGGCGTTATGGTCGGCATGCAGATACCTGCAAAGAACAGGAAACCGGTAAGGATACTTGCAGCGGTGGTTTTTGTGGCTGCCTATATTCCCCTGATGACAAAATTCCTTTCCATAATTGTGGAAGGTGATACGACTGAAGCCTTGGACCTTCTTTCTTAGTGGGTAATCATGCAGAGTGTAGTGTGGGGAACGGGCCGCCATGACAGGAATCAGATATGTGCAGAAAGAAGACGAGAATTTTTGGTTCACGCTGGACAGACATTTGCCAAAGGAAGAATTTATAAATAAAGTGCGTGACAAAAGAGGGTATATTTTAATGGAAGAAGATTATCCCGTCGGCTTGCTGAGATATAATCTTTTCTGGGATAATACGCCCTTTTGTACCATGCTTTTTGTAGATGAAAAGTATCAGAACAGAGGTTATGGCACAAGACTCATGGCGCATTGGGAAAGGGATATGAAATCACAAGGATACGGCATGGTCCTTATATCCACACAAGTGGATGAAACTGCGCAGCATTTTTACAGAAGACTTGGTTATCATGATTGCGGAGGATTTGTGATCGATGTACCAGGCCATGAACAGCCCATGGAGCTGTTCATGGTTAAATCCATTTCATAAAGAATAGAAAATCGAGCCAGACGGTAGAGCATCCGTCTGGCTTCTTTCTATGCTGACATACCATCAGCAGCAAATTCTCTACCAATCTGTTTCTATGATATTTTACCAGAAAGTCCTTGACTGTACAGCTACTGTACGGTATATGATTTCAGAGAAAAGCAGAAACAGAGGAAAACAGAGAAAGACTGAGACAAAAGAGACAGAACCCCCAAAAAGTCAGAGAAGAATCAAAGTTGCAGCTCACATTTTGTGAGGCGCTTTGGAATGGAGGAGAAATGGAAGACCAAAATGTATATGGAAAACCTGTAACGTTAAAAAATATTTTAAAGTTTGCGGTCCCTACGATTGCCATGACCGTATTTATGTCCTTTTATACCATGGTGGACGGTCTGTTTGTATCCAACCTGATTGGCACCAATGCGCTGTCAGCCATCAATCTGACGGCGCCGGTGATTCAGCTTGTGACAGCGATTTCTACCATGCTTGCCACAGGCGGCAGTGCTGTAATTATGAAGAAGATGGGAGAACAGAAGAAGGAGGAGGCGAAAGAGGACTTTACGTTTCTGATTCTGGTGAATGTATTGGTGGGCTTTGTCATGTGCCTGCTGGGCTATCTGTTGATGGAGCGCATATTTGCCGGTATGAATCTCTCCAAGGATGTGGCCGGATATTGCGTGGAATACTTGAGCCGCTATCTGGTGTTCACGGTTCCGATTCTGTTGATGAATAACTTTACTCTGTACATGATTGCCAGCGAGAAGGCAACCCTTTCCCTGCTGTGTTCTGTCACAGGCGGTGTCTTAAATATGGTGCTTGATTATGTGTTCCTTGCAGGGTTTCATAGGGGAATAGGCGGCGCGGCGACAGCAACCGGATTGGGATATTCTGTGACGGCGGTTGTGGGACTGGTGGTCTTTAGCAGGAAAAAGAGTCTGCTGCACTTTAAGAAGCTGGTATGCCGCTTTAAGGTTCTTATGAATGCAGCGTCCAATGGCTGTTCTGAGATGGCTACGGCGCTTGTAACGGGTATTATCACCATGATGTTTAACTGGACCATGCTTCATTATGTGGGAGAGGACGGGGTGGCAGCTGTTACCATCATCATGTATGTATTAATGTTTGCCAGTTCTTTGTATACAGGGTATTCTTATGGTGTGGCGCCTATGCTCAGCTTTTATGATGGAGAACGAAATTTTGAGAAGCTTAAGAAACTGGTTTTGCTCAGTCTGCGTGTGATTGCAGTAATTTCCGTAGTGACAGTGACGGTGTCTCTTGTGATGACCAAACCATTGGTATCCATATTTGCCCGTCCGGATAATCCGGTGTATAATCTGGCTGTAACGGGCAATAGAATCTGTACGATAGCGTTATTCTTTGTGGGCTTTAATATTTTTGCCAGCGGGATGTTTACCGCATTGTCAAATGGGGTGGTCTCCGCGGTTCTGGCATTTTCCAGATCCTTTGTCTTTATGATGATTACCATGATTGTGCTGCCGCTTATTCTGGGTGTAAACGGCATCTGGCTGGCAACGCCGACGGCAGAACTGATGGCACTGGTCCTGGCTGTCTGTATGTTCTTTAACTATAAGAAACGATACGGCTATTGAGACAAAAATGTGCGCAGAAATGGGGGATAAATTGCATTACACATTTTATGAATTGACAATGCTGCTTTTTGCCTATTCTTTTCTGGCGTGGCTTGCAGAGACGGTAGTGGCGACCATGAAGGAAAGAAATTTCAGGAATCGTGGGTTCTTATCCGGACCATTCTGTTTCCTGTATGGATTTACCGGTGTATTGCTCACGGTCTTTTTACAGGATTTAAGAAAGGATGCATTCTTCCTCTTTACAGGAAGTATGGCGGTAGCTACAGCGGTTCAGTGGTTTGCAGGGAAAACGCTGGAGAGGATTAACAGGAAAAAGTGGTGGGACTATTCTGGTAAAAGATGGAACTTTGACGGTTATATCTGTCTGCAATATTCGTTGTTCTGGGGACTTTTAGGACTGCTGGCAGTGCGTTATGGCAATGCTATCCTTCTGGGAGGCTATGAGCTTTTGCCGGAGCTTGCAAGGCGGGCAGCAGTCTGGGGGCTTATAGCAGTTGGCGTTATAGATCTTGCAGGTACTTTGCTGGCAGTATATCATATAGAAGAAAAGCTGCCGAGGCTGCTTGGTTGGAATCACAGGCTGCAGAGAGGAACCTATCGGCTTACTGCAAAAGTTGCGGGATATGTGGATAAGAGAATCGGCAGGTCTTATCCTTCTATTTGGCAGGATAAGACAGAAGAAAAGAGTGACGATAAATGCAGCTTCGCGCAGGTATTCTGGATGTTTGTGATAGGCGCTTTGGCAGGGGATGTGGTGGAGACCATATTCTGCCGAATTACGGCAGGCGTCTGGATGAGCAGAAGCAGTCTGGTGTGGGGACCGTTCAGTGTTGTATGGGGCCTGGCGATTGCGCTTGCGACCGTGCTTTTGTATAAGGATAGAGAGAAGCAGGACCGGCATATCTTCTGGGTTGGGTTTTTCCTGGGAGGTGCCTATGAGTACATCTGCAGCGTTTTTACAGAAATTATGTTTGGAAAGGTTTTCTGGGATTATAGTGCCATGCCTTTTAATCTGGGCGGACGAATCAATCTGCTCTATTGTTTCTTCTGGGGGATTGCGGCAGTTGTGTGGATCAAAGGGCTGTATCCTAAAGCTGCGCGTCTGATTGAAAGTGTCATGAAGCGCACGGGACAGATTCTGACCGTGATTTTGATGGTGTTCATGGTTCTGGATATTCTGGTTTCCGTGCTGGCTTTGGTTCGTTATGATACGCGTGGGGCCGGTAAAGAACCCGTACATAGATGGGAACAGTCCATGGATGAATATTTTGGTGATGAGAGAATGGAACGGATTTATCCCAATGGAAAACCGAAGGGGGATTTGTGAGTAAAATCAGGAAGGTATCATGACCAAATGTGCCACGCTGGCCAAGGCTCTGCCTCAGCCAGTTCTGTGGTTTTGCTCATAATCCTTAAGGGACTGTATCGCCTGCGGCGCCAGTGGGAACAGTGCGATCATGTTAAAGATGGTCATGAGGCCTACGCCGAAATCTCCGATGTCCCACACGAAGGCATAGGTTGCCAGGCCGCCGATATAAAGCATGACCAGGGCAAGAATCTTATACAGAGTCTGGGACAGCCAGTTGTCTCCAAAAAGATAGGCCACATTGGAGCGGGCGTAGAACAGGATGCCGATAAAGGTCGAGAAGCTGAAAAGCCAGAGGATTGCGGCGATAAAGATGACGCCGAAATTCCCCAGATGATGGTGCATGGCGGTCTGTAATAAGTCCATGCCTTCCAGTCCCTGGGTAAGTCCTGAGGGAGCAAGCAGCATGATCATGGCGGAACAGCTGCAGATAACAATAGTATCAATAAAGACCCCCAGCGCCTGTAAGAGACCTTCTTTGGCAGGGTGGTTGATATCGGCGGCAGCGGCGGCACAGGGAGCGGAGCCTGAACCGGCTTCGTTGGAGAACAGACCTCTCTTAGCCCCGTTCATGATGACGGCGCCGATACCGCCTGCCACAGCCTGCCGCAGTCCGAAAGCTTCGGAAAAGATCTGTGCGAATACAGAGGGAAGCAGGGCAGCGTTTTTGATGATGATAAAGATGGTCATCAGAAAATAGCAGACTGCCATAAAGGGCACCAGCACGTCCAGTACTTTAACGGTAGCATTTTTGCGCAGCACGATAAAGGCGGAGACTGCCACCAGAATAATAGTGGTGTAGTGCGGGTCAATCCGAAAGGCGTTTGAAAAGGCAGAGGATACGGAATTGCCGATGACCTGACTGATGCCACACCAGCAGATCAGACCTGATATGGCAAATAAAACCGCGATAAGAGAGCGCTTTCTTGCGCTGTTCTTTTTCAGGAAAAGGTGGTGGATATAATAGGCGGGGCCTCCTCGGTAGCCGCCGTAAAGGGGATCCCTTTCCTTATAAAGCTGAGCAAGTGTTCCTTCGATGAATGCGGTGGAAGAGCCCAGGAGGGCAATGAGCCACATCCAGAATAAGGCGCCTGCACCGCCGGCAGAGATGGCGGCGACCACGCCTACCAGATTGCCCATTCCCACACGGGTGGCAGTGGATACAATCAATGCCTGCAGGCCGGAGATGGCATCCTTTTGAGAAACATTTCTCTTTTCTGCGGTGATTTTTATCATTTCGGGAAACAGACGCAGGGGCAGGAATTTTGTCCGCAGAGTAAAGTAGATACCGGAGGGGATCAGAATCAGCACAAGCAAAGAGAGCCCCAGGGAACTTCCGCCGGGCAGGGGGATGGTGATGAAATCGCCCCATAATATATTAAATAGTGCATAAAAAAGATTTTTAAAAAAGCTGCTGGTCGTTTCTAAGATTGTCATAAGCAATATCCTTGTCCTGTTATTTTTGGGTGGCAATGAGAAATCATGTTTACAGGCATTGATTAACAGCCCGAAAATTTTTGACACTCGATATGTTTCAGTATATACTATAAACCAATATCTGTAAAATCATTATCAACACATGATTGAGGTTTTAACAATTTGTGATTATCAGGAGAGTGCTGATAGGGAAAGAGGGGGAGGAGAGATGAAAAAGGTAAACAAAGTTACATTATTATTACGTGCCCTCGTATCGGTGTATGTTCTGTATCTGGCATATGGGCTGATCAAGGACTATGGGACAGCTACGAACCAGATGTTGTCACTTGCGGCTATCGCCATCTTTGTGGTGGGCGGCGGACTGATACTGGCCCATTCCGCTTATAAACTGATTACAAAGGATTATGATGATGGCAGCGAGGATGATACGGTGCTGCCCAATGCAGAAGTTCCGGAAGAAGAACATCCTGAAATGAAAGTGATTGAGTCTGGCCAGTCTGAGGCGGATGCCGGGATGCAGACCTCTGGTCAAGAGGAGAGCTAAGGTGGAAGATGGGTGCTGATAAATCTGTATTCTGCTGCAATACTTTGAGTTGTATGTGTACAACTTTGACGAAATGTACATGAATTAAAAAAATAATACTTGACTCCATATATAAGTCTCTATATAATGTATATAGCTTCGCGGGAACGCAGTGTTGGTTTACAAGACAATCTGCATATACGAAATGGCTCGCTGGTTGTAAAATTAGTACAATATTTCCAAAGGTAAAATGCCGAAGGAGATGATTGTATCAAAAAATGATCAATGTGCACATATGGTACAACTTTTCGCGGAGTAAATACAACTTGCCTGAAACAGGCAAAAGCAAATTTTAAGGAGGCAAAGTATGAAAAAGAAAGTTTTAGGCGCATTACTCAGTGCAGCAATGGTTGCTACTCTGCTTGTTGGATGCGGCGGTGAGGCAGCACCAGCAGCAACAGAAGCACCGGCAGCGGAGGCACCGGCAGCAGACGCGGAGGCTCCGGCAGACGAGGCAGTTGACCAGGCAGCAGCGGCTACAACAGGCGGCAAGAAAGTTGGCGTGGCAATGCCTACCCAGTCTTCCGAGAGATGGATCAACGATGGTGCTAACATGAAGGCTCAGTTAGAGGCACTTGGCTATGAAGTAGATCTTCAGTATGCTGAGGATGATGTACAGATGCAGGTTTCTCAGATTGAGAACATGATCGCATCAGGCGTTAACTGTCTGGTTATCGCATCTATCGACTCTGGTGCACTTGTAAACGTAGAGGCACAGGCTAAGGAAGCTGGTATTCCGATTATTGCATATGACCGTCTGTTGATGGATACAGATGCAGTATCTTACTATGCAACCTTCGATAACAAGGGTGTTGGTACAGCAATCGGTAAGTACATCGAGGAGAAGAAAGACCTTGCTAACACAAGCGAAACTTTCACAATCGAGTTCTTCATGGGCTCTCCTGATGATAACAATGCACATATGTTATACGATGGACTGATGGAAGTTCTTCAGCCGTACTTAGACAATGGTACACTGGTATGTAAGTCTGGCAGAACATCTTTCGATGACACATGTATCTTAAGATGGTCTCAGGAGACAGCACAGCAGAACTGTGAGAACTACCTGACAGGTTTCTATGCAGATGAAGATCTGGATATCTGTGCGACTGCATTTGACGGTTTTGCATATGGCTGTAAGGCAGCATTAGAGGGCGCAGGCTACACAGAGGCTAACTGGCCGCTGATCACAGGACAGGATGCAGAGCTTATGGCTACCAAGAACATCATCTCCGGTAAGCAGACAATGTCTATCTACAAAGACACACGTCTCTTAGCTGAGAAGTGCGTAACCATGGTGCAGGCAGTGCTTGAAGGCGCAGAGCCGGAAATCAACGATACAGAGCAGTACAACAATGGTAAGATTGTAGTTCCTTCTTACCTGTGCACACCTGTAGCTGTTGATAAAGACAACTACGAAGAAATCATCGTAGAAGGCGGCTATTATACAGCAGATCAGTTAGCTGAGTAATTTTAGAAAGTGTGTAAATGGGGTGGCACGAGTATGTTGCCGCCCCGTTTTTTCAGGAAGTATTATTTTTTTACTTTTGCTTTGTCTTTAGAGAAGAATTGTGACTATACATATATGGGGTAGTTACAGGAAATTAAAAGAAAAGGAGTTG
The DNA here is from genome assembly GCA_910577735.1 of uncultured Lachnospiraceae bacterium. Taxonomy (GTDB): domain Bacteria; phylum Bacillota; class Clostridia; order Lachnospirales; family Lachnospiraceae; genus UBA3282. The sequence goes on from CAJTOO010000013.1 coordinate 62,456, forward strand.
GGGGAATGTCAGATTACATCTTGGAAATGAATCACATTGTCAAAGAGTTTTCGGGCGTTAGGGCGCTGGATGATGTCAATCTGAAGGTAAAGCGCGGTGAGATTCATGCTCTGTGCGGAGAAAACGGAGCAGGTAAATCCACACTGATGAATGTTTTGTCAGGCGTATATCCTTTTGGTACATATTCCGGCGATGTCGTATACAAGGGAGAAACTTGTAAGTTTCATAACCTGAAAGACAGTGAAGCTAAGGGCGTCGTTATTATCCATCAGGAACTGGCGCTCAGTCCTCTGCTTTCCATAGCGGAGAACGTATTTATCGGCAATGAGCAGCTGGCAGCCAAAGGCGTGATTGATTGGACAAAGACAAGACAGCGCGCGCAGGAGATGCTTGCCCGGGTGGGACTGGAACATGAGGATGTGAATGTTCCTGTCAATTCGCTTGGTGTCGGCAAGCAGCAGCTGATTGAGATTGCCAAGGCGATGGCGAAGAAGGTTGAACTTCTGATTCTGGATGAGCCGACAGCGGCTTTGAATGATGAAGAGAGTAAGAAACTTCTGGATATTATGTTGGAGTTGAAGAAACAGGGCATTACCTGTATTATCATCTCCCATAAGTTAAATGAGATTGAATATGTATCTGATGCGGTTACAATCATTCGTGATGGTAAGACGATAGAGACGCTGGTTAAGGGTGTGGATGAGTTTACAGAGGATCGTGTTATCAAAGGCATGGTAGGACGTGAGATGACCAACCGTTATCCGGTAAGAGAGGGTGTTACCATAGGTGATACAATCTTTGAAGTCAAGGATTGGAATGTGTATCATCCCGATGACGAGAACCGTCAGGTTTTAAAAGATATTAACATCAGCGTAAAAGCAGGTGAGGTAGTAGGACTTGCGGGTCTGATGGGTGCCGGACGTACAGAGTTTGCCATGAGTGTTTTTGGACACAGTTATGGGCAGAAGATTTCCGGAACCGTTAAGATTAACGGACAGGAAGTGCATATGCATAATGTCAAGGATGCCATTAACAGTAAACTTGCATATGTATCAGAGGACAGAAAAGTATATGGCCTGAACCTGATTGGTGAGATCAAGGAGAACATGACCATTGCCGCACGTCCCAAATTCTTCTCGAAACATGGTGTCATCAATGGTAATGATGAGATTGTGGCAGCGGAAGAGTATAAGAAGAGAATCAACGTCAAGGCAAATTCCATCGAGCAGGTTGTGGGATCTTTGTCAGGAGGAAATCAGCAGAAGGTTGTCCTGGCGAAATGGATGCTGACACAGCCGGATGTGCTGATTCTGGATGAGCCTACACGTGGTATCGATGTAGGCGCTAAGTATGAGATTTACTGTGTTATCAATGATCTTGCCAAGGCAGGTAAGGCCATAATTGTAATCTCTTCTGAAATGCCGGAGATTATTGGTACCTGCGACAGGACTTATGTGCTCAATGAAGGCAGGATTGCAGGAGAATTGAGTAAGTCAGAACTGACACAGGAGCAGATTATGCAATGTATTATGGCTCATAATAGAAAGGATGATGGAAATGAATGATAAGAAAAAAGTAGTTAATCTTGACATGAAACAGTACGGTATGTTTCTTGCCCTTATTGCAATTTACGTTATTTTTGCCGTTATGACGGGTGGTAAGAATTTATCTCCTGCCAACATCAACAATCTGATCATGCAGAACGGCTACGTTGTCATCCTGGCAATCGGTATGTTGCTTTGCGTACTGACCGGTAACGTTGATCTGGGTGTAGGTTCCACAGTAGCTCTGACTGGTGCAGCGGCAGGTATTATTCTTGTGGATTACAAGATGAATATGTGGGTAGCAATTCTTGTGGCTATCTTGATCGGCCTTGCGGTTGGTATGTTTGCCGGATTCTTTATTGCATACCTGGGGATTCCTCCTTTCGTAGTAACGCTGGCGACCATGCTTATGGGACGCGGACTTACCTATACACTGTTAAAAGCACAGACCAAGGGTCCTCTTCCGGATGATTATATTTATATCGGAGCAGGTTTCCTTCCCACAATTAAGGTGAATTTTGCTGGTGGTACATTAGATCTGGTATGTATCATTGTGGCGGTCATTGCGTCGATTGCCTTGATTCTTGCTGAGGTGAAGAGTATTGCCACAAAGAAGAAGTATAATTTTGCAACCAATCCGAGGTGGCAGGTGATATTGAAGCTGGCAGTTATGCTTCTGATCATCTGGTTCTTCTTCTACAAGCTGGCTCGCTATAATGGGCTGCCGTTTGTGTTGGTTATCATGGTGCTGTTAATTGCATTATATGCATTTATCACAAGTAAGACAGTGGCAGGTCGTCAGATTTATGCACTGGGCGGTAACAGAAAAGCAGCTAATCTGTCCGGTATTGATACCAATAAAGTATTCTTCTGGGTATATACCAACATGGGTATTCTCAGTGCGGTAGCAGGTGTTGTCCTCACAGCACGTAATGCAGCGTCCACACCCAAGGCTGGTGACGGATTTGAGATGGATGCAATCGCTTCCTGTTATATCGGCGGAGCTGCCGTAGCAGGTGGTGCCGGTACCATCCTCGGTGCTGTTGTCGGTGCTTTCATTATGGGTATCCTGAACAATGGTATGTCCTTATACGGATGGTCCACCGATATTCAGAAGATCGTCAAAGGTGCGGTGCTTCTGGGTGCCGTTACAGTAGACGTTCTGTCTAAGAGAAAGAAAGGTTAAGAGATACCTTTCTCAACAGAGTAGGAAAACAAGGGCTGTCCCATAACCGGACAGCTCTTGATGTTTATATGGGAAATGGTGCGTTTGGCAATTGCGAAAGACGCTATCTTTATAAATGGGGAGGGAAAGACGACAAGATGGATAAGGCTTCACCCAAATACCTGGAATTGGTCAGGTGGATTAATACACAGATTCAGGAGAAGAAACTCACAGCAGGACAGAAGATGTATTCTGAGAATGAATTGAAGGAAATGTTCGGTGTAAGCCGTCAGACGGTCAGACATGCTATCAGTGTGCTGGAAGGTGAGGGTATGATTCGGAGGGTGCGGGGCAGCGGTACTTACATCAATGATAACCGCTTTGTAAATTTGTCAAAACGGATGAGGGTGGCTGTCGTTACCACCTATGTGGATGGATATATTTTCCCGAGAACCATTCAGGGTATTGAAAATGTATTGCTGGAAGAAGGGTATTCCGTGCAGATTGCTTTTACGAACAACCAGGTTGGAAAGGAAAAGACGATTCTGGAAGATATCCTGAACCGGGATGAAGTGGCGGGTATCATTGTAGAGACAACAAAGAGCGGTATTCCCAATCCGAATATGAAGCTTTACCGGGAGATTCTTAAGAGGGGGATTCAGGTAATCTTTATCAACAGTTATTATCAGGGCATTGATATTCCGCACGTTTCTATCAACGATAAGATGGCGGGCTATAGGATGACGAAGTATCTGATTGATATGGGGCACACTAAGATTGGCGGGATCTTTAAGCTGGATGACGGACAGGGACAGTTTCGCTATGCCGGATATATGGAGGCCATGCTGGAAGCCGGATTGGAGATTGATGATACCAGGATTCTCTGGATTGATACGGTGGATATAAGACGTATGGACAGGCTGACAGACCGGGTAATGGAACGTTATCGGGACTGTACAGGGCTATTTTGTTATAATGATGAGGTCGCCTTTGGCTTGTTGGAAGTATTTAAAAAGGCAGGCATCAGCGTACCACGGGATATCTCCATCACCAGCGTGGATGATTCGGAACTGGCGGTACTCGGTGAAGTGGGAATCACATCAGCCCCGCATCCCATGGAAAAACTTGGTAAAAAAGCGGCAGAGAATCTGCTGCAGATGATCAAGGCTCCTTTTGCCGATGCGAATTTTGAGTTTGATGTGGACATCGTGCAGAGGGATTCCGTGCGCAGACTGGATACTGCCACCTAATGATAGGATATTTTCGCAACGGATGTGGTGTGCTTCCTGTATTCGTTGGGACTCATTTGATAACGTTCTTTAAATTTACGGCAAAAATAGCCGGCACTTGTAAAACCTGTTTCTGCCGCAATGGCAGAGACAGGTTTTGTCGTGTTATAGAGAAGTTCGGCTGCCTGCATCAGACGGTACTGTATCAGATATGCCACAGGTGGGATCTGGATACCGGATTGAAACAGATGCAGGGCACTGCTTTTGCTGATGGAAGCTGATCTAGCAATTTCTTCTAAAGTAATCTCTTCCTGGTAATGATCATGAATATACTGCATCATAACCTGCAGCCTCGCCTGCTTGCTGTCCATGCGCCGGACTGCTGATGTGTTGGACGTAAGATCCAAATGATTGTATAGTATGTCCCATAATTGCAGAAGAAGCTGCAGCGTCTGTAATTCCCGCTTTTCGGGTAATTCCTGGACAGCATAGATTTCCTTCAGGAGTGTAAGAATCTGCTTCTGCCATGCAATCTGCGGGTCAAAGACCTGAAAGGCAGGGCCGGAATGAAGTACAGGCAGTATATATTTTTCGTAGAGCAGACTGTCTTTGGGAGACAGTAAGGATGGGGAAAAAACGATATTAGGAATCAGGGTGCTGGCGTTTGCTTCAAAACGATGAAGAAAACCGCTGTTAATGAACATACCATATCCTTCGGATAATTCTATTCGATTTGACCCCACAAGACATAGTTGGCGGCCTTTGGAGACAGACAGAAATTCCAGTTCATGATGCCAGTGCCAGTCAATGCAGTGAAAGTCGGCTTCCCAGACATCTTCAAGATAATATGCCAGGGGGAAACTGGCGCTTCCGTGCTGGGTGGTTTCTCTGAGCGTATCATCTGTCGTAATGATGGGCTTCATGGGATTGGCCTCCTTGGGATTTAAATTTTACGATATTGTATCATAATTATAGGATAATATGCAATGATTTATATAAAAAAATGAGATATAATCCCATCATATGGATAAGATGTCAATGAGGAGGAAAGGAAAATGAAGAACCAATACAGGAGAACCATTACAGCCTGCTTTGTGGGTTATATTGTGCAGGCTGTGGTGAATAATTTCGTGCCGCTGTTGTTTTTGACTTTTCAGAGAACTTATGCGATTCCGCTGTCACAGATTACACTGCTTGTAACTTTTAATTTTGGGGTACAGCTTTTGGTGGATCTTTTGTCGGTGGGATTCGTAGACAAGATAGGTTATCGGGCTTCCATGGTCATTGCCCATATACTTTCTGCGGCAGGGTTGGTTCTTCTGACCATTCTGCCGGAAGTATTGTCCTCGCCGTTTGCAGGAATCCTGGTGGCGGTGATGGTTTATGCGATTGGCGGCGGCCTTCTGGAAGTACTTGTAAGTCCGGTAGTGGAAGCCTGTCCGTCGGATAACAAAGAAAAGGCCATGAGTATGCTGCATTCCTTTTACTGCTGGGGACATGTGGGTGTGGTACTGTTGTCCACTCTGTTTTTCAGTGTGTTTGGTATTGATCACTGGAAGATATTGGCGGTAGTGTGGTCAGTGATTCCGCTTTATAATGCGTTCGTGTTTGTTAAGGTTCCTATGGCAGATTTGATGGAAGAGGGAGAGGAAGGCCTGCGGTTAAAGGAGCTGTTTAGAATCAAGATTTTCTGGATTCTTCTGCTCATGATGATCTGTGCGGGTGCAAGCGAACAGGCAGTGAGTCAGTGGGCGTCCACTTTTGCAGAAAAGGGACTGGGCATTTCCAAGACGGCAGGAGACCTGGCGGGGCCCATGGCCTTTGCCATTCTGATGGGAACATCCAGAGCTTTCTATGGGAAATATGGAGACCGTATCCAGCTGGATAAGTTTATGGTTTACAGCTGCTGTCTGTGCATCTTATCTTATCTGGGGATTGCATTGCTGCCGATTCCCCAGTTTAGTCTGGCAGCCTGTGCAATCTGTGGGCTTTCTGTGGGTATTATGTGGCCGGGATCTTTTAGTAAGGCCTCAGCCGCCTTGCCAAGAGGCGGGACAGCCATGTTTGCGCTCTTAGCCCTGGGCGGGGATGTGGGATGTTCCGGGGGTCCTACGGTGGTTGGTTTTGTTTCCAGTATGTTTGACGATGATTTGAAGCGGGGAATTCTGGCGGGGATTATCTTCCCGGTGCTTTTGCTGACGGGGATTATTCTTTGCAGGAAAATGAAAACGGAGTAAGCAGAAAACGAAAGTATGGAAAAGGAGAGAAAGAGATGGAATTTTTGAAGAGTGATTTACAGTGGACGAGGAAGCCCAGGCAGGTAGAGATGGGTGAAGACAGGGTTGTGATTATCACAGAAAAAGGAACGGATTTATGGGCGCGTACGTATTATGGATTCCAAAATGATAATGCGCCGGTATTACAGACAAAGACGAGTGAAAAGTTCTTTTCCTTTATAGTAAAGACAGAATTTGAAAGCTCCTGCCGATTTGACCAATGCGGTGTGTCGATGTATCTGGACAGTGATAACTGGTTTAAGGCGTCTATTGAGTATGAAGATGATAAAATACAAAGGCTTGGAAGTGTGGTTACGAATCATGGATATTCTGATTGGGCGACCACCGATATTTCTTCGGAGATTAAGAGCATGTGGTATCGTTTTTCGAGAAGGAACAGTGACTTTTGTATTGAGTGCAGTCAAGATGGTATCCACTATATGCAGATGAGGATTTTTCATATGTGGGAAGGGGCGGAAGAAATTACGTATGGAATCTATGCCTGCAGCCCCACAGATGGATCCTATCGGGCTGTATTTTCTAAAATGGAGATTACAGAATGCCAGTGGATGTCTGATGCTGACTGGCGGGCAGATGAATAGGGAAGCTAATGCAGGATATTGGCAAGGGGCTTTTTCAAAGCATTGCGCAGTCCCAACGCCAGCGCGATCTTTAGTAAGTCAGGGATGATAAAGGGAATGACACACCAGCCAAGTACTGTTAGAAGGCCGATGTCTCCTGTGGTTTTCATATAGAGGACCATGAACCACAGGGTGCCGGCGGCATAACAGGCAAGAAGCCCCAGAATCATGGACAAGGCCTGTACCCAGAGTTTCTTACCCAAAGTACTCTCTGCTGCCCACATAATAAGTGCCGAGAGTAGGAAGCCGATGATATAGCCTCCGGTGGTATTCATCAGGACGCCGATACCGCCGCCAAATCCGGAAAATACAGGAACACCGATAGCGCCAAGTAATATATAGACAATGATGGCCAGCGTGCCGCGTTTGCCGCCCAGTATCGATACCGCAAAGAATACGGCGAAGGTCTGCATGGTAAACGGCACAGCGGCGGGAATGGTAATCCAGGAACTGATGGCGATCAGCACCGTAAAAATGGCGATGTATGCCATGTCATAGGTTTTGGTCCGGCGTATTTCCCCGCCTTTAGGCTGTCTTGTATGTTCTGATAAATTTGTGTTCATAATAGGCTCCTTTGTCTGCCTTCTGTTATGGTAAGCTGCCAGCAGAAGGCAGACTTTTGTGTTATGGGAAGTAGTTACCCTGGCAACTCCATTTCATCCTTCATTCTTATAAATCCGTATTTTTCATATAACGGCCTACCCATAGCGGTTGCTTCTAAGGAAATTGCTGTAATTCCCTTACTTTTAATATCATGAACCAGCATATCTAATGTTTTACCAGCAATCCCCCTTCTTCTGTACGCAGGCTTGGTGTACATATTCATGATATAAGCTTTATTTCCGCTTGGATTATGATAGGTTGGCATTACTTGAAAGAAACTGACGCCGCCGGCCCCGATAAAACGCTCACCGTCAAAAACCAAATAGGCAATATGGGAGCCATCACAAAGAGCCTTTTGGTAATAGTTGAAGGTTTCTCTTTGTACTTCGCTCATATCAATCGCATCAGATAGTTGATTAGCCGCCCTTAATACCTCGATTCTTGTTTCGGTTAATATATTGATATCCGCAAGCGTTGCTCGTTTGTATATGAAAGCCATGTTGTTGTTCCTCCTGCAAATGATTGCCGCTGTCAGGTGATACTTTCTGACTGAGGATATGGTAGCATTTCTGGCTGACATTATCAACCTGAATTTAGAAAGAGAGTGGTGGGTGCGGAATGTTTATGCATGATTAATCCCGCATTTCGAGGGAAAGTTTTCGGGAAAGAAGCAAGGAATGTATTGCGGGTTAAGGTGTTGGTGTGTACAATAGAACGGAGAATGAAAGTATAGTTGGAACAGATATGATTGGGATGGTAAAGGATACCAGTGAACAGATATCATGGAAAATGTATTCGCTTCTTTTGAAAAAGAAACAGCAGATTGGTTCATAAAGACGCTGGGGAAACCTACGCCGGTACAGGAAGAAAGCTGGCCTGTTATTGCGGCAGGTCATCATGCGCTGATCAGTGCACCTACCGGAACGGGTAAAACGCTCTCAGCCTTTTTTGTATTCTTAGACCAGATGAAACGGCAGGCAGATGCGGGAACCTTACAGCAGGCGTTACAGTTGATCTATGTCTCGCCGCTTAAGTCGTTGGCGGCAGATATCCGGGAGAATTTAAACCGCCCCCTGGAAGGAATCGGGGCGAAAGAAGTCATATCCGTGGGAATCCGCACAGGGGATACCTCCCAGCGGGACAGGCAGAGAATGGTTAAGAAGCCGCCTCATATTTTGATCATCACGCCGGAGTCGTTGTATCTGATGCTCACCAGTAAGACGGGACAGAATGTGCTGGCTTCAGCCAGGGCGGTGATTCTTGATGAACTGCATGCCCTGATTGATACCAAAAGAGGCGCCCACCTGATGCTGTCTCTGGCAAGGCTTGACCATTTGTGCGGCAGGAAGTTACAGCGTATCGGCCTGTCTGCCACGATAGAACCCTTGGAAACCGCGGCCCGGTATCTTGCACCGGAAGAGGTGAAGATTGTGGCACCGGTTATGGAGAAGCAGGTCCGGTTAGAGATATTGAGTCCATATCCGGACGCATCCAAGGGTCCCAGAAAGGATCCTGTGTGGGAGGAACTGGGGAAATTGGTATACCAGTATTGTCAGGGAAGCCGCAGTGTGATCGCCTTCGTGGAAGGAAGAAGGTACGCCGAGAAGCTTGCATATTATGTAAACTTATTGGGCGGAGATGGATTTGCCAGGGTACACCATGGGAGCCTTTCCAAGGAGCAGAGAATGGAGGCAGAACTGAATCTGCGGGATGGCAGACTCAGACTTTTGTGTGCCACATCATCCATGGAGCTGGGGATTGATGTGGGAGAGATTGACCAGGTACTGCAGGTGGGATGTCCGCGCACGGTTTCGGGAACCATGCAGAGGCTGGGACGGGCGGGACATAATCCGGGACGTGTCAGCGTGATGTATTTGTTTCCAAGAACGGCGGCAGAATGTGTGACCTGCGGTATGACGGCACAGCTTGCCAGAGAAGGGGGCGTGGAACATGTGAAACCGCCTGTGGCGTGTCTGGATGTGCTGGCCCAGCATCTGGTATCCATGGCGGCTTTCCGTAGTTACGAGGTTGACGAGGTGATGGAGATTGTGCCTCGGGCTTGGCCGTTCCGGCATATTGGCAGGGAAGATGTGAAGGCGGTTCTTGGCATGCTGGCAGGAGACTATGAGCATGATAAGGATATTCCGGCCCGGCCCAGAATCTTGTATGACCGGATTCATGAGCGGGTGGAGGGAGACGGTTACAGCAGAATGTTAGCCATATCAGCAGGCGGTACGATTCCGGACAAAGGGCTGTATACGGTCAAAAACGAGGAAGGGATTAAACTGGGGGAGGTAGATGAAGAATTTGTCTATGAGTCCCAGAAAGGGGACCGGTTTATCTTAGGCTCCTTTGCCTGGAAGATTGTGCATATCAACAAAGATACTGTGACGGTAACCCAGGCGCAGATGGAAGGCGCCAGGCTTCCCTTCTGGCATGGAGAAATCAAAGGACGGGATAAACGGACAGGGGAAGCGTTTGGACGCATCTATCGTTCCCTGCAGCATGCCTATGAAGACGGAAGTCTGCTGGGTTCTTTGAAGGAACTGGGTCTGGATGAGACTGCGGCAGGGCTGGCGGCTGGATATCTGGAAAGGCAGATCAAGGCGGCGGGAAGTCTGCCGGATCATAAGACTATAATCGTGGAACACTTTAAAGATACCGTGGGCAACAGCCAGCTGATGGTCCACTCGGTATTCGGCAGGCGTATCAATGCACCTTTGTCCCTTCTGGCGGCACAGACGGCCAGGGAACGAATGCAGATGGAGATTGGCAGTGTGGATGAAGAGGATGGCTTCCTGCTGTATGCTTATGGAAATCATAATCTGCCGGAAGGATTGCTGCAGCAGATAGACGTGGAGGCATCTCTTCGCAAGCTGGAGATTCTTCTGCCCGCCACACCTCTGTTCAATATGGCGTTTCGATACAACAGCGGCCGTGCCCTGATGATGGGTGTCAGAAAAAATGGCCGGCAGCCCCTGTGGATGCAGAGGCTTAGAAGTGCAGAGATGTTGGAACAAGTGGTCGGGGAAAGCGAGCATCCGCTGATCAAGGAGACCAGGCGGGAATGTATGCAGCAGCTGTGGGATGCCGGAGGCGTACAGGAACTGCTCAGTGACATCCAAAGCGGGGCAGTGGAGGTAAGGGAAATTTATACAGAGATACCTTCGCCCATGTCCCTTCCCCTGCAATGGAGTCAGGAAGCGGCAGTTATGTACGATTATGCCCCCACACCCCGGGGCATTCACGGGGCGGTGGAGGAGGCATTACAGAAAGAAAAGAATCTGATGCAGCCCGGAAGCCGTGAACTTTCGGAAGTGCAGGAGCGCCGACAGCTGCCCAAGGATGAAAAGCAGCTGCATGCCCTGCTGATGGCAGAGGGAGATCTGGCGGCAGGGGAACTGGACGTACCGGTAGAATGGCTGGATTGCCTGGCAAAGGACGGCAGGGTTTTATATTTGGAACAGGGGTTATGGATAGCCGCAGAACAGGAAGAGGAGTATACACAGGCGCTCAGTGTGTCCGGGCAGATAGATATGCCGCCCACAATGACAGATCCTGGGGGCACTGACGAACAAGAAGAGGCGGGGATTGTAGAAGAACAACTCCATATCGTAAGACGCATGCTCCGCTACAGGGGGAGTGCAGACGTTTGCCAGACGGCCCGGCGTTATGGCTGGTCCACCGAGACAGCCCGGAAAGTGCTGGAAGAACTCTGCCGGCAGAAGGCGGCAGTGAAGCAGGATGGCAGATATTATCACGGGAAGCTGTACAGCCGGGCCAGAGTGCGGACGATCAAGAACAGGCGGGAAGAAATTCAGACCTGTCCCGGGGAGAACTATGCAGCGCTGATGCTGTCACGAACGGAGTCCGGTGCGCCTGCCCGGGAGTGCCTGCAGAATGCGCTTCGTCAGTATGCGGGCATGACGTTCCCGGCAGCGTGTTGGGAGAAGATTCTGCTGCCGGGACGGGTGCGGAATTACAAAGCTTCCATGTTGGATGCCTTTTTGGCCGAAGGAGAATTGTTCTGGCATATGGAAGAGAAGGGCGGACTGCGGTTTGACTATCAGGAAAGGATTGATTGGGAAGCGGATCTGAGCAGTCAGATGGATGGCCTGACGCAGAAAGAGAGACTGCTGTACGAAACTATCCTGAAACGGGGCGCTTGTTTCATGCAGGCGCTAAACGGGGTGCTGGCGCCGGAGTCACCCTATGATACCCTGCTGTCTCTGCTGGAGAAGGGCTTGCTCTATGCGGACAGTTATCTTCCGGTGCGGCAGTGGCTTGACCGGGAAAAGACTAAAAAGGCGGCGGCAAGACAGAGGGTTAATGTGAGGGTCAAAGCACTGCAGACAGGCAGATGGGATGTTGTAAGACCTGTGAGGAAACAGACCATTGAAGAGCAGATAGAAGCCTGTTTCCGGTTCAGCCCTGTGATCAGCAGGGAAACAGCAGCTGCCTGTGGCCTCTCCTGGCAGGAAGCTTTGTCGGTGCTTCGTATTTGGGAGTATACCGGGCAGGCAAGGCGGGGTTACTTTGTGAAAGAACTCTCAGGCGCCCAGTTTATTTTGGGGAAAGAGTATGACAGTGTGGTGCGCAGACTGCATGACCCGGAGAGAAGACTTATGTGGATCAATGCCACAGACCCGGCGCAGTGCTGGGGCAAAATCCTGCCGCACAAAGAGGGCAGGAACTTTATCAATGTGCCGGGGACGGTCGTTGCCTGTTGTGGCGGGCTCCCGGTTGCAGTCATGGAAAGACAGGGAAAGGTTTTACGGATATGGGAGGAAGCGTTGCAGGAGGAATGCCTTACGCTGTTTGTGGAGCAGTATAAGCGGGGCAGTCTTTATGCCGGGGGGAAGAGGATCGTGGTGAAAGAATATCCTGCTGAGGCCGGAGAAGCGCTGCGGCAGGCCGGGTTTCGCAGGGAGATGCAGGACTATGTACTGTATCCTTGAAGCAAAAGTATTTCTAAAGAGTATATGCTGTGAATGGTTCGTGGAATGATTCCTATAGACAGATGGAGGAGAGGAAGATGGCAATCGATAAAGTAAAGGCATACTTTAAACAGTATGGTATGGAGGAGCGGATTCAGGAATTTGATGTATCCAGTGCAACCGTAGAACTGGCTGCCGCAGCTTTGCAGTGTGAGCCCCAAAGGATTGCGAAGACGCTGTCCTTTCTGGTGGCAGACCATGCGGTGCTGATTGTGGCAGCAGGGGATGCCAAGGTGGACAATCATAAGTTCAAGGAACAGTTTTCCACAAAGGCTAAGATGCTCTTGGCTGATCAGGTGGAAGAAATGGTCGGACATGCGGTGGGCGGTGTATGCCCCTTTGCGGTCAAGGATGGGGTGGAAGTGTATCTTGACGTGTCGTTACAGCGTTTTGAGACTGTTTTTCCGGCCTGTGGGAGCGCCAACAGTGCCATAGAACTTACCATCCCGGAACTGGAAACGTATTCCGGGCATGCAGGTTATGTGGATGTGTGCAAGGGATATCTTTAAGAGCAGCAGGGAAGCATAGGAAGAGTGCAATTGATAAGAGAAAGGAAAGCATATGGAAAGAGTCGTAGAGAATTTTTTACAGTATGTGAAAATAGACACCCAGTCATCGGAGGAGAGTACCAGTACGCCGTCCACCGCAAAGCAGCATCAGCTGGCCAGACTGTTAGAGAGGCAGTTACAGGAGATGGGAGCGGAAGATATCACTTATGATAAGGAGCACTGTTATCTTTATGCGTCCATTCCGTCCGCGCCGGGATGCGAACAGGCGCCTGTCATTGGATTTATTGCCCATATGGACACAGCTCCTGCTGTGACGGGAGAAGGGGTGAAACCACGCATTGTGGAAGATTACGATGGGAAGGATATTGTGCTGCATCAGGAGAAGCAGATAGTCATGAAAGTGAAGGATTTTCCGGAGCTGCCATCCTATCAGGGCAAAAGACTGATCGTGACGGATGGCACCACTCTTTTGGGGGCGGATGATAAGGCTGGTGTGGCGGAAATCATGGCCATGGCAGAATATCTGCTGCAGCATAAAGAAATTGCCCATGGACGGATACGGATAGGATTTACACCGGACGAAGAGGTCGGCGCCGGTGCGGATCATTTTGATGTGGCGCTTTTTGGGGCGGACTATGCGTATACGGTGGATGGCGGCAGATTGGGAGAACTGGAATATGAGAATTTCAATGCGGCGGGAGCGAAAGTCATTGTGCATGGACGAAGCGTTCATCCGGGGGAAGCCAAGGATAAGATGCGTAACGCCATCCTGCTGGCGCAGGAATTTCAGGCAATGCTCCCTGTCTCAGAGAATCCTATGTATACCTGTGGATACGAAGGGTTTTATCATCTGGATCAGCTGCATGGCACGGTGGAAGAAGCGATAGCGGAATACATTATCAGGGACCATGACAGAGAGAAGTTCGAGAAGAAGAAGGAAAGTTTTTGGCAGATTGGAGATTTCCTGAACCGGAAATATGGAGAAGGGACTTTTACGATCGAGATGAAGGATTCCTATTATAACATGAAAGAAATGATAGAGGAACACATGCATCTGGTGGAGAATGCCAGGGCTGCAATGGAAGAACTGGAGATACATCCGGTGGTGGTGCCGATCCGCGGTGGAACAGACGGGGCCAGACTGTCCTTTATGGGACTGCCTTGTCCGAATCTGTGTACCGGCGGGCAGAATTTCCATGGGTGTTTTGAGTATGCCTGCGCGGATGAGATGGAAATGATCGTAAGACTTCTGGTCAGGATTGCAGAGAAATACGGGAGTGCCTCTAAGGACTTGACAAAGTAAAGAGGCTATGGTATACTTACATGCAAACCCGTTAAGGGAGTGGATTTTTCAAGAGCAATCTTTTTTCGCCACACAATTGCGATAAGCACTTGTGTGGTTTTTTGTGTAACAGAAAGGGCCATTAACGGGATAGGAATAAAGGAGTGGAGGACAGGAAATGGAACAGACATTTATGAAAGAGCAGAAGATCTTGCCATTGGTACTATCCATGTCTATGCCGATGGTGATCTCCATGGCGGTGAATTCGCTTTATAATATTGTGGACAGTTATTTTGTGGCCAGGCTGAGTGAGGAAGCCATGACTGCGCTGGCAATGGTGTATCCGGTGCAGAATCTGGTCAATGCCATAGCCATTGGGTTTGCCATTGGCATTAATGCCACAGTGGCCTTTTATCTTGGAGCAAAGGATCAGGGCCGGGCCGATCAGGCCGCCGCGCTGGGGATGCTTCTCAGCCTGCTTCACGGCGTATTTCTGACGGTGGTATGTATTGCAATCATGCCGGGATTCTTAAGAATGTTTTCCGGGGATCAGGCGGTGATTGAAATGGCGCTGGATTATTCCCAAAAGGTCTTTTTGTTTGCAACGGTGATTACGTCAGGGTTGGTATTTGAGAAGGTCTTTCAGGCCGTAGGACGGATGAAAGTGTCGATGTTATGTATGATGTGTGGATTTGTGACCAATATTATACTGGATCCGCTGATGATTTTTGGAATAGGAATCTTTCCTAGGATGGGGATTGCAGGCGCGGCTTACGCGACGGGAATTGGTCAGATTGTTACGTTGATTGCCTATCTGGTTTTTTACAGGATATCTCCGATTCCTGTGAAAATGAAGAAACAGCACCTGAAGATGCAGAAAGAAGTGACAGGGAAATTGTATGCAATTGGCGTATCTGCCACACTGAATCTGGCACTTCCCTCTCTTCTGATTTCAGTATTGAACGGGATTCTGGCAGGATTTTCAGAGAAATATGTGCTTGTGCTGGGCGCTTATTATAAGTTGCAGACATTTATCTATCTGACGGCCAATGGCATTATTCAGGGAATCAGACCCTTGACGGGATATAACTATGGGGCAGGAGAAAGAGAACGTGTCAGAAAGATTTTCCAGACAACACTGGCGCTTACCATGGGTGTGATGGCGGTGGGAACAATTCTGTCCTGGCTGATACCTGAAAAATTGATGGGATTGTTCACATCACAGCAGGAAACATTGCAAAGTGGTGTGGCGGCCTTGCATATCATCAGTCTCGGATTCATGGTATCAGCGGTTTCGGTTACCTGCTCCGGGGCGCTGGAAGGATTGGGAAAAGGCCTGCCGTCTCTGTATATATCGCTTTTACGGTATGTAGTGATTATCATACCAGCAGCGTTTTGTTTTAGCAGATTCCTGGGGGCAGAGGGAACCTGGTATGCATTTTGTTTTACTGAGTTTGCAGCTGCGGGATTTGCATACATAATCTATAGAAGGTGTGAAAGGGTATGAAAACGAGATAAGGATATTCAGCCCTGAAAGAATGGATGAACTGTTTGCGGCGCTGACCTCCATTCTTGCCAAGGTGGGCATTGAAGGGGTGGATTTCAATCTGGCTGCGGCAGGGACTCTGCTTATGGCGTTTAAGCATGGCCCTGCCGGTAACGATCAGGAACGAGTGGGGATGAGTTGATTCATGTGCAGGATTTCTGTGACGGTATCCATTCCATCCTGCAGTTTGGCAATATCTTTCTTGGTGTTCTGCGCGAAGAAACGGAAAGAAATATCAAGGTTCTCCAATTTTTCGTTTGTTTTGTGTAATTTAATATCCAAATACCTGAAATTGTCGTCTGCGCGGTCAAGGCGTTCGTCCATATGTTCAAGTCTTGTGTCAATGCGATCTAAACGCTCATAAATGGGTGCAAGTTCTGTCTTGAATTTCTCATCGAGCATTTTGTCCAGTTTTTCATCAAGTTTCTCATCCAGTTTCTGGCCGAGCTTCTCATCGAGCATTTTATCCAGTTTCTCGTCGAGTTTCTTATCCAGTTTTTCTTCTAGTTTTTCTTCCAGCTTTTCTTCGAGTTTTTGTTCCAGTATTCGTTCCAACAGGTCAGCGATTGCCTGCAGGTCCCTTTGTGTGAGTGCCAAGAGTAATTCCTCCTTTTCCCATGAAATCGTTGCGGGTTTCTGGATTTTTCGTTGGTTGTTCATATTTTCTCCCTTCTTGTGTCCGCGGGGAATCTGCTTCTGTGTGAAGGTCTGTGATCCCTGCTTTTAAAATGATGTGATTGTAAGCAAGGATTCTAAAACAGATAAAATATCATGGAATGATATTTCATAGAAAAAAGAATAGACGAAATTCCGTTAGAATATCAATGCTGTAATCAAATGATATCAGAGTAGCGACAAAAAGTCAAGTGATTTTACAAAAAAACAGTAATCCTAAAAACACAGGACTACTGTTTTTGATAAAGTATTTGTTGGAAAAGAAAACTAGTCCAGGGCAGAAAATACCACGTTCCTAATGCGTCTGGTGTAAGCGGTGGTACCAGTATCGACTTTTTGCAGCATGAGCAGAAGGAACATGTCATCTGCAGGATCTATTGCCATGTAGGTGCCCATCCATCCGTCCCAGCCAAATTCACCAGGGCGGCTTAGGGAGATAGCAGCGCCGGGATCTTTCATATTGCGCATCAGATTGGCATAGGTGCAGCCGGAAAGACTTTCCCATTGCCAGACATAAGGATTCAGAGCAGGAGCTAAATGTGCATGTGCCATAAAGTCAACTGTCTGCGGGGAGAGAAGTGAAACATTTTCATAACTTCCCCTGCGCAGAAGCATCTGTGCAAAACGGGCATAATCGTCGATGGTGGAGGCCAGACCTGCGCCGCCGGATTCAAAGGCAGGAGGCGTCTTCATGTCGTTGCTGATGCCAAGATGGGGAAAGTGAAATTCTTCCAGTCTTTTTCCGGCGCTCTGATAAGCCTTGGAGAATCGGGACTGCTTTTCCGGCGGGACATAGAAAGCAGTATCGTTCATATGAAGGGGCTCAAAGATGCGCTTTCTTAAAAAGTCGCCAAAACGCATGCCGGAAACCATCTCAACGACAGCGCCAAGCACATCAGCGGACATGCCGTAATGCCATTTTTCACCGGGCTGAAAGGCCAGGGGAATCTTGCCAAGGCGGTTCATGATCTCGCAGGTGGTCAGTGCCTGGGGAGAAGAGAGATTTGTGATCACTTCGTCCATGAGCAGATCGGTGCGGATTTCCGTGGGGCATCCTTCCCCCGGATAAGTCAGTCCGGATGTCATATTCAGAAGATCCTGTAGGATGACGGGACGTTTGACAGGGGTGAGCATCCCGTCTGTCATCACTTCCTGATTCTGAAATCCCGGCAGATAATCAGCAACCGGATCATACAGATCGATCCGCCCTTCCTCCAGGAGAAGCATGACTGCCGCAGCAGTGATGGGTTTGGTCATGGAATACAGACGGAAAATAGTATCCCTGGTAATGGGAAGCTGTGTGGCAAGATCGCGCATGCCGGCTTCGTAATAGCATTGTTCCTGTCCGCCCTGCCAGACCAGGCAGTTAGCGCCGGAGACAAAGCCAGTCTCTGTCATTTCCTGCAGAATTTCCTGCAGGCGAAATAGTTTCTTATGGTTCATGTTACATCCTCCGTGTCATAGCATCCCATTTCTTTTCCATGTCAGCCACCAGTTTAAACTGTGTGCGTGCCCGATCCAGGTTCTGGTTCTCTCTATGTATTTTAAAATATACATCACCATCCAGGTAGTCGGCCAGGAAACGTATGCCGCACTCGTAAGTCATCAGCTTGGCGCCCATGGGAAGCAGTTCAATCTCACGATCTGTGAGACTGCCCTGACAGCCTTCCAGAAAGCCTTTTGTGAAAGTTTCGTAAAGGGTGAGATTCAGTTCGATTTTGCTTAAATCCTGCTCATCCTCTGCACCGGTACTTGCACCTGTGCGTATGGAATCGCCGAAGTCATAGTGGCTAAGACCCGGCATTACGGTATCCAGGTCAATGATGCAGAGGGCTTTCCTTGTGGAACGGTCAAAGAGGATATTGTTCAATTTGGTGTCGTTGTGGGTTACCCGAAGGGGCAGTTCTCCTTTGGCTAACAGATCCGTAAGCACATGGGTGTCGGCTTCCCTGGACAGGGCAAAATCGATTTCCTCTTGGACAAGGTGCGCACGCCCCAGGGCATCTCGCTCCACGGCCTTCTGAAAATCACGAAAGCGGGAGGGGGTGTTGTGAAAATTGGGGATGGTCTCGTGCAGGGTATCAGCCGGAAAATCAGCTAACATCTGCTGGAAAGAACCAAAGGCCACGGCGCTGTCATAAAATTCCCGGGTGCTTTCCACCTGTTCAAGACATATGGTGTCCTCGATGAACAGGAACATACGCCAGTAGTTTTGGCTGCTGTCCACATAATAAACACTGTCCTTTGCAGTTCGGATTACATTCAGAGTTTCGCGGTCAGGATCTCCGCCGCGGCGGATGATTACCTTGCGCAGATAGTCGGTCACATGAGAGATGTTTTCCATCAGTGCCGGGGGATTTTTGAAAATGGCATGATTCATTCGCTGTAAGATATATTTTCTGGTTCCGGTTGGTGTATCATAGGTAAGCAGGAAAGTGTCGTTGATATGGCCGTTTCCATGAGGCTGTTTGTCTGTCAGAGTACCTGGCAGGGCATAGGCGCTTATGACTTCGTCGATTTTCTCGCAGGTGGGGTGTATGGTCATCTGAGTTCCTCCTTATATGGGTGCGGTGATTTAGCGTGCCGTTTAACTTAAATATAGCATAAAAGCATCTGCGGGACAATCGGAAAGTGGCGTGAGAGAGCACCTGACAGGCACAAAAAACCGCTCCCTCTAACTGACAGTCAGTTAGAAAGAGCGGCCCTTTATCATGCCGGTTTAGATACTGAGATCGAAATGCCCGCCAGGCATCGGAAGGCTGGTCTGTTCTTTGATTTCGTCCCAATTGACATCGGTAATCTTCTTGAGAAGTTCCTCGGCGCTGTCGGCGTAGACCGTAGTACGTTTGCTGTGGTCGTAATTGTACTTATCCTGTCCTTTGTCAGCAGCTTCTTTCTTATCCTCGCGGATTTTTTCAACAAACTCTTTCTGACGTTCACCGGCCTTTTCCAGTTCAGCGAAATAGGAGACTTTACCGTCCTTGCCGATGGAGACGCCAAGCGTTACAACTTCGTCTTCTTTGCCGGTCTCTTTTAATTCTTCTTTGATATCATCGAGTTTGCCCACTGCCTCATCAAGCAGTGCGAGGTTTTGATTTTTAACATCCTCATCCTCAGCCATACGCTCTAATTCTTCGGGATCAATCAGTACACTGTAGTCCTTGGAGCCACGGGAGAGATAGGAGGCAGCTTCCTCCTCGGTCTCATATTCAGCCACGAAGAAATCCATATTGCCATATTGTTTCTTCAGATCCTGTAAAAGTGCCTTGGCTTTGTCGCTCAGCTGCGGTGTGTTCTTGTCGGTCTTTTTCGTGTCAGCAGTCTTTTTGGCTGTGCCTGTCTTTGCGGATTTATCCGTCTCTTTCTTATTCTGTACGGTGTTATTGAAATAGTTGTTTTGGAATGTGTTGTATCCCATTACTTTGTTCATGTCTGTGCCCTCCTTAGCATGATCTGTAAATCCATTTACTGAAAGTGGACATAAATACCCACCTGTTACATTATATATCGTAATACAGGGATTTTTTCTTAATAGGTTATGCCGGGAAAAGTTATGTGATATGGCTGCATATATTTCTCTGACAGTACAGATGGCAGAATAGAAGATGAGGGACGATTTGGATTATGTAAACCAAATCGTCCCTCATCTTACTCATTTGCAGTAATTTCAACAATATTCCCGCATATTTACAAAATTGCAAAAAGGAAGAGCGTCTCTCGTGTATCCATTGGTGCGGATTTCGATATTTCGATTCTGTTCCTTTTCACATGCCTCATCCAGAACTTCGGAGAAAAACTTCTTCGCATAGGTCTGAGACGGGTTCTGCTTGGACTGGTGATTTTTGTTTTTCTTTAACGGGGTAATCGCCATAACCGCTTCGATTTTATAATTCCTCTCATTTGCATAGATTGCGGTGATCCCTCCTTGGATTCAGATTTGCGCGTTCCCTTCATATTACGGTGTTTCCCTATTCGGAAAATGCACAGCGAACTCCTTGTTCTGATAATAATATCGGCAAGAATCACATTTTCTTAACCTTATTTTAGCAGACTTTTGTAATGAATGGAATAAAAATTCTTGAAAAATATATAAAAAGTATAATTTGTCTGATAAATTATACTTAATATCATTAATAAAAGACAAATATAAGACGCGCTGTTTGTAAACATTTGGAAATGATCAAACCTGTTATTGCAAAAGGTGTAAATATCGGCCATAATCAAAAAAGGAAGACAGCAGTCTGCACAGAGCATGATCAGGAAAGGAAGCCTGGGAATATGAGAGCGACAATTAAAGATGTGGCAAGGGAGAGCGGTGTCTCTGTCTCAGCGGTTTCGATGGCGCTTTCGGATAAGCCCAGCCGCATTTCCAAAGAAACGAGACAAAAGGTAAAGGAAGCGGCGGAGCGCCTGCATTATCAGCCAAACAGAGCCGCGCTGAGTCTGGTGAATCGTGAGAGCAGGATGATAGGCATTGTCATGAATGATGTCCGCAATACGCATATTGCGGCGGAGTTTATGGCCATTAACAGGGAACTGTCAGGAAAAGGATATTCTCTGCTCAGTCACATTCTGGAAGACCAGACCAGAGATTCCAGCCTGAAGCTGATCAGGCAGATTGCATCAGAGAATGTGGCGGTTTTGATCTGGGCCAAGCCTTTGGAGGCGGATAATGCGGAAGATCTTATGAGCCTTCGCAAAAATGTGGAAGGGCTGGGAATACCGGTCATTACCATGGATGACTATGGATTTGACTGCCCAGGTGTGGACGTCTGCTTTGATTATCGTCAGGGCGGCTTTCTGGCCACGGAGCATCTTCTGGAGCTGGGCCACAGAAAGATTGGATGTCTGGCAGGAGATAGATCTTTTCAGGTAACGCAGGAGAGGATAGAGGGGTATCGGCAGGCCCTGGAGAAATTTGGTGTTCCCTATGATGAAAAGCTGGTCTGCTATGGGGATTATACCATGGAGAGCGGTTATGAGGCTTTTTCCTATTTAATGGGACAACGGGTGAGTGCGATTTTTTCCTCCAACGATGAGATGGCATTTGGCATTTATCGGGCGGCAAGAAATTATGGGATTCGTATTCCCGCAGATATTTCCCTGGTGGGATTCGACAATGTTCCATTTGCGGATATCATGGAGGCGCCGCTGACCACAGTGCGTGTCCCCAGTGTGGAGATGGGGAGCTTTATCGGCAGGACGGCAATGGAACTTTTGAGTGAGGCACAGGAAGGGGAAAGGAAAAAGATATTGTATAAACCGGACCTTTTGCGGCGGGGCAGTGCGATTGTAAAAGAAAGGTGAAAAGAAAACAACATAAGAAATCAGGAAAAGAAATAAAAGGCGGGAGACGTGTATGACTCCCGTCTTTTATAGTTATATTAAAAAATGACCAAAAGAAAATAAAGATAAAACGATTCAACAAATTTATAACGGCCAAAAAATGTAATTAATGCACAAAAATATGGAAATATAAAAAGAACTATTGAACATTTATCGACAATATTATATACTGACATCACAAGAAATGAACAAGATAAAAGAAAAATAGTTAAAACGTTTTAACAAAAAAGGGAGGGAAAAAGTGGATCAAAAAACGGTTGTTGAATTGAGAAATATCAGGAAAGAGTTTCCGGGTGTGGTAGCGCTTGATCAAGTCAATTTACAGTTAAAGACCGCAAGTGTCCATGCTCTGGTAGGTGAGAATGGTGCGGGAAAGTCCACCCTGATGAAAATTCTCTCAGGAACTTACACAAGTTATGAAGGCGTGGTTCTGGTCAACGGGCAGGAAGTCCACATGAAAAGTGAGAGGGATGCCTTTGAACATGGAATTTCCATTGTGTCTCAGGAATTGAACTTTGTGCCGGAGATGACGATTGCGGAGAATCTGTATCTGGGGCGGGAACCTATGCAAAAGGGGTGTTTTCTGAATAAAAAGGAGCGCAGTAAGAAGACCGCTGAGTTGATTGAGATGATAGGACTGCATTTTGACCCGGAGATGAAAATGGGAGATCTGAGTGTTGCATCCAGACAGATGATTGAAATCTTAAAGGCCATCTCAAGAGGCAGCAAAGTGATCATCATGGATGAACCCACATCTGCCCTGACAAATAAGGAAACGGAAATCTTTTTCCAGAAAGTCAGAGAATTGAGAGACCAGGGGATTGCCTTTGTGTTTATATCCCACAGATTAGAAGAGGTATTTGCTCTGTGCGACGAGTATACAGTGCTGCGGGATGGCAAATGGGTGGAATCCGGTTCCCTGCGGGATGTGAGTGAAGAAAAGCTGATTTCCCTCATGGTGGGACGGGATATTCAGGAGATTTATCCGCCTGTCAAACCCCATGGCGACAGGGTGGTCCTTCAGGTAGAAGGGTTGACGGGAGAAGGATTTGAGGATATTTCCTTTTCTGTCAGAGAGGGAGAAATCTTAGGGTTTGCAGGCATGATGGGAGCAGGCAGAAGTGAGATTGCCAGAGCGGTTTTTGGACTGGACCAACCTGTGGCCGGAACCATCAGGATGTATGGAAAGCCCTGCCGGTTTCGTTCCACGCAGGATGCCATATCGGCAGGCGTGGCTATGGCTACAGAGGATCGGGCGTCCTATGGGTTCGTGGGTGTAAGGTCGATTCGGGAAAACATCATGCTTCCCAACGGTGATCTGTTTACACGCTCGGGATTCTGGCAGAAACCAAAGATCAATGAGGCGGTCACCAGGATATGCGGGAATCTGGCGGTCAAAGCGCCGGATGCAGAAACCCTGGTAGGGAATCTGAGCGGCGGTAACCAACAGAAAGTGGTGCTGGCCAAGTGGCTGGTGCGTGATGTCAAAGTTCTCATTCTGGATGAGCCTACCAGGGGAATTGATGTGGGAGCCAAACAGGAAATTTATAAACTGATTACAGAGCTGGCACAAAAGGGTCTGGCGATTCTGCTGATTTCATCAGACATGCCGGAAGTGCTTTCCATGAGTCACAGAGTGGCAGTCATAGCACAGGGTAAGAAGATTGGTGTCCTGGAAAGCGGGGAGGCAACACAGGATAAGATTATGAAAATGATAGTGGAGGCGGATCGATGAAAAAGTTAAAAGCAGATGAAATATATAGAAAATATGGGATTGTCTTAATTTTGATTATTTTGTTCATTGCTTCTGCGATGATCAATGGCAACTTTCTCAAACCCCAGAATCTGATCAATATTTTAAAGCAGATTTCGGTGGTCACGATCATTGCCTGCGGAGAGACCATGTTGATTGTCTCGGGTATGATCGATCTGTCGGCGGGGCTTTTGTGTACCACATCCATGTGTTTTGCGGCAGGAGTGCTTTCGGCCACTGGAAATGTACCGCTGGCCATAGTTACGGGTATTTCCATAGGCGTGGTGTGTGGGTGGATCAATGGTTTTATGATTACGCACTTTAAGCTGCAGCCTTTTATAGCAACTCTTGCCATGACCAATGTGTTACAGGGCGTGGTGCAGCTTTATACCAACGGGCAGAGTATCGGGGGAGTGGATAAGGTTCGGTTCCTTGGACAGGGAGCTGTTCTGGGGATTCCGGTGCCGGTTATTATCATGGTCATTGTGGTTGTGATTATAGCAGTGCTGATGAAAAACACGAAATTCGGAACCTGTATCTATGCCATCGGCGGCAGTGAGAAGACGGCCATAGCATCGGGAATCAATGTGAACAGAAAGAAACGATTGATATTTACCTTGAGCGGGGCGCTGACAGGACTTGCAGGGGTAGTCCTGATGGCGAGACTGATGGCAGGCATGCCGTCGGTGGGAAGCGGCTATGAGTTTGACGCTATCACAGCGGTTATCGTTGGCGGCACCAGTTTTCTTGGCGGAATCGGTACAGTCACAGGTGCTTTGATTGGTTCTGTCATCGTAGGACTCATCAATAATATTTTGAACCTGCTTCACGTCTCTACGCAGTATCAGCTTATCGTAAAGGGTCTGCTGATCGCCGGGGCGGTTATTATAGACATCAAAACAAAAGAAAACAAAAAGAGCAGGTAAAAGCAACATTATTTTATGTGCTGAAGCACAGAAAGGAGACATTATGAAAAGGAAAGTGTTAAGAGGTTTACTGCCGGCAGTGCTTGTTGCAGCATGGCTGACAGGATGCGGGGGAGCTGATGGAGAGACCGGGGCGCAGGATGCACAGACACCGGCAGCAGATCAGGCAGCTTCTTCGGAAGAGCAGAGCAATGAGGCAGATGGGGAGACAGCGACTGATGAAGCCTATCTGGTGGGATTTGCCAATAACAGCGATACTTATAATTACTGTGCAAAATTCCGTTCGTATTTGAAAGAAGAGACGGAAGCCAAAGGCATCCAGATCATGGTCACGGATGCGGCTGGTGACACCAACGTACAGAATGGCCAGGTTGACGATTTTATCGTGCAGAATGCCAAAGTGGTTTCTGCTATCAGTAATGATCTGGATGGTTCGGTACCGGCGCTGGAAGCGGCCAAGGCAGCTGGGATTCCTTATATTTCTTTCCTGACCACAGTTACAGGGGGGAATGATTACGAAGGCTATATCTATGTGGGTTCGCCTAATACAGATGCCGGCAAGGCGCAGGGAGATTATCTATGTGAGGTGCTTCCCGAAAACGCAAAGATTCTGTATTTTACCGGTGAGCCCAATGACCAGCAGTATATAGACAGAAAGCAGGGATTGACAGATGCTCTGGCGGCACGCAGTGATATTGAGATCATGGATGAGTATAATGTGAAAAATGCCAAGGATCAGGGGATGAGAACGGCGGAAGACTGTCTGATGTCCTATGATGTGATCGATGCCATTGTCTGCCAGAATGACGATGCGGCGCTTGGTGTTGTGGAGGCGCTTAAATCAGCGGGCAGGCTGGAAGGGATACTCGTGCTTGGTGTAGATGGGAGTGATGATGCGCTGACATCTATTAAGAATGGGGAAATGGCGATGACGGCACTGCAGGATGCGAGAGCGCAGGCGCAGGCTGGCGCTGATATTTTTGAACAGCTTAAAAACGGCACCAGTCCGGCGGATATCGAGGATGTCTATGTGCCTTTCAAGATTGTCTCTGCAGATAATGTGGATGAATATTTGAAGTAAACGGATGAATGAATGTCCTGCCGTTTGCGGCGGGACATTTTTATCTTGCTTTTTAAGGCCGTAAATAAAGGAAGGTTAAAATGTGATGGAGAAATATAAGAATCCCAGTCTGTCGGCAGAGGAGAGAACCCAGGATCTGCTTTCGCGCATGACACTGGAACAAAAGATAGACCAGCTTACCTGTCTGGTGACGATTGAACCGGAAATTCCGGATTTTAAGAAATATGTGCCCGCAGGGATCGGACATGTGGGCGCCTTTACGACGGCATCATGTGTGGAAAAGATAGCCGAATATGTATATCAGTTACAGAAGTTTCTGACACAGGAGACAGAACTGGGAATCCCGGCCCTGATTCATTGTGAAGCCAGTGCCGGGGCACAGTTTACGGAAGCGGATGTTTTTCCCAGTGCCATTGCACAGGCTTCTACCTTTGAACCGGAACTGATCGGGCGTATGGCAGAAATTATCCGCAGACAGATGCTGGAGGTGGGATTTCGCCAGGCGCTCTCTCCGGTGGTGGATATTGCAAGAGACCCCAGGTGGGGCAGGGTTACGGAGACCTATGGGGAAGATGCCGCTCTCACGTCTGCCATGGCCAGTGCCTTTGTGAAGGGGATTCAGACAGATGATCTGCGGGAAGGTATTGCGGCGACAGCCAAACACTATGTAGGACATGGTGTCACGGAAGGCGGCATCAATATGGGAAGGAATATGGTTTCTGCCAGGGACTTGAAAGAAATCCACTGTAAACCTTTCCAGAGTGCGATTACGGAAGCGGGGATGCGGGGGGTTATGTGTTCCTATTGTTCCATGAACGGGGAACCGGTGGTGGCATCCAAAACACTTCTCACGGATATCCTGCGGGATGAGATGGGCTTTGAAGGGATTGTGGTATCTGATTATGTGGCAGTTGACCGTCTGGTAGATCCGTTCTGTGTGACGGACAGCTTTGAGGAGGCAGGTAAACTAGCCATCAAGGCGGGGCTGGATGTGGAGTACCCAAGACCCAAAGGCTTTACGTACGCCATGAAGGAGGCAGTTGCTGCAGGAGAACTTCCCATGGAAGTGATTGACCGGGCGGTGAAGCGGGTCCTGAAATTGAAATTTGAACTGGGACTTTTTGAAAATCCCTATCCGAATATCGAAGCGTTGAAGAAAACCCTGCACTGTAAGGAGACGGAAACCTTGAATGAAGAACTTGCCAGTAAAAGCTTCATTCTTCTGAAAAATGAACATAAACTGCTTCCCCTGTCCAGAAACATAAAAAAGATTGCGGTTTTGGGACCCCATGGAGATAATGTGCGCAGCTATTTCGGAACCTTCTCTTATCCGGCGGCTCTGGATATGTCGCTGGCCAGGGAAGAGGACGGGCAGGCGTTTGAAGAACCGGGTCTGATCATTTATGATATTGAACAAAGTTATGTAGGGCAGATCAGGGAAGTTTCACCCAGGATCGGAAAGAGAATCAGAAGAGAGTTTCCGGCTGTCCGCAGTTTATATCATGCACTTTTGGAGTATCTGCCGGATAGTCAGGTAGTCTATGCACAGGGCATCAACTGCGCCGGCAGCGATGTGGCTGGCATGGAGGAAGCGCTGCGTGCAGCGGCGGATGCGGATGTGGTCATCCTGACTCTGGGGGGAAAGAACGGCTGGGGCATTACCTCTACGGTTGGCGAAGGGGTGGATTCCACGGACATTGACCTGCCGGGCAGACAGGAAGAATTTGCCCGCAGGGTTTATGAACTGCATAAGAAGACGGTGGTGCTTCATTTTGACGGCAGGCCGCTTTCCAATGCATATGTGGCAAGTCATTTTGATGCGATCCTGGAAGTGTGGCAGCCGGGTGTCATGGGCGGTCAGGCTCTTTGCAAAACATTGTTTGGGGAATCTAATCCCGGCGGCAGGCTTCCTGTCACGGCAGCAAGGAATGCGGGTCAGCTTCCGGTGTATTATGGACTGCCCAGAGGAAGCGGCTATGTAGCTGCCGGGCATACCGGTATGATACGCAATAAGAACGGCTATATTAATGACACGGCGTATCCTCTGTATTATTTCGGGCACGGATTGTCTTACACAACCTTTCATTACAGCGATGCGAGGATTGACCGGACGAAGGTTACGGCTAAGGATGTTATGAATATCAGTGTGGCAGTGGAGAATACAGGAGATGTGGCCGGAGATGAGGTGGTACAGCTTTATTTTACTGACCAGACTGCATCCATGGTGCGGCCTACCATGGAGCTGGCAGGATTTAAGAGAATCTTTCTGAATCCGGGAGAAAAGAAGGAAGTTACCTTTCAGATGCAGGTAAGCCAGATGGCCTTTTTAGATCGGGATAACCATTGGGTTGTGGAAAAGGGAGCGGTCACCTTTTCTCTTGGGGCATCCTGTGTGGATATCAGGGAGACACTGCAGGCAGAAGTGACAGAAAGTGCGCTGGTTGATGAGAGGACAAGAGGGTTTTATGCGCAGACAAAAGTCACGCAATAAGCCGAGATTATAATATCTGATTTATGATGAAGTTAAAATATAGGTTGACAGATGACTACCAGTAAATTATATTGTAGGTAGGCAGATGTCAACCTTTTTGTCACTTGGGATGTCTGTCTGGCGAAGTCTGGTATCTGTTGTTGGGATAAAGACGCCTGGTTAAGTAAGAAGGGGGAAGAGAATATGGTAAGACTATCGGAGGCAGAATGGAAGGTCATGAATCTGTTGTGGGAAGAGGCGCCGCAGACCATGATGCAGTTGACCAATCATTTGAAAGAGTCTACGGGCTGGACGAAACATACTGTCATGACATTCTTAAGGCGGATGGAGGAAAAAGAGGCCGTCCGCTATGAGAAAGGTGGCCGGGCAAAGCTGTATTATCCGAAAATTGACCGCAATGAGGCGGCCTTGCAGGAGACAGAGGAATTTCTGGGAAAGGTCTTTGACGGCAGGATGGGACTCATGCTCAACACCATGGTAGAGAAACAGGCTCTGTCCAGAGAGGAAATCGCAGAACTGTATGAAATCTTAAGACAGGCGGAAGAAAAGAGCGCGGAAGGAGGAGCTTTATGATAGAAATGATCATTACTTCTTCAGTGCTTATACTGGTCATATTTTTGCTGCGGAAGATAACCCGGGGCAGAATCAGTATGAGATTTCGTTATGCCCTGTGGCTTGTGGTGGTCTTGCGGCTTTTATTACCGGTGTCTGTGGGAAACAGTGCGGTGAGTATATGGAATCTTCTGCCGCTAAGCTGGCAGGAAACCATAGATGTCTGGGAGGACAAAGGTGGTCTGTATCTGTCTGGAAACCAGAAGGCAGCCACCATGGCAGCAGATGGAAGCTTAAGGGGCGATATGGCGTCAGCTTTTCAAAATGGTTTTTGGGCGGCGCAGACTGGAGAAGAACATGATGGTACGGCAGGTAAAGAAGCGGGAACTGTTGCTGCTTCTGAACCGAAGAACAAAGAAGCCAAAGTCTTACTCACGGAAATGGCAGAACAAAAGCAGGGAGCAGGAGATCTGGCATCAGGGACAGACAGAGGCTGTCTGCCAGGTGTGCTGAGGGGTATCTGGATGTTGGGTGTTGTGGCTGTAGGCGGCCTTATGGCGGCAGGACAGGTTCGTTTTATGAGGATACTGCATCGGCGGCGCCGTATCTTCAACAAAGAGAAGCTGCCCCGGGTACTCGTGGACAGGCTGAAAAAGCGCCGGCTGAAAGTGTATCAGGTTAAGGGCCTGGCAAGTCCCTGTCTGGTGGGGCGATACATTTATATTGATGCGGGATTGGCAGAAGACAAGCAGAAATTGGTTCATATTCTGGCGCATGAGTACTGTCATGCGGTGCAGTCAGATACGCTGTGGACGTTCCTTAGGTGTGCGCTGGTGACTGTGTACTGGTTTCATCCATTGGTGTGGGCGGCGGCTTTTGCGGCAAGACAGGACAGTGAACTTTCCTGTGATGAAGCGGTTATCCGGCTGCTTGGCGAGGAAGAACGCTTTGCCTATGGCAGGACCCTTATGTATCTGCTTACTGGCGGACAAGGAGAGATTGACTGTGCAGGCACAGCGCTTACCATGGAAGGGCGAAAGCGGGGGATAAAGGAGAGAGTCCGCATGATTGCCGGGAAAACCGACAGGAAAAGATGGATGGCAGCGGCGGTTCTGCTCACCATGCTTCTTGCATGCGGTTGTGCGTTTACAGGAAGCGACAGGGATGCTGACGGCTTACTGGGGCAAAAGGATGGGCAGCAGCGGGAAGAAGTACAGGATGGGCAGCAGGGAACGCAAGAGGATGCCAAGAAGGAAGCTGAACGTATCGGGAAGGAATATGAAGAGGCTGTGGGAGTCATAGACGCGCAGGAGGAAACGCTGGAAGTGATGGAACAGGAGAAGGCATTTCTTGCGGCACTGGATTACCAGGGTGTCATGGCGGGAAAGGATGACGGTGAACTGTCTCTTGACCGGGAGATAGATTACCAGGCTTATTATGAATATCTGTATAACATGCAGGACGATGCGCAGCAGGAAAACCCGGAAAATCCGCTGGAAAACGGCTGGTATCTGCTCTGCCGAAATGAGGAGGCGGGGATTTCCCTTTACGGCCTTTATACCGAGGAATTTGGATGCCGCGGTATCAAGACACTGATTGGTGAGGATGTGAATTCCTATGACATAAGCTGGTGCGCAAGCAGGATGAATGGGTACAGCGCTAATATCAGGGTTTTGGAAACAGAAGAAAACGGCTTACCGGTGAGATTTGTTTTCAAGCTCCTTACAGAGAATACAAGCGAAAGGGAAATCTGGACCCTTTACAGCGGCTTTCGGTATGACACAGGCACTGTGCAGTTAGAAGAACTTACGGCACAGATGTATCAGGAGTGGATAGAGCAATATTTTTCTTTTGCCGTGAGTGATTCCAATGATAAGATACTGATTACCGTTGATGGGGATATGGCTCTGGAACCCATAGATATTTCAGCCTATCAGGATCAGAAAATAGAAAAGGCGATGCCAACCTTTGATGTGACAGGATTTGATCTGGACAGCAGCCTTTATGAAGAGGGAATTTATGAAGGATATGAGGGCGTGGTGTTGTATCTGGCGGTGGGATTGAAACTGGAAGGACGTTCAGAAGTCTGGTTTGATGGTCTGAGTCCTCTGTCGGTGCAGGTGCTGTGCGGCGATCAGCAGGGGGAGGCATTTATACTGCAGCAGCCCAGAACCGATGAGACATTCAAGCTGAATTCTTTATCGCAGAGGCGGAAACTGGAAGAATTAGCAGTGGAGAAAGAGTAGGGAACTCCTTTTGGGGCAAGGAATCTTCGGAAGAAGAGCAGTGTTTTGGCATAGTTTTTTGAAGATACGCGATAAGATGCTTTCTTATTGCGTATTTTTGTGCTATTATAATATAGGAGTCTAATGTTTAGCCTTACAAACAGAGAAGAAGACAGGGGATAAGGATATACAATGATATATAAGAAAATTAATGAAGCAACGGTACAATGCATCATTTCTGAGGATGACATGACAGAATATGGGCTTACCATGTCAGACATTTTTGAACGGAATGAGAAAGGTGAGGAGTTTCTGCGGGACATCATCGAGCGGGCCCATGAGGAAGTGGGGTATCAGATCAACAACGGCAACATTGCCATGCAGATTACGCCCCTGAAAGACAAGGGACTGGTGGTGACCTTTACGGAGGAGGGGCCTGCCGCCTTTAAAGAAATGCTGCAGCATTTAAAAGAGGTATTGCAGGATGTGAGTGCAGAGCTGTCTCACCAGGATGAGGCAGAACGGCAGTCACGCGGTGTTTCGACGAAAGAACCGGCGTTTGATGAGAATCGCAGGATGTTCATTTTTGCCAGTATGCATCTGACGATGCGGTATGTGGCAACGATTCCGAAAGAATATTCAGTGAAGAGTCATCTTTTTAAACAGGAAGGGGCATATTATCTGGTATTGGAGAAGAACCGCCTCTCCTACAAGACGTTCAATAAAATCAGTGCGCCGGCGGTGGAATTCGGGAACCTGATTGCGGTGTCCGATGCCCGCATGTTATATCTGGAGGAGCATGGAGAATGTCTGATCAGGGATCGTGCAGTGAGTAAGCTGCGCAAAATATATTTGGCCGGACGGGAACGGTAATAGACGAAGTGTGGTAAGGTGCCTGCAAAAGGTTCTTATCAGCTAAGGTATGAGTCATGGGTAACAGAACCATGAAAGTTGGAGATAATGCTGCCATGCCAGTTTATCACAGGGTTTGGCAGCTCTTATCATGTAAATGTAAATGTGTGGTTTTACAGACAGCAGTCAAGAAGAATCACCAGGATGAGAATGGAGAGAAGATGAGTCACAGTAAAAAGAAAAGCAACGAACAATTTAACAGATTTCCGGAGAAAGAAAGCCTTGTGGGGAACCAGCATGAAGGCCGGCAGGAAGAGACAGAGAACAAAGACGAAGCGGAAAGCATGCGCTATGAGGATGCGGGAATTGATGAAAGGATTCTGCGTGCCGTCAGAGAACTTGGTTTCGAACATATGACGCCCATTCAGGAGCAGGCGATTCCGCTCTTTATGACAGGAAGGGATATTATTGGACAGGCGCAGACCGGAACGGGTAAGACGGCGGCTTTTGGTATTCCGATTCTGCAAAAGATAGACCCGGAAAATCGTTCCCTGCAGGCGGTGATTCTATGTCCCACCAGAGAACTGGCCATGCAGGCGGCTGAGGAACTGAGGAAGTTTTCCAAATATATGAATGGCATCAAGGTGCTTCCTGTATATGGCGGGCAGGATATTGTCAGACAGATTAAGAATTTAAAAGGCGGGGTGCAGATTGTCGTGGGCACGCCGGGCCGTGTGATGGACCACATGCGCAGGCACACGCTTAAGATGGAACATGTGCATACGGTGGTTCTGGATGAAGCGGATGAGATGCTGAATATGGGATTTCGTGAGGATATCGAGACGATCCTTAAGGAGATGCCGGACCAGCGGCAGACGGGACTTTTCTCGGCGACTATGCCTAAGCCGATTCTGGACATCACCAAGACCTACCAGAAGGATGCGGCTTATATCAAGATGACGCCCAAGGAAGTCACGATTCCCCTGATCAAACAGGCGTACTATCAGGTGCGCAAGCAGGATAAGGAAGAAGTGCTCTGCAGGCTGATTGATTATTATGATCCCAAGCGTGCGCTTATCTTCTGTAATACCAAGCGGATGGTGGATGAACTGACCGAACATTTAAAGGCCAGAGGATATGAGGTGGAGGGCCTTCATGGCGATCTGACCCAGGGACAGAGGGACACCGTGATGAATCTGTTTCGGGGCGGCAGGACGAATATTCTCATTGCCACGGACGTGGCGGCGCGGGGAATTGATGTAAATGATGTGGAGGCAGTCTATAATTATGATGTGCCGGAGGACATTGAATATTATGTGCACCGGATTGGCAGGACCGGGCGCGCAGGCAAGACCGGCAGGTCTTTTACATTGGTGGTGGGAAGAGAAGCCTATAAGATGCGGGACATCGAACGCGTCTGTCATACCAAGATTAAGGAACGTAAAGTGCCTAATGCGGCGGATATTACGGCCAGAAAGGCAGATAAGATCTTAAAGGAAGCGACAGATGTGATCGAGAAGGAGGACATCAGCAGGTCGGTAGAATATATTCTGGATGCAGTTGCCCTGGGGCAGTACAGCGCCACACAGATAGCGGCAGCCTTTATGAAGATGCGTCTCGGGGAGGAACTGGAAGATATTAAGGAAGAGAAGTTCTTCTTTGAGAAAAGAGGCAGGATGCCCGGAAGGGGCAGTAAAGGCAGCCGCGGAACGAAAGAAGGCCGGGGTGGTAAGGGGAGTTATGGAGAAAGAAGAAACCGTGATGGCCGAAGCGGTAAAGGGAATTATGGAGAAAGAAGAAGCCGCGATGGCCGAAACGGCAAAGAATATGATGGCGCGGAAAAGAAGAGCCAGAAGAAGCCCTTCAAAGGCGGTGCGCTTGGCAGTGTTAAGGCCAGGGATGTGAGAAGGGATGGCAGTTACGACAGAAGGGATACGGGCAGAAACAATCGTTACGGTGCCCTGCGTATTAAAACGAAATAGAAAGATCACAGCACCAGCTCATGCCCATGGTCTTTGAGCCATTTACGGTGGGTGCGGTAGTCAGGGCAGACATCTGCCACCGCCTGCCAGAAGGCGGACGAATGGTCCATGTGCGTCAGGTGGCACAGTTCATGCACCACCACATAGTCTAAGACCGCGGGCGGTGCCAGCATGAGGCGCCAGTTAAAAGACAGGGTGCCCCTGGCGCTGCAGCTGCCCCAGCGGGTCTTTTGGTCACGGATGGTGATACGATGATATTCGCCGCCGGTAAGCGACTGAAAGTAAGAGACTCTTTTGGGAAAATATTCCCGGGCGGCTTCCAGATATCTCTTTTCCAAAGCGGCACGCTGGGTATCGTTTAAGTCCGATACGGGGCGTGTTCTGGCCTGTTCCATCACTTCCAGATAGTGGGTGATGATCCAGTGCTGCTTTTCTAAAAGGATGTGCTGAATCTCCAGGCTGGATGTGCCAAGGGGTACCCGCAGGGTGAGTTTTCCTTCGGAAGAGATGCTGATTCCGCAGGTTTTGCGGCGGCTGTGGATGACTGTGTAGGGCAGATCGTAGAGTCTGCTCTGGTATTTTATTCTGTAAATATTATCCATGTGAAGATTCCCTTGTCTGTTGTGATACTGTTTCCTGATTTCCTGCTTTAATAAGGAAACTGTCTGGTGGTATCGAAAGATACTAATCATTATATACCATACTGTACAGGAAAAGCCAAGAGACAGAGAATAGAATCGGCTGCCTTTCTTACGTTAGTCAAAAGCAGCAGGGGCGATAGAGCAGCGGGAAAAACCAGCAGGAAAATAAATGGGATTTTATGGACAAAAACCTGGTATTTGTGCTAGTATGATGAAGGTAATAGGAAGCAAAGATAATTGAATGGATGTAAGGAACAGATTGGATAAAAGCAGGGGTATATTGCATGAGTGAAAGAACCAGGGAGCCGGGCAGGACAGCCGTGGACAGGGAGAGAAGATCTTCTGGACAGCCGGTAAAGAAAAAGAGGCCGCCACAGAGTCAGGGCTCCGGTACAGCAGCGAAAAAGAAGAGGCCGGCCAGTGCGGGGAATAAAAAGAAGCCTGCGGCGAAAAGAGCCGCTGCATCTTCCCGTAAAAAGGCAAGAATGGCGGACGACAGAATCAGACGGACATCTGGGAGAATCGGCAGAGAGGAAGATGAGCGCATGTCCAGCCGGGACAAAGAGCGTGCCAGAAGAAGGCAGGAGCGCTTGAGACGGGTCAGAAGGCAGAAGATGATCATGGCGGCGTCTGTCACGGTCATCGTGTTATGTCTGCTTACGATTCTGATCATTTTCTTGTCGCCCGCAAAGAGTATTGTGAGTCTGTCCAAAGGTGATAAGTATGCCGGAAATGAGGAGTATGACAAGGCCTTGGAAGCTTATCAGGAGGCGCTGGAAATCAATGAGAAGTCTGTGCGGGCATACCGGGGAGCAGCGGGCTGTTATCGCATGAAAGGACAGATAGAGGAAGCGGAACAGATTCTTTACACCGGCTGGGAGAAGACCAAAGATGAGGGGATTCTGGGATATTATAACAAGCTTCTCATCAATGAGGCAGTGGAGGATATCAATGCCGGAAACTGTACCCAGACTACGATGGACAAGTTAAATCAGGTGCTTA
Organism: uncultured Lachnospiraceae bacterium; assembly: GCA_910577735.1. Lineage (GTDB taxonomy): Bacteria > Bacillota > Clostridia > Lachnospirales > Lachnospiraceae > UBA3282. The sequence goes on from CAJTOO010000013.1 coordinate 97,774, forward strand.
TGAACGATCCACAGAATCAGGATGCGTTATCGCTGAGAGATATCTGTAAGGAACGGCTTTCCCCAGGGGAAGCTCAATAAAAGTTAAAGGAAAAGGAGATAAAATCATGGGAAGAAAGAAACCTGCGGTATTGATGATCTTGGATGGCTATGGCCTGAATGAAAAGACAGAAGGAAATGCGGTTGCCCTGGCTAAAACGCCGGTGATGGATAAGCTGATGACAGAGTATCCGTTTGTGAAAGGAAATGCCAGCGGTATGGCGGTAGGTCTGCCGGATGGTCAGATGGGCAATTCCGAAGTGGGTCATCTGAATATGGGTGCTGGCCGCATTGTATATCAGGAGCTGACCAGGATCACCAAGGAGATTCAGGACGGTACATTCTTTGAGAATCCGGCATTGCTTAATGCAGTGAACAACTGTAAGCAAAAGGACTCCTCCCTGCATATGTTCGGCCTTTTATCGGATGGCGGCGTACACAGCCACAATACACATCTGTATGGGCTTCTGGAACTGGCAAAGAGGAACGGCCTTTCCAAAGTGTATGTTCACGCTTTCTTAGACGGACGTGACACACCGCCTGCCAGCGGCAAGGGCTTTGTGGAAGACTTAGAAGCAGAGATGGCAAAGATTGGAGTGGGCGAAGTAGCTACCGTGACAGGACGCTACTATGCAATGGACCGTGATAATAACTATGATAGAGTGGAAAAGGCATATCTGGCGCTTACCAAGGGAGAAGGACTGGAGGCAGAAAGCGCACCGGCCGGGATTCAGGCATCCTATGACAGAGAAGAGACAGATGAATTCGTGAAGCCTACTGTGGTGAAGAAGAATGGGGCTCCGGTAGCAACCATTCAGGATGGTGATTCTGTAATCTTCTTTAACTTCCGTCCGGATCGCGCAAGGGAGATTACCAGAAGTTTCTGTGATGATGACTTTAAGGGATTTGCAAGGGAGAAGAGACTGGATCTGACCTATGTGTGCTTCTCTGATTATGACCCCACAATCCCCAACAAGGAAGTGGCGTTCCACAAGATTTCAGTCACCAATACGTTTGGTGAATGGCTTGCGGCAAACCACATGAAGCAGGCCAGACTGGCGGAAACGGAGAAGTATGCTCATGTGACATTCTTCTTTAACGGCGGTGTGGAGGAACCTAACGAGGGTGAGGAAAGAATTTTGGTTAACTCCCCCAAAGATGTGGCGACTTATGACTTGAAGCCTCAGATGAGCGCATATGAAGTCTGTGACAAGCTGGTGGAGGCGATTAAGTCCCATACCTACGATGTGATTATCATCAACTTTGCAAATCCGGATATGGTAGGACATACAGGTGTGCAGGAAGCTGCCATCAAGGCGGTGGAAGCTGTGGACGAGTGTGTGGGACGCGCAGTGGAAGCCATTAAGGAAGTGGACGGCGTGCTGTTCATCTGTGCTGACCATGGTAATGCGGAACAGTTGATTGATGAGGAGACGGGAGCGCCCTTTACGGCACACACCACCAATCCGGTGCCTTTTATCCTGGTGAATGCGGATCCTTCTTATAAGCTTCGCGAGGGCGGGTGCCTGGCAGACATCGTGCCTACGCTCATTGAATTGATGGGAATGGAACAGCCTGGCGAAATGACAGGAAAGTCCCTGTTAGTGAAGTAAACAGCGCAAGCACCATAAAGGTGCTGATGGAATAACAATGATAGAAAAGGTATGCATGCTTTCAGTATGCATACCTTTTTGTGTGCAAAGAAACCAAGCGGATATGTGCTAAAAAGTCATATATGGCAGATGGGTTGACAGATTCCACAAGATATTGTATATTAGGTGTACCATCATAAATAGTACAGTTGGTATATATATGAGAAACGGTGGAATGAGGGAAAGGGGAAGGCATGATTATCATTGATTACAAGGACACAAGACCCATATATGAACAGATTGTAGACAAGTTCAAGATGCTGATACTGCGCGGTGTTTTACAGGCAGATGAACAGATGCCATCTGTGCGTAATCTGGCTATGGAACTTTCCATTAATCCGAACACGATTCAGAAGGCCTATGCGGAACTTGAACGACAGGGATTTATTTATGCAGTCAAGGGCAGAGGAAACTTTGTATCGGGTGATGGCAAGCTGGTAGAAGAACGTAAATGCGAATGTATACAGAAGATTCTGGAGTTGGCCAAAGAGGTGCTGGAAATTGGCATGACCAAGATAGAACTGATTCGGGAGATTGAACAGCTGCAGATATGACAGACGGAAAGCGAGGAGATTTATGATAGAGATACATAATCTGACGAAGAATTTTGATAAGATCAAGGCAGTCGATGAAGTCAGTGTTACCATCAAAGAGAAGACGGTGTTTGGACTGATCGGTACAAACGGGGCAGGGAAGAGTACGGTGCTTCGTATGGTGGCTGGCGTGTTAAAGCCGGATGAGGGTACAGTGGCAGTGGATAATATGCCTGTTTATGATAATGTGGAGGCAAAGAAGAAACTGTTTTTTATTGCGGATGAACCTTATTTCTTTGCCAATGCCAATGCACAGACTATGGAGCATTACTACAGCAGCGTGTATGAAAATTTTGATAAAGTGGAATTTTATAAATATCTGGAGAAGTTCAATTTGGATAAGAGAAGGCGGATCGGTACTTTTTCCAAGGGCATGAAGAAGCAGCTGGCGCTGCTTTTGGGTATCTGCGCACACACGAAATACATTCTCTGCGATGAGACCTTTGATGGTCTTGATCCGGTGATGCGTCAGGGCATTAAATCCATCTTTGCCAAAGAGATGGAAGAGCGGGGCCTGACACCGGTGATTGCGTCCCATAACTTGAGGGAGCTGGAAGACATCTGTGATCATGTGGGGCTTTTACATAAAGGCGGTGTACTGTTGTCCAAGGATCTGGAAGATATGAAGTGTAATATTCAGAAGATACAGTGTGTGTTCTCGTCTACAGAAGATGAATTAAAAGTATTAAATGGTCTTACAGTATTGAAGAAAGAGCAGAGAGGATCATTGTGCACGGTTACTGTGAGGAGTACGAGAGAGGAAGTGGAGGCGAGGTTTGCCACAGTGGATATGATATTTTATGAGGTGCTTCCTCTGTCACTGGAAGAGATATTTATCAGCGAAACGGAGGTAGTAGGTTATGACATCAAAAAACTCATTCTGGGCTAGCAGCAGGGAAAATCATAAGCGAAGAATCTGGGTCTGGGTTGTGGCAGTTATGTCACAGATGCTGGTATACAGTTCCATGACGATGATATATTTAAGCAGGATTAAGAATCAGTATGAAATGGGTGCGTTCCGGACCGTGGAGGCCTTTCGCCAGGCTATGTATCAGGCGGCCAGGGATGCGCTTGCCTTCTCCGATAATCTGTGGCCGGTGATTGTCTTTCTGGGGGCTGTTATTGGAATGCAGGGATTTTCGTATTTGTATGACAGACGAAAAGTGGACATGTATCACAGTGTGCCGGTATCGAAGCAAAAGCGTTTTTGGGTTATTTATGTGAATGGTATTATCATTTATCTGACAGGTAATCTGGTGGGACTCACGACAGGTACTGTCATAGCAGCAGCTCAGAGGGCGGTTAACGTGGATGTGCTGGCCAATCAGGGGCTTGCTTTTGTCTGGAATTTCCTGTTTTTTTTGTTTATATACCATGCCATGATGCTGGCCTTGATGCTTACAGGCAGCCGGTTTGTCACACTGTGTGTGTTTGGCGCACTCATGTTGTATGAAATAGTGGCATATTGGATTCTGGAAAGCATGAAGTGGTCATTTTTTAAGACAGCGACCAGCTATTATCTGTATGGAAATCCGAAAGTATCACCGCTATTTGACTGTATGAATGAGGGGTTGGACATCAAAAACGCATCGGACGCGGCAGAAGCGGCCAGACTGTGTCTGCCTATTTGTGGCAAATGGTTCGTGATTGCGGCAGTGGTTCTTGCGGTGGCATATTTTTGCTATGTTAAAAGGCAGTCTGAGGCAGCTGGGAAAGCAATAGTCTATCGTGTTGTGGAACCGATTATCAAGATTGCGGTAGTTATACCGGCAGGGCTCATAGTCGGTATGATCGTATATGAAACATCCTTTAATAATGAAATGCTGATGGTGATCGGCATGCTTGTGAGCGGTGTGATTTTCTGTGCGGTGATGGAGGTACTGTTTGCCTTTGATATCAAAAGTCTTTTTCATCATCTTTGGTCAGGAGGCATCGCACTTGCGGGTATTTTGGCAGTATTTTGCATCTATAAGTGGGATCTTATCGGGTATGATAGATATATACCGGATGGAAATGAAGTAGATAGTATTGCAATTTCAGTGTCCGGATACTATGATAGCTATTGGAATGAAAATTTTGAGTATATTAGTCAGGCGGATTTTGAGAAGGAGCATATGTTCCTGACGGATACAGAGCCTGTTCTGACACTTGCGAGACAGTTTCAGGCGGCTGACAGAGAAAAGATGGCGGACGCCAGAAGCGTGCAGGTGTTATATCGGCTTAAGTCCGGCAGAGAGGTGAATCGTTGCTTTATGGTTGACTATGAGGATGACAACGCCCAGGATCAGCTGAATCGGATTTTGAGCTCAGAAGCATATAAGAAGGGCGTCTTCCAGGATATGGCAGATGTGATTTCCCTGGATAAACTGGTGAGTATGACTTATTCCAACGGGGCTGTTAAAGTGACAATTCCCAAAGAAGCGGCAAAGAAGATTAAGGAAGCCTGGATGAAAGATATGGAGCAGTATGACTTTACGCTGGTGAGGGAGAATCATCCGTGCGGGCAGATTAATTTACAATATATCAATTATATTTCCAACCGCATGCTTGTCTATGAGGGGTTTGAAAATACGATTGCCTGTCTGCAGGAACTGGAAGTTTATTATCCGGTGAAGCTCAACGCTGAGGATATAGACTGTATTACTGTGACCAATTATCATAATGAACTTCTTGAGCAGAATGACGATCCGGAAGATGCAATAGCACGGGAAACCTATTCTGCCGTGGGCGCGCTGGAAGCGGAGTTCGCGGAAGCTGTTTACGTGGATTATACGGTGCGGGAGACCTTCTATGAAGAGGAACAGATTTCAGAAATACTGGAGAATATTCATCCTATGTGGATGGTATCGGAGTATGCGGCTCCTGAGGCAACGGAATCTGGTTATGGGATAGAAGTAGTGTTTAGGAAGGATACTGCGTATCCTTATGAGAGGGATTCCTATTATTTCAATTATTATTTCCTGGGCGGTCAGGTTCCGGATTTTGTGGTGGAAGCGACGGCGTATGAAGAACCATGAGACCGGTTGGCGTCATGGAACCGGGTTGTGTAAGAGCCAGTCAGGAAACGGAGGAGACGGTGGAAGGGCAGAAAAAGGCAGAGCCTGTGATTACAGTGAAGAATCTTTATAAGATATATCGGGTCGGCGATGAGCGGGTGCGTGCGTTAAATGGCGTCAGTTTTACCATAAACCGGGGAGATTTCTGTTCCATTGTGGGCACCTCCGGTTCCGGTAAGTCCACACTTTTAAATATGCTGGCAGGCTTAGAAAAGCCGACTAAGGGTGAGATTGTGATTGCCGGGGAACACATGGAGCAAAAGAGTGAGAACCAGTTAGTTGCTTTTCGCAGAGAGCATATTGGCTTTATCTTTCAGTCTTTTAATCTGATGGGCACCATGAACGCCATTGAAAACGTGGCGCTTCCCCTGACATTTCAGGGCATGGATAAGAAAAGGCGCAACAGGAAGGCAGAGGAGATGCTTGATCTGGTGGGACTTACCAGTCACAAGAAACATAAACCCAATCAGATGTCCGGTGGACAGCAGCAGCGTGTGGGGGTGGCCCGCGCCCTGGTGGTGGAGCCGGAGATTATCTTTGCGGATGAGCCTACCGGCAATCTGGACTCCAATACCTCGGTGGAGGTCATGAATCTGATGAAGAAAGTGGTGCGGGAGAAGAACCAGACTCTGGTGATGGTCACCCATGATAATTACCTGGCCGGGTTTGCCGATGTGGTTTTGCGTATCCGGGATGGTAAGATCATAGAGATAGAGGATCGTAGAGGAGAGGATATCCCGGATGAGATTGCGGTGAAGGCATGACGGGTATGCAGGGCGTGTGAGTAATATGGTATACTGATAAGACAGTCAAGGACTGCGTGAGAATGTAGGATGACAGAAATCTGGAAGGTGAAAAGATGAGTGGAAGAAGACAAAAGGCAGGGAGCAGATTGATGAAGGGGAGAAATACCAGGAAGATGATAAGTATCATAGCACTTGGAATTTCCCTGATGCTTCTTATCGTGTTTGTGGCTCCTGCCGGGATGATGAGTCAGGTGTATGCCACCGAGGACAGGAAGGAAAATGAAGAGGAAGAGGTCAGTGAGAACCACACGAAGGTAGAGTATCTGGAACGATCTTCAGACCGTGTGATTACAGATGATGACCGGGCGGACGCGGATGCAGATATGCTTTATTACATGCAGAGTCTGGAAGTCCGTTATAAGCTGGATGAAAAGGTGATGGAGAACCTACATAAAGTGTTTGACAGTGCGGTATACTATATTGCCAACACGGAGATGACGCTTACGGAATTGTGGGCCTATGTATCCAGCACCAAATCTTCCATGGAGTCTGCGGCTGTGGAAAAAGTCACCATGACTACCAGTGAATTTCTGCAGGTGGCGGATAACTGGGAGACCCCGATTGTCAGTTATGGTCAGTCGGTTTCTATTGTGCTTCCTATTGTGAATTTCGGCACGGAGGAATTAAATGATCTGATCATAGAGCCCACAACATCCACCCTGGTGACAGAGTGGCCCTTCGAGCCGGACATGACGAACTATCTGCAGACGGAGCCTTTTATTCCAGGTTGTGACACTAAGGAAGCGGCCATGGCAAACCGCAGGGAATTTACCTTCCATTTCACCACCAGAAGTGATGTGATGAGCGGTTATTACCCTTTGAAATTTAAAGTTTCCTATACAAAGGCCGGGATCCGCAGCGAGGAGCCCATAGAACTGACGGTGTATGTCAAGACCATTGGTAAGCCGGGCAGCGGCATCATCGGCGGCAGCGGACAGGAATCTTCCGGTTCTAAGCCGCGTATTGTGGTGACTGGATTTGAGACAAATCCGGATAAGGTGTATGCCGGGGATACCTTTACCCTGACGATTCATGTGAAAAATACGGCTAAAGATACTGCTGTGACCAATGTGCTGTTTGACATGCAGGCGGCCCAGGAGGGGGAGGATAAGACCAATACCTATTCGGCGTTTCTGCCCACTTCCGGTTCCAGTTCTGTTTATATGGAGCGGATTGGAGCGGACACAGCGGCGGATATTGTGATCGAGATGACAGCAAAAGCAGATCTGGCACAGAAACCCTATGTGCTTGATCTGAATATGAAATATGATGCAAGTACCATGTTTGACCTGACTGATAAGGCCAGCGTGTCCATACCGATTTTACAGGAGAGCCGTTTTGATACCAGCATCCCGGAGGTGGTGCCTTCTGATATTCAGGTGGGTTCTCAGTCCAATGTGATGTTCAGTATCTATAATACCGGCAAGACTACATTATATAATGTGCAGGTGAAATTCAAGGGAGATTCCATAGAGGAGGCCTCTGCCTTTGTGGGCAATCTGCAGTCCGGCAATACCGGCAATGTGGACGTGATGCTGACCGGTGCTGCGGCAACGATGGATGACGGTACCATTGTCATGGAGATTTCCTATGAGGACGAGGCAGGCAATGTGACCACCCAGGAAAAGACCATCACGCTGTTGGTAAATGAAGTTTTCATGGATGATATGATGATGGAAGGTGATATGATGGGTGGAGACATGATGATGGAAGAAGAACAAGGACCTAAGAAAGGGCTGATTATCGGACTGGTGGCAGCCAGTGTGATTGTAGTTGTGGCAGTGCTTGTTGTATTTTTAAAATTGCGTAAGAAGAAAAAGGCTGCCCAGGCGTTAGCGGAAGAAATCGCTGATCTGGAGAAAGAACTGGGTCAGGATGAGGAGTAAGAAAGAATGAAATTTCTGGATTTGCTGCGGATGAGCAGTGCGAATCTCTGGAAAAGAAAAGTGAGGACGATTCTGACGGTACTCGGCGTTGTGATCGGTGTAGCTTCCATTGTTGTCATGGTCTCCCTGGGATTGGGATTGAGTCGTTCCTTGATGGCACAGTATGAGTCTTATGGGAGTCTGACACAGATTGAGGTAAATGAGCCATGGAATGATTCTTCTTCGGAGGAAGTGAAACGTCTTGATCAGACATTGATTGAGGAGATTAAGGCCTTGGAGCATGTGGAGTCAGTCTATCCGGTGCTGGAAACTCAGGTCCTGGCCAAGTATGGAAGTTATGAGGGATATCTGCAGCTGCAGGGCTTGCCCCAGGAGGCCTTTGCAGACATGAATATTGAGGTAGGGCAGGGTCGGCTTCCCGGCAGTGACAGTCAGCTGAAATTTTTCTATGGTTGTGAGGTGCTGCAGAACTTCAGTAACATCAAGGGGAGCGGCGGCAGTTACTGGCAGACAGGTGTCTTACCGGATATTGATCTGATGAACGATCCTATTTTTATTATTTTCGATATGGATGCCTATTATGCTTCGGGGACGCCGGACGAGAATGGGCAGACACAGAAACCACCTAAGAAGTATCTGATTGAAACTTGTGGTGTGGAAGCAACGCCCGGAGAAAATCAGTGGTCACAGTATGGGTGGTATACCTACTGTGACATCGACCAGCTGATTGTGGAGTTGAAGAAGATTTTTAAAAACAAAAAGATTCCGGGACAGCCCACCACCAAGACAGGCAAGCCTTATAAAGAGATATTCTATAACCGCCTTTTAGTGAATGTGGAAAGTATGGATTATGTCATGGAGATTCAGACTTACTTGAAGGATCTGGGATATAATGCCTACAGTCAGGCAGAATGGGTGGAGTCAGAACAAAAGACCATGGGTTATATTCAGGCAGTGCTTGGCGGGATTGGCGCAGTGTCTTTGTTTGTTGCGGCAATCGGTATCACCAACACAATGATGATGTCAATCTATGAGCGGACGAAGGAGATTGGCGTTATGAAAGTATTAGGCTGTGACCTCCGTAATATTGGGAGCCTGTTTTTGATGGAAGCTGGTTTTATTGGATTTATCGGTGGGGTGATCGGTCTGATTTTAAGCTTTACGCTTTCTATTGTGATCAATCATGTAGCGGCCAGTGCGGCCGGGAATATGACAGATATGTCAGGAATTTCTTACATTCCTATTTGGCTGGTGTTTCTATCATTGGTGTTTGCGATACTGGTGGGTATGGTTGCAGGATTTTTCCCGGCAAGAAGGGCCATGAAACTGAGTCCGCTGGCGGCAATCCGGAATGAGTAGGGGCCATAGGAGGAGAGCGTTGCTTTTTATAAATTGACATAATATTTAAGAATGTTAACATAGGTTAAGGATTCTTTTGTAGAAATTAAGAAAAAATAAAGAAATTAGGGGAATTTTTACTTGCTTTTTCTTCCAGAATTGTTGTATGATAGATTTACATAAATATTTATTATGGTAATACAAATAGGTTATGTATTGGAGGAGTAAGGATGAAAAAGCATAGAATCGTACAATGTTGCCTGGCTTTATGCCTGGCTCTTGGCTTATTGATTTTTCCTGTGGGACGCATGGATGTACAGGCGGCGGAAGTGATAGCGACGGTACGTGGAACTGTTATGAAGGGAACCACTTCCGAACTGATGTATCTGGATACTTCCAGTGGGAAGATGGAGGTTAAGATTGACAGTGGAACGGATACCAGCGGCTGTAAGTTCTTACTGCCGGGTAAGGTGATAAGTGTATCTCTTTCCCATGGTTCCGACGGGTACCTTCATGCAGTGAAGATGACAGCAGATGCGCAGGATTCTTCGGTTACGCTGGATACTTCCAGTGTGTCTACCGTGACAGGGACGCTGAGTGATAAGACGAAGAATGATGTACTGTGTCTGGATACCCAGTATGGACTCATGGAACTGAAATATGATAATTCCCTTGATATGAGCGGCTGTACCATTATGGTGCTGGGGCAGAACTATACGGTGAAGTGTGCGAGAGGCTCTGATGCCTATATGCATGCCATCAGCATCAGTGACGCATCATCATCGTCCAAGGGCAGCACTTCTTCCTATATACCAAATAACTGCAGCTCATCCAGTTCGGTCACGGGTAAGGTGAGCAGTGACACCACGCCGGATATCCTGTATCTGTCCACCAGTGACGGGGTGATGCAGTTTAAGATTGACAGCGACGCGGATACCAGCAGAGGTATGGTGCATACTAAGGATAATAAGCTGACGGTATATTTTTATCACGGTTCTGACGGCTATCTGCATGCTACCGGTATTGTGGGAGAGAAGGACAACTCCTCTGATGTGACAATAGATTCTTCTTCCACTTCGACGGTATCAGGACAGGTAATGAAGAAGTCAACGGAAAATATCCTCCGTCTGGATACCCGGTATGGAGAGATGGAACTTAAGATGGATAAGGTCGAAGGCGGCAACAATGGCAGGGCTCTGGTGAAGGACATGTGGGTGACGGTAACCTGCGCGAGAGGTTCTGATGCCTATATGCATGCACTCAGTATCAGTACGCTCAGGTAATCAGACAAATCTGTAAACGGGGAGATTTATTTGCCGAATCCGGGGCATTGATACCATATGGATTTACGTTGGAAGTATGAAAAATACCTTCTGTGCGCATACTAGTTTTAAAAGTGCGTACAGGAGGTTTTTTATGGGTATGAAGTTGCGGATTGTAGATGTACATGCAAGAGAAATATTGGACTCCAGGGGAAATCCTACCGTGGAGGCAGAGGTTACCGTGGAGAAGGAAATAGGAGGCAGACAGTATGTGGGGCGGGCTGCGGTTCCAAGCGGCGCCAGTACAGGTCGATTTGAAGCTGTGGAGCTCAGGGACGGTGAGACCAGATATTTCGGTCTGGGCACGACGAAGGCAGTGAACAATGTGAACACCAAAATCAGGGAAGCGCTGATGGGGATGGATGCTCTGGATCAGGGATTGATTGACCGTATCTTGATTGAGCAGGATGGTACCGATAATAAGAGTAATCTGGGGGCAAATGCCACGCTGGGTGTATCCATGGCCTGTGCCAAGGTGAGCGCCAAGGCACTGGGAATCCCCCTGTATCGTTATCTTGGCGGCGCTTATACGAGGCTTTTGCCGGTACCTATGATGAATATTTTGAATGGCGGCAAGCATGCAGATAATACCGTGGATTTCCAGGAGTTTATGATTATGCCTGTGCAGGCAGAAAGCTTCCGGGATGGTTTAAGAATTTGTGCTGAAATTTACCATAATCTTAAGAAAATCTGTAATAGCAGAGGATTGTCCACCGGTGTGGGTGATGAAGGAGGCTTTGCGCCCTCTCTGCCGGATGCTTTTGCAGTTCTGGATTTAATTGTTGAGTCGATTAAGGCTGCGGGGTATACACCGGGACAGGATATTAAGATTGCTCTGGATGTGGCGGCTTCGGAACTTTATCAAGAGAAGGATGGGGTATATCATTTTCCGGGTGAGACGGAGCTGAAACAGCAAAGACAGGCAGTGGAAGGCTCTCATGTAACGGAGTGTTATGAGGCTGGCTGCGGACCGTCCGGCTGTGAAGATATGCCGGAGATTACAAGAAGTACAGAGGAGATGGTTACTTATTATGAGGAACTCATAGAACGTTATCCGATTATCTCCATAGAGGACGGACTTGCAGAGGATGATTGGGATGGCTGGCAGATGATGACAAAGAAGCTTGGAGACAAAGTACAGCTGGTGGGAGATGATCTGTTTGTCACCAATACAAAGAGGCTGGATGCAGGCGTCAAGCTGCATGTTGCCAATGCAATCCTTGTTAAGGTGAATCAGATCGGTACGGTTTCTGAGGCTATGGATGCCATTGAAATGGCCCAGAAGAACGGTTATAAAGCTGTGGTTTCGCACAGATCAGGAGAAACTGAGGATACCTTTATTGCAGACCTTGCAGTGGCAGTGAATGCGGGACAGATTAAGACAGGAGCGCCTTGCAGGAGTGACAGGGTTGCCAAGTATAACCGGCTTCTGCGGATTGAAGAGGAACTTGGCAGTGCAGCCTGTTATAAGGAACCCTTTAATAAGATGTAAGCCGGTATAGAAATGTGGGTTTGTAATTTATGTCGGAGAATGCCCAAAGCAGGGGCATTCTCCGCAGTGCTGTTATAGGAAACGATATCTGTCTGATATTTTCCTTATTGTGTTTTGGCTTATAGCATGTGAGTATTTTATACTAAACTTTCTGAGCGGGTTTCGGATACCAGCTCATTACTGTATTGCCGAATAACCAAATGCATTTGCAAAAGCGTCAATGGGCTGCTTTTCTTTGCACAATGCGCATTCTTCTGAACTGTATGTTTTGTACTCCGGAATATCTGATGTGTGGAACAGTGCATTGATCGGGATGCCTGTCACACTGTTAGCAGCGCTGAAGATGGCGCTTACGCCGCTGATGGTTGCGCCGTAATAGGTCAGAGTCTGTACAGCCTTGGTGACAGTACGGCCTGTGGTTGCGCTGGCCAGAAGCAGGAGTACATTCTTATCTTTGATCATGGGCAGATAATTATCCCGGAACAGCATCTGTCCGGCGGTGGAATATTCCGGCGTCACAATATAAATGGTCTGGTGTGCGTTTCGGGAATAGACACCGGCTCTTGTCAGTTCTTCTGCCAGAAAGGCGCCGATGATTTCGCAGCCGTCTATGCAGACAATCGTATCCACCACGGTAGACAGCATAATCTGTCTGCTCAGTTCTTTCGCGGCAGTGGAAGCTTCGCTCAGCCTTGTTTTCATCGTGGTCATATCCAAAAAGTAATTGATATGGGAATTGGGGGTTACGAAATGCCCGTGGATCGCTTTTAACTCAATGTTGGGATGGCTTTTGGAGTGAATTTTAATAAGTTCCTTCATATGCATACCTCCTCGATACAGTTTTTGTGCAATTTTCCATCAGGAATTATCATGCTGTTGTAAATATTATACAGCCTGCACAGGTGTAAATCAATGTTGTCTTAGGAAAATATTCTGTACATTGCAGGGCAGAAATGATAAGCTGTAAAGAAAATGGCAGACAGCATAAAGGAATGGAGATTAGCATGCAGATTATCAGAAGTAATAAGGCACAGTTTGCATATGACATTCATGCTTTGGTGAAAGCTTTCTATCCGGAATGGGAATTGAAACTGCTGACGCCGGCGTCAGTGGTTAAGGATAAAAAGCTACGGGAGATTGTGCCCGTGATGGAGCTGGAATTTGGTGATACGCAAGTAGAATTGAGGATACAAAATAGTTTACATAATTCGGAATTGTATCACACCTATATTTGGCACGATACGGATAGCATAGAACATGCAGCATATAAAAATGCCTTTAAACGTTTTCTCTATACTGCGCTTAGCGAGGAGACAGGGATATCCCTTCCCTGGGGAAATCTGACAGGGATTCGTCCCACCAAGATTGCCATGACCATGCTGGAACAGGGGAAGAATGAGCAGGAGATAGGGGATTTTCTAAAGAGAGAGCACTTTGTCAGTGATGAAAAGACAGCCCTGGGCATGGAGATTGCCGGAAGAGAGCGGCAAATCCTGAGCACACTGCATTATGAGGATGGATACAGTCTGTATATCGGGATACCCTTTTGTCCCACAACCTGCCTGTACTGTTCCTTTACCTCGTATCCCATCAGTCTGTGGCGGGAGCGGGTGGAAGAGTACCTGACGGCATTGGAACGGGAAATGGATGCTGTGGCAGCCTTGTATGGGCATAAGATTCTGGACACGGTATATATAGGCGGCGGCACACCAAGCGCCTTGTCTGCACAACAATTAGACAGGCTGTTAGGGAAGCTGGAAAATACGTTTGACTTTCGTACGGTGCAGGAATTTACGGTGGAAGCGGGACGTGCGGACAGTATTACGGAAGAGAAGCTGAGGGTGCTTTACGGACATGGTGTTACCAGAATCTCTGTCAATCCCCAGACCATGAAGCAGGAGACGCTGCAGTTGATTGGCAGGCAGCATACCGTAGAGCAGGTGGTAGAGGCTTTCAGGCTGGCGCGTCAGGTGGGATTTGATAATATCAACATGGATATCATCCTGGGCCTTCCGGGAGAAAATGAGGCAGATGTGGCACATACCATAGCGGCCATTAAGGAACTGTCCCCGGATGCCCTGACGGTACATTCCCTTGCGGTCAAGAGAGCGTCCAGATTACAGCAGTGGATTGAGGAGCATGGGATAACGGCATATAATAATACGGAGGAAACCATGCGTATCGCGGCAAAGGGCGCAGCGGATCTGGGGATGGTGCCCTACTATCTTTATCGGCAGAAGAATATGTCCGGTAATTTTGAAAATGTAGGGTATTCTAAGGAAGGGAAGTATGGAATCTATAACATTCTGATTATGGAGGAGATGCAGACGATTGTGGCGCTGGGGGCAGGTTCGATTACCAAAAGGGTGTATCCGGACGGCAGGATTGAGCGCTGCGAGAATGCAAAAGATGTGGAGACTTATATGGGAAAGATTGAGGAGATGATAGGGAGGAAACGAAAGCTTTTGGCAGAAGAGGGAGGTTTCTGATGTCCGACTGCTTTCAGTCTTGAAAAACACCCCAAAACAGTGTAAAATCTAACAAGCATACTTATAGAAACAGAACAGGAAAAGAATAACGGGGAGGCACTATGGCACTGAATAAAAAACCAGTCACTGGCATGAAAGATATTCTGCCGGAGGAGATGGAAATACGTGATTATGTCATCGGCGTCATCAAGGAGACTTATGGAAGCTTTGGCTTTACTTCCATCGAGACGCCCTGCGTGGAGAACATCGCAAACTTAAACTGTAAGGCGGGCGGCGAAAATGAGAAACTGATTTTTAAGATTTTAAAAAGAGGTGAGAAACTTCGCCTGGAGGAGGCAAAGGGAGAGGAAGATTTGGTGGACGGCGGTCTGCGCTATGACCTGACAGTTCCCCTGGTTCGTTACTATGCCAATCATGCCAACGAACTTCCGGCACCCTTTAAGGCACTGCAGATGGGTAATGTGTGGCGGGCGGACAGGCCCCAGAGAGGACGTTATCGTCAGTTCATGCAGTGTGATATTGACATTCTTGGTGAGGCCGGCAATCTGGCGGAGATTGAGCTGATTCTGGCAACCACCACAACATTAGGCAAGTTAGGGTTTCAGAATTTCCAGATTCGTATCAATGACAGGCAGATTTTAAAGGCCATGGCGGCTTATAGTGGTTTTGGCGAAGAAGATTATGACCAGATTTTCATCATTCTGGATAAGATGGACAAGATTGGCACAGATGGCGTGGAGGCAGAGCTGCTGGAAGCCGGCTATGGGAAAGAGTCTGTGAGCAGGTATATGGATCTTTTTAAAGGGGTGGAGACAGCCGGGGCGCCGGTTGCTTATCTGACAGAGACTATTGCAGATTTCCTGCCGGAGGGCGTCAGGGAGAGCTTTCAGGAAATCATGGACAGTGTGGAAGCGGTCAAGGGAGACTTCTTTGATCTGGTGTTTGATCCAACACTGGTGCGCGGTATGTCTTACTATACGGGCACGATCTTTGAGGTGGCAATGCCGGAGTTTGGCGGCAGCTGCGGCGGCGGCGGAAGATATGATAAGATGGTGGGTAAATTTACAGGCAAGGATGTGCCTGCCTGCGGATTCTCCATCGGATTTGAACGTATCATCCTGTTACTGTTGGAGAGCGGTTTCAAGGTACCCAAGGCTGGCCGTAAAGTGGCTTACCTGATGGAAAAGGGACTGGCGGATGAGAAGCTGCGTGAGGTCATGAAAAAAGCCCAGGAGGCCCGTATGGCAGGAGATCAGGTGCTTGTGGCCCGCATGAATAAGAATAAGAAGTTCCAGAAGGAGCAGCTTATTTCCCAGGGATACGAGGCGTTTGAAGAATTTTACAGGGAAGCCTTTAAGGAGAAAGAGTAACAGAGGAGGCTTTCATAAGAGAACCATAAAGAAGGCAGAATGCACAGGGAAAAGTAAGAGGAGGAAATTGCAATGGCAGAGTCCATGAAAGGCTGGAAAAGATCACATCGCTGCGGGGAACTTGGAACAGGCAATGTGGGTGAGGAAGTAACCGTCATGGGATGGGTACAGAAACAGAGAAATAAAGGCGGGATTATTTTTGTTGATCTGCGGGACCGTTCTGGAATTTTACAGATCATTTTTGAAGAGAGGGACTGCGGTGCGGAAGCTTTTGCCAAGGCGGAGAAGATGCGCAGTGAATTTGTGATTGCCGTGGTGGGTAAGGTGGAGAGGCGTTCCGGCGCAATCAATGAGAATCTGGCCACCGGCGAGATTGAAATCCGTGCTGCTAAGGTTCGTGTCTTATCGGAATCTGAGACCCCGCCCTTCCCGGTGGAGGCGGATTCTAAGACCAAGGAGGAGATTCGTTTAAAATACCGTTATCTGGATCTGCGCCGTCCGGATCTGCAGGAGAAGATGATTCTGCGCAGTAAGATAGCCTCTGAAATGCGTGCCTTCATGGCAAACGAGGGCTTTCTGGAGATTGAGACGCCGATTCTTTGCAAATCCACACCGGAGGGAGCCCGGGATTATCTGGTGCCCAGCCGTGTGCATCCGGGGAATTTTTATGCGCTGCCGCAGTCTCCTCAGTTGTATAAACAGCTTTTGATGTGCTCTGGTTATGACAGGTATTTCCAGATCGCAAAGTGCTTCAGGGACGAGGATCTGCGGGCCGACAGGCAGCCGGAGTTTACCCAGGCGGATATGGAGCTTTCCTTTGTGGATGTGGACGATGTGATTGATGTGAATGAGCGTCTGATCAAACATATCTGTAAAGAGTCGATAGGTCTTGAGGTGGATTTGCCCCTGCCCCGGATGACCTGGCAGGAGGCTATGGACCGGTTCGGGTCCGATAAACCGGATACCCGTTTTGGCATGGAACTGACAGATGTATCTGAGACAGTGGCAGGCTGTGGCTTTGGCGTGTTTACTTCTGCCCTGGAGAATCAGGGTTCTGTGCGCGGCATCACGGTTAAAGGACAGGCATCCATGCCCCGCAAGAAGATTGATGCCCTGGTGGATTTTGCCAAAGGATATGGAGCCAAAGGGCTGGCATATTTGAGTGTGCAGGAGGATGGCACTTATAAATCTTCTTTTGCCAAATTCATGACAGAAGAGGAATTGGATACGTTAGTAAAGGTTATGGGCGGTGAGAAGGGCGATCTGCTCCTCTTTGCCGCAGATAAGAAGAACATTGTATACAGTGTTCTGGGAGCGCTCAGACTGGAACTTGGCAGACAGCTGGGATTGATCGATGAATCTAAATACAATTTCCTCTGGATTGTAGACTTCCCGCTCTTGGAGTGGAGCGAAGAGGAGAACCGCTTTATGGCGATGCACCATCCTTTTACCATGCCCATGGAAGAAGACTGGCAGTATATTGACTCCGATCCGGGCAGGGTCCGTGCAAAGGCCTATGATATTGTCTTAAACGGGGTGGAACTTGGCGGCGGTTCTGTGAGAATCCATCAGGATGACATTCAGGAGAAAATGTTTGAAGTGCTTGGCTTTACGAAAGCGCAGGCCTGGGAGCAGTTCGGGTTCCTCTTAAGCGCCTTTCAGTATGGCGTACCGCCGCATGCTGGACTGGCTTACGGACTGGACCGCTTTGTCATGCTTCTGACCCATGCGGACAGTATCAGAGAGGTCATCGCTTTCCCGAAGATTAAGGATGCTTCCTGTCTGATGACGGAAGCGCCGGGCCGGGTGGATGATAAACAATTAGAAGAATTACAGATTGTGGTCACGCCGGCACCGAAGAAAGAAAAGGAGGAAGAGGCATGAATCTGCAAAATCCGGCAGCGCTGTTACAGATGATGAATCTCTGGAGCCGATTTGAGCGCAATCATCCTAAGTTCCCGATGTTTTTGAAAGCAGTAGCGCAAAAGGGAATCAAGGAAGGCAGTATTATTGAGATTCGAGTGACCACGGCAGAGGGAGAGAGCTTTGACTCTAATCTGAAGGTGAATGCGGAGGATATGGAACTGGTCACACAGATGAAAAATCTGTTTGGCGGATCATGACAATCTCTTATCTGCAGTGTGTTTGTCCGGGGATGGACGCGCCGCAGAAGACAGATATGGGAAGAGAGAAAAGGAGTTATCATGGCTGATCAAAAAATAAACAATCAGGCATTGGAAGAAGCGATTGCAGCATTTGCGAAAGACAGAGAACAGGACAAGTATGTGAAGGTGATGGAGCTTTTGGAGAAATCCATGGTGCTGATGCCTGCCATGCCGCCGCAGAATCTGGATGCGGAGACGGAGAAAATGATGCGGGAGGGAAAGCCGGTGCAATTGTCGGGCGAATCCCGGATCGTGCCTTGTCTTTTGCGCAAGGAGAGCGGTGAACAGGCGCTGCCCATTTTCAGTTCTCCGGCACAGATTCCGCAGGATAAGAAGAGTCCTGTGGTGATGGCGCTGCCCTTTTTTGCCTGTGTGTCCATGGCTATGGCCAACCAGGAGAAGATAGAGGCAGTGGTCTTAAACCCTTTTACCCACAATATGGTGTTAAACAAAGCAGTTCTGGAAGTGGCGGACAAGCGAAAGAAGCAGGCTGAGGAACTGGCAAAGAAAGGGCAGGCCGGGCAGAAGACCATCCAGCTGACTGAGAAGCAGTTTCAGGATCTTGTACACAACCGGGTGGCGCTGATGCTTCTGCCCAAGTATCTGTTTACACATAAGGAAGAAGGACTTAAGGAACTGCAGAAAGAGGAAGGTCAGTTTTTGCTGCGGTTCTACAATGAAGTATATCCGGAAGGGAAAAAGGCATCTTTCAGAGCGGATGATTTCTCGGTCATGACGCTGAATATTACGGAGACAGTACAGCTTACCCGGGTGGATATGCCTGATGAAGCGGTAAAAAAGGGTATGTGCTATCGTGTTTATGCTGTATGGAAACGGGATACGCAAGAAGTAATTTACTATGTGCTGGAACAGACCAAGGATGGAAATTTTATCGCCAAAATCACATCTGATGGAAAGCATGAAGTGGTGGAGCCGGCACCGGACAATGGAGCGGAGATTGAGGCAATCATGAGTCTGGTTACAGAACATTAAAGAGTTGAGATTTGCGTCGTTTGCCGCGTATACGATCTGGAATGGAGAAGGAAATGACAGACACGATTATATTTGACTTAGACGGCACCCTGCTCGATACCCTGGAGGATTTGACGGACAGTGTCAATTATGCCATGGAGCAGTTCCATCTGCGGACACGGACCATAGAGGAAGTGCGCGGATTTGTGGGAAACGGGGTGGCGAAGCTGATTGAACGCTGTATCCCGCAGGGAACGCAGAATCCTTTGTATGAGCAGATATTAGCTTCTTTTAAAGAGCATTATGCGCTGCACTGTGAAGACAAGACCCGTCCTTATGAGGGCATTATGGAACTGCTTGCCAAACTTTCCGAACAGGGATACCATATGGCGATTGTCTCTAATAAATTTGACGGCGCTGTCAAGCAGTTGAATGAAAAATATTTTAAGGATTATATTTCCGTGGCGATAGGAGAGAGTGCCGCGGTGAAGAAAAAACCAGCGCCTGATACGGTGTACCAGGCGCTTCTGGAGCTTGCATGTGATGCGTCGCAGGCAGTCTATGTGGGAGATTCCGAGGTGGACAGACAGACGGCAGGTAATGTGCCTATGCCCTGTGTCAGTGTCACCTGGGGATTCCGCACCAGACAGCAGCTTATGGAAGCCGGTGCGGCGGATGCTTATATGATCAAGTCTCCGCAGGAACTTCTGCCGCTTCTGCGTCATTTTCCTCCGGAAGCGTGATCAATACTTTCACGATACGATTATCCTGAATACCGCAGGCCTGCAGGGAGATACCATTGTCTAACTGAATGGTTTCCGTATCCTGCGGCAGGCGGTCTAATTTTTCTATCATGAGTCCGCCTATGGAGTCATAGTCCTCCGAATCCAGGGAAATTTCCAGGGCATCATTGATATCGTCAAGTTTCATGCCGCCTTCCACCAGATACTGACCTTCCTCGGTCTCCTGAATCAGTTCTTCCTCATCGGCATCGTATTCATCCCGGATTTCACCCACCAGTTCCTCGATCATATCTTCCATGGTGATCATACCTACGGTAGCGCCATATTCACTTAAGACGAAAGCAATATTGCAGGATTTCTCCCGGATCTCCATTAGAAGATCGGATACATTCTTATATTCATAAGTATAATAAGCTTCCCGCAGAATCTTCTTTAAATTAAATTTTTCCTTGTCTTTAACCAGAATGAAATCCTTGATGTTAACAATACCGATGATGTGGTCGGGATCGTCGTCATAGACAGGGATTCTGGTGAACATGGATGCCTGGAAAACAGATAATAATTCCTGATAGGTGGCGTCCATGGATACGGTAGTCATCTGAATACGGGGAATCATGATATCTTTGGCGACTCTGTCACCGAAATCAAATACATTGTAGATTAACGCACGTTCTTCAGATTCTATGACACCGCCCTCATGGCTTACATCCACGTAGGTCTTCAGCTCCTTTTCCGTGATTCGGAAAGTATTGCCCTCTGAGCTGATATGTAACAGCTTTAAGATCCAGTTGGAAAGTTTATCCACCAGGAAGATGACCGGGGTCAGGATTGTCATCAGAAGACGTATGATGCCGCTGAAAAACAGGGTGATAAATTCAGCCCTCTGCATGGCCCAGGTCTTAGGGATAATCTCGCCGAACATTAAAATCACAAAGGTCAGTACGCCGGTGGCGATTCCAACAGCATGACTGCCCCACGTATTGATGGCAAAGGTGGTGGCCACGGAAGAAGCAGACAGATTGACAATATTATTACCGATCAGGACTGCACTGAGCATCTTGCCGTATTGGTCAAGTATACCTAGTACCCGGATGGCGCCTTTGTGGTTTTCCTGGGCAAGTGTGCGAAGCCGCACGCGATTCACTGTCGAGAAAGCGGTCTCGGCAGATGAGAAAAAAGCGGATAAGAGTACGAGAATTGCTAATGAAACGAGTTGTATGACACCTGTGGTATCCACTGTAAAAGTTCACTCCTTATTTGTATAGTATTTTATATGTAGAAAATATTACTAGAAGCATAACATTGTGTCAAGTTTTTCCGGCAGCGGGAATAAAATATAGCAGAGTAAATGACAAGGACAAAGGGGGAAGTATGGGAAAAAAGGAGATTTATACGCAAAAGGTGATTTTTGTTACAAAGTGTATGCTGGCTGCCTATATTCTGACGGCAGGACTTCTGCTGCTGCTCGCGTTTATGCTGTACCGGTTCGGGCTTTCTGAGAAGGTGATGTCGGTCTGTATTATCGCTATCTACATAATCGTCACATTTCTGGCAGGATTGATTGCAGGCAAAAGAGCAGGAAAGAAAAGATATCTGTGGGGGCTTGCCATGGGAGTTATGTACTTTATGATTTTGGTAATCGTGTCCATGGTGGTGAACAAGGGGCCTCAGGATGTGGCAGAAAATATGATGACGGTGTTCTTTCTGTGTGCTGGCAGCGGAATGTTAGGGGGAATGATTAGTTGAAAGCTTATAAAAAATTCAGAAAATACTTTGCGTAAAGAAAAAACTGTGATATACTACTTTAAGTTATTAAGATTGCATAAAAGGGGAGCGGAACAGGCATGGCGGTTCCCCGAATTTATCACATAAGGAGGACATTTCGATGAAACATATTAAGACATTATCTACCAGAGACCTGAAAGAATCCATGAAGAAGGGCGGCTGCGGTGAGTGCCAGACTTCCTGCCAGTCAGCTTGTAAGACTTCCTGCACAGTGGGTAACCAGAGCTGTGAGAAAGCAAGATAAGCATTTCTGGTATTAGTTGAAATGAGCGGAAATATAAGCAGCGAGCGCATCGCTGCTTATTATGCGTTTGGTTTTCCTTTTTGTATCAGGGAAATAGCATTGGTAAAGGTTGTAAAGACGGGTAAGACAGGGACAGAGGATAGAACAGATAGGAGAATGACAGGTGATACATCAGTATGTTAACAATGGGTATCATATCGTATTAGATGTCAACAGCGGCTGTGTTCATGTGGTGGACGAGTTGGCCTACGATGTGATTCCAATCGTGGAGAAACTGCTTGCACAGAAGGTGGAAGAGAAGGAACAGATTGTGGAAGCGGCGGCAAAGCAGCTTTCCGTGGAGAGGTCTGAGGTGTCGGAAACGGTGGAAGAGATTCTTTCCCTGAAGGACGAGGGGATGCTCTTTACCGAGGATATTTATGAAAAGTATATTGACAGCTTTCAGAACCGGGAGACCGTAGTGAAGGCGCTCTGTCTGCATATTGCCCATGATTGTAACCTGGCCTGTAAATATTGCTTTGCGGGAGAAGGGGAGTATCACGGCAGGCGGGCATTGATGAGTCTGGATGTGGGTAAGAAAGCTTTGGATTTTCTGGTTCGTAACTCCGGGAACCGGGTGAATCTGGAAGTGGATTTCTTTGGCGGGGAACCGCTGATGAACTGGCAGGTGGTGAAAGACCTGGTGGCTTACGGCAGATCTTTGGAGGAACCGAATCACAAGAAGTTTCGGTTCACGTTGACCACCAATGGGGTGCTGCTGGACGATGAAGTGTTGGAATTTGCGAACAAAGAGATGGCCAATGTGGTCTTAAGCATAGACGGACGAAAAAAAGTGCATGACCGGATGCGTCCTCACAGGGGGGGCCAGGGCAGTTATGATGAGGTGGTGCCAAAGTATAAGAAGGTGGCCGAGTCGAGAAACCAGATGGATTATTATGTGAGAGGGACCTTTACCAGAAATAATCTGGATTTCGCTGAAGATGTAAAACATCTGGCAGATGAAGGGTTTGAGCAGATTTCGGTGGAACCTGTGGTGGCGCGCCCGGAGGAGGATTATGCACTGCGCATGGAAGATGTGCCGGCAATCCTTAAGGAGTATGATGAATTGGCGTTGGAATATATTCGCAGAAAAAAAGCAGGAAAAGGTTTTAATTTTTTTCATTTTATGATAAATTTAGAAGGTGGCCCTTGCGTAGCGAAGCGATTGTCAGGCTGTGGGTCGGGTACGGAATATCTGGCAGTGACGCCCTGGGGAGATTTTTATCCTTGTCATCAGTTTGTGGGACAGGAAGAATTTCTCATGGGTAACGTGGAGCAGGGAATCCTGCGCACGGATATTCGGGATAAGTTCAAGGCATGCAATGTTTATGCCAAAGACCAGTGCAGGGACTGCTTTGCCAAGTTCTATTGCAGCGGGGGATGTGCCGCGAATGCTTATCATAACAGTGGCGATGTCAACGGTGCATATGAGCTGGGCTGTGAGTTGCAGAGAAAGCGTGTGGAGTGCGCGATTATGATAAAAGCGGCACTGGCTGATGAGGAAAAGGAGAGTTGATTATGAAAAAGAGCAGAGCGGTTGTCGGTCTGATCGTGTATGTTCTGATACTGGGGTTGTTAGGTTATACGGCAATCTTCGGTGTTGGTTCGGACAAGTCAGGTTCGGCAGGGAGCATCAAACTGGGATTGGATCTGGCAGGCGGTGTCAGCATCACATATCAGGTGGTGGGCGACGAGGAGCCAAACGCAGAGGATATGAGCGATACTATCTATAAGCTGCAGCAGCGTGTGGATGGCTACAGCACGGAAGCGCAGGTGTATCAGGAGGGAAAAGACCGGATTAACATTGAGATTCCGGGCGTTTCCGATGCCAATACAATCCTGGAAGAATTGGGTAAGCCGGGCAGTTTATATTTTATTGCACAGACCGGCAGTGACGGCAGCAGCAACTATGACATGATTGGTTATGGTATTGATGCAGAAGGCAATCTGGCGCCGCAGTATCAGTTAAATAAAACCATGGATGAACTTATGGCTGATGGTTCTGTCGTGCTGGATGGTACGAAGGTGGAAGATGCACAGGCCAAGGCGCAGCAAGATTCCATGGGTAATCTGGAGAATGTAGTAGCGCTTTCGTTCAATGCGGAGGGCAGGAATGCTTTCGCGGAAGCGACCAGGAAGGCCTATGAGAATGGGGAGACAATCGCCATTTATTATGACGGGGAATTTGTGAGTGTACCCAATGTACAGGCGGTGATTGAGGACGGTAATGCGGTCATTACAGGTCAGAAATCAGCGGCGGAGGCAGAGAAACTTGCTTCCACGATCCGTATCGGCGGTCTGAAACTGGAATTGGAAGAGCTTCGTTCCAATGTGGTCGGTGCACAGCTTGGCTCCGCAGCAATTGAAAGCAGTTTGAAAGCAGCGGCTGTTGGATTTGCACTGGTGGTCATTTTCATGATTGTAGTGTATTATATTGCCGGTCTGGCAGCTTCTTTGGCACTTTGCTTATATACGGAACTGTTGGTTATTTTACTCTATGCTTTTGAGGCCACACTGACGCTGCCTGGTATTGCAGGTATTATCCTTTCCGTAGGTATGGCGGTGGATGCCAACGTGATTATCTTTGCGCGTATCAGAGAAGAGCTTGCTACCGGTAAGACGGTCCAGTCTTCCATTAAGATTGGTTTCCAGAAAGCCCTGTCTGCTATTCTGGACGGTAATATCACCACATTGATTGCAGCACTGGTGCTCTACTTTATGGGAAGCGGCACCATCAAGGGATTCTCCATCACCCTGATGCTTGGTATTTTCTTATCCATGTTTACGGCATTGTTTGTTACCAGATTTTTGGTGAAAATCTTCTATGCGCTGGGTGTGCAGAGTGAGAAAGCTTATGGTATGGCAAAAGAGAAAAAGCCTATCAATTTCCTTTCCAGAAGATTTGTATTTTTCGGTATCTCAGTGGCAGTGATACTGCTTGGATTCGTTATTATGGGCGTGAACAATTCTAAGATTGGTATGCCCCTTAATTACAGTCTTGACTTCGTGGGCGGCACATCCACCACCATGACACTGAACGAGGATATGAGCATTGAAGATATTGATGCGCAGATTGTTCCTCATGTGGAAGAGATTACAGGGGATGGGAATGTACAGACTACCAAGGTAGCCGGCTCTAATCAGATTATCATTAAGACCAGAACCTTGAATGTGGAGGAGAGACAGCAGTTTGCTGATCTGATGGTGAATAACTTTGCTGTGGAGGAGAGCAGCATTACGGCAGAGACAATCAGTGCTACCATCAGTTCTGAGATGCAGACTGATGCGGTGAAAGCAGTGTTGATTTCGACGGTGCTCATGCTTCTTTATATTTGGTTCCGCTTTAAGGATATCCGTTTTGGTGCAAGTTCTGTGATTGCGCTGGTGCATGATGTGCTGGTGGTACTTGCTTTCTATGCGGTGGTGAGGATCTCCGTGGGCAATACCTTCATCGCCTGCATGCTGACAATCGTGGGTTATTCCATCAATGCCACCATTGTTATCTTTGACCGTATCCGTGAGAATCTGCGTGAGATGGGCAGGAAGGAAGATTTGCAGGAGCTGGTCAATAAGAGCATTACCCAGACATTGTCCAGAAGTATCTTTACTTCCCTGACGACTTTCTTTATGGTAGCGGCACTTGAAGTGTTCGGTGTTTCTTCCATTCGGGAGTTTGCGCTTCCGTTGATGGCAGGTATCGTATGCGGTACGTATTCTTCTATCTGCCTTACCGGAGCATTATGGTTTGTGTTCCGGACGAAGCTTGGACAGAAGGCTGAGAAGTAAAAAACGGGAAGCTTTATGACAAGGATAGAAAAACAGGCGCTTTGCCGTAATCTTTTGATTGCGGTGGAGCGCTTTTTTTAGTGTAAAAAATAATTAGGAATACAATATTGAAAATAGTAAATGAAGTAAAATCGTTATTTTGCATATTATGATTGATGTAGTTATATGGGATATGGTATTATGTTTATAAAAGATACTGCTTACATAGTATAAGAAACGGAGGATGATTTATGAAAGTATGGAAAAGATTCATGACGCTTTTAATAGTATGTCTTATCATTGCAACGGCAGTTCCTGTACAGCTTGATTATTTTACGATTACGGCGGAAGCGCATTCTGGCAGAACAGATAAGTATGGCGGTCATAAAGATAATAAGAATGTCAGTGGCTTAGGATATTATCATTATCATTGTGGCGGTAATCCGCCGCATCTACATGAGAATGGAATATGCCCTTACGCCGGTGGTACAGGAACAGCAGGTGATGGAACAACGAGTACCGGCTCTTCATCTGACAGGAAGGCAACGAAGAAACAGTCAGCTGCGGAAACTACTGTATCTGGCGCCGAGGCAAATCAAAATAGTAGTAAGAATACACAGACGGCGCTTGCTGCGAAGAATGCAGATAAGCCAGCGGTTACGATTTCTGATACGTCATATGATAATGTGGCATTTAATGTTTCTTATTATGCCAATAGTCATACAGATTTATATCAGTTATACGGAGATGATGCCAAGGCTTTGTATGACCATTTTATTACCATAGGAATAACAGAAGGCAGGCAGTCCTCTGCGGCGTTTAGTATTCTTGTATATAAAGAGAATAATCAGGATTTGCAAGATGCCTTTGGAGATGATTTGATTAAGTATTATAATCATTTTATTCAATATGGCGTGAATGAGAATCGTGTGGCGTATTAAATGGAAATGAAATGAAATTGAACTGTTGTATTTTTGTAAACAGTTTGATAAAATTATAAAAGGGAATAGATTTATGACGAAAAAGCAGTCGGTTTTGTTTATGAATATTTTAGCAGAACAGCTTCGTTTTATTCAAAAGTTTGAAATGCCCTATCCATCTATTCATGCCCTGACAGGTTTTGAAGATATAGGAAATAAAATGCGTGATGAGATGGAATCAATTCTGAGTCAAAATTTGGATTTTGATGCTTTTCTCCAAGCTTTACATGTGAAAAGTGAGAATATAGTATCAAAAGATAATCAGGATAATATACTTTCTGCATATCATTTGTGTATATGGATGGATCAGAAACTGACATACGAAGATGTACCGGAGAACAAAGTAAAAAGTAGATTTTCAATCTATAGTTTGATTCCTTTAAGGCTTTCTTCATTTATTGAAATTGATGCATTGAATGACAATTATGAAGAAGTTGGAATATGGATTAATCCGAAGCTGCCAATATTTAAATCAGTTTCTATGTTTGACAACGGCAGAGAGCAGGAAAGAACTGTAGCGAGCAGGGATGCATTTACGCAAATGAACGGTGATTTTCAGCATATTAGCTATTTTGTGTGGAACGGGAAATATGTGATTCATAATATAGTTATGCCATATGAGTATGAAGAAAATAGTATGGAAGATATAGCAGACGGAAAGCTGCGGATTGGATTTATTCCTGTAACGGACAAACAGGATTTGATTGTTCCAGACTATCAAAATATTTGTGAAGGGCAGTATGAATTAAAAAAGATGTATATTGACCATCCTAATCATGGAGAGGAGATTCATACTCGACTGAAAAAGGGGTTAGAACTTGCCTGTACAAATGAAGCGGATATTGTGTTTGCACCTGAGATGCTGGGAATAGAGCAGACAGAGGAACGTAGCGGAAACTATAATATGTATCTTCGCGGAATATACAGCGAGATGATTATGAATGGGGTAAAGCCGCCATTTATTACAATCATGCCATCTTATTGGAGGGCAGGGACAAACAGTGCCGCCATAGTTTATCGGGATGGCCGTATCTTGGGCAGACAGAAAAAATATACACCATATGTTGACTTTAAGTCATGTTCTATAGAGGGAATTACACGAGAAGATAAAAAGGAGATTTATCTGATTCATGTATATGGCGTTCACCGAATTGCTATATCTATCTGTGCTGAATTCATAGACAGTTTTAACAGTGATTTAATCTGTGGACAACTGGGAGCAACCTTAATGATTATTCCTTCTTTTTCACATGGTGAAAGGGATTTTATAAATAGTCTTGGTACGCTGTTTCCATACGGAACAAGTGTGATATGGGGAGATTGTTGCGGTGCGGTTGGCCATAGTCCAAGGATTATTGGCGGATGCAGTCTGGTTGGTCTTAATGAAGTGCATAAGATGGGTGATTGCTGTCAATGTTCTTTTTCATGTGCTGAGTGTAGTGGATGTTTATTTACTATAGATTTGCCGTTAAGAGTTATAATGACTAAAATTACTCAGACGACACGCAATTCTATACAACATATTATATTTTAACATTTGTTTATCATAAATATAGAAAGGGAGGGATTGGGTATGAGTAAAATGCAGGAAGTCTTTGATGTTGGACAGTATTTTGAAACACAAGATTATGAGAAAATAATAAATTATGCAAATGAAACACAGGAAAATCTGATTCATAATTGGCAGGTAAAGAATAGAGAAAAATTACGACATATTATATTAGCCAGTCGGAATATTTTGAATTTTTGGGTTGCGTCTATTGCTGAAAATCAATTATGGCTTGCACTTGTAAGATGTGGAGCCTGGATTGGGGCTTTGGAAGCGATTGAAAGATCTGTATATGAGGAAAGTATGGATATGTGGCTTCAAAAAAGGACTGCTAAAAAAATTTCCTCTATCAAGCACCTTCCAGAGATTTTGCATTTATTAGAGATGAAAGGGGTTATGACGCATGGTGAACTGACAGAAAAGTTAAATTTAAATCATCCTTCAACTCTTACCGAGATTATGAAAAAAATTGCAGATTTAGAGTTGATTACAATACAAAAATCAGGAAAATATAAATTGTATTTTTTGACGGATGCAGGGATTCGATATGCCAGGCGTATACGGACGCAGGAGGATGAAGAGGCATTTCATGGAAAAATATTGCGAAAGTATCTTATGCAAATGTGTGATTTGTCACTTGTTTCTCCAATGCAACCATTAGGCAGCAAAGAAAAAGGGGTGGTGATAAAGCCGGGGCAGGACATTGGAATTATCACAGATACTAACAAGAAAATGCAAAACATGAAAGTTGCAAATACGTTGAAAGAAGTCTCTTACGATAATAAAGAGAGGCCCGTTTTAATTTTGAAAAATAAAATAGAACCGGTTAATTTTGAAATGGAGGCATGATATATGGATGTGGGAAGATTGTTGGACACTTTAGAAAAGGCATCTGGAAATGCAACAGATATTTATTATGGCCTGTATACGGATTATTTTGAAAATGGTAGTGATCCGGTTAGTGCATTGAAAATTATCTTAGAATATCCTAATGAGATAGGAAACAGTGAGGATAGAGACCCTACAACTATTAGTAATCAGGAAGAGAATAGGCTGAGTGCATTATTGGAAGAAATGATTACTGGTATGACTGACAGGATTGTAGAGATGAATCTTACCCAAAAAGATTTCTATGAAAAATTATATGCTAATATCTTTGACAGTGCGAACGAACTTTTTCCGCAAACGAAAGAGGAAAGGGTCATTGCACTAAAAATTTTATCAGAAAATGTAAGTGCAGTTCCCTATTTTCAGGTTTTGGAAGTAGATAAAATTACTAAAGAAGAATTTGTGAGTGGTATAGACAGATTAGTTAATCATATACTAGAAGCAAATCATATGTTACAGAGACAGTTTGCTACAACGCCTGAGGAAGCTGCACAGATATTAAGGATTGCAGATGAAATAACGGATAAGAAAGATCGGATTATATATTGGACAGTGCTGCTTAATACATTACGAAGACAAAATGAATGAAATATGTTGCTGCAATTCAGAAGTACTATAAATTACCCTCTGAAAATGTTACAATATCTATAGATATGAGATGACGTAACTTTTCAGAGGGATTTTTATGAGCAAATGGATGGTGTCTGCCAAGAAGGCAGATTTTGATCAGATAGCAAGAAGATTTCAGATTGATCCTGTGATTGCCAGAATTATCCGTAACAGAGATATCATGGGAGAAGAACAGATTGAGAGGTTTCTTCATGGAACACTTCAGGACCTGCATGATCCGATGGATTTGAAGGATGCAGAACGGGCGGCGGATATTTTATGTGAGAAGACGATGGCAGGGCTTCCTGTGCGGGTAATCGGGGATTATGATATTGACGGGGTATGTTCCTCCTATATTTTGGTCACTTGCTTAGAGCAATGCGGTGCGGTGGTGGATGTGGTGATACCACATCGGATTCAGGACGGGTATGGTCTGAATGATAAGCTGATCGAGGAAGCTCACGAGGCAGGGATTGATACGATACTGACCTGTGATAACGGAATTGCGGCCACGGAGCAGATTGCCTATGCTAAGAGACTGGGCATGACAGTGGTGGTGACGGATCATCATGAAGTGCCTTATGATATGGGGCCGGACGGCAGCAGAACAGAGAGGCCGCCTGCGGCGGATGCTATCGTGGATCCGAAGCAGAAAGACTGCACTTATCCTTATAAGGGTATTTGCGGTGCAGTGGTGGCCTATAAATTGATGCAGATCTATTTACAGAAGATGGTACAAAACCCGGCAGGCAAGGTCACAGCGGGGAAAGTAGAGGATATTCTGCGGGAATTACTTGCTTTTGCAGCTTTCGCCACGGTGGGGGATGTGATGGAATTGACAGATGAGAATCGGATTCTTGTCAGATATGGACTGCGGCAGATTGAAAAGTCTCAGAATCCCGGTCTCAGGGCATTGACTGTGGTAAATGGTCTGCAGGATAAGAAACTTTCCGTATATCATATAGGATTCGTTTTGGGGCCCTGCCTGAATGCCACAGGACGATTAGATACGGCCGGCAGGGCACTTGCCATGTTTCGCACCAGGGATCAGGCAGAAGCAGTCTCCATTGCAGGAGAATTGAAAGAACTAAACGACAGCAGGAAAGGTATGACCTTGTTGGGAACCGAACAGGCAGAGAAGATGATTGAGAGTACGAACCTGAAAGATGATAAGGTGCTGGTGGTCTATCTGCCGGATTGTCATGAGAGCCTTGCCGGTATTATTGCCGGACGTATCAGAGAGCGGTATCACAAGCCGGTGTTTGTGCTCACGAAAACACAGGAAGGCGTGAAGGGGTCGGGCCGGTCCATTGATGCCTATTCTATGTATGACAAGATGAGTGAGTGTAAAGAATTATATACAAAGTATGGAGGTCACAAGCTGGCGGCAGGGGTGTCCATGCCGGAGGAGAACGTGGATACATTCCGCAGATATCTGAACGAGCACTGCGGGCTGTCGGAAGAAGATTTTGTGGAGACCATACATATAGATGTGCCCATGCCCATGTCCTATGTGACCACGGATTTTGTCAGGCAGCTATCCGTGTTGGAGCCTTTTGGCAATGGGAATCCCAAACCGGTTTTTGCCCAGAAAAGGGTCAGGATATTAAGAGGAAGCATCTTAGGCAAGAACAGGAATGTAGGCAAATTCAGGGCAGCAGATGAGAACGGCGGGCGATATGATTTGATGTATTTCGGAGACCTGGATCGATGGCATGATTTTCTGGCAGGACATTTTGGGGTACAGGAGGTTGACAGGCTTTACCGGGAGGGCAGTGACAATATCTGTATCAGCATTGTATATTATCCGGATATCAATGTGTACAGAGGACGGGAAGAATTGCAGATGATCATGCAGGACTATTCCTGTTAGTGAAACATCGAGAAGAGGAAGCATGATGGCTGAAAGGGGGATTACATGGATAAGATATTGACAGTAACATTGAATCCTGCGGTAGATAAGACTTATACGACCCAGAGCTTGAAGGCAGGGCACGTGAACAGGATGCGAACTGCCCTGAATATAGCGGGCGGCAAGGGCGTTAATGTGACCAAGATTCTCAGACAATACGGTTGTGAGGTGGCGGCAACCGGATTCCTGGGTGGTTATACAGGTCATTTCATTGAGGAGGAACTTTTACGGCGGGGTGCGGAGTGTCATTTTGTACATGTGACGGGTGAGACCCGCTGCAACATGAATATTCTGGCAGATGACGGTTATGTGACAGAGATTCTGGAGCCGGGGCCGCAGGTTTCAGAACGGGAGAAGGCTCTTTTCCTGAAGCAATATGAATTACTGCTTGCAGAGTGCCGGCTGGCAGTCATATCCGGGTCTGTTGCTGGCGGTATAGAGGATGATATCTATGAGAGGCTTGTTGTGACGGCACAGGACAAGAAGGTGCCAGTGTATTTGGATTCCAGTGGGGAGAGTATGCGGAAAGGACTTTTGGCCAAACCCTGCTTTATTAAGCCAAACTGGAAGGAACTGGAGTATCTTGTGGGTCATAAGATTGCGGACAGGGAGGAGATTATAGAAGCAGCCAGCCGTCTGCATAGAGAGGGCATTGCCAAAGTGGTGGTGTCTATGGGCAGTAAAGGGCTCATCAGTGTGACGGACTGTGGAATCCTGTATGCCAGGGCCGGGGACATTAAGGCAGTCAATACAGTGGGAAGCGGGGACAGTGTGGTGGCTTCCTATGCCATGGCCGAGATATGGGGGGAATCGGATGAAGAAGCGATTCTACGTGCCTGTGCCATTTCAGCAGCTAATGTGACGACTGTGGAGAGTGCCTGCATTCCGATGCAGACAGCAGAGGAACTGATGAATAAGATGATAGTGGAGAGGATTTCCGGGTAAACGAAAAAGCCTGGGACATTCCCAGGCTTTTCCGTAGTTTTCTTATGAGGGGGAGATAGTGAATTCATCAACTATCTTGGTTATTATCATAAAGCCCAAATGTGTCTAAAATGTGTTTAGATTATTATGAAAGAATAAAAAACCATTAAGAAAACTTAAAGAGAATATGAAGAAATACAGTTTATGCGGGAAATACCGGCATAAGTTGAAAAGATAAGGTTTTCATGCTATCTTAGATAAGAGGATTTGATAAAGGAGAATTGGAATGGCGGTATTGAGTAAGTTGTTGGAAAAGATTACCTACCAGTGTGTCTGTGGCACGCTGGATATCGATGTTGTGGATGTTATCTATGATTCCCGCAGGGTGGTGCCGGGCAGTATGTTTGTTTGTATTCCGGGGGCAAAGATTGACGGCCATATTTATGCAAAAGATGCGGTGAAAGCCGGGGCGTCAGTACTTCTGGTGGAGCAGGAGGTGGAACTTCCTGCGGGTTGGGATGTGACAGTGATTCGGGTGGAAGATACCCGTTATGCCATGGCCTTTATCTCAGCGGCGTATTTTGAATATCCGGCGCAGCAGATGAAGATTATAGGCATTACCGGAACGAAAGGAAAGACTACCACAACGTATCTGGTCAAATCCATTCTGGAACAGGCAGGCAGACATGTGGGCTTGATTGGTACGATAGAAACCATTATCGGTGATACCCATATTCATGCAGAGAATACCACGCCGCAGTCCTATCTGGTTCAGAAATATTTCAGGCAGATGGCGGATGCAGGCTGTGATACGGTGGTGATGGAGGTGTCTTCCCAGGGGCTTATGCTGCACAGGACGCAGGGATTTACCTTTGATTTTGGCATTTTTACGAATCTGGAACCGGATCATATCGGTGAAAATGAACATAAAGATTTTGAGGATTATATGCGGTGTAAGAGCCTGCTTTTTCAACAGTGCAGGGTGGGTATTGTCAATCATGATGATCCTCACTGGGAAGAAGTTACCAAAGGATGTACCTGCGAGCTGGAAACCTATGGCATTGATACACAGGCAGATCTTTGGGCGGAGAATATAGAATTTCTTAACGAGGCGGGGACGCTGGGGATGGGATTCGATGTGAAGGGGCTGATGAATTTTCCGGTAGAGATTACTTCACCGGGAAAGTTCAATGTTTATAATGCACTCACAGCCATTGCAATCTGTCGTCATTTCAAAGTACAGGAGGAAAACATTAAGGCGGCACTTCTTGCGGCCAGAGTCAAGGGCCGGACGGAGATGGTTAAGGTATCAGATGCGTTTACGCTGATGATTGATTATGCTCATAATGCCATGGCGCTAAAGAGCCTTTTGACAACCATGCGGGCTTATCAGCCCCATCGCCTGGTCTGCCTTTTTGGGTGCGGCGGTAACCGCGCCAAATCCAGGCGTTATGAGATGGGAGAGGTCAGCGGCAGTATGGCAGACCTGACCATCATTACCTCTGACAATCCGCGCTGCGAAAAACCGCAGGATATTATTGACGATATCAAGATTGGCATTGGACGTACACACGGGAAATACGTGGAAATCTGTGACAGAAAAGAAGCCATTGCATATGCCATAGACCATGGGGAGCCAGGTGATATCATTGTTCTGGCGGGTAAAGGACATGAGGATTATCAGGAGATTAACGGTGTGAAATATCCTATGGATGAGAGGGTCCTGATTCAGGAGATTTTACTGGAGCGCCGGGGAGATTGAAATACAGCGGGAGGAGATGTGGTTTCATGAAAGAACGATATGCGGATATCATTGTGGACATATCTCATGAAAAAGTAGACAGACCTTTTCAGTATAAAATTCCGCTGACGCTTATGGATGTGATTGCTCCCGGTGTGAGGGTACATGTGCCTTTTGGCAGGAGCAATCAGGATAAAGTGGGTTATGTGGTGGATGTTTCTGAGAAAACAGACTATCCGGCAGAGAAATTAAAAGAGATTACTTCCGTGGATGAAAAGGGAATCTCAGCAGAAGGCAGACAGATTCAGATTGCCTACTGGCTAAAGAGGCAGTATGGTTCCACCATGATCACGGCTTTGAAGACAGTGCTGCCGGTGAAACAGAAGTTAAAGCGCCCGGAGAAAAAAAAGATAGTACGCTGTGTAAGTGCAGAAGAACTGCCGGCAGTCATCCGGATATGCAGGCAGAAGCATCAGGTGGCGAAGGTGCGTGTGCTGGAAGCGCTCTTTACAGAAGAAGAACTGCCTTATGAATTAGTCAGACAGAAGCTGAATGTGGCACCGGCCACGTTACAGACATTAGAAAAACAGGGATATCTCAGAATAGAACGGGAATCCTATTATCGGAACCCGGTCAGACAGATGAGCAGGGAGGAAGACAGACCCTGTTTACATGAAATACAGACACATATCATAGATGAAGTTACTGCAGACTATCAGGCAGGCAATCCTGGCACTTATCTGGTACATGGTGTGACCGGAAGCGGTAAGACAGAAGTGTATCTGGGAATTATAGAGCGGATGATTGCCATGGGGAAACAGGCCATTGTGCTGATTCCGGAGATTGCCCTGACATATCAGACCCTGCTGCGCTTTTATAAAAGATTTGGGAATCGGGTGTCCGTGATAAATTCCACATTGTCTATGGGTGAGAAATATGACCAGATTGAGCGGGCGAAGGCAGGAGAGATTGATGTGATCATTGGTCCCAGGTCGGCGCTGTTTACACCTTTTGCGAATCTGGGCGTGATTGTTATGGATGAGGAGCATGAGGGCAGTTATAAGAGTGAGTCGAGCCCCAAGTATCATGCAAGAGAGACGGCAATCCAGATTGCTTCTTTGTATGGGGCCAGTGTGGTGCTTGGTTCTGCAACGCCTTCGCTGGAAGCATATTATCGGGCAAGTCTGGGACAATATAAGTTATACGAGATGAAAAGCCGTCCCAAGGGCAGTGTGCTGCCCAGGGTCTGCACCGTGGATCTGCGGGAAGAGTTAAAGCAGGGCAATCGTTCTGTGTTCAGCAGAAAGTTAAGGGGATTGATGGAAGAGCGGCTGCGGGAGAAAGAACAGATTATTCTTTTTCTGAACCGGAGAGGTTATGCGGGCTTTGTTTCCTGCAGGGCCTGTGGTCATGTGATGAAATGTCCCCACTGCGATGTGTCTCTTTCGGAACATAGAAACGGCCAGCTGGTATGTCATTATTGTGGTTATGAAGAGCCAAAGAAGATGAAGTGTCCGTCTTGCGGATCCAAGTATCTGATGGGATTTAAGGCTGGCACGGAGCAGATTGAAGAGGCCATCCACCGGGAATTTCCGGAAGCACGGGTGTTGCGGATGGATGCAGACACCACCCGCACCAAAGAAAGTTACGAAAAGATTCTGTCAGCTTTTGCGGATGAGAAGGCAGATATATTGGTGGGAACCCAGATGATAGTAAAAGGCCATGATTTTCCCAATGTGACGCTGGTGGGGGTGTTGGCAGCAGATCTGTCACTCAATCAGAATGATTACCGTGCCGGGGAACGTACCTTTCAGCTGCTGACGCAGGCGGCTGGCCGGGCAGGACGGGGGGATAAACCCGGTGAGGTGGTGATACAGACTTACCAGCCGGAACATTATAGCGTAGTCCATGCGGCGAAGCAGGACTATGAGGGGTTTTATGAGGAAGAAATCGCCTACAGGGATTTTATGCAGTATCCTCCGGTGGCTCATATGCTGGCAGTGCTGATCATTTCACAGATACAAGAGCAAGGTCAGTCTTTAAGTGAGAGAATGACTGCACTGGTCAATAAGGAGATGAAAGATAGGCGGGGACTGCATGTGATTGGACCGGCAGAGGCGTCCATCGGTAAGCTGAATGACCTTTACCGGCATGTCTTTTATGTGCGGCATGAGGAATATCAGGTGTTGGTGGAAGCAAAGGACAGGTTGGAAGCTTTTTGCAGGGAACAGGAAATGAAAAATCAGATGGTGCAGTTTGATTTTGATCCGATGACTACATATTAGGAGAAACAGGAGGAAGAGATAGTATGGCAACCAGAAAGATCAGAGAGATTGGGGATCCGGTCTTAACAAAGCAGTGTAAAGAGGTAACGGAGATTACCCCCAGGATTCAGGAGTTGATTGACGATATGTTTGAGACCCTGTATGAAGCAAACGGTGTAGGGCTGGCAGCGCCCCAGGTGGGTATTTTAAAAAGGATTGTGGTGATTGATGTTACAGGAGAAGATCCTCTTTTACTGATCAATCCTAAGATTTTAGAGACCAGCGGAGAGCAGGAAGGATATGAGGGATGCTTAAGTGTTCCCGGTAAGACAGGGCATGTGACAAGACCTAACTATGTCAAAGCCATGGCCTATGATGAGAATATGAAGCCTTTTGAGATAGAGGGGACCGAACTGCTTGCCAGAGCTATCTGTCATGAACTGGATCATCTGGACGGTCATCTTTATGTGGAGAAGGTGGAAGGGCAGCTTTTGAATACGGAAGATCTTGAGGATGAGGATGCGTAGTGCGATGGTAAAAAGATTAAAAATTGTATTTATGGGAACGCCTGATTTTGCGGTAGGCGCATTACAGGCCATTATAGAAGCAGGGCATCAGGTATCGGCAGTGGTGACACAGCCGGATAAACCGAAAGGCAGAGGGAAAGAACTGCAGATGACACCGGTGAAGGCCTGTGCAGCCGCTCATAATATCCCGGTATTTCAACCGGGGAAGATTAAAGAGCCGGAGGCTGTGGAAGTACTCCGCAGTTATGAGGCGGATATTTTTGTGGTGGCGGCTTTTGGACAGATTCTGTCAGAGGAGATACTTTCCATGCCAAAGTACGGATGCGTGAACATACATGCATCTCTGCTTCCAAAGTACAGAGGAGCGGGGCCTATCCAATGGGCCATTATCGATGGAGAGAAGAAGACCGGGGTCACCATCATGCAGATGGAAAAGGGCTTGGATACCGGAGATATGCTGCTGCAAAAAGAAGTAGAAATTGACCCGAAGGAGACGGGAGATTCGCTTCATGACAAGCTGGCAGCGGCGGGGGCAGAATTGATCGTGGAAGCCCTCCCCAAGATTGCGGCAGGACAATTGACACCCCGGAAACAGAATGATGCAGAATCCTGTTATGCGAAGATGCTTCAGAAATCCATGGGCAGGATTGACTGGAACATGACAGCAGATAAACTGGACTGTCTCATCCGGGGCCTGATTTCCTGGCCTGGGGCATCCACCACGTTTCGGGGTAAGAACTTAAAAATCTGGGAGGAGGAACCAGTGATGGAAGGAGATTTTTCCGTATCGATTTCTGAGTCTTTACCGGGAACCATTGTGTGTGTGGAAAAGGAGGCTTTCTATGTGCAGACAAAAGAAGGAGTACTTAAGGTGCTCTCGGTGCAGATAGAGGGTAAGAAGCGCATGGCTGTAAAGGATTTTCTGTTAGGATATCCGATAAAAGCCGGGGAGTGTCTTGGCAGCTGAAAGGGGCAGGGTTTTGGGAAGATAACTGCCGGAAATGAAGGGATGAACCAGAAAGGATGATAAAATGGGTTATTACGGTTACTATGGATATTATTTTGATCCCACATACTTGTTGGTGCTGATTGGCGCGGTCCTATGTCTGTTTGCACAGATGCGGGTCAAGTCTGCTTATCATAAATATGCGAAGGTGCCAAGCAGGACAGGGATGACAGGAGCTCAGGCAGCGCAGAGGATATTGAACATGTCGGGGATTCATGATGTGCGCATCGAACATGTGAGAGGGGAACTGACAGATCACTATGATCCCTCAAACAAGGTGCTTAGGCTTTCTGACACCGTGTACGGGTCTGCATCCATTGCCGCTATTGGCGTTGCGGCCCACGAGTGCGGTCATGCGGTACAGCATGATCAGGGATATGCGCCGTTGAAATTCCGTTCGGCCCTTGTGCCTGCGGCGAATATTGGCTCGAAAGCGGGGATTCCGTTAATTATCCTGGGTGCCATTCTGGGTATGAACCAGATGCTGATTCAGATTGGGATCTGGGTGTTTGCCCTGGCGGTGCTTTTCCAGCTGGTGACGCTTCCGGTAGAATTTAATGCTTCCGGACGGGCGCTTGCCATGCTTGGTGATTACGGTATGATGGAACGGGATGAGGTGAGCAGCTGTCGTAAGGTGTTAAGTGCGGCGGCGCTGACGTATGTGGCGGCTGCGGCAACAGCGATTCTGCAGCTGCTCCGGTTGATTATGTTGTTTGGCAGACGGGATAATGACTGACATGAATACAAGAGAAGTGATATTGGATATTTTGCTGGAATTATCCAGGGAAAAAGAATACAGCAATATTCTGATTACGGCTGTACTGGAAAAATATGATTATCTGGACAGCCGGGAGAAGGCTTTTATCAAGCGGGTGAGTGAGGGGTGCATCGAGCGCCGAATACAGCTTGATTATGTGCTGAATCTGTATTCCAAGACACCTGTAAAGAAGATGAAGCCGCTTATTCGGGAATTGTTACGAATGAGTACATACCAGCTTCTGTTTATGGAACATGTTCCTGATGCAGCCGTTTGTAACGAGGCAGTGAAGCTGGCAAAGAAAAGGAGGTTTCAGAATTTACAGGGCTATGTGAATGGTGTCCTCAGAAATATCGCCAGGGGACGGGATGAAATTGTCTATCCCCACAGGGAAACATCCTGTATGGAGTATTTGTCAGTGTATTATTCCATGCCCTTATGGCTGGTGGAGCATTTTACCAGGGCTTACGGAGAAACTGCCTGCGAAAACATCCTGCGGGCATATCTGGAGAAACGTTCTATAGGCATCCGTCTGCGGGAGACTCTGTCAGAAGAAGAACAGGAACGTCTGCTTGCATCCTGGAAACAGGCAGGAATCAGCGCCAGTAAGCATCCCTACCTGCCTTATGCGGCACAGATAGAGGGGGCCGAGGGTATTCGCAGGATGAAGGGGTACGAAGAGGGGCTTTTTGCGGTACAGGATATCAGCTCCATGCTGGTGGTGGAAGTGGCAGGAATCAGACCAGGGGATACCGTTGTGGATGTCTGTGCGGCCCCGGGAGGCAAAGCGCTCCATGCGGCGGATAAACTGGCCGGTACAGGACAGGTGATTGCCTGTGATGTGACAAGTTATAAGACAGACAGGATAGAGGAGAACAGAATGCGGCTTGGCGCTAAGAACCTGTCCGTCAGAGTACAGGATGCCCGGATACAGGATGCTTCTCTTGCAGGCAAGGCAGATGTAGTGCTTGCAGATGTGCCCTGTTCAGGGCTGGGTGTTATTGGCAGAAAGCAGGATATCAAATACAGGGTAACGCAGGAGTCTTTGCAGGAGATCAACCATCTGCAGCGGGAGATTATTGCCAATGTGGTACATTATGTCAGGCCGGGCGGAATCATGATGTACAGTACCTGTACCATGAATCCGGCGGAAAATGAGGAGATGGCAGAGTGGATCTGCAGGGAGTTTGCCATGGAGAAGGTAAGCATGAAAGATTCACTGCCAGGAGTGTTACAGCAGGATATAAAGGAGGAAACCTTGCAGCTTTTGCCAGGTGTGCATGAGACAGACGGCTTTTTTATGGCGAAGTTCAGGAAGAAATAAATGGAAGCAGAAGACAGGAAGGATATCAAATCCCTGACACTGGAAGAATTGAAAGAAGAAATGACCGGACTTTTGGAGAAACCATTCCGGGCGGTGCAGCTATATGAGTGGATGCATAAGAAACTGGTGCGGGACTATGAGGAAATGCGCAATATCCCGGTTTCTCTCAGGGAAAAATGCAAGGAATATTACAGTTTTACGGCGCTTAAAGCGGTAGAAGTACAGGAATCAAAAATAGACGGCACGAAAAAATACCTGTTTGCACTCGCTGACGGAAATATGGTGGAGAGTGTACTGATGCATTATAAGCATGGCAACTGTGTGTGCATCTCCTCTCAGGCGGGCTGCCGTATGGGATGTAAGTTCTGTGCTTCCGCGTTGGGTGGTTTAAAGAGAAATCTCCTTCCCTCTGAAATGCTGGATCAGATTTATGCAATTATGTTGGAGAGCGGGGAGAGAGTTTCCAATGTGGTGGTTATGGGAACCGGGGAACCTTTGGATAATTATGAGAATCTTCTGCGGTTTATCACCCTGCTTACGGATGAGAATGGGCTGCACATCAGTCAGCGGAATCTGACCGTATCTACCTGCGGGATCGTGCCAAAGATGCGGGAACTGGCGCAGAATAAACTGCAGATTACGCTGGCTCTTTCCCTGCATGCGGCCACGGACGAAAAGAGAAGGGAGCTGATGCCGATTGCCAATACGTATTCCCTGGCACAGCTGATGGAGGCCTGTTCTTTCTATTTTGCACAGACCGGCAGGAGGATAACCTTTGAGTACAGTCTGGTGCGGAATATCAATGATACCGAGAAGGATGCGATGCAGTTGTCGGAGCTGATAAGAGGACAAAACTGCCATGTGAACCTGATTCCTGTAAATCCCATTAAGGAACGGTCTTATGTACAGTCAGACAAACAGGCGGTGGAAGCTTTTCGGGACAGACTTAAGAAGCAGGGAATCACTGCCACGATCCGCAGGGAGATGGGGCGTGATATCGACGGGGCGTGCGGGCAGCTTCGACGTAGATTTTTAGCAGAATAGCCCGGGTGGTTTGACTTGCTCTTTTGTTTTTAGTGTGCTAATATTAGTAACTGGTAAAATGTGGTGGAGGTAATACTGTGCTCAGGTCTTATGCGCTGACGGATATCGGTCAAAAGAGACAACTGAATCAGGATTTTATTTATCTGTCGGAGAAACCCATCGGGAATCTGCCCAATGTGTTTATTGTGGCAGACGGAATGGGCGGACATAATGCGGGGGACTATGCTTCCCGGCTGGCAGTGGAAACTGTGGTGCAGGAGATTGGCATATCCTTTGAGAAAAGTCCGGTTAAGATTCTGAACAATGCCATAGGACGTGCCAATGAGCAGCTGAGAAAGCGTGCCAGAGAGGACAGGAAGTTAAGCGGCATGGGAACCACAATCGTAGCAGCTACCTGCCTTGGAAGATATCTGGAGGTGGCCAATGTAGGGGACAGCAGGCTTTATGTGATCAGTGATGAGATCAGACAGATTACCCAGGATCATTCACTGGTGGAGGAAATGGTTCGCATGGGAGGTCTCGACAAGGAAACAGCCAGGAATCACCCGGATAAAAACATCATTACCAGGGCTGTTGGTGCAAGGCCTGATGTGGAGGTAGATTTTTTTGATGTAGAATTACAGACTGGAGATATGGTTTTACTTTGTTCTGACGGTTTGACTAACATGGTGGAAGACGAGACGATATGCCGCATATTAAAAGGGGATGGAGATCTTGAGGACAGGGTAGAAGAATTAACGAGAACGGCCAACCAGAATGGCGGCAAGGATAACATTTCCGTGATTGTTATTGAACTGTTAGCAGACGAGGTGAAACATGATTAAGATAGGTATGATGATAGGAGACCGGTATGAGATCTTAGAAAAGATCGGTACCGGTGGTATGTCAGATGTATATAAAGCAAAAGATCACAAACTGAATCGGTTTGTGGCAGTGAAAGTGCTGAAGCAGGAATTTAGTGAAAATGCAAATTTTGTATCCAAGTTCCGTGTGGAAGCGCAGGCGGCAGCCGGGCTGATGCACCCTAATATCGTAAATGTCTATGATGTCGGCGAAGAGCAGGATATCTACTATATAGTCATGGAGCTGGTGGAAGGCATTACCCTGAAGAAGTATATTGAGAAGAAAGCCAGGCTCTCCGTGAAGGAGGCCATCAGTATTGCGATTCAGGTATCCATGGGAATTGAGTCAGCCCATAACAATCATATTATTCATCGTGATATCAAGCCCCAGAATATTATTATTTCTAAAGAAGGTAAAGTGAAGGTGACAGACTTTGGCATTGCCAAGGCGGCCACCAGCAATACCATCACTTCCAATGTGATGGGTTCCGTACATTATACTTCGCCGGAGCAGGCCAGAGGCGGTTACAGTGATGAGAAGAGTGACATTTATTCACTGGGCATCACCATGTTTGAAATGCTGACAGGACGAGTTCCCTTTAATGGAGAAACGACGGTAGCTATCGCAATCAAACATATTCAGGAGGAACTTCCCTCGCCCAGGGACTATGTGCCGGAGATTCCGATCAGTGTGGAACACATTGTATGCAAGTGCTGCCAGAAGAGTCCTGATAGAAGATATCAGTCCATGGCGGAGCTGATAGTGGATTTAAAGCAGTCCCTGATCAATCCGGATGAGGATTTTGTCAAAGTGATCGATCCTGATGAGGAAGCATCCACCAGAATGATCACAGACAGGGATATGGTGCAGATCAAGCGTCAGTCTGACAGCAGGGATTCCATGGAGGAGGCGATGCGCCTGAGAAAGAGCAGGGTGCGCACCTACGAAGAGGAGGATGACGAAGAAGAGGACGAATACTATGAGGATTGGGATGACGAGGAGGAAGATTACGATCCCAGAATGGAGAAAGTCACTACCATTTTAGCGGTGGTGGCAGCTCTTCTGATTGGCGGAATCCTGATATTTTTTGTGGGGAAAACACTCGGCGTGTTCCAGTTAGGGACAGAAGAGGCAGACACACCACAGGAGTCTGTGGAGCAAGTGGAAATGATCCGGGTGGTAGGTATGGATGTGGATGAGGCCAAGCGTGCTTTGCTGGGAATTGGTCTGACCCCGGAAATTCAATATGAAGTGTCAACATCGTCTGAGGTCGGAACGGTTCTGCGGGCCAGCATTCAGGAAGGTATTATGGTGGATAAAGACAGCAATGTAGTTTTGACGGTGGCGCAGGAGACAGAAGGAATAACGGTTCCGTCGGTAACGGGTAAATCTCAGGCAGAGGCCACCTCGATTCTGGAGAAAGAAGGCTTTGTGGTCAATGCTGTTGAGAGCAATGATGCTTCTGTAGAAAGCGGTTATGTTATTTCTCAGTCGCCGGAAGCACAGACTACGGCACCGGAAGGCTCTTCGATTATCATACGGGTAAGCCAGGGGTCGGATGAGAACAAGGTAAGGGT
Source organism: uncultured Lachnospiraceae bacterium (assembly GCA_910577735.1). Taxonomy (GTDB): domain Bacteria; phylum Bacillota; class Clostridia; order Lachnospirales; family Lachnospiraceae; genus UBA3282. The sequence goes on from CAJTOO010000013.1 coordinate 141,474, forward strand.
TCCTAATGTGATCGGTATGACGGAGATGGATGCTACAGCGCTCCTGACAGAGAACGGCCTTGAAGTTGGCACCGTCACAGAGGAACAGAATGACGATCCGGCTCTGACGGATAAAGTCTGCTATCAGAGCTATTCCATGGGATCTTATGTGGAAAAAGGAACGACAGTGGATTTACGTATCAGCATGGGTCCTTCTCAGGCCACATATCGTTATTCAGAAAGTATTGCAGCGCCCACAGAGGATGCGGAGTATCAGAGCGGTATGCTGGTTACTGTGATTGTGACGGCGGCGGATGGTACACAGCTTTTGAATACACAGACCACATCCTTCCCGGTGGCGGCAAATTATACGGGAATCAAATCGCCTAATGGTGTTGTGACTTTCAATTTCACGGTAGTAAGGCAGGAGACCACGACTACAGATCCGGAGACCGGAGAGACCGTGACGATACCGGGTTCTTCTGAGACCAAGACGGTGCACCGGCCAGTGAACTTTGTGGAAGAGTAAGGAAGAAAGAAGCAAAAGCATTGTGAAAGAGATAAGTTAAGGCGTATGCAGGGAAAGATTATCAAAGGAATTGCCGGATTTTATTATGTCCACGTAGAAGGGCATGGTGTCTATGAATGCAAGGCAAAAGGAATATTCAGGAAAGAGCATGTAAAACCTCTGGTGGGGGATGATGTGGATGTGGATGTGCTGGATGAGAAAGAAAAGCTCGGCAATATCCGCAGGATTCTGCCGCGGAAGAGCGCTCTTATCCGGCCTGCTGTCGCCAACGTGGATCAGGCGCTGATTCTGTTTGCCATTGTAAAGCCGGATCCCAATTTTAATCTGTTGGACCGTTTCCTGATCCGGATGGAAAGGCAGAACCTTCCGACGATTATCTGTTTTAACAAACAGGACATTGCTACGTCAGAAGAGAAGGATTCCCTGCGCAGTGCATATGAGTCCTGTGGCTATCAAGTGCTTTTTATCAGTGTGTTAGAGAATGAGGGTGTGGAGAGTGTGAGAAAGCTGCTCTTTGGAAAAACCACTACCCTGGCCGGTCCAAGCGGTGTCGGTAAATCATCTCTGATCAATAAGCTCTCACCGATGGCTAATATGGAGACAGGGGCCATCAGTGAGAAAATAGAACGAGGCAGACATACGACCAGGCATTCCGAGATCATTGCGCTGGGTGAGGAGACTTATATTGTTGATACACCGGGATTTACTTCTCTCGACATCTCTGAGATCACCAAAGAAGAGCTGGGGGGATATTATCCGGAGTTTCTGCAATATGAACCGGCATGTAAGTTCCGGGGATGCGCCCATATGAGCGAGCCTTCCTGCGGCGTCAAGGAAGCTGTGGAGACCGGCAAGATCAGCCGGGTAAGATATGAGAACTACAGAATGCTGTATCAGGAACTGAAAGAAGTGAAGAGATATTAATTCTGTGAAGGGCAGCTTCGTTCGGATGTTAGTTTAGCATCGATGAAAACAGAGAATCAACAGCAGCCCGCTGTCAGTTATGGAAAGATGATTGACAGTGGGCTTTTTAACCAAAAATTTTATCATAATCAAGATGACAGGAGGTATGGTATGAAGGTATTGGTAATCGGTGGTGTGGCGGCAGGCACCAAGGTGGCTGCGAAATGTAAGAGGGTTAATCCGGAAGCGGAAGTAACCATTGTCACGAAAGGGAAAGATATTTCTTACGCAGGATGCGGACTGCCCTATTATGTGGGCGGGGCAATCCAGGAGAAAGAGCAGCTTATCGTGAACACACCAGAGAAATACAGTGCACTTACCGGAGCGATGGTTTACCCCCAGCGGGAAGTGATAGCCCTTGACACCGTGGGAAAGAAAGCGATAGTGAAAAACATACATATGGGCTGCCAAGAAGAGTATGCTTACGATGCCTGTATCATAGCCGTTGGAGCTTCCCCAGTGGTACCGCCGCTGCCGGGACTGAATCTGCCGGGCGTTTTTGTGATGCGCACACCGGATGACGCCATTGAGACAAGAGATTATATCGCAAGAGACGGCGTGAAAAGGGCAGTGGTAGTAGGCGGTGGCTTTATCGGTTTGGAAATGGCGGAGAATCTGATGGAGAAGGGACTGGCGGTGACTCTTATCGATATGGCGCCACAGATTATGCCGGGATTTGACACAGAGATGGCGGATTATGCTGTGCGCCATCTGGCAAAGAAGGGCATACAGGTGCTTACTGCCACGAAACTGGAAGCTGTGACCGGGGACCAGCGGGTAAAGGGTGTGCAGACGGATCAGGGACTGCTTCCCGCAGACGTAGTGATTCTCTCCATTGGTATTCGTCCGAACACAGGATTTTTACAGGATACAGGAATCGAAATGTTTAAGGGAACAATTCTGGTGGATGATAAAATGGCCACCAATCTCCCGGATATTTATGCAGCGGGTGACTGTGCCATGGTAAAGAACCGGCTTACCGGGGAAAGACAGTGGTCACCTATGGGGTCTTCCGCTAACATGGAAGGCAGGACGCTGGCACTTTCGCTGGGAGGACGGGATGTGACCTATCCGGGCGTTTTGGGAACTGGTGTGGTGAAGCTGCCGGGCCTATCGGGCGGCAGAACAGGATTGTCGGAGGAACAGGCAAAGGCGGCAGGGTATGAACCCATCTGTGCTTTGGCAGTAACGGACGATAAGGCACATTATTATCCCGACAGCGCGTGGTTTGCCATTAAGCTGGTGGCTGACAGGGCAACACATAAGCTGCTGGGTGTTCAAGTTTTGGGACCTGGTGCGGTAGATAAGGTGACAGATATCGGTGTGATGGCAGTAACGTTCGGGGCAGCGCTGGAGCAGATGACTTGTCTGGATATGGCTTATGCACCGCCTTTTTCCACAGCGATTCATCCTTTTGTGCAGGCGGTACATATTCTTCTGAATAAAATCAATGGTGACATGGACAGCTTCACACCGGCAGAGTACATGGCAGGTGCGGCCAAAGAGTATCGTGTCATTGATGTGAATCCGGCGGGGCCTGTGATTGCGGGTGCAACTTATGTGGATCTGCTGAAGGTGAAGGGAGAAGTCCCGGGACTTGGAAAGGAGGAGAAGCTGCTGCTTGTCTGTGCCAAGGGTAAGAGGGCTTATCTGCTGCAGAACAGACTGAAACGTTACGGCTATACCAACACAAAGGTGCTGGAAGGCGCTTCTTTCTTCAATGCGGTGAAGGTGGAGAGCAAGCCCGGTGTGGTGACAGTTCCTGCGGGGGAAATTACCCGTGTGAAAGCACTTGGCTGTCTGCATAATAAGGGAACCGATAACTTTAACGTTCGTGTGATCACCAGAAACGGTAAGATCACGGCGGCAGAGCATAAAAAGATAGCAGAGGCGGCGCAGCTGTTTGGAAGCGGGGATGTGGTCATGACCACACGTCTGACCATGGAAATTGTGGGTGTGCCCTTCGATAAGATTGAGGCGGTAAGGGCATTTCTGGCAGAAGAAGGTTTAGAGACCGGCGGCACTGGTTCCAAAGTGCGTCCGGTGGTGGCGTGTAAGGGAACGACCTGTCAGTATGGACTGCTGGATTCCTATGCGCTGTCTGATAAGATACATGAGCGGTTTTTCCATGGTTATGCATCTGTAAAATTACCGCACAAGTTTAAGATAGCAGTGGGCGGTTGTCCGAATAACTGTGTCAAGCCTGATCTGAACGACTTTGGTATTGTGGGACAGAGAGTACCTGTGATAGACATAGAGAAATGCCGTGGATGTAAGATATGTCAGGTTTCGCTGGCCTGTCCGGTGGAGGCCTCCCAGGTAGTGGACGGCAAGCTGGTGATCGATCCGGATAAGTGTAACAACTGTGGGCGCTGTGTTGGTAAATGCCCGTTTAAAGCGTCGGAAGAAAACCAATATGGGTATCGTATTTATATTGGCGGCCGCTGGGGAAAGAGAGTTGCTCATGGACAGAAGTTAGATAAGATATTCCTGGAGGAGGAAGAAGTACTTTCTGTGCTGGAAAAAGCAATTCTGTTATTCAGGGAACAGGGACGCACGGGTGAGCGTTTTGCGGATACCATCAGCAGACTTGGCTTTGAAAATGTGCAGGCACAGCTTCTGACAGATGATCTGCTGGAGAGAAAAGAAGAGATTATCGGGGCACAGCTGCATTTGAAGGGCGGTGCTACCTGTTAAATATTTCCTGGTTGGAGCGGCCTTAAGATGGGGGAATCCGCGGGGAAATATTTTGCACAAAGGAACACAGGAACATGGAATGTATTAGTATCAGTCATAAGACGGCAGAATCCGGGGAACGGGAGAAGTTTTACGTTCCCCGGAAGGAAGCGGGAGACCTATTACAAAGAATCCGGGCAGTTGCAGGGATAGAGGAATGTGTGCTGTTATCCACCTGCAACCGGACGGAAGTTTATGTGCAGGGAGAGGAGAATGCTTTCCGAAGTGTGGAAGAAGTGCTGGCCGGGATTTCCGGAAGCAATAGCGAACAGATTCGGAAGCTGGTCAGAAGATATCAGGGACGAAAGGCGCTGCGGCATCTGTTTCGTGTGGTCTGCGGAATGGAGTCCATGGTGATTGGAGAGGATGAAATTCTCGGACAGGTGCGGGATGCTTATAGGTATGCTAAAGAGACCGGCTATACAGGATATGAGCTGAACAGTGTTTTTCAGGCAGCCCTTACCTGTGCCAAGCGGGTAAAGACGCAGACCATGATCTCAAAGACGGCGGTTTCTGTGGCTACATTGGCGGTCAACGAAGTGATACATCTGCCTGCGGCCTCTAAGACCGTGCTCCTGATGGGCAGCAGCGGGAAGATGGGCGGTATTATTCTAAAGAATCTGCTGAGCCAGAAAAATATCCGTGTCATAGCTACCGTACGGTCCCATAACGGCATTTGTCACAGGGACGGCATGGGGGTAGAGCATGTGGATTATCAGGACCGCTATGCCAGTCTGGAAGAGGCGGACGCGATCATATCAGCCACTTCCAGTCCCCATTATACCCTGACGGCAGGGAGAGTCCGGGAAGCGATCCGCTCTCAAAAGGAACGGCTGTTTCTGGATATCTCCATGCCGCCGGATCTGGATGTGGAGATTGGAAAGATGGAGCACTGCCGTCTCGTTTCGCTGGATGATTTCCAAAAGCTGGCGGAGGATAATAACAGGCTGAAACAGCAGGCGTTTGTGGATGCGGAAGAGATTTTGGAAGAGGAGTTGGAGAAAATCTGTAAGGTGCTGGCATTTCATCGGTTTACAAAGAAGGATGTGCACTGGAAAGAGCGTTATGCGGATTACTCGTCGGAAAAACTGCTCTATCTGCTGCGGGATCAGCTGGACAGCGGCTCCTTCGAGGCGGTTTTGCAGGTATTGTCCGGCAGGGTGACGGAATAAGAAGGAGAACAGGGATGGGATATTTTCCTTTTTTTATGGAAATAGAGGGAAAGCATGGTGTCGTCGTGGGCGGCGGAAAAGTTGCGGCCAGGAAAGTAGAGAAACTCTTATTGTTTGGGCCGGTTTTGACAGTCATTGCGCCTGTGATAGACAAGAGTGTGAGGAGGCAGGGGGAGCTGTTGCAAAAGGATGCGGCCCCCTCTCTTCTTTTCAGGGAACGCGCTGTTTTGATGGAAGATTTGTCAGGCGCGGATTTTGTGATTGCGGCCACGGACGATGCAGTGCAAAACGGGCGTATTGCTGCCTATTGCAGGACAGCAGGGATTCCGGTGAATGTGGTGGATGACAGGGAAAAATGCACTTTTTTCTTTCCGGCGCTCATAAAGGACGGCTCTCTCACGATTGGCATTTCGACAGATGGAAAAAGTCCGGCGGCAGCTTCCTGGACGAGGCAGAAAATTGCAGAGATACTGCCGGAAGGGCTGGGGACTGTTATTGACTTAATGGGTCAAATAAGACCTGCGGTGATGCAGATGGAAGCAGATGAAGCAGCCAGAAAGAAGCTGCTTACGAAGCTGTTTTTATATGGTATGGAAAAGGAACAGGATATATCTGAAGAGGAAATGATGAACTTTCTGCAGGCTGCCTTGCAGAAGGGACATGAGTGACCCTACAGGTGATGAGACGGATGGTAGCGTCAGGGAAAGGGTGCTGTAGACATGAACAGAATCAGGATTGGAACAAGAGGCAGCCAACTGGCTTTGAAGCAGGCAGCCTTGGTGCAGGAAGCGCTGGCTAAGGCAGATAACCGGATAGAGACGGAACTTGTGATTTATCATACCAAAGGAGATCGGATTCAGGACAGACCTATTTCTGAAATAGGAGATAAGGGTGTTTTTGCATCAGAATTGGAGCAGGCGCTGTTGCGGGGACAGATTGATCTTGCCGTACATTCAGCCAAGGATTTACCGATGAAGCTGGCGGATGGGCTGACCATTTCCGGAATCCTGAAAAGAGCCGATGTGCGGGATGTGCTCGTGGTGCCCAGGGGAGGCAGAATCCCTTCGTTACGGCAGGCGGTTCGTGTAAGAGGCGGGGGTCTGCTGACAGAGGATGGAGCGGTGCAGCAGGGAAAGATGGCGGAAAATATTCCCTATCCGTTCAGAATAGGAACAGGCAGCAGGCGGCGGCAGATGCTTGCCGCAATGACCTGGGAAAATGTAATCTGTCAGGAAATCCGCGGCAATGTGGATACACGGCTTCGTAAATTGCAGGAAGGCAGTTATGACGGCATCCTGTTGGCGAAGGCGGGTCTGGATCGTCTGGGTATGGGCGGGGAACAGGCAAAGGAATGGGACTTTTATCCGCTTTCCCCGGAATTGTTTTTGCCGGCGGCCTGTCAAGGGATTATCGCAGTGGAGACTGCAAAGGGGGCAGCGGCAGGTGAACTTGGCAGGAGGATTACGGATGTAGAGACGCAGCTATGCTATCAGATAGAGCGGGAAGTGCTGGCACAGCTTGCGGTGGATTGCAGCGAGGCAGCGGCGGCGTGGTGCAGGCTGGCAAGGGAAGAAAGAAGTCGTGAAGGGATATATCCGGCAGATGAGCAGCTGCGGGAAGCAGTACCTGCGGCAGACGATTTGATGTTGGATGTCATGTATGCGGAAAAGAGGGTAAGGCTTACCTGCACGGCAAAGACAGAAGAAGGAAAGCAGCTGGCCAGGCAGGCGGCGCTGCTGGTAAAAGGAGAAAGACAGATTTGAGGCAGGGAAAGGTATATCTGGCAGGCGGCGGCTGTGGCGATGCAGACCTTGTAACGCTAAAGGCTCTTACAGTTTTGCAAAACTGTGATACCGTGGTGTATGACAGTCTGGTGTCTGAGGCATTGTTACAGTGGACCAAAGAGGATTGTGAAAAAATATATGTGGGAAAGCGCTGCGGCAGTCATGCCATGAAGCAGACACAGATCAATGCTCTTCTGGTTAAGAAGGCAGGGGAAGGTAAGACGGTGGTGCGGTTAAAAGGCGGGGACCCTTATGTGTTCGGCAGAGGCGGGGAAGAATTTATGGCGGTGCAGGATGCAGGCATCTGGTGTGAAGAGATTCCCGGCATCACATCGGCGATTGCAGTTCCGGCAGCAGCAGGCATCCCGGTGACCCACAGAGGAATTTCTGACAGTGTGACAGTGGTGACAGGAACTGCGGCGGACAAGGAAGGACATACGGGGCCGGCGTTGGATTATCATACCCTGGCCCGGTTAGAGGGGACTTTGATTATATTGATGGGAATGCATCATCTGGCTGAGATTGTGAGAGGATTGCTTGCGGCAGGAAAAGAGCCGAATACCCCCTGCGCCATTATTATGGAAGGGGCAACCGGGCGGCAGAAAGTTTTAAGGTCGGCGTTGCTTGAACTTCCTGAAAGGGCAGCGAAACAAGGCTTTACCTCTCCGGCGGTTATTGTGATTGGTGCGGCAGCGAAACTGGAACTGATGAATGGACTGCAGGAAAGTAATGGCCGGTTGTCTTTGCCTGCAGTCACGGTGGGGGTGACCGGGACAAGACGTTTTGCGGATAAACTCTCTTCGGCGCTGCAGGCGGCGGGCATCTGTGTGCAGGACATGAGTTTCATGGACATCAGACCAACGAAAAATGCGCTGCCAGATTTTACAGACTTTAGCTGGCTTGTATTTACAAGCCCCAACGGCGTCTCTGTTTTTCTGGATAAAATGAGAAAGGAAAGGCGGGATCTGCGTACCCTTTATGATAAGAAAATTGCGGTTATCGGCCCGGGTACGGCAATGGCGCTGCAGGAGGCCGGCATCTATGCGGATTATATGCCCAAGGTATACGATGCGGCACATCTGGCACAGGGACTGGCAGATAAGATTTTGACAGGGCAGATGGAGGAAAATGCCGGAAACCCTGACAAAGACCGGAAGAAACAGCCCCTTGCTTCCGCAGTCTTTCTGCGTGCCAGACAGGGAAGTGACATCCTGCCCTTTGTTTTTCAAAAGAAGGGGATTGTCTATGAGGAATACGCCCTCTATGAGTTGTGTGTACAGGAGCAAAAGCGGGATGCGGTTATGATAAAAGAACCGGAGTACATTGTCTTTGGTTCTGCTATGGGGGCGAAGGCATATTTTGAGGGTATGAGGATGAGAGGCCTGCAAAATACAAAGAGCCGATATGTCTGCATGGGGGAATGGTGCGAAAGAGAAGTACGCAACTATACGGAAAGGCAGCCTCTGGTTGCAGAAGAGTCAAGCGTGGATGGTGTGGCTGCGTGCATCGGCAGAGAACTGAGAAAGGAAGAGAAGGAATGTATCGATTCAGAAGATTAAGAAGGGATGAAAAAATCCGTTCCATGATGCAGGAGACGAGGCTGCATCCGAAAGATTTCCTATATCCCATATTTGTGATGGAAGGGGAGAAGATTAAGAATCCGGTAGAGTCTATGCCGGGGATTTATCAGTATTCTATCGACTGTCTGGATGAGATTTTGGAGCAGGTGAAAACAGCAGATATTGGCGGCATCATGCTTTTTGGGATTCCCACGCACAAGGACCCTTATGGAAGCCAGGCCTATGCACCGGATGGAATTACACAGAGGGCGGTTCGCTATATCAAAGAACAGTATCCGGCGCTCTATATTGTGGTGGATGTGTGTCTGTGTGAATACACTTCCCATGGCCATTGCGGGATGATTTGCGGGGAGGAGGTCTTAAACGACGAGACTTTGCCTTATCTGGTAAAGATGGCGGTGAGCCTTGCGGAAGCGGGGGCAGATATGGTGGCTCCTTCGGATATGATGGATGGCCGGGTAGAAGCCATACGGACAGGGTTAGACCAGGCAGGATTTACCCAGACGCCTATTATGGCTTACAGTGCGAAGTTCGCTTCGGGCTATTATGGGCCGTTTAGGGAAGCGGCCCATTCGGCACCGGGCTTTGGAGACCGGAAAAGTTATCAGATGGACTATGCCAACGGCCAGGAAGCGTTGCGGGAAATCAGGGCAGATATTGATGAGGGAGCGGATATCGTGATGGTCAAGCCGGCACTTGCCTATCTGGATGTCTTAAAGGAAGCGTCGCTTACTTTCAATATGCCGCTTGCGGTGTATAATGTGAGTGGTGAGTATGCCATGGTAAAGGCTGCCGCAGCCAATGGATGGATTGACGAGAGAAGGATTGTGATGGAGAATCTCACGGCCATGAAACGGGCCGGTGCAAAGATTATCATTACCTATCATGCGTTAGATGTTGTAAAATGGTTGGCGTGAAAGGCATTTCCTAAGATATCCTGCAGGGGACGGAGCAAAGGAAGTGTCAGAAGTTAGGAGGAATCTATGAACTGGGACAAATCGGAAAAGCTTTTTGGCAGAGCACAGGAGCTGATTCCCGGCGGGGTGAATTCCCCGGTGCGGGCTTTTGGGGCAGTGGGCAGGCATCCCTTTTTCGTGGAGAGGGCACAGGGGCCCTGGCTCTATGATGCGGACGGCAATCAGTATCTGGACTATGTCTGTTCCTGGGGGCCAGGCATACTGGGACATGCCCATCCGCGGGTGATTGAGGCGGTACAGAAGGCATGTGCAAACGGGCTGACTTTCGGAGCGCCGACTGCGAAAGAAGTGGAACTGGCAGAACTGATTCACACCTGTGTTCCGGATGTGGAGATGGTGCGTCTGGTCAGTTCCGGGACGGAGGCTGTGATGAGTGCCGTGCGTGCGGCAAGGGGATTTACAGGCAGAGAGAAGATAATCAAGTTCGCCGGGAATTATCATGGTCATGCGGATGGTCTGCTGGTGAAAGCCGGTTCCGGGCTCATGACCCAGTCGGTGCCTGACAGTGCCGGTGTGCCGGCAGGGTATGCGGCAAGCACTTTAACGGCAGTCTATAATGATGAGGCATCTGTGCGCACGCTGCTGGAAGAACATCATGGTCAGGTTGCAGCCATTGTGGTGGAGCCGGTGGCGGCCAACATGGGTGTGGTGGTGCCGAAAAAGGGGTTTCTGGAATTCTTGCGCCGTATCACCAAAGAGCAAGGTACGATTTTAATCTTTGATGAAGTGATCACAGGGTTTCGCCTGGCGCTGGGCGGGGCTTCACAATACACGGGGGTGCAGGCTGACTTACACACCTTCGGAAAGATTGTGGGCGGCGGTATGCCCCTGGCGGCTTATGGCGGCAGAAGGGATATCATGTCCTGTGTTGCGCCTTTGGGACAGGTCTATCAGGCAGGGACATTGTCAGGCAATCCGGTGGCGGTCACGGCAGGAATCGAAACCTTGAAGATTTTGATAGAAGATACAGGGATTTATGAGCGCATAGACAGGCGTGCACAGACACTGGCTGCGGCCTTTCAAAATGCAGGGCTTACAGTAAATCGGGCCGGTTCTTTGCTCTCGGCATTTTTTACACCGGGCTTTGGGGAAAAGGCAGGCAGAGTGGAAAACTATGAGGATGCCTGTGCATGTGATACAAAGGCTTTTGCTGCGTATTTTAACAGCATGCTGAACCGGGGCATTTATGTGGCACCGTCCCAGTTTGAGGCAATGTTCGTGTCGGATGCCCATACGGATGCGTTGATCAAGATGACCTGTGAGGTGATCGCAGAAGAATGTTCCTGACCACAATTTACTTTTGCGCCTTATATGCTATACTAGCATAATTGTTGAGGCACTTTTGTATAAAATATATGGTTTATGGGAAAAAACATACATTAAATAAACGGAGGATTTAGGATAAGATGAAACTAGGCATCGTAATACGCGGTGCCAGTTTCATATCTCCACGGATTTTTATAAATGTATCCATTGAAAGTGTAGTTGGCAGGAAATAGAAAATATTTAATTTTTAATATCTTATCCAATGATATTATAAAACGGTAGACGGCAGATAGCAATTGGTTTCTAAGGAGGCGCATTTGCGGTAACAGAACCGTCTGCCGGGAGTGACTTAGACAATCAGCAGACAACCGCCGTTGACAGACAAAGAAAAGCGCAGCAGAGGAATCTCCGGCTTTATCGTAGAAAAAGGAACTCCCGGTTTTACTTTTGGAACAAAGGAAAAGAAAATGGGTATCCGAGGTTCTGCTACATACGAGTTAGTTTTCACGGATTGTAAAATACCAAAAGAAAACGTATTAGGAGAATTATCACGGAAATTTATGAGGGAACAAGCGAGGTTCAGAGAATGGTTATTTCCTCATATATGGGTATAAAATAAGCCCCCCTAGGGTCCCTCCTCCTCAAAGAAAGCAATCGCAAAGTATATGAATATTCTTGTGCGATGAAATCGCACTTCCGGAAATCTGGAAATCAGATGTCCGGGAAGTGGAAATCATCTTGTGCGAGTTTACTCGCGTAATGTTTTGTCTAATCCATAGACCTCACGCATTGAGATGTCATGCTCGGCATCTATGCTTGTGATGTTGATACGATAACTGTCATGGGCAATGCGATCAATGATTGCATCTGCCAGTGGGCTGTCATTACCACCCAGTTGGTCATACCACTCCTCAAATTCATACTGGGAGCAGAAAATCGTTGAAGATTTCTTGCGTCTCCGGTGGAGCAGTTCGAAGATATCCCTTTGTTCCGAATCTGTTGGTTTCAATAGAAGCCATTCATCCAGAATCAGGACAACAGGATTGGCATACTTAGCCATGACTTTTTTGTAGCTGCCATCTGTCCGTGCCATCTCTAAGTCAATAAGCAGATCAGGAAGGCGGACATACTTGGTATTGAAATACTGCTTACAAGCCTCCATGCCA
>CAJTOO010000014.1:0-140734 GCA_910577735.1 uncultured Lachnospiraceae bacterium
CTTAACCGCCTTGTTTTTCAAGGGAATGAACAGATTGAGCTTACGGGAAAAGAATTTGACCTGCTTTCTTTTCTGGCATCAAATAAGGGTAAAGTATTTACAAAAAAGCAGATTTATACGCAGGTTTGGGCGGAAGAATACGCTTTTGATGACAGTAATATCATGTCATTTATCAGCAAATTGAGGAAAAAAATTGAACCAGATCCGGAACATCCGTTTTACATTTTGACTGTCCGTGGCGTTGGCTACCGTTTTAACAGGGAGGCTTGACATGAGTATTAACCCATTTTTATTGATTATGTTTTGCATAGCTTTGTTGGTAATCCTATTTCTTTTCACAAAACTCAGGCGTGTACGGGGGCAGTTGTCTATTATTGAGGAAGCGCTTGAAGATATAAAATCTGGGAACTTAAACCGCCGTATGCTGACTAAGAAAAATGATATGACAAGAAAAATCTGCTATGGAATTAATGAGATTGCAATGAATAGCCAGACGCAGCTTATCAGACAAAAACAGTCTGAACAGGCATACAAGAGGTTAATGACCAGCATCTCCCACGATGTCAAAACTCCTCTTGCTTCTCTGGTCGGTTATTTGGAAGCAATCGAATGTAAGATAGTCGCAGGAGAAGAAAAAGACGAATACGTCCATGTCGCATTTGAGAAAGCTCATTACTTAAAGCATTTTGTAGAAAATCTCTTTGAATGGGTGAAGCTGGATTCCGGAGAACAGATTTTTCATTTTGAAGTTTTAGACCTAAACGAATTATCCCGGAATATTATAGTTGATTGGATTTCTGTTTTAGAAAATAGTAATTTTGACTATGCGTTTGATATACCGGAAGCAGAATATCTTATGCGTATAGATGCAAACGCTTATAGCCGCATCCTCAACAATCTGTTGCAGAATGTCCTTATCCATAGCAAGGGAAGTAAAATAGTATTCCATGTTTTTGAAGATAATCTGCAAGCTAAAATCACTATAACAGATAATGGAAAAGGAATATCTCCCGATCACCTGCCACATATTTTTGAAAGAATGTATCAATGCGATCAGTCAAGGTCTGCTGGTGGAAATGGATTAGGCTTATCAATCGTAAAAGAACTTGTAGCTGCTCACAAAGGAACAATTACCGTTGACAGCACTCCCGATAGGGGGACTACATTTACCTTATTACTTCCGAAATCCCTGTAATAATACGGGGATTTTTCAGTTTGTCAAATTTCGCTTAACTGTAAAAGCATGAAAAAAGCAAGGTTTCGGCAAGGTTTTGGCAAGGTTAGCGTGATAGAATAGCAAATATGAAAAAGAGGTAAAATCCTCTGCTCCTGCAAGGGCAGTCGCATTTTGCTTCGCAAAACAAGGAGGATTGCAATGAGTAAATATGTAATCGAAACAAAAAATCTTACCAAACAATACGGAACACAAAAAAGCGTTGCAGATTTGAATATCCATGTCCAGCAAGGGCGTATCTATGGTCTGCTTGGCAGAAATGGAGCCGGAAAGACAACGACCATGAAAATGCTGCTTGGGCTGACACAGCCCACTTCCGGGGAAGTTGCAATCTGGGGAAAGCCTTTACGGACAAATGAGAAAAAGCTGTTGCCCCGGATTGGCAGTCTGATTGAATCACCCGGATTTTACCCGAACCTGACCGCCACAGAAAACCTGCGCATTTTTGCTACCCTGCGGGGAGTGCCGAACCGTAATGCAATTAAAAATGCACTTGATTTAGTGGGGCTTCCCTATAAAGACAAAAAGCTGTTTTCCCAATATTCGCTTGGAATGAAGCAGCGACTGGCGATTGCCCTTGCCATTATGCACGACCCAGAGCTTTTGATTTTGGATGAACCGATTAACGGTCTTGACCCGATTGGAATTGCAGAAGTGCGCTCTTTTATCCGTGACCTCTGTACTGAAAGGGGGAAAACGATACTGATTTCCAGCCATATTCTTTCCGAAATTGCATTACTGGCTGATGATATAGGAATTATCGACCACGGCGCATTATTGGAGGAAGAAAGCCTTGCTGAACTGGAAGCAAAGAGCAGCAGGCATATCCGTTTTACTGTTTCCAGTACAACACAGGCGGCAAGGATTTTAGAACGCAATTTCCATGAAACGCAGTTTACTATACAGGACGACCACAAAATGCGTCTGCATAATTTAGATATTTCAGTTGGAGATATTGTAACAGCTTTTGTCGAAAATGGGCTTACCGTATCAGAAGCCTATGTCTGCGAAGAAAGCCTTGAAGATTATTTCAAGCGTGTAACAGGGGGTGAGGGGATTGCTTGATCTTGTAAAGTGTGAATTTTGGAAGTTGAAACGGAAAGGCTTGTTTAAAATCGCTCTCTTTACGGCTGTTTTATTCCCTGTTTTTAATATTATGCTTTTATCAGAGGGAAGTTTAGCAGATGTTATGAGCAGTGTGCGTGAGGAAAGCGGTTTCTTACTTCTGATCCCGATATTAGTAATTATAGCTGCTAACCTGTTTTTTGAAGAACACGATAACGACACCTTAAAAAATCTTCTTTGCGTTCCAATTTCAAAAAGTCACTTAGTCATAGCAAAGGTTACTGTACTTTTTCTGTTTTCAGTTGCTTATGAACTGTTAGGCTTTTGTATTGGTATCTTAATTGCTCTTGCACAGGGTATTTCTTTAAATGGGTGGGCTTTACAGCTGTTCCTTACATTTTGTACAGGTATTTTACTTTGGGCGGCAGCTCTGCCATGTATTATCCTTGTGGTCTGGTGCAATAAGTCCTATATAATTTCTGTCATAATCGCTTTCTTCTATACACTGCTTGGATTTGCATTGCACCTAAGTGATGCCATTATGATGAAACCATTAGGGCTGAATATCAGCACATTTATTCCTGTACCTATGGTCTTTCGGTGGCTGTATCAGTTTAAGGTGCCGGAAGGGAAGATTATGACAGACTTTTACAACCGTCTAAGCCCGTACTTTGTATCAACGCCTGTCATATTTGCGGTACTGATTGCGGAAGCGATTGTATGTATTATATTGGTTACACGGGTTTATCAAAAACAGGAAGCATAACAGGAGGTTTTATATGTTATCTATTGTCTTAACAGAATTACAAAAGATAAAGCGGTATCATATTCTGCTGATCGGCGTTATAGGAATGGCTCTTTCACCTATTCTTGGGCTTATCACACAGAATGTTGCGATTGAAGAAGCAAAAAATCCGAATTTTGACCTTAGCGCATTAGTAGACAGCACAATTTGGAACAATGCAACCGTATTTATGCCTATTATTTTTACTCTGATTGGTGGTTATCTGATAAACAGGGAGTATACGGACGACACATTGAAAAATGTCTTAGTTGTTCCTGTTTCATTCCCTAAATTATTAACAGGGAAATTGACTGCTATCGGCATTTTATCCCTTATATTGGGAATGTATAGTTTCATAATCACAATTATTGTCGGCATTTTTGCGGGGCTTCCCGGTTTGGATATTTTTACTTTGACAAAAGGTATGTTTTATATGTTGGGGATTTCCATTTGCATTTATATTGCTGTTCTTCCGATTATCGCCTTTTGTGGAAGAACACCGGGATTTTTTATGGGCGGTTCGGTGATTGCCTTTGTATTGGGCTATTGCAGTATGTTTTTTAAAAGTGGTCTGCTTAGAAATATTTATCCTTTTTTAGCTTCTTTTACGGTGATTGGTTTTGACACCACATCATATATCAGCGCAAAAAGTAAGGCAAGTGTTCCACTGGGGCTTGCGTCGCTTGGCGCAATGCTGTTGATTTCAGCCTTTATTATCGCAATCTCTAAAACACCGGGCGAAGCTAAAACAAAGCAGAAAAAAAATAACATTTCCCTGCGTCCTGCGCAGAGAGAACGTATAAAGACAAACAGATATTGATTGAAGAAAGCGAGGAGTTTTTAAATGAAAGAAAAAGTTTTAAGTATGATTGCACTTATTACCGTTTTTGTACCATTGACAGCAGCCTTTGTATGGAAGTCGGATTCCCCTGCCGCAACAGCTATCATCATAGGATATTGTATTTTTGCCGCAGTTAGCTTTGTATATGCCCTTTTCCTTTTTGTAAAAATGAAACTTAGGGATATTAACACCAAAATTGCGCTTGGTGTTAATGCGGTTTATGTTGTAGGGATTTTGGTTACAGTAATTATTCCTCACCTGTTAAACAGATAAATTATGGAAAGGTTGATGATATGTATCATAAAAAAATATTTTCTCTTGTGCTTGTGTGTACTTTAGCAATAGGCTTATCCCTCACAGGCTGTTCAAAAGATGAAATTCTGGATCAGTATAATAATGTTGTTCAATTAGCCGGAAATGCAACGCTGACAGGGGATTTATCTCTTAAAGGGAAACGGACGTATGGTGATGACCATTATACTGGAACTTATGTAGCAGACTATAAGGACTTTTCCAAAACAGAATATCTTTTTGGTGGAACTTCTATCGAGCGTGAAAATGGCAAAGATATTTCTGTTTCCTGCGACTTGGAGATTACCGAGGGAACAGCGCAAGTGTTTTGGGTTTCCGGCAGTGATGATCCGGTAATCCTGCTTGAAGCAACTGACAGCTATTCAGAAACAATAACACTGCCGGAAGGCGGGAACTATATTGGCATTACTGGAAATAATTTTACAGGTCATGTAGAGTTGGATATAAAATAGTAAATTGCTAAGTTACTGTACGATAACATTGCCATATAGCGGCGATGTTATCGTATGGGAGAGATGTTTTGCAGTTATTGATAAAAGGAAAATGAGATAAAAATAGATTTGTGGAATTGAATAGGTGATTATTATGAGTAAAGTAGTAGTAGTATTTTTTTCGGAAGATGAGGAAGATGTCTGCCAGAGAATGTTGCAGATTATAAGTGAAAGTCCTCATTTTGAAGGCTGTAACATGCTTCAAGTGGAAAATCACCTTAGTATCGGAGGAATGAAGTTGAACTTAGCAGAGAAAAATGTGGTCATACATGGTGCGGAGGTTATGCTTACCAATAGGGAGTTTGAAATACTGTATTTGTTAGCGCAGAGTCCCGGCAGGATATTCAGCAAAGAGCAGATTTATGATATTGTCTGGCAGGAGCCGTATTCCGGCGATTATAATATTGTCATGAGTCATATCCACCACATAAGGGAAAAGATAGAGGACAATCCGGGCAAGCCGCTTTACATACAGACCGTATGGGGCATTGGCTATCGGTTCAACAAAAATTTAAGCAGCAGTCTGTGATGTGAAAACAGATTGCCGCTTATTTTTTGTCCTGTACGCCTAAGAGGTATTCACAGGATACATGGAAGAACTCTGCCAGAGCCACCACTTCGTAATCCGGGACGAACCTTGTTCCCTTTTCAATCCGTAAAACGGTCAGGTCGCTAAACTCATATCCGGCAAGCTGGAGCTGCTCGGCAAGGGCTTTCTGTGACAGCTTCCTTTCCGTCCGCAGTTCCATAACCCTTTGACCAATCAGATTTTTGGAGTTGCTTTCTTTGTTCCAATAGATTTTAATATCCTACCACCAACTTTCTAAAGATGAAGTATAGAAGAATTATCTTGTGGAAAGAAAATTGGGGATTGATAATACTGCCTGTAAAATGCAAAATTACGTTTAACAGAAAGGTGGAAACAGACATGAATGAAGTTTTTGAAACATTGGCAGGTGTCTTTGAGGAACTGCGCAGCGAATCAGAGGACAGGGAGTATTCCGTCCAGACGGAGGAAGCAAAAGCAGCCAGCCGGGAACTGAAAAAGAAGCAGAAGGCATTTGAAGCATATCTTTCCAAGCTGCCGAAAGAGGACAGGGAGTTTTTGGAGGGCTATATGGATGCGGTGGATCATGCCCATTACAAGGAGGAACAGAGGGCATATTATCAGGGGTTTGTGGATGCTATACAAATATTAGAGGGATTAGGCATAATCCCTAAGACCGCAAAGGTAAGAGAACTACTCAGAAGAATAGGCAGATAATAAGCAAGGTGGTTGGCGTATTCAAGAGCGAGCCACCTTGCTTTTAAAAACAGCAATGGATTTCATTATTGGAAATAAGCTATTGATTATTTGATGGAAAGCGTTCTTTCAGAGAAGCAATCCATTTTTCAATTGCTTCCACTAAAACATACTGTTGTTGTAAAACTGCCATACCTGTTTCGGGAATTTCCGGAATATTTTCTTTTTCAAGGATGTTTTCCTCTAAATAAGTTTTCAGTGTTTTGATGTTCTTTTCAATGCTGTTTACACAAGATTGCTGGATTTCCAAAGGTAAACTGTCTAAGTTGACAATCACAGCATTAAAATCTAAAAAGATATGGATAGGTTTAGCGGCAATTTCCAGCATAAGTCTTTCAAATTCCCTATTTCCTGCATCAGTTAGGGAATAAACTGCTTTTTCTGGCATTTTCCCTTCCTTTACAATATTTCCTTTGATAAATCCCTTCTCTTCTAACTGGAGTGCCTTTTTGTAGATTGACGGGGTACTTATTTTTACCCATTTGGATATATTGCGGTATTCCACCAGCTTTTGAATATCATAAGCGCCCATAGGCTCTTTTTTTAACATTCCCAATACAATTAAATCAATCGTAGCCATTGTGACCAGCCTTTCTCTCTGAATTTATATGTGTTCTACACTGTAATTTATAGTATTAGATTTTATAGCTACTGTCAAGAAACAAAAAATTATCACTACTCTCTTGACAACTACTATAAATTAGAGTATATTTTCTTTGCGGGAAATTGGTATAAATTATACTACTGTAAATAATAACGATTGTCAAGAGAAAGGAGTATTCAGAAATGAGTGAACGTAACAACAAAATGGAACTATTAGGGAGTGCGCCAGTCCCCACAGCTCTTGTGGCTCTTGGTGTACCGATTATGATTGGTATGTTGATTAATGCCCTTTATAATCTGGTAGATGCGTATTTTGTGGGAGGTTTGGGAGAAAGCCCTATGGGTGCGATTTCGATTGTGTTTCCATTAGGACAGGTAGTAGTGGGATTGGGGTTGATGTTTGGCAATGGTGCGGCATCTTATCTTTCAAGGCTGTTAGGACGTGGGGACAGAGGTACTGCAAATAAGGTGGCGAGTACGGCAGTATACAGCAGCGTTATGATCGGTGCGGTTATTATTATTTTGGCTGCTGTTTTTCTGAAACCGATTTTAACCATGCTTGGGGCAACAGATACCATTATGCCTTATGCCCTGACTTATGCAAGGATATATGTAATTTCCTGTATCTTTAATGTATTTAATGTGACAATGAATAATATTGTGGCAAGTGAAGGGGCAGCGAAAACAACCATGTGCGCCTTATTGTTGGGAGCTGTATTAAATATTGGCTTAGATCCGGTTTTTATTTATGCGTTTGATATGGGGGTTGCGGGGGCTGCGATTGCCACTGCCATTTCTCAATTTGTCTCCACGCTTGTGTACTTAACTTATGCGCTTCGTAAAAAGAGTGCGTTTTCATTCAGCATAAAGGATTTTAAACCCTCCAAGCAGATATATATGGAAGTTTTGAAAATTGGAGTCCCAACACTTACTTTTCAGCTTCTTACCAGTCTTTCCATAGCACTTATCAACCGGGCGGCAAATGGATATGGTGATGCTGCTATTGCCGGGATGGGGGCAGTCACAAGGGTTACAGCTATGGGAACATTAGTGGTATTTGGCTTCCTGAAAGGATTTCAGCCGATTGCAGGATTCAGCTATGGGGCAAAGAAGTTCCAGCGTTTGAGGGAAGCGATTCGAACATCTATTTTGTGGTCAACAGTTTTCTGTGTAATAGTGGGTTTGCTAATGGCTCTGTTTTCTGTACAGATAATTTCGCAGTTTGCAAATGGAAATACGGAAATGATTGCGGTAGGGCAGAAATCCCTTTTGGCAAATGGATTTTCATTCTTCCTGTTTGGTTTTTATACGGTATATTCCTCTTTGTTTCTTGCACTTGGTAAAGGAACAAAAGGCTTTATCCTTGGGGCTTGTAGGCAGGGAATTTGTTTTGTTCCAGTGATTTTACTTCTCCCGAATGTTTGGGGAATCAATGGGATACTTTATGCACAGCCGATTGCAGATGTGATTTCAGGCATTATTACAATCTTTATGGCATTACAGCTTCATGGAGAACTGACGGAAGCAGAAGCACAGCTTCATATTGAAAAACAAGAGTAAGATTTAAGTTAATATATGAAACATAAATGGTCTGCTGGATAACGGTAAAAGAGCCTGTTGTCCGGCAGAGCTGCTTTTAGATGATGCTGCCAATAAATGGAGGGCGGCATCATATACGGGGGCGATTTTTTGAGTGAAATATTGATACTTCATGTTGACAGTGCAGGAGAGGATTTATATAAAAAACTGGTAGAGGTAATAAAAGAGAGTGGTCATAATATACAGAAAGTGGCGATAGAAAGCTGTTTGCCACTTCAATTTGATAGTTTAAGAATCCTACCAGACAGACATCAGGTATTTCAGGGGAGTAGGGAAATTGTATTAACAATGAAGGAATTTCAAATACTTGTACTGCTTGCACAAAATAAAGGTCGAGTATTTAGTAAAGAGCAGATATATAATGTCGTTTGGCAGGAGCTGTACTCTGGAGATTGCAATATTGTTATGAGCCATATCCATAATATTAGAGAAAAGATAGAGGTCAATCCGAGCGAGCCTGTTTACATACAGACAGTGTGGGGCGTGGGTTATCGGTTCAATAAAAATTTATACAATGGTCTGTGATGGAAATATTTTGGATCGTTGTCATTATGTTTAAGATGATAAACAGATAAAAACAAGGCGGCAGATGCGTTGAGAGAGCCGTCTTGTTTTTGCAGAAAAATTCAGAAATAATCCAGAGATAATCAAAATGTTTAAGGTATCCTATTCTTTGGGATGTTTGTATGTCCGAAGATAGGCTTCCACAATAGCGAGTATCGTTGTAATTTGTTCCTCCGTACATTGTGACAGATAGACCAGCAGACGCTTGTAGTCAAGATTGTCTGCCGGGGCAACTGGATAGAAAAACGGATCGGCGGAAATATGTAAGGCTCGTATGAGCTGCCCCAGCTTTTCGATGCTTGGCACGTTTCCATGATTTTCGATTTCCTTGATATAGCGGGAGGAAACGCCGGATTTTTCAGCCAGTTCTTCATAGGTCAGCTTCTGGTCGGTTCTAGCTTTCTTCAGACGGAATCCCATTTCCTTGTCAATTTTCTTTTTTCTTGCCATATATGCACCTCCATGTATAGTGTATATTGCACATTTCGCTTTGAAAATTCACTAATAAATCACTTTATCAGAGGGGCATAATGCACATAGAAGAATAAAAAGACTTTGGATATTGCATATAAAAAAACGCAGTATCCAGAGGTTTTTTGCGTGAATTTTTATCCTTTGGGTACGTTCAGGGGAATTTATGTGTTCTGAACGGTCTGAGGGATATTTTTTTGACTTTTTGAACCTGTCCGGCTTCTGGCGTGGAAAGGCTCTTTTATAAGGTGTTTTACAGGCAGTGAAGCAGGATATACCCTGATAAGTGAATTATACGCTCCCGTAGCGTATGGAGAAAAAAGAATAACAGATATGAATAACGTCCAGCGGGCATTTTGCCTGTCCGGGCGTTTTTTATATACAAAATTTTTTAACAAATTTTGCACCCACCCGAACATCAGCCTACCGCTATTTGGCAGATACAACGGAAAGGGAAAAGGCGTATGCCTTTGTCACGTCACAGCGGGGGAGGAGGTGAACTCGCATGAAGAAACCTTCTCACCATGATGAAATGACGATCAGGCATCGTTTTGACCGCCTGTGCCAGATGTCGCTGAAAGGCGAAGCAATTAACTATTACCGGCACATGGATTATCGCAGGGAACATGAAGCCATGTTTTCTGAACTGTCTGAAAAGGAGCTGAACCAGTTGTTTGTTATGGATGAATACGGAGTGGAAAACAGCCATTTTACAGTGCATGGATATGACATTGAGGTGAAAGACACCCTGATTGCGGAAGCGTTGCAGGCACTTTCGGAGAGGAAGCGGAATGTAATACTGCTTTCGTATTTTCTGGAAATGAGCGATGCGGATATAGCAAGGGAGATGAACCTTGTCCGCAGCACAGTCCATGAACACCGGACACGCTCACTTGAGATTTTAAGGAAGATTATGGAGGGAAAAGCAGATGAAACAGAGATGTAAGAACAGAGAAGAAAAGAATTTGTTGCCTTTCCATATCATTAAGGCAGCATCAGAAGGCGATGTACTGGCAATCAACACAGTCCTGAAGCATTATGAGGGATACATAATTACCCTGTCCACCCGGAAGATGTATGACGAGGGAGGGCGGCTTGCTGCCCTTTTCCATAGCTGACAGGATTTACAGCGGTGTACCTTGAAAATTGAATATACAATAACCTCACAGGACGTGAGAAACTGTGGAGCTACGCAGCAGATACGCTATGACTGTCTGTTCCGGTAAGGAATTGAAAGTGAAGAAGCATCTGATGATGTTGAAGCAAAGGCACGAGCGAAAAAATATCAGTGTTGGAGTAGAAAACTTCCTATACAGGAAGCGGGGATTCTATTGGCGAAGAAGCAGTTTCGTGATAATGATACTTCTGGCGAAAGTCAGTCACATAGAAAAGATGATGGTGCAAGTCCAATGTGGGCAGGTTTCCCGCCTGTCACCTGTGAGGATATTTTTAATATGTTTATCAATGAAAGTTTATCTTACAGACGAATTTTCATTGATAAACATATCAAAAAATAATGATTTGGCGTGGGACATGATACATATAGGACAAGCAGATGTCAATATAATGGAATGTGGAAAAGTGAAAGAGGTGTATGTATATTGAGCATAGAAGAAATGAAAAATGTGGATGTAAGGACAGTAAAAAGGGAGGAACTTGCAGATATAAGAGAAGTGGAAGTAAATAAAAGGAAAAGCCGGGAAGGACAGATTAAGGACTATCTCGAACAGATTAAGAATCCTTACTGTTATAGATATGGGGAATATGTTGTTAAGATTGGCTTTGAGGATACAACAGTGACACTTACGGATCGGCTGCAGGAGCTGATATTAAAAACTGCCAGTGCAATGTGAAACTTTCACAAGTGAAATTGCGTATTTCTTCATTGGACAAAAGCGGGAATCTGTGCTAAACTATATTCAGGACTAAATTCATATGTGGAACCCTGATTTTATGGTTTGTCAGCACTATAAAATTAGGAGGAAGCGGTATGGGTGAATACATTTCATACATATCTTATTTGGCTGCTGTGTACCTGCGTCTGTCAAAAGAAGATGAAGATTTGCGGGAGAGCAAGGACAAGAAAGAAAGCAACAGCATCGCCAATCAAAAGGCATTGATATTAAAAGCAATAGAATCTATGCCAAATGTTACCCTTTATGACATTTATATAGATGATGGATTTACAGGACTTAATTTTGAACGTCCAAGTTTTCAGCGTATGTGCCAGGATATTTACGATGGTAAGGTGAATATGGTCATTGTTAAGGACTTGTCAAGGTTAGGACGTGATTACATTGATTCTGGACGCTATGTGAAAAAAATTTTCCCGTCCTATCATGTCCGGTTTGTATCTGTACTGGATCATTTTGACAGCCTGACAGCTACGCAAAGCGATGTAAATCTGCTGATTCCGGTCAAAAATTTTGTAAATGATAATTATAGCCGGGATATATCTGGCAAAGTGAGAAGTCATCAGGAGGTTATGCGTGAAAGCGGGCTGTATATCGGCGCTCATGTTGCATACGGCTATAAAAAACTGGAAACGGACAGGAATAAAATCATACCAGATGAATATGCGGCTGATATTGTACGCAAGATTTTCGACTGGAAGTTGAAAGGTATGAGTTCGGCGGCAATCGCTGAAAAACTCAATGAACTTGGTGTAGCAGCGCCTTCCGAGTACAAAAGACAACTTGGGGGAAATTATAAATGCGGTTTTCAGAAAAATGCAAAAGCAAAATGGTCGGCGGTATCTATTAACCGCATATTAAAGAACAAGATTTATATAGGTGTGCTTGAACAGGGAAAACGTGAAAAAGTCAATTATAAGCTGAATAAGGTTATAGAAAAGCCGGAAACAGAGTGGGCGGTAAAAGAAAATACCCATGAAGCGATTATCAGTAAGGCGGATTTTGAAAATGTGGCAAAACTCTTAAATCTTGACACCCGTAAATCTCCGGATGAAGAAACTTTGTTCATGCTGTCCGGTTTGATGTTCTGTGGGGAATGTGGCAGGAGTATGGTCAGACGTTGTAACCGTTATAAAGCGAAACAGAACATATACTATATATGTGCCACTTATAATAAAGGAAAAGGGTGCAGCCGCCACAGCATAAACCAGTCAGTGGTAGAAGATATACTGCTGGATGCAATCAAAAGGCATATTGAACACGTTGCCAAACTGGATGAACTTTTGACTTTAATGAAAGAGAATGAAGCCTGTTATGATGATGTGGTGGCGAATGACCGGGAAATCCTTGCTAAGTATCAAGAGCTGGAACAGTGTAAGAAGGTGGAAATGGCTTTGCACAGAGATCTGGCGGCAGGGATTATTTCCATAGATGAATATGAGCAGTTTAAAGAAAATTTTGCTCGTAAGTCCGCAGAGATAGAGGAAACAATCAGAAAATTGCAGGCGGAGATAGAAACAGTTTTTAAAGAAGGACTGTTTGCGAATGAATGGATTGATACATTTACGAAAAAAGGAAATATCACATCGTTAGATAGAAGTATCGTTCTGTCATTAGTGGAGAAAATTACTGTTTATGAAGAAAACAGAATTGAGATCACCTTTAAGTATCAGGATGAATACGAAACCTTATGTAAAATTACAAGTAGTATTGCCTGCAATCCTACTGGGCACATTCCGGCATCTATGAAGGGGGTGGGCATCAATGGCTAGAACAGCGGACAGGTATAGAAAGAACTATGTTAAAACAAAGAAAACTGACAAAGTATATCAGGTTGGAGATTATTTAAGGCTATCGGTGGACAGTGACTATACAGGGAGCGACTCCTTAGAAAATCAAAGAAAGCTGGCACAGGAATATATAAGTAGACGTCCTGACCTGAATATAGTAAGAGAATATGTTGATGATGGGAAAACAGGAACAGATTTTTCACGTCCGGCATTTAGCCGGATGATAGCAGATATGAATGCAGGAATCATTGACTGTGTGATTGTCAAGGATTTATCCCGGTTTGGAAGGGAGTACATAGAAGCCGGCAATTATATTGAGAAGGTATTTCCGTTCTTAGGTGTGCGCTTTATATCCATTGTTGACAGGTATGATAGTGCTGATGCAGATTGCAGCAGAGAACTTTTGCTTATTTCTCTTAAAAACCTTATGCATGAGATGTATGCAAGGGATATTTCCAAGAAAGTAGGAAGCACCTTTCGGACGAAACAGGAAAAAGGGATGTTCTATCGCAGTGCTACGATTCCTTATGGATATAAGATGAATGGAAGTGGTACGAATTATATGATCTGTGAGCAGACAGCTCCGATTGTACGGGAGATATTTAAACAGTGCGGCGAGGGGATTTCTAATTATGCAATAAGCCGATGGCTGTATGATAACCATGTTTATACACCACAGCAATATGCTTTGACAGGCAGTGTATATAGGAAGCCGGAAGAAGAGCTGAAAATATGGCATTGTTCTACAATTAAGCGGCTTCTGGAAAACCCTGTTTATATCGGAAGGGTTATAAGACATCAATCAGAGCAGAGCTTTTTTGCGGGCAAAAAGGCAAGTCCAGTACCGGAACAGGAGCAGATTGTTATTGAGAATAACCATGAACCGATTATTGAAAAGTCGATGTTTGAGATTGTCCAGAAGATACTAAGTCAGACAAAGGATAAAAAAACCGAATCTGCCTGTGAACGCCAAACGGTTGTATTTGAGAGAAATATATTTCAAGGGAAGCTGTTCTGCGGCTCTTGTAAGGCAAATATGGTCAGGGTAGGCGCTTATCGCTCTGTCAATGGGGTAAAGGAGCAATACAAGATTTTTAAGTGCAGTACTCATAGAAATCACTGCGATTTATGTGATACAAGGTGGATTGCAGAGGACTTGCTGTGTGATATTCTGTATGGCACGATACGCAGGCATTTGAGTTTGATAAAAGGGATAAAGAAAAAGATAGAAAAAGATATTCGTTATTCCTTTGAAGAAAATCTGAAACAGACAGAATGGAAAAGACAAAAGATTGTGAGTACAAAGAACCTATTGGAGCAAGAGTATATGCAGAAATATTCAGATTATGCGGAAGGAAGTATCTCACAGGCGGCATTTCTGCAATATAAAAGTACCTATCATGAGAAAATAGAACTATGCGGGAAACAGGAGAATGTTTGTGCTAAAGAGGTAAAAGGGATAAAGAAGTGTCAGGCGGCTTTGCAAAAACTATTGTCGTACTGGCTTTGCTTTCAGAATACAAGGAAATTGACGGAAACAATGGTAGAAATCTGTGTTGACAGAATAGAGCTTTTTACTGATAACCGGGTGGAAATAAAGTTAAGGTATCAGGATTGCTTTTCGGTTCTTGATAGTTGGATGCAAAAGGAGGTGTGATTTTATGCTGTTTATGATTCTGGCACTGTATTTAAGGCTGTCAAAAGAAGATGGTGATATGGTTGATGAAAGCAATAGTATCACAAATCAAAGGCTCATTCTACGCAAGTTTGTGGAGCAAAAACCGGAATTTGCGGGTTTTGAGATAAAGGAATACATAGATGACGGATTCAGCGGTAAAAATTTTGAAAGACCGGGGGTTCAGGAACTATTGGAAGATGTAAAATCCGGTAAAGTGTCCATTATCATTGTGAAGGACTTCTCACGCTTTGGAAGAAACCATATTGAAGTCGGTAATTACATTGAAAAGATATTTCCATTATTGGATGTTCGATTTATCGCTGTCAATAACAGCTTTGACAGCAAAGACTATAAAGGAACGACACCAGATATGGATGTTGCGTTTGAGAATCTGATGTATGATTATTTTAGCGAAGAAAACTCTGTTAAAATTAAAAATGACCTGATGGGAAGGCGTAAGAGAGGAAAATACCTTGCTACATTTGCGGCGTTTGGTTATAAAAAATCGCCTACTGACCATAACCGTATAGTAATAGATGAGGAAGCGGCGGCTATTGTACGCATGATTTTTGAGAAGTATGCAGAATGTGGAATTAAGGCGGAGGTGGCGAGGTATTTAAACCAGAAAGATATTCCTACGCCACAAATCTATGCAGTGAAAAGCGGCAGCACCTACCAATGGAAATATCAGGGCGAAAAAAAGGTGTGGAATGGCTCTATCATAGGAAGAATTTTGAAAAATGAGATATATGTGGGAAATACAGTTTTTCACAAAAAGGAAACTATTGAGGTCGGTTCAAGAAGAACGAAATGCCTGTCGAAAGATGAATGGGAAGTCTGCGAAGGCACACATGAACCAATCATATCAAAGGAATTATTTGAATATGTGAACAGCATGGATGCCCGGACAAGCAGCATAAAAAAACTGGCAGATCGAGAAAATTTAGATAAGACGGTATATTGTGAGGGAGAAAAGAGAAAAAGGGGAAGTGCGGATTCGCCTGTTAAGGGATTGGTAAAGTGCGGTGGATGCAGACACAATATGCAGCGTCGAAGCAGATTAAATGCGTCTTATTATTGCAGATATTACTATGAAACGAAGCAGGAGGGATGTTGCCCGGAGAATGTCAAGGAAACGGAACTCATAGCAGTTGTTTTGTCAGCAATCAGGAATCAGGCAATGCTGGCAGGGGAAATGGGAAGGTTACAGGATTTATATAACAATCAGTTCCAGGAGCGTGTCAAGGCGGATCAGGAGCAAAAGGAGCAGCTTCAGGAACAGATTCAAAAACTTACAGATAGCAATTTTTCACTGTATGAAAGCTATGCAAAAGGTGAGATTGATGCTGACTGTTTTTTACAGAAAAAAGAAAATAACAATAAGCAGATAGAAATATATGAAGCAGAACTTAGGGCTTGCCATTCAAAAGAAACAGCAGTACCGGATGAAAAGTCTGATTTGTTAAACTTGTTAAAAGGAAAAGAAAATCTAACAGACCTTACAAAAGAGGTTGTCAGACAGCTTGTAGATGCGGTTTATGTATATGGCGGCAACCGGGTTGAGGTTGTCTTTAAGTTTCAGGACAAAAGCGTGGAAACATTGAAAAATTAAGGTTTTTATGATATTATAAGGACAGGAGAATAGGATATGACAAATGAGCAGAAAAGGGAAGAGAAACAGAAGCTGCTTTTAGAACGCTTACAGGAAATGAGTTATTTTGATGACGAATTTATGACAAAATGTCTGGAAGATTATTCCAAAGGGGTAGAACTGATGCTGCGCATTATTATGAATGATGCAAAGTTAGTTGTAAAAGAAGCACAGGTACAGGCGGTAATAAAGAACCTGCAAGGGCGTTCTATCAGAATGGATGTTAAGACAAATGATGTGTCAAAGAAACAGTACGATGTAGAACTGCAACGAGCCGATAGTGGGGCAAAGCCGAAACGTGCGAGATATAACAGCAGTTTAATGGATGCAAATTCCATTCTTCCGGGAGATGATACGGAAATGCTGGCGGAAACGTATGTGGTATTTATTACAGAGAATGATGTGCTTGAAGGTAATCTCCCGATTTATCATATTGACAGGACAATTCAAGAAACAGGGGCGTTGTTTAATGATAAAGCACATATTATATATGTAAACGGAGAGATTAAAGATGATACACCATTAGGGCGGTTGATGCACGATTTAAGCTGTGCTGATCCAGACGATATGAATTATAAGGAATTAGCAGACCGGGCAAGATATTTCAAGAAAGATGAGGAAGGACGAAAAATTATGAGTAAAATCATGGAGCAGCTTTTAAATGAAGAAAAAATTGAAGCAGCAAAGCGTATGCTGGAAAGAGGAAAAATGACAAAAGAGGAAATTGCAGAGGATTTAGATTTGCCATTGAGTGTAGTGGAAAGACTTGAGAATGATTTACAACTGGCATAATGAATTTTGCGGTGGATTGTGAAAGCAGGAACTCATGAAACGGAGAAATCCTGCTTTTATTATATTGATTTTCTTGTTTTGGTATTATTCAACAATAAGAGAAAGGAAAAAACCATTATTACAAGATATTTTTCACAAAGTTCGTGTCACTAACTTGACACAAGGGGGGCTTAAGGCGATGGAGGAGTTGGCACAGTTGGAGCGCGAAAGAGGAAATCCGGCGTATGTGTCTGCGGATGGGACTGCTAAAGGCGGTGTGGAAACTGTGGGAGGGAAGAAAGGGAAACGGGAGCGAATTGCCAGTAATGAGATGTGTACGTTTTTGATATTGAATATTTCTTCCCTGCAACTGATTCCCGTGAATATGATTGCTTACAGACAGCAGTACGGAAGCGTAAATCCGGCGGGGATTATTGCGCCGGCGATTGTGGCGACGTTTGTGAGTACGGCAGTGGCGGTGGTGTATTGTAAGGTGAGGGATAGGAAGCGGAGAGTTTGAGTGGCTCTCCGTTTTATTAATTAGTTATAATCCAATGTTTTATCGGATACATATAAGAAAATATGAGAGAAAATCGAAGTATACAATATATGAAATCGAAATATTATCGGATTATATATTGCAATTGACATATAATAAGCACAAACGTATAATAATATAAAATATTGGAAAGGACTAATTGTATGAATTACCAAAAAATAATTGATGACTTTATAACAGAATATCCGGATTATAAAAGTGATGTAATGAATTTTACCGAATATTTGGAAATACATTGGGGAAATTCTTTGTCGGGAGAACCACTCCGTATTCTACTTAAGGGTATAGATGTTGAATTTATATTACAGAGCCTGATTTATAATGTGGAAGATATACAGCGATATAAGAGCAAGACAAAGGCTAAACGGTATGCCACCGTGGTAGGATTGTTTTTTAACTACATCCGAAAGACTACAGATATTGCAAATCCTGAATTATATGATGCAATTTCTTTCAACCGCCTGAGGGAAAATTCATATATGAAACGAATGATGGCATATATTGAGAAATGTGATTTACTGGCGGGCATAGTTGAGCAGGAGCCTTTGACATTTATGCAAGCCGAAGAGCTTTTGGCATGGTCCAATGAACAGCTTGAAGATACGGAATGGGGAGGGGCTACGGATCTTAAGAAAGCAATGGCGGCTATCGGAATAAAAATGATGATGCTTTATGGGATCACATATCGTGAATTGAGAAAAATCAAATGGGAGAATTTTGATGAATATTATGGTTTTATTATAGTAAATGGCTTTGAACTTCGTTTGCCGCCCAAATTGTCAAGACAGTTACAGCAGGTGCAGAAATTTGTTTTTCAGAATAAAGTAAAGAGCAATGATGACTTGCTTTTCATAGATGGGAATGGAGAACCATGGGGAGAGATAACATCTTCTTCTGGGATTCCTGACTATTTAGGGACTTTAATAGAGATGACAAGTGTAACAAGTATTGTCAAGTATGGAATTGGACAACTTCTCAAGGCAGGTTTAAGTGATTCTGTTATAAAAAAAATAACGGGTGCAAGTGATAAGCTGATTCAAGGGTGCCTTTTGACGGAGGATGATGAACTCAAAAAGATTATAAATAATAAAATTGTAATGGCAGAGTTATATTATGAATTTTAAGAGAAAATAAAGTAAATGTTACAGGGAGAAATAATTTGTTTAAGAAAAACTAGATGAAAAATATCTAAAGAGGTAATTCTTTTCGCAGGGGCTATGCCTCACCGCTAAAGAAAATACCTCTTCTATCCATAAATGATTATGCCTTTATTAATTGAAATTATACATGGAATTTAAAGGCGTGTCAATTAAAATTTGTACGCATAGGAAGTGAATAGGCATGGGAGGTACTGATGTTAAGTGGAAATAACAATGAAATGCTGATCAATAGTGGTGTAAGAGAAGAAGCGGTACCATTTTATCAAAGATGGCAGGAATTAATGAATAGAAAAACATTGGACATATATCAGTACAAAATTATGACGTCATTAACTGCTATGAAGGAAATGGCAGAGGTAATAAAAAAGACGCAATCAGGACTGTTCACAACAGATGCTAACATAAAGGCGTGCCGGGAAGAACTTTTATTTATTTCAAATCAGGATAAAGTATTAATGAAATACAACAAAGCGATTCTCAATAGGCTTCAAAATGCTCTAAGTGGAGAATCGGAAAAGGATGCTGTTCATTATAGAAATCGTATATTACATCGCTTGAATTATGTCATAAAAAGGATTGATGAAGATTATCTGCGGAATGCTTTGAATGAATTGAAACAGGCGATTATTGATAGAAATATGGAAGACATGGAGTTATATATTAATATAGTTGCTAGTCAATCAATATATAATGGATGGTCGGCACAGGCATTGAATGAATTGCTTCGCTATTTTACTATGGACGAAATGAAGATTAAAGAATTTGATGAACAATGGGATATATTTTGCAGACAGTTATTAAATAATAGAAAGTCAACATTTGATGTATTAATATATGTACCCTTTAAACCGCAACAAAGGGAAACACAAGATAGATTACCTGAAATATTACAGAGATCAGGTTTGGATATAAACTCATATGATGAGTTATGTCAAATATATGATGATTTGAGAGATATAAAAACGCTGTTAAATGCGGATAAAAGATATTTTTGTGTACAAGAAGAGGCATACGATATTTACACGGCGGCACATCTAGCAGTCGTGGATGTTTCTGAGCAACTAAATATGGCAAGTTTTTATAATTTGTTAAGCGCGTGGGATTTGTCATCAGTAGTTATTGTTCCGATTAATAAAAGTACGCGTCATCATAAATCGTTTACGGCGATGCAGATATATCAAACATATGATTATATTGATGTTTCAGGCACAATATTTGAGCATACCCAAAGAATATTCAGAGATGAAAATAAAAAGATTGTCAGAGAAAAACTAAAGGGTTCTTTTAGCTATGCCAATATAAGCCGGGCATCACTTTTTCAGGAAGAAAAATATATGAATTTATGGGTGGCGCTGGAATCTCTGGCTAGGACAGAAATGTATAAAGATATAATTTCGAATGTAAAAGATACTGTTCCCGCTGCTGTATGTCTGCGTTATGTTTACCGCATTGTAAGAAATTATGTAGAGGATTGTAACAGATGTGGCGTGCGGTTTGAATTTACAGGTAGAAATGTGGATACGCATCAGGAATCAAAACAGACAATGGTACGAGAAACTATAGAAATATTCAAAAGTCCTATATGGTATGCTGAATTAGTGGATAAAAGCAATGTTAATATGTTGTTGAGATTTAGAACAGAATCTATCCACAAATTATTGATGGATCCAAAGGCTGTCGTAGAAAAAATAAAAAAACATTATAACCGCATTAGCTGGCAAATCCAGAGATTATATCGAATACGTAATGAAATTGCGCATGCAGCGCTTCAGGAGCAGAACCTGTTAATTACTTATGTTGAGCATTTATATGATTATCTGTCTATATATATTTCAGAAATAATCACATGTATGATAGATAATAATTTGAATAATATTGAAGAAGTTCTTAGTTTGATTAAAGATAATTACGATGTTATGGTTGCCTATGCAAACAATAAGGAAAATGATATTTTGCGGGATACCATTTTAAGAACAGGGATCATTAATCTTATTTGCTCATAAAAACCGTAAAGTGAAGAATGATCAAAGAAAAATCTTGTTGAATCAGTGCCGTTACGAGAAGCATTGATTAATTCCATTGTGCATAATGATTTTTGCGTGAAATTCCGCTTTATGAAGGTTGTTTTCCTATTTTTTCTATCAGCTAATGATGGGAATGCCGCCATTGGCGATAATAATGGCGATATAAGTGGCGATAATCAGAGCTATAGCAATAAGGTTTTGCTATTATTAGAAAAGGACCTGATATTACAGCAAAAAGAATGAGCGAGCAGACAGGTTTGAGCACCCGAACGATTAGTCGCATTATAAAGGAACTACGTGAGTCAGAAGTGATTATGCGGAAAGGTTTCAGTAGAAAGGGACATTGGGAGATTAATAAATAAATTACAAAAAGTCCGTGTCACTAACTTGACACAAGGGGGATTGAAGGCGATGGAGGAGCTGGCGAAGCTGGAGGCGGAGAGAGGGACGGCTGGGTATTTGGCGGGAGACGGCAAAGACGGTGGAAAAACGCCGGGTGCTTTTGCGTCCATGGAACAGGAAGGGCGAATGCGGGAGCGAGTTGCGAGTAATGAGATGTGCACATTTTTGAT
The DNA here is from genome assembly GCA_910577735.1 of uncultured Lachnospiraceae bacterium. GTDB lineage: Bacteria > Bacillota > Clostridia > Lachnospirales > Lachnospiraceae > UBA3282. The sequence continues at coordinate 21,386 of CAJTOO010000014.1, forward strand.
TTTGAATATTTCTTCCCTGCAGTTAATACCAGTGAATATGATTGCGTACAGAAGCCAGTATGGCAGTGTGAACCCTGCAGGGATTATTGCCCCGGCGATTGTGGCGACGTTTGTGAGTACGGCAGTGGCGGTAGTGTATTGTAAGGTAAAGGATAGGAGTCGGAGGACGTAACGTCTTTCGCTTTCGTTCTATTTTGTGGGTAGGATAGACCCAGTTGAGTGTATTGGAGTTTCTCAACAGAGAAACGGAAATGTGCCCAACGTTAAACCAACCGCTATGCGGGTGCGCGACGAATGTTATACAAAAATCACCTTTTCATTATAATAGGGGTGTTCAGGCCACTATCAGAGAAAGGAAAGGTGATTTTATGGCAAAGCAAACGAATTCGCTCGCACACACGAAGTGGATGTGTAAATACCACATCATCTTCACCCCAAAGTATAGACGAAAGATTGTCTATACTCAATATAAAACAGATCTGAGAGATATATTAAAGCAGCTGTGCAGTTACAAGGGAGGGAAATATTAGAAGGGCACCTTATGCCTGACCATGTGCATATGCTGGTAAGCATACCGCCGAAGATCAGTGTATCTTCGTTTATGGGGTACCTGAAGGGAAAAAGTGCACTGATGATGTTTGACAGGCACACAAACCTGAAGTACAAGTCTGGAAACCGTCACTTTTGGTCAGAGGGATACTATGTCAGTACGGTAGGGCTGAATGAAGCCACGATCAAGAAGTACATCCAGAAGCAGGAGAAAGCAGATATCATGCAGGACAAGTTAAGTGTGAAAGAGTATGAAGACCCTTTTAAGGGTCAGGAGCAGGCGCGCCTTCTAAAAGAAACATGAAATTGATATCTCTTTTACAGTTAAGCTCCATGGAACGGGAAGGATAATCCCCATTCATGTAAGAGTAAAGCACAATCTTAAGAAGAGTTCTTGGGGATACTGAATTTATTCTTTCGTAAGTAGAATATAAGTCAGTCAGAGCCATCGCCTCCACAAACTGGCTTAGCAACCGCACAGAATCATTTTCTGGAATGATCGTTTCAATATTTAGCGGAGGTTTTAATTGATATCCGCCTTGATTTAGACTATAATTTTACACCAACTGCCGGATTCTTTCGAGGTCTGACAGTTATTTTTTGCATAGAAAAGGAGCTGCGCACTAATTACTTAGTGCGACAGCCCCTTTGTGCCAATTTTGTATACCCAAAGACTTCTTATAATGATTTATCGTATACAAAATTTTGGGAACAGGGTATAATACAAACAGAAAACAGATTATAAATTGGTTGGGGGCTGGACTAATGGCAATTAAAACAATTGAAATTTTAAATGTAATGGTATTTAAGCGTCATTTGAGAAAGAATAATGCCGCATTTAAGTCTATAGAAGAAGGGGATTCATTTAATGATGGATTTAAGATAGAATTTTGTGATGGGATAAATGTTCTGATTGGTGAAAATGGAGTTGGAAAGACAACCATTCTGAAAATGATCTATGCCGCAACGCAATGGTCAATTAAGCAGACGGATCAGGGAAAAACAAAAAGACTAATACAATTTTTTTCAAACAGCCTAAAAGATAGCGATGCTTTAAAAAATGCAGAAAATAAAGAAGATTATTGTTATTATAAAGTATCAGACGGAACGCATAGTTTTGAAGACAGTCTTTCCCATAAAGGTATATTCAATTACGATCAATGGCTTGGATTAGATATACAATCTGTCTTTATCCCTACAACAGAAATGCTGTCACATGCAAAGGGATTCCTGGCTATGAATCAGAAATATAATATGCCATTTGATGGAACGCAGATAGATATTATTGTAAATGCTTCTTTACCAGAGACGCGGGAAATCCCATTTACCATGAGTAAAATCCTTGATAAACTAAGCGCTGTAATTGATGGGACTGTTATTTTGGAAAATGATTCTTTTTATGTATTAAAAAAAGACGGTCACAAAGTTGATTTTTCATTAGAGGCAGAAGGATTGCGTAAATTAGGTCTACTTTGGAAATTAATACGGAATGGTCTTTTGGAAAAAGGATCAATCCTTTTGTGGGATGAACCGGAAGCGAATCTAAATCCAGAATTATATCCCCTTGTCGCAGAGATTTTGTTGGAATTACAGAAAAATGGAGTTCAGATTTTTTTGGCAACACATAGTTATAATTTTGCAAAATATTTAGAAATCCGCCGTACGAATAACGAGCAGGTGATGTTTCATAATCTTTATAGAAGCCGCAATTTATTTTCGAATGAAATGCAAAAGATATTACCCGGGATGGATGATAACAGTGAAGCAATATATAGTCAATCAGCGGACAAAATGGACAAGATTAAATATAATCACATTATGACCGCAGATAACAAATTGCTTGATGAAGTATATGAACTATGAGGAAATGATAGTGAAGAACTGCATATTCTCATGGTAGAATATAAGAATGCATGTCTTGCAAGTGCAAAGAATCCGGAAGCATTTCATCCAATGGAAGATAAGAAAATATCAATTATAACACGCAAGTTTTATGATTCCTTGCATTATTTGAGATTATTGGATAAAACCAAACCGGTTTGGTACATATATATTCTTGAATATCCAAATGGAGATGTAACTACCAGAAAAAGACTGCGAAACAGATTAAAAATGGAACTGCTTTTTTCTCTGCAGGAGAATATTGGAAATGGAAAAAGATTGATAGATAGGGTAGATGTTCTTTCCATAGATGAATGGAATGCTGATAGTCAGTGTGGAAATTTTCCAGTTAAACGAGTATTAGAATAGGCTCATTAATATGGTATGGAAAAAATTATCGATAAATGGCATAGATATCAATATACCTTGTGGTTTGTTCAGAGATTTATGTGCGGCATTAAAATATGCAGAATCAAAGAATAAGGGACCGATAAAGGAGGGAGATTATTTATTTGCATATTTGTATAAATATAAGGGTAAATTCCGGGTAGAAAGTCTTAATACATGGTTTTACAATATTGCGCAAGACTTTGGGGTAATGGGGGATGTGTGCAAAGATAAAAAAACCTTGGCTATGGAGCCAATTAAAAATATGGTAACTAAAATGATGGTTGATAATATGATCAATCCTGTATTTATATCAAAAATAGCGGGACTTACACTTACTATGAATGAGGCGACGTATTATCCCAAAGATTGGAGTGATAAACGCGAGGAAGATATCAACAAGTGCATTAATAAAAGTATCGCACAAAATGATTATTATTGTTATGTATAGAATGGCTTTTAAATATTGGGGAAAACGCAGGTATGGGAATATATTTAAATCCGGGAAATGAACAGTTTGCAGTTTCTGTTAATTCTGAGTTGTATGTGGATAAGACGGATCTGATAACATATACGAACAGTCGTATCGGTAAAGACAGGCCACTGATCTGTTCCAGCAGACCGAGGAGGTTTGGGAAAACAATGGCTGTAACCATGCTGTCGGCGTATTATAGTAAAGGATGCCATTCTGAGAATCTATTTATGGGACTTAACATAAGTCAAAACGAAATTTTTAAGATGCACCTGAATAAATATAATGTAATTTTTTGGATATCCAGTGGATGTACGGAAATGCGCTTGAGGAAATGAAGAGAAATTCGACTCTTAAAGTAGTGAGTTATATTCAGGAATAGGTGATTGCTGAGTTAAGAAACGAATATTCCGAGTGTGTCCAAGAGGATGATATTTCACTGCCTTCTGTATTGGCGAAAATTAATGTTAAGACAAAGGAAGAGTTTATCATTATTATTGATGAGTGGGATTGCCTGTTTCGGGAGGACAAGAATAACGAGAATCTTCAAAAAGAATATATTAATCTGTTAAGAGGGTTGTTTAAAGGCACTCCATCGGGGGCATTTCTAAAACTTGCATATATTGCTGGGATTTTGCCGATTAAAAAGTACGGCACACAGTCGGCTCTGAATAATTTCCGAGAGCATACGATGGTTAGTCCCAGACAGATGGCAGAATACGTTGGATTTACAGAGACAGAAGTAAGGAGAATCTGTAAAGAGCACGATATGCCATTTAAAGAGATGCAAAGATGGTATGATGGGTATTATTTTGAAAAGGTAGGGCGTGTTTATAGTCCTAATTCTGTCGTTGAGGCCGTAGATAGCAGGGAATTCGGAAATTATTGGTCAGGAACAGAGACTTATGAATCTTTAATGATGTATATTGCAATGGACTTTGATGGATTAAGACAATTGATTGTAGACATGCTGGGAGGTCAGCGGTGTAGTATTGATGTGGAATCTTTTCAAAATGATATCACTTCATTTAACTCCGCAGATGATGTGGTCACGTTATTGATTCATATGGGATACATGGCTTATGATAGCAAGACAAAAAAAGTTTTTATTCCAAATGATGAGGTAAGGAGCGCTTTTCTGCGAGCCATTAAAAATGATGGGTGGGAAGAGGTAATCAGAGCAATTAGCGCATCGGAAACTTTGCTTAAAGCGACTTTGGCAATGGATGAACAAGCCGTGGCACAGATGATACAAGAAGTCCGGCATTGGTTCTGGAATTAAAATGGGATAAAACTGCTGAAAGAGCGATAAGCCAGATTAAAAATAAAGGATATGTGTCAGCCCTCAAAGAGTATAAAGGAAATATTCTGCTTGTTGGAATTAATTATGAGAAGAAAAGCAGGAAACATCAATGTAGGATAGAAAAAATGGAATTGTAATTTTCGGTATAAAAAAATCTGTCATTCACTTGACACAAGCCGGGCTTAAGGCGATGGCGAAGCTGGAAGCGGAGAGGATAGGTTCTCCGCTTTTTACTGTCCACAGGCAAAATAGTTTGACAAGTTTAATCGCACAAATATTAAAAAGCTTTTACTTCAACATAGATTAAAGATTCTGACTTGACGATAATGCTTTCGTGGAAGGATTTGATGATTATTTTTTTCGAAGAAGATGCAGTACTTTGCATATCGTCTAAAACCCTTAATACATCTTCCTTAGCCACAGGTTTCAGCAAATATCTGAAAACGCCCGCCTCATAGCCTGATGGGGCGTATTCCACATAGTTTGTTATCATGCATCACGCGGAGCAGTCATCCTTTCAGGTGTCGCATGGTTCCTTTTAATGTTTGGTATCATCGGCATTCTGGGTGTTTTGGGTATGCCGGGTATGTTCCTATTTACAGGCTGCTCCCACTACGGAAATTACGTTTGACTTGTATGACAAGCTTTGCAGACTGTATTCCAAATTTAAGAGTCTGTTACAGAAGGCAGGCGAAGCCGGGACATTGTAATGTTAATTTGCGTTGCTTGCCGCAACGGGGGTTTCTCCGTATAATGGTGGTGAAAGGAGGTCATCCCTGATGCTAAATGAAAATATCAAATCGATCAGAAAATCCAAAGGGCTTTCGCAGGAAGAACTTGCAATCAAGTTAAATGTGGTGAGACAAACGATTTCTAAATGGGAACAGGGTCTGTCGGTTCCGGATGCCGATATGCTGATTTCCATATCAGAGGTATTGGAAACACCTGTCAGCACACTGCTTGGAGAAACCATTGCCGAGACGAGGGCTGATGACTTAAGAGTCATTTCCGAGAAACTTGAGGTCATAAACCTGCAGCTTGCGCATGGAAAAGCAGCAAGGCTAAAAGCGGTTCATTGGTTTTTGGTCTCGCTGTGCGCGGTTATAGTGGCTATCTTTGCAGTCATAATAGGATTTAACAGTCCTTACTTGGGTTGGGATTATAGTCATCCGGAAACTGCAGTCGTCGGAGTCGTGTTTCACGCATTTGAGTGGCTGTTCATTAGAATAGCACCGTTTGTCTTGCTCGGAGCAGTCGTGGGGGCTTGTTTCACACGGAAGAAAGTGTGAAAAGTTTTCATTCACCCATACCCTGCGCCTGACATAGAATAAACCAAAAGCAACCAGGAACACGCTATGGAAATTTATGTGGTACAACCAGGAGATACTGTGGACTCCATTGCCGAAAGCTATGGGATTCCGGTATCTTCTGTCATTTATAACAATCAACTTGTCTACCCGTATCCTCTGGCACTTGGGCAGGCCCTTCTTCTATCGGCAGGAGAGGAACAGACGCCCGCCTATCCGGCCTGGGTAAACGGCTACGCATATCCATTTATCCAACAGGACGTTTTAGAGGAAACGCTTCCCTACCTTTCTTCGCTTTCTGTTTTTTCTTATGGTTTTACTACGGACGGGGAACTGGTAGCGCCGGCCCAGGATGATTCTTTTATGATTAATGCGGCGCTGAAGGCGGGAGTACGTCCGGTTCTTACGCTGACGCCCCTTGGTCCGGATGGGAATTTTAATAACTTTCTCATCGCATCAGTGGTAAACAACCAGACTGCTAAGGATACTCTGCTGACTAATATTTTGGCCACTGTTCAGGAAAAGGACTTTCAGGGGGTGGATATTGACTTTGAGTATATCCGGCCGGAGGATCGGATTCCCTTTGCTGATTTTGTGGCAGATATGAGGAATCTTCTCTCACCTTATGGCTATCATGTTTCGGTGGCTTTGGCGCCCAAGACTTCTGATACGCAGGCGGGGCTTCTCTACGCGGGAAAGGATTATGGACTTTTAGGAGAGGCGGCGGACAGTGTACTATTGATGACCTATGAGTGGGGTTATACCTACGGCCCGCCTATGGCTGTGGCGCCTGTGAACAAAGTACGGCAGGTGGTGGAATATGCCGTCACACGCATTCCGCCTTCCAGGATTGATCTGGGAGTCCCTAACTATGGATATGACTGGACGCTGCCCTTTGTTCGGGGAAGTTCCCGGGCGACCACCATAAGCAATCTGGAAGCGGTGCGGATTGCTGTTGAGGCTGGCGTTCCCATACAGTTTGATGAAGTGGCCATGTCACCCTATTTTCAATATGAAAAGGATGGACAGCAGCATGAGGTATGGTTTGAGGATGTGAGAAGCTATCGGGAAAAGTTCTCCCTTCTGCCAGAGTATGGACTGCGTGGGATGGGATATTGGCAGATTATGCGGTTTTTCCGTCCCAACTGGCTGCTGCTTGAGAATACTTTTCAGATTCAGAAGCCGTAACAGACGGGGGATTTTATTCATGGTATGCCCCATATGTCCCCTTTGTACTTCGTTTGATTTCATAAAGCGCTTCGTCTGCATGGCTTAACAGTCTGGCAATATTATATGGGGGCCCGTTCGTTATGGCGAAACCACAGGAGGCGCTGATGGTTTTTGACTCTGTACAGGACAGGTCAACGGTGTTTTGGCGAAGTGTATCATAAAAGGTATGCAGGAAGCCGGTGATTTCCTCTTTGTCCCGGCAACCGAAGATCAGCATGCAAAATTCATCCCCGGAGCGCCTTGCGGACAGGAAATGGGCTTCCGGCATAGATTTCATAACTTCTGAAAATTTCTGCAGATAATGGTCTCCGGCGTCATGTCCGTAGGTATCGTTTATGGATTTGAAATCATCCAGATCTATCATAACCATGGCAGCAACTTGTTTGGAATCTTCTCTTTGCAGTATTTCGGCAGATAATTCTTTGAAATGATCAAATTTATTCAAGCCGGTGAGAGGATCGTGAGAATTTTCGTAGCACAGATGCAGTTTTTGAAGGACGCTTTGGGTTGCATCTGAGATAATGCCAAGATATCCGTCGGAAGACTCTGACAGATGAATCTGAAGATATTTATTTTCATGAATCTGATAGATTTCGGCTTCACCCTTGACGGGATTTTGTGTAATGGAACGGATATACTGGTCGAACAAAACAGCATCATGGTAGAGTTCACTGGCTTTTTCTTCAGATAACTCCAGCAGTTCACTTAAACCGGGTGTCACAAATACATGATTAATGCCCCTTTCGTATTCAAACACCGCCAGGGGAACGGCGCTGATTTCTATAATGGCACAGATTCGGTTGGACAGGTTGGTGATACTCTTGACCATGGCGTTGATGCTTCTGCTGAGCGCCTCAAATTCTCGGTTTCCGCTGACGGTTACCTTGGTGTCAAGGTTGCCGTTCGTTATGGCGTCTAAACCGTGCAGGATATGATGAACACCGTTTATGACTTTCTTGCGGATTAGATAATTCAGAAGAAGAATCACAACGATTTCTATAAACAGCAGATAGATAAACGTTATGATAATATTTCCCCATAATTTATGAAACAGGACCCTTTGGGGCAGGGCGGCACACAGCAGCACATCGTTATACTGTCTGCTGACCACATACATGGGGGTATCCTCATTGTTATTTAGGTAAGCGCCGCCTGTACAGTCTGACAGCAGATCAAGACGATAGCAGTCTCCGGAAAATTCCTGGTCAAGACCATTGGAGTGACCGAGGACGTTTCCGGCGGAGGTATCGACTACATATAATTCTTCGTTGATATCTGTGGGAAATTTGGAGAAGATATAGTCATATGTATTGAGGGACTGTGCTTCCAGCTGCCTTGTGGGTGTAAAACCGACCTGGATGACTCCGGGCTGGTCTTTTCTGGCAACGCCGACATACTGCATGATCTTGTTTTCTGCAGCGTTTGGCTGCGCTTCCTGAATCAGATAAGCGTCTTTACCACCGCTGTTTATAAGAGGCAGGAAAGCCCTTGTCTGTTCATGGTCAGCCATATCAATACCCACGTATTGCGGGACAGATGCAGCTGCGATGATACCATTTTCGTCAATGATATGGAGCTCATCCACATCCAGCAGATAAGCCAGATACTGCATTTGCGGTACGCTCATGGCGACTTCTTTTTGCCGCTCCAAAACGTAGGCAGCGACTCTTGCCCTTGTCAGATAATCTTCGTCAAGGCTTTCCCTGAGCAGATTAAGCTCCATCTGATTGTTTTCCAGTGTGTGTATCATCTGTTCTATTTTAGCATCAAAGGAGTCAAATTGTTGAGATGTCAGTAAGTGCAGATTGATCAGAAAGTTTATGAACAGAATCACCAATATAGCTGTTGTTATGATGAAAACAGTATATTTGTTAAATGTTTTTTGCATAGGATACTCTCCAACTGTTTTTACTATTGTAGCATTCAAACAGGATTTCAGAAGTGCCTCTTTTACGTAAAATGCGGTGAAAATTTCACAAACAGAATAATCCGGAAACGATTATTTTCGCAGTAACACTCGATATTTCCTCCCAGTTTATCGCTGAAGGCCTGTACACTCTGCATCCCAAGACCGTGGCTTTTGCCTCTTTTACTTTTAGGGAGCCCGGTTATGGAGTCGAAATGGATTTCTTTCGTACATTCATTTTCCATATCAATAAGCAGGTACTCTGCGGTACAATGTATTTTCGCGTCAATAGATTTCTTTGCCGGTTCCATATTTTGTACGCTGAAGACGGCGTTCTCTAAAAGATTGGCCAGTACCATGGCAAACTCATATTCATTCACAGGAATCTGCCGGGGTATCAGGATATCCAGACGTAAATCGATGTGAAGGGACTGCGCTTGTTTGGCCATTTTTGTGAGAATCGTGTTGACCACCAGATTTTCACAGTACCGGTGGACTTTATTTTCGTTTACGACTTCATTGATGTGGCCGGCAATGTTTCTGATCTCATTGTATTCCTGCTGGTCTATCAGGGAATCAATGATCATGGAGTAATGCCGCATATCATGCCGCAGGATTTTCAGATTCCGTTCTGACTGTTCTACCAGATAATTCTGGCTTTCCAGGCCTTTGATATACGATTCGAACATTACATTTTTCCAATATTCATCCACCTGTTTGGTTTCGGTGTCAAGATAGCGCAGCACTGCCACATACGACACGAGCATTGTAATCATCAGGAAAATACTGGCAAGAATATTTTCCGGATACTCATAAAGGGTATAAGGGAAAAAGGCAAGGCAGGAAAAGCTGCAAAAAAAGAAGACCGGAATCAGACATAATCCCCACCAGCTTTTTCCAAAATCACGCTCACAAAACTTATGGAATATATTTCCCAGTCTGCCGAAAAGAACGAACAGTATGGCAAGGTGCATCAGGAGATTTCCCGCCAGTGCCAGAATGATACTGTCAGTCAGGATATACAAGATGGAGGCCGTGATGCTGCCAACGATCACATAGTTAGAGGCGCTCAGACTGATAAAGAGCGCCCTGCTGTCTCTTTTCTTAGAGATATAAACGCCTGTGAACTGCGCTACGGCAATCTGTGTTATTGTTGTGAAGAAATAAATGGAATCGCTTCCCGGGAACAGATTCAGTTTTAAGCTGTCTAAAAGATTCATCACAGTACAGGAGAAGAAGCAGATGACAATGGTCTTCTTTTGGGAAAAACGGTGTATCATAAACAGATAGATAAATACAATAAAGAATATATGGCTTAACATGTATGATATATTTTTCACATAAATCATTCCGTTCACCTACTTATATTTTCCGGAGACAAAGAGCAGATATTCCCGCTTGACTTTTGCAGCTTTTGCCTTGCTGATGGGAAGCCGGCTGCCGGACTCCATGACCATGCTGTCCTGGGTCAGCTGCTTTACATAGTCAAGATTCACAAGAAAGGACTTGTGAATCTGCAGGAAATTTCTTCTTCTGGAAACTTCCAGAGTCTCTTCCTCAAAGGATTTTCTGATAAAAAGACTTTTGATGATTTCTCCGTCGGCCATATGTATTTCCTGTTTCCTGCTGACATTTTCAATGTATTCTATTTTAGAATAAGGTCTTTGCTGCAGGCCGGTTTTGGTCTTGACAAGATACATAGACTCTGTTTTTACATTGGTATAGGACAGGGCATAATCCAGTGCCTCATAAAGTTTGCTTTCATCCACCGGCTTCAGAAGATATCTTACGGCACGTACCCCGTACGCATCCAGGGCATAATCATCTGATGCGGTTATATAGATAATGACATTTTCACAGCCGGACATTCTGATCAGATTCCCAAGATCAATGCCTGTTCGCCCCGGCATCAGCATATCAAGAATATAAATGTCGGTTAGCTTTCCTTCTGATATTTTCTGGGATAACCTGGATGGGTCGGAAAATTTTTCGATTTCAAAGTCCCTGTCCGGACGCATTGCCTTATATTTTAACAAAAGTTTTTCTGTTTTCAGTAAATCCTTAATACTATCGTCACAAATTGTTATTTTCATAGGTGTTCAGTCCCTTCATTGCCCATGAAGATTTTTGAAAAGTAAGATGCCTTGACACACAAACTTTTTCATCTTATAGATAAACAAAATATCACTAAAAATTATACCGGGCTTAAAATACTTTATCAACCAATTCAAATAGGAAGTTTGTGGAAGATTGCGAAGAATCCATAATGAAATGCGAAGAAGTGAAATTGACGTCAAAAATCTCAAAGGATAGAATAGGTGCAGACTCAGCGGGCTATCTATTGATCGGAAAGAGCTGGGTGACGATTGATGAAGGAACGGCAGGAGGAATTTATGATGAAAAAATGGAAGTTGATTTTGGCGGCAGGAATGATGGTACTTGCCTGTGCAGGATGCGGGCCGCAGGAAACGGAAAGCACTGAACAATCAGACAACTTTTCTGCGGTGGACGTATATACGGTAGGGGAGGGGACGAAAAGCGAAGCTGAGGAGAAGAAGGATGATTACGAGGATGCAGGGCAGAAGGAAGCCGGTGGAGAAGTGGCAGAATTTGCCGGTCTGATTCAGGCTGCGGTGGCTGACAAAGATATGGAGGCACTTGCAGATCTTTGCACATATCCTCTTGCGGTAAACAGTGAGGTGGTTGAGAACAGGGACACTTTTATGGCACTGGGAAGCGATGTCATTTTTACAGAAGAAAGATGCGCGGTGATCGAGGCAGTGGATGTGACGACGCTGGAAGAAACGATGGCGGGGATTATTATGGGAGATGCCACGCCGAACATTATTTTCAAATCTGTGGACGGTAAGCTGGGGATTACGGGGATTAACTGAGATAAGCATAATAACCCTAAAACATCGCAAAAGCAGGAAGCACCAAAATTTGATGCTGTCCTGCTTTATTTATCCTATCAATAAGCCATTTTTCTGCAATAAGTCATTTTTCAGCGGGTTTTGCAGTACTCTCGCGGATGATCAGTTCCGGTTCAAACTGAATGGTCTGTTTCATAATCTTAGGATCTTCGATTTCTTCAAAGGCGCGTTTGCAGGCCTCATATCCCATATTGTATCCTGACTGACGGATGGTAGTCAGAGGAACGTCCAATAGAGCAGAATATACCACATCGTCAAATCCAACAATGGAAATATCCTGAGGGACTCTGATCTTCAGCTGCCGGAAACGCTTCAGGATACCATATGCCATCATATCATTGGTGGAGAAAACCGCCGTAAATCCTCTTTCGAGAATCACATCGGCAGCTTCAAATCCACTGTCGCTCATGTAATCTCCTTCGATCACACCGTTAGATGGCGGGGTGAATCCCATATCCTTATAGGCTTTCAGATAACCCTTTAACCGCAGCGAAGTGTTGGTCAGGTTTTTGGGACCGGTGAGGCAGGCAATCCGGCGGTGACCCAGTTCCAGCAGATGTCTGGTGGCAAGGTAGCCGCCCTTTTTCTGATTAAAAATAACGGCGCTGAAATTCAGGGCCGGATTCTTGCGGTCCACCTGGATAATAGGGAAGGGCAGACTTTCCAGAAGTGAGGCGTTGCAATTGGAAGAAGCAACAAATAACATGGCGGCAATGTTCCGGGAAGCAAACAAACGGAGAATATCGGTGTCGTTTTCGGCAATCCCATCAGTGGTTGATAATAAGAGCTGGCAGCCGTTTTCCTGGGCGCAATGTCCCACGCCCTGGGCCAGGTCGGCAAAAAAGGAATTGGAAACCTCGGGAACGATCAGCCCCAGGGTCTTGCTGTATTTTTTGGCCATAGCCGGAGAGACCAGCTGGGGAGCATAGTGCAGTTCTTCTGCAGCGGCCAGTATTTTTTGACGGCTTTCCGGTGAGAGTTTGTTGGGTTTGTTGTTTAAAACTAAAGAGACGCTGGCGACGGAAAGGCCTACATGATCTGCAATGGTTTTTAGAGTTGTTCGCATAAAGTGTCACTCCGTAAAGTAATGATTGCTGTCAAAATGGTAAAAATGGAAGTAAAACTTTTACTTAATTCACCTAAAGTATACCGTAGTGCTGTAATTAAGTCAATGCTTTGTAGGATTTGAGAGTCTTGTTTTCTGTATGATGAAGTCTTGATAAGATGCAATTCTGACAGAGTTTTACAGTAAAATAGTTCTGGATTTCTGTTGACAGATGAATCCGTGGATGCTATACTTCCAATAAGGTAAACAGTTTTACCTAAATAGAAATATAATACATATAATAATAAAAAAGATAAATATAGTTATCTATTCGGAGAGATAAAAGCAGTAAAAAGGCCATATAACAACGACTTTTGAAGCGATATCAGAAAAATGAGATGAATAAAGGGATAAAGAATTTTACCTACTTCTGTAAACAAAAGAATCCGGAAAGGTAAAGGAGGAGAAGATGTATAGAAATGGTATTCTAAACAGCAGCATTAATCAGGTGGTGGGCAATCTGGGACATACGGATTGCATCTGTATAGGGGATTGCGGACTGCCTGTACCGGACGGAGTTCTTAAGATAGATCTGGCAGTCAGAATGGGGAGCCCTACCGTGGAGGAAGTACTGTCGGAACTGAAAGAACATATCTGCGTTGAGAAAATAATATTGGCCAAAGAGCTGGAAGAGCGCAGTCCGGAGGCGTTCCAAAAGCTGCAGGCACTTTTCCCCAAAGCGGAATCGGAGACCGTACCCCATGAGGATTTCAAAAAATGCGTGGGTAAATGCCGGGCGATGATTCGGACCGGGGATGTGGGGGCCTATACGAATATTATTTTACAGTCGGGCTGTATATTTTAAATTTTATCTGGTCATGGATTATTAGTAGTTGAATCAAAAAAGAGAAGGGAGGAGATTACCATGGTAACATCCCAGAAATATTGGAATACGTGGCATCCTGATTCCTATACAAGAATGGAGTTTCTGCCGGCTGGTTTTGCCATTGTGCCGGCGGCTTATTCAGAAGCGGAACAAAAATACAGTGATTTTCCATTCGGCGAAGATACCAGACTTTTCGAACATGAAAAAGACGGGCGGTATTGCCGGATGCAGGTGGGACATGCGCAGGCGCTTTTTATGATCGAGTATCTCAAGACGGATTCCTGGACTGTCCTGATGCGGATTACAAATACCAGAAAGCCCAGAGAGTGGGGATTCCGCTACCAGGTTTTATTGTCTTTCGGATTTGAAGACCGGGTCCGGGAAGAAAAGGGCATTATGTTTCGGGACGGCGAGGGCTGTCTGATGGGGCGCAGGGGAGAATATCATATGGCTGCGGCCTTTGTGGAGGATCCTTATGTCATTTATGAAACTGCCCAACATGACACCATTGGCCGACGGATGGAGCAGGGAGCCATGAGGCAGTCCCAGGCAGGTGTGGAGGAATCGCCTTGGGCTACGGCAGCCTTTACCCTGGCGGCAGGCAGCAGCATCTATGCGGCGGTTTCTGTTGCGAATGACAGCGAAAGCGCAAGAAATGCTGCGTTAAAGGCGGTGGAAGTTTTCGGTTCATGGGAAGAAAAGAAGCAGGAAATTTTACAGACCAGGCCCAGCCAGAGCGATGAATCCCATGGGAAGATGTTGGATGCTGTCTGCGATATTATGGCCTGGAACGATATGGCAAATATAAGAAAAGGAATAGAATACACGGCAATCACCAAAAGCTGGAACAAAGGCTTTGGCGGCTGGTTCCTGTTTTTCTCTGATACCTGTTATCAGATCCTGCTGACTTCTATCGCAGGAGACCGGGAAATGGCAGTCAAAAATCTTGAATATTGTCTTGCAGCGGCCACACCAGGAGGCAATTTCGCGGGTATGCTTTCAGAATGGCAAAACTGGGTGGACAGAACCCAGCCGCCCTGTCTGGGTTACTGCCTGCTGCAGCACTACCTGATCACAGGGGATAAGACCCCTTTATATAAGGCTCTGCCGTCTCTGATGCGGGCGGGAGAATGGTATCTGGCCAACAGGGATGGGGAGTCCAGGAATCTGATTCAGCTGGGAACGTCCAAAACGGGACGTGGTTCTCATAAACGGACCAAATTTGCGGCGCAGAACGAAGCTGCCATGGATAACAGTCCCATGTATGACGAGGCTGTCTATCATAAGGAAACGGGATTGTTAGATATGTATGATGTAGGGGTTTCCAGTATGTTGGCGCTGGACATGGAGTGTCAGTCCAGGATTGCGGATATTTTAGGATACGCCGATTTGGCCGGGGAGCTGAGAGAATGTGCAGACAATATAAAGCGCAGTATCAATGAAGTTCTGTGGGATGAAAAGGAAGGGATTTATGCCAATCGGCATTTGGATGGCCGTTTTGGCCTGACAAGTCCCACCAGCTTCTATCCACTGGCGGCGGGCGCAGCGGATGTATCTAAAGTGGAAGCCTGCATAGAACATATGTTTTGTGAGGAAGAATTTTTTACCCCCTGTCCCTTGTGTGCCATTGATGCCAGGGCCGATGCGGCACAGGATAACCAGTATTGGCGTGGCCGCACATGGGCGCCGGGACCCTACTGGACTTATGTGGGACTGCGGCGTGCCGGACGTGACGCAGAAGCACACAGACTTGCAGCGGCAGCGGTCAGGCATTTTGACAGGCACTGGAAGGACATGAGGAGAAGCTATGAGAATTATAACGCCTTCACAGGTGAAGGGAATGATTCCGTGGATTCCGATCCTTTTTACAGTTGGAGCGCTTTGTTTGCCCTGATGTGGTCCATGGAGCAGATTTCCATAGACCCCTGGAACGGATTGTGTTTTGGTATGCTGGACGGTTCATCTTTTGCGGTGGATCGTTTCCCGGTAAAAGAAGGGTACGCGTCTGTCAAGTGTGACGGAAGAATGACAAGATTCCTACTCAATGGAAAGGAGGTATTTGCTTCTGATATCAGAGCCCGGTTTAAAGAGTTCCTGTATGAGCCGCATTTTTGCAGGGTATTTGTGGACGCGCCCGGCAGTGGTTTTGTCAGATTCGAGGGTATTATACCTGTTCGAACGCTGATCAACCACAAAGAGGCGGAAGTGTCAGGTGAAATCAGACTGGAAGCAGGAGAAAACCTGGTGGAAATCATCTATTAGAAGAGGAATAGTAGGAACTGTTTTATGGGACTATAGTGAGGATATGAAAAACAAGGAGGAAACTATGAAAAAAACATTTTTAGCAACATTACTTGCAGCAACTTTGGTTGTTTCATTGACTGCCTGCGGCACTTCCGAACAACCAGCGCCTCAGGCAGATAATAAGGAAGAAGCGCCTGCGCCGGCAGCAGAAGAGGCGGACCCGGCGAAGGAAGCAGAATCAGCTGGGAATGGTGAATTTTCGGCAGTACATGTGGTGATTGGTCAGCTCGGAGATAAAAGTTTTAATGACTCAGCATACAACGGATTATTAGGGCTTGGAGAAGCAGGCTGGGGTACTAAGGTGATAGAGTTAGGACGCGACCAGACCAAGTGGGAACCTACGTTTCTGGATTTGTCGGAAGGCGGGGAATATGATCTGATCATCACCAATGGGCCAAGTGCTATCGAGACAGTACAGGATGTGGCCAAGGAGTACCCGGATCAGAAGTTTGTACTCTTTGACACAGAGATGGAAGGTGATCATCCCAATATTTATGCCATCAGCTATAAACAAAATGAGGGTGCATATCTGGCAGGCGTTCTGGCGGCACTTGTGACCACTTCCGGTATGGAAGGTACTAACCCGGAACCGATCATCGGTCTGATCGGCGGTATGGAACATCCTATCATTACAGACTGGATTGTGGGTTATGTAGAGGGAGCACGTTCCGTAGAACCTGACATTAAAGTGATCGTATCTTATGTGGGCAGCTGGGATGATTCTGCCAAAGGTAAGGAACTTGCACTGGCGCAGTATAACCAGGGTGCGGATATTATCATTACGCCTGCAGAGACAGCGGCGCTGGGATGTGTGGAAGCTGCTAAGGAAAGCGGTAAATATATTATTGGTATCGATGTGGACCAGAGTATGGCATTTAAGGGGATTGATGAAGAGGCGGCTAACTGTATCCTCACTTCCATTCTGAAGAATGTAGACCTGAGTATCATCAGAGCAGGAAAGCTTTATGAAGAGGGAACGCTGCCTTTCGGAACCTTTGAAAGTCTTGGCATTCTGGAAGATGGTGTAGGCGTTGCTTACAATGAATATTATGATAAGAATGTTTCTCAGGAAATCAGAGACCAGGTGGAAGCTGCCAAAGAAGATATCGTCAATGGAAAGATAAAAGTTTCGTCGGCATTTAATACGGATCCTGAAGAAGTGGACAAGATTATCGAGCCTGCTCTTTTAAAATAATTGAAAAAACTGCGGCAGCGCAGCAGAGGAGGTACGGACATGGCACAGGATATACTGAAAATGGAGGGGATTACGAAAATATATCCCAACGGTGTTATGGCCAATAAGGATGTAAATTTTTCAGTCAGGGCGGGAGAAATCCACGCCCTGATGGGAGAAAACGGTGCCGGAAAGAGCACATTAATGAAGATCCTGTTTGGCCTGGAGGGATATGATGGGGGTTCTATATTCTATCAGGGTGAGAAGCTTGAGAAAGCCGGTTCTGCGGAGATGATCGGACTGGGAATCGGCATGGTGCATCAACATTTCATGCTGGTGGATTCCTTAAGGGTATTTGAGAATGTCATCCTGGGGATGGAACCTGGAAAGGGGCCGGTGATTGACGCTGCTACCGCTATATCCCAGGTCTCTGAAATTGGTAAAAAATATAATTTGCAGGTCGATCCAATGGCTAAGGTGGGGAATCTGTCGGTTGGTTTGAAACAGAAGGTGGAACTTTTGAAGGTACTGATCAGGGGAGCCAAGCTGTTGATTCTGGATGAGCCCACAGCGGTTCTCACCCCGCAGGAGACGGACGAGTTGTTTGAGCAGCTTTTGCTGCTGAAGAAGAGCAACCATACTATTATTTTTATTTCCCATAAGATCAGAGAAGTTATGCGCATCTGTGACAGGGTTACGATTTTACGCGCAGGACGCAGCATTGAGACCATCGAGGTCAAGGATGCCACGGAAGAGGAGATTTCCAGACGTATGGTGGGGCGTGACGTGGTGCTCCAGCTGGATAAGAAGCCGGCCAGATTCAAGGAGACCGTGCTCTCGGTAAAGAATCTCAATTATGTGAATCAATTCGGCAAACCCATGCTTCGCAACGTAAACTTTGAACTGCGTTCCGGTCAGATTCTCGGTGTGGCGGGAGTGGAAGGAAATGGGCAGAACGAATTGGCGGAGACTATTTTCGGATTGACGCAGGGGGCTACAGGAGAAATACTGGTGGATGGCAAAAATGTGCTGGGAAAATCAATCCGCAGTATCAGGGACCAGGGACTTTCTTATATTCCTGAGGATCGTATGACGCTGGGCGTAGCCAAGGATGGCGCTATCTGGGAGAACCTGATTCCGGACAGGGTTGACAGTCCTGATTTGAGGACCAGAGGACTTTTGAGTCATAAAAAAATTACGGCGCTCAGTGATAATCTGATCAAAGAGTTTAATATTCGCTGCCGCAATAAGAATCAGACGTTAGCAATGCTTTCCGGCGGCAATATGCAGAAAGTGGTGGTGGCAAGAGAATTTTCAGCGGATCCCGATATTCTGATCGCGAATCAGCCAACAAGGGGTATTGACGTAGGAGCCAATGAGTTTATCTGGAAGAAGATTCTGGAGAAAAGGGATGAAGGAAAGGCTGTTATGCTGGTGTCTGCGGACTTAAATGAAGTTATGGTACTGTCTGACAGCATTCTGGTGATGTGCGAAGGTGAGGTTGTGGCATACTTTGAGGACAGCAGCAAGGTAACAGAAGAAGAGCTGGGCTTGTACATGCTGGGACTTAAGAAACAGGGGGTGAAAGAAGTTGGATAATAAGAGCAGGATTAGGTTTGAGATTCTGAAATCGGTATTGGCAATCGGGATTGCGCTGCTCATCGTATTTTTGACTATCCTTCTGATCAGTGAGCAGCCCTGGCAGGCACTATATTCCATGTTTATAGGACCGTTTACATCTATGCGCAGATTCGGAAACATCATTGAATCCATGACGCCGTTGATATTTACGGGACTTTCCGTTACAATGCTTTATAGAGTGGGACTGTTTAATCTTTCCATGGAAGGCGGATTCTTCATTGCCAGTGTGGCAGCGACTGCCAGTGCGGTGCTTTTAGATCTGCCGCCGGGATTAAATCTTCTGGCAGCTTTGTTTTTCGGAGCCCTGGCAGGTGGTATTTCCTCATTGATTCCAGGAATGTTAAAGGTAAAATGCAACGCCAGTGAGCTGGTTACCAGCCTGATGTTGAATTATGTATTGTTATATCTGGGGCTGTACATTGTGGTCAATTATCTGCGGGATTCCTCCATGAACGCGAATTATTCCAATGCCTTTCCGGAAAATATGTTGTTGCCCCGCCTGGTTCCGGGGACCCGTATCAATGCAGGGACCCTGATTGCCTTATTGGCCGTGGTGGTGGTTTATGTACTGTTTCATTATACGGCGCTGGGATATAAAATAACCCTGATCGGCAAGAATGCGCGCCTGGCTAAAATGGCCGGCATCAATGTGGGATGTGTGATTATCATTTCCCAGCTGATAGGCGGTGCGCTGGCGGGTATTGGAGGAAGCGTGGAACTGTTTGGCATGTATAAGCGTTTCCAGTATACGGGACTGCCCGGCTTTGGCTGGGACGGTGTACTGGTGGCAACGGTTGCCCAGTTTAAACCGGAGCTGATTCCGCTTTCGGCATTTCTCCTGGCCTATCTTCGAGTGGGTGCCAATATTATGTCTATGGAAACAGACGTGCCTTCGGAGATTTTTTCCATCATTCAGGCAGTTGTCATTGTGCTGATCTCGGCGCAGGCAATTTTGAAGAAATACCAGCACCGCCAGGTTGTGAAGACAGCGAGACGGGAGGTGTTGCATAATGGGTAATTTTGACTTGATAGCTTTTGCCTTTTCTATTATTCGAGTGATGACGCCGCTTCTGTTTGCATCCATGGCCTGTATGATATTCAGCAAAGGCGGCGTGGACAGTATCGCCACAGAAGGAATCATGCTTTTCTGTTCCCTGGCGGCGCCGCTTGGAGCCTGGATGTTTGGGAATTGCTGGGCAGGACTATTGTTTGGGATTTTGACAGGCGTTTTGCTGACCTGCCTGTTTGGATATGTGACGCTTTTCTTAAAGACGGAACCGGTACTGGCCGGGATAGCGCTGAATGTGTTAGCCAGCGGGGCCACGATCTTTATCGTGTACTGCCTGACGGGGGAGAAGGCTTCTACCCAGAGTATAGCCAGCTCCACGCTCCCGATTGTGAACATCCCCATTTTGGAGAAGATTCCGGTGATCGGCGCTGTTTTGTCAGGACACAATATTCTGACTTATGTATCACTGCTGTCCGTTCTGGTGCTCTCTTTCTTCCTCTTTAAGACCAAGTCAGGTCTTCGTATGCGGACGGTGGGAGAGAATCCTGATGCGGCGGAATCGGTGGGTCTTTCCATCATGAAATATAAGTATATGACCCTGATCATTGCCGGGATTTTAATCGGCATGGGCGGTGCGTTCATGTCCATGGGATATGTGAGCTTCTTTTCCAAGAACATGGTTGCTGGCCGCGGGTTTATTGGTATCGCAGCTGAGAGTATGGGACAGGGGATGCCGGGCGGCATTTTGCTATCCACCCTGTTGTTTAGTGTGGCTGATGCCCTGGCAATTCAGCTGCAGGTTATGGGACTGCCGCCGGAGCTGATGCAGTTAATGCCTTATCTGGTTACGATTGTAGCCATTGCTGCTTATTCTTACCAAAGAGAAAAGAAACGGCTGCGCCACGCATAGTGCAAGAAGTGCTTCCGGGGCGCATGCCGGAGGGCGTTTGGCCAGGAAGTACTGCGTGTGAAAGGAAAACATATGAAAAAAATACTTGTCATTGGAAGCTTGAATATGGACCAGGTGCTGCAGATTGAACATACGCCTGTTCCGGGAGAAACGATTCTTTGCCGGGATATGAAGCTTGTCTGTGGAGGGAAGGGTGCGAATCAGGCATTTACCTGTGGCCGGCTTGGTTGTAACGTGGAGATGCTGGGCAGTGTGGGACAGGATGAGAATGGAGACGCCTTATTAACAAATCTGATGAAAGAAGGCGTGGAAACCTGCCATGTTCAGCGTCTGTCAGATCATCCCACGGGTGTGGCAGTTATTGCGGTGGAAAACTCAGGAAATAACAGCATTATAGTCATACAGGGCGCCAATCTCATGACTGACGAAGCTTACATCAGGGCCAATACGGACCGGATACTGGAAGCAGATGCCATTGTCCTCCAGCTGGAGATTCCCTTGCCGGCGGTGACTCTTGCGGCCAAGGAAGGAAAAAAGGCAGGGAAACTGGTGGTACTGGATCCTGCGCCTGCGGCCAAGCTGCCGGACGAACTGTATCACTGTGTGGATATTCTCAAACCCAATGAAACGGAACTGGGGCTTCTCACAGGGATGCCCACAGACAGCCCGGAAGAGGTGGAGACGGCAGCCCGATGTCTGTTGGAGCGGGGTGTAAAAAATGTGGTAGTAACTCTTGGCGGTGCCGGTGCGATGCTGGTCAATGAGGGCGGCAGTGTTGTTTTCCCTGGTAAAAAGGTAGAGGTGGCAGACACCACGGCGGCAGGAGACAGTTTTACAGCAGCCATGACAATGCTGTTGGCGCAGGGATATCCTCTGGAACAGGCGATTACCTTTGCAATCGAAGTTGCAGCTATTGTGGTGACTCGTCCGGGGGCCCAGAGCTCTATTCCAAAGGCGGATGAGATTGCTAAACTACTGGACAAGTAAGCTGTGGTATAGAATTAACAGTAAGAAAGGGGAGAGGCGATTATGGTCTCTCCCTTTTAGCATGCAGGTTTATGATGCTGCCATGAGAAGACGTGGGTGTTGAATACCTGTTTTTTTCCATGGTATAATAAAATATCACTGAACATACGAAAGCGCAGTTTCGCCACTGGGGAAAAGAGGTAGAAGATGAGAAAGAAAGCCATATACCGCCTGGGTACCTGCATATTAATGGCACAATTGTTTTTGACATACATGGTGCCATGTCACGCATCTGAAATCGGATCGGGGGCTTATCCGGCGAAAGATGAGTCTGTGTTGGAACAGTTATCACCGCCGGCCTCGTCTATATCGTCAGTCAGTATTTCTCCCGGTACAACGATTGTTTCTAAGGGTTCATCTTATGCTTTCGTGGCTTTTGTTACCGGACAGAATGACTATAGCCGGGAGGTTTCCTGGAGCGTTGATGGACAGACCAGTCAGAATACGTATATAGATGGCAGCGGAATCCTGCATGTGGGTTCCGATGAGAACTCTTCTTCCCTGCTTGTGAAGGCTGTTTCCAGGCAGGACAGTAATTACAGCGCAACAGCATTGGCGACTGTGCAGACTGCCAGCTATTCGGTGCAGGTGAAAGCATCTCCGGATCATGGCGGCAGCGTAAGCGGTGGCGGCAGTGTGAGAGAAGGAGGTTCTCTTGTGATTACGGCGGCACCCTACAATGGATTTACTTTTGGGGGATGGCTGCTGAATGGAAGTAAAGTATCAGATCATACACAGTACACGGTGGAAAATATCCATAATGACAGCGTATACATAGCAGACTTTAAACCGGCTGACTGTCAGATCAATGTGAGTGTGAATGACAGCAATGCAGGAACAGTCACCGAGAGCAGGACAGTAAGATATGGGGAGAGTATCACACTGGAAGCCGTGGCAAAGAACGGCTATCAGTTTGACAGCTGGATGGAAAACGGAGCGGTTGTGAGTACGGACAGCAGGTTCCAATTGCAGAATATTACCGGTTCCAGGAATCTGACGGCTATGTTTTCGCGGATCAGATATGACCTTACGCTGACTTGCTGGCCGGCCTCTACGGGAACCGTATCCGGACAGGGGGTCTACGATAAAGGAAGTAATGTTAAGATAACGGCAGCTCCGGCAGACGGATACCGGTTTGTATCATGGTCTGAAAATGGCAATGTGCTCAGTACCGGTGCGGAATATTCCATTCAGGATATTTCCAGAGATATGTTTCTTTTGGCAACCTTTGAGAAAGCGCAGACGAAAACCTATTCCATAACAGCTTCCGTATCTTCCGCAAACGGGAAGATTGTGCCGGAGGGAAAGAGTACCGTTTCCGAAGGCTCCGGAATGTCCTATGTGATCATGCCCAAAGACGGTTATATGATCAATACGGTATATGTGGATGGGAAGTCCGTGGGGGCAGTATCGTCCTATAGCTTTTCCGGGGTAAAGGAGAATCATACCATTTCCGCAGAGTTTGTGGCAAAGCCGGGGCAGAGCAGTAACGATGATATGGCAGGGAATGAGAAAGAGAAAGAAGATGAAAAGGCGCCTGATCAAGCGGGAGAAGGCGATCAGAATGAAGAAACGCAAGAGCTTACCGGCACCCTGCAGCATCTGGACATTTCTCTGCAGGAAGCGGAGCAGATGATCGAAGCAGATGAAGATGCTGCATTAATGAAAGGCGCCCTGGAAAGCGGTGACTTGAAGGTCACTGTACAGAATGATTTTGTGGATATAGCAAAGGAAACTTCCAGCGTCACAAACTTGGAAGCGGCAGCCCGCAGCCTTTTGACCAAAGAAGAAAAATTAGAGATGCTGCAGGGAAACGATTCGATAGTCATCAGCCTGTCTATAGATGATACCGATGGAGAAGAATCTCAGTTGACAAAAGAGGCATTTGAGAAGGATAAACTTCCTGGTCTGGTCATTGGAAGGTACTTTGAAGTGCGGCTTACGAAGTCTGGAAATAAGGAAAGACAGGCGGTCTCAGAACTTGCAGAAGAACTTAAAGTTGTGATAAATGTTCCCAGGCAGCTGCAGGCGGATGATCGGAAATTCTATATTTTAAGACTGCATACGAATGCGGATGGAAGTCAGGAATATGCGCAGCTTTCGGACGAAGATGAGAATCCGGAGACGATCACATTTTCTACGGACAGGTTTTCACCTTATGCCATTGCCTATATGGATCTGCCGTCAGAAGACGCGACAGAACCGGAAACAGCAGAACATACAGATGATGGTAAGGGAATCGTCAGTGTTATCGTGATCATGGCGGTTGCCATCGCGGCGGTTATTACGATCTGGCTGGTGTGGTATCTTGTCAGAAGAAAGAAATAATGGGGATGGCAGAGTCCTCAAACGTCCACAACAAAGGCAAAATACCCGCACCCTGTGTCAAACAGCAAACTATAATCAAAAGAGCCTGCATAAAATGCCTGTCTGAACTGTTCGGGGGTCATAAAGTGACTGCTTTCAAGCTGGTACTGCCAGGACAGCTGGCAGCGTATGCCGACTTGCTCGGCAATACGCACAGCAAGTTCTTTACTGGCAGCCATGACAAGGTTATCCATCTTACGCAAAGTCATATTTAACATGGAACCTACGGCTTGCAATACAAGGCTTTTTTCCAGAGACATAAAGACCTGCACCTGTTTATGGTCCGTTGAAAGATAGGTGAGGCGGATGATTATGCTGCGGCCAAAGTTTTCCCCGCTGTAATGTTCACTGATAACCTCTGTTGGCAGTCTGAAAATTTCCCGTATGGTAACAGACAATGCATTCTCTAAAGCGGCCATATCTTCTCCGATATGGTCGTTTTTCCATTTATTTGTAATAAGTCCGGCAATGGCTCGGTCTTCGATGATGATGTGCGCGGTGAGCCATCCGAGACAGATACCAAGAAAATGTTGGATGGATTCCTGTGAATAGTTGGATTCTTTCAGATTTTTTTCGAGAGCGGGAAGGGTCTTAAAACGCATGTCATCGTGCAGACGTTTGTGTATTTCATATCCTTTGTAACTGATAGAGCGCATATATGCTTCCTCATCGCTAAAGTGTTCTATGGCATAACTTTTGAAGTATTTAATACCCTCAGCGCATGCCCATTGTTCATTGTTCTTATCTTTGCTAAACGAAATCAGTTTGCGTACTATGGAAAAGAGTTTCTGGTGTGCATGGTCGATAGATGCAACGCCGATATTAAATCGTTCATTCCATTCCGTTTCTTTGGACATATTACTCCTTGATCAGATATTTGAGAATGTACAGATAATTCTCTGTGGGTCTGTTAGTAATGGGTTTGTTATTAGTCTATGTCGATATATGACAAAAGGTGTCACAATCTTAAGATTTGTTAAGAAGTCTTTCACAAACATTTCAGATTTGTCTGTAATAATGGGCATGTAAATGTATCTCAGGAGATAAGATTGAAAATTCTATTGAAGAAAATACTTCTTACAGCCTTGCTTTGACTTCTACTCCGACAGCCCGGCTTTCAACATTTCCAGCAATCGTTCAGCAATAGGAGTAAAAACTTGATATTTTTTCCATATTAGATACATTTTTGTTTCAAGTCTAGGAGTAAGAGGGCGGAAAGCAAGCCCGCTATCGGGGCTTGTATCAATCAAATGCTCAAAAGTTAAAAGATAACCCAGCCCTTCTTTTACAAAAAGCGATCCATTATATGATAGACGAAACGACCCCTCGAGGTGTAATTTATCCATGTTATTGCCGCACCATTTGGAAATATCATTGCTCCATCCCTGTTCGGAACAAAAAAGAGGGATTCCAAATAAGTCATCCACACAGATGGAGTCTTTTTCTACCAATGGACAGTTCTTTGGCATGACGACACCCCATAGATCAGCATGGGGAAAGGTTAAATAATGATATTTTGCAGTATTGGGTTCCTGCGCCAGTACGGCAAAGTCAATGATACCTTTATCCAGTTTTTCTGTAACCTGTTCCGTGTCGCCGCTGGTAATATGATAATGCAGATCAGGGTAAGAGTCTTTGAATCTTCTGATTGTGGCGGCGAGGCATCTGATCTGGTAAGATTCCGCCAAACCGAAGTAAACATCCCCGCCCAGAACATCATCCAGAGCAAGAAATTCTGTTGTAATCTTGTCGGCCATTTTTATCAAGTCTTCTGCTCGCTTTCGAAGCAAAACACCTTCCTCAGTCAGCTGTATGCTGAAACTATGGCGCGTGAACAGTTTTTTCCCAAGCTCATCTTCAAGTGCTTTTAGCTGCTTGGAGAGAGTAGGCTGGGTAACGTGAAGCAGTTGTGCTGCACGGGTCATGTTTTCTTCTCGTGCTGTGGCAAGAAAATATCTCATGGTTCGCAGTTCCATTTTGACCTCCCGTGATATTCCTAAAAATTATATCATGATATAAATCATAACTATTAGCAAAGTGAAAGTCAAGAGGATATAATACGGACATAGCAGGCAGGGAGGCGGTCATACGGATGATCTTATTCAGAATCTAAAGGATGCAGGCTGTGGCGCTCGGACCATTGAAAAGGTCTGCAGGTTGTATGGTAACGGTCAGGTTCAGGATGCGATTAAAATGCTGCGTAAGCATCGATGCGGCCTGATGGACAGCCTGCATGAAAGTCAGTGGAGAGTTGACTGTCTTGATTTTTTAGTATGGCGGATGGAAAAGGAAAAGCAATCATTAAAAAATAAGGAAAAGAAAGAGAGGTATTACAAAATGGAAAATATTGCAAAACTGGAATTAACAAAGGAATGGGATAAGACTTTCCCGAAAAGTGAAAAGGTGAACCATAGCAAGGTGACATTCCCTAACCGTTACGGGATCACGCTGGCGGCAGACCTTTATGAGCCGAAGGGGGCCGAAAAGAAGCTGGCTGCAATTGCGGTATGCGGACCGTTTGGCGCGGTGAAGGAGCAGGCAGCCGGACTGTATGCGCAGGCAATGGCGGAACGCGGTTTCCTCACCATTGCTTTTGACCCTTCCTTTACCGGCGAAAGCGGCGGTACACCCCGTTACATGGCTTCGCCGGATATCAACACGGAGGATTTTCAGGCGGCGGTTGATTTTCTTTCCGTACAGAAAAATGTTGACCCTGAGCGTATCGGCATTATCGGCATCTGCGGCTGGGGAGGCTTGGCTCTGAATGTGGCGGCACTGGATACCCGCATCAAGGCGACGGTTGCCTCCACCATGTATGATATGTCCCGCGTCAATGCCAACGGATATTTTGATGCAGATAATTCTGCTGATGCACGGTACGCGAAGAAAGAGGCTATGAACGCCCAAAGACTTGTTGATTACAAAAATGGCAGTTATGCGCCGGGCGGCGGGGTTGTCGATCCGCTTCCGGAGGATGCGCATTTCTTCGTGGCAGATTATCATGATTACTATAAAACGGATCGCGGCTACCATAAGCGCTCCTTAAATTCCAACGGAGGCTGGAATGTGATCGGATGTATGTCTTTTATGAACCAGCCAATCCTTCAGTACAGCAATGAAATCCGCAGCGCAGTTCTTATCATGCACGGAGAGAAGGCACATTCCTGCTATTTCAGCTGCGATGCTTATGCCGCAATGGTGAAGGATAACCTTTATTCAGACAATAAGGAGCTGCTGATTATTCCCGATGCAGTCCATACGGATCTGTATGACGGCGGCGAAAAGGATGCGATTCCGTTTGATAAGCTGGAGCAGTTTTTTTCGGAAAATATGAAATGATATTTATAAACTTATGATACGAGGAGGAAGATCATGTTAGGAAATTTTATGTATTGTAACCCGACGAAACTTTATTTTGGCTAGGATTCCCTTGCCGGCCTGAATGAGGAGCTGCCTAAGTATGGACAGAATATACAGCTTGTGTATGGCGGCGGATCGATCAAAAAGAATGGTATCTATGATAAAGTCATGGAGATTTTGAAAGCAAATGGAAAAAATGTACTTGAAGATGCGGGGGGCATGCCAAATCCTACGGTACAGAAACTGCAGGAAGGCTGTAGGATTGCCAAGGAGGGTAAGGCAGACCTGATTCTTGCAGTTGGGGGTGGTTCTGTCTGTGACTATGCAAAAGCGGTTTCCGTATCTGCATACTGTACGGAAGACCCATGGGAAAAATATTACCTTCAAATGAAAGATGTGGACAATGAGATCATCCCGGTTGGATGTGTCCTGACAATGGTCAGCACCGGCTCTGAAGTGAACGGCGGCGCGGCCATAACAAATCATGAGCAGAAATTGAAGATTGGCCATGTATTTGATGAGAGGGTGTATCCGAAATTTTCCATCTTAAATCCGGTATATACCTATACGCTGCCTCAGTACCAGATGGTTGCAGGAATTTATGACATTATGAACCATATTACGGAGCAGTATTTCTCCGGGGAGGATGACAATACTTCTGAATATCTCATGGAAGGTCTGCTGCGGTCTTTGATCCATTCCAGTAGGATTGCGGTGAAGAACTCTACGGATTACGAAGCAAGGAGCAACATCATGTGGATTGCCGCATGGGCATTAAACACGCTGGTGGCGAAGGGAAAATCCACAGACTGGATGGTTCATATGCTGGGGCAGGCGGTTGCGGCGCATACGGATGCAACCCACGGCATGACCCTTGCAGCGGTATCTATGGCCTATTACCGATTTGTCTGTCCGTTTGGGCTGGCAAAGTTTAAAAGGTTTGCCATGAACGTATGGGACGTAAACCCGGAAGGAAAAAGTGATAAACAAATTGCAGCATACGGCATCCCTTTTTAACGAAGTTATTGTGGTGTCAGGCATGAGATAAGTGAAAATCTGGAGGTAACAGTTATGCACATTATAGTATTAAACGGAAGCCCGCGTCCAGAAAGATGATATGCAGGAAGTCTATTCCCTGCTGGGGAGGCAGATATGCTTGTCATTGCCTCGCCGATTTATTATCACGGCGTTTCAGGGCAGTTAAAGTGTACCCTTGACCGCTTCTATTCTGCCGCCTATCCGAGCAGGCCCCGAAATCTGAAAAAAGTGGCCATGATATTAAGCTCCGGTAATCCTGCAATGTATGATGGGGCAATGTTCTCCTACAAGGAAGATTTTTTGGAATACCTTGGCCTTGAGGATATGGGAGTATTTACAGCATACGGCGGGAAATGCACCTTATGGACGTGCTTCGGAAGGCGGGAGTGGATATATGAAGAAGATTCCGGATTTATAAGCTTTTCGGATAATAATATTCTCGGAAAAATAATGCTTTGGTTCATCCTAAATAGTGGTATACTTATATTAGCAGAAAGAAGTGCCGGTCTGTATGGGAGAGCGGATTGGGAGGAAAAAATGAAACTTACAAAATTGCATGCCTTACAAATTGCCAAAAGAGCAGATGTAATCCTGCATGTTCCAGGGAACTATCGGGGCGGAAACCTGGAAATGGCCGTTGTGATTGATACGTCTTTAGAACAGGAAGAGATGCAGGAAGCGGTGGCAGAGGTGGCGAGAGCCCTTAAAAGAAGTAACGAGATTTTTCGTAATGTGCGTTTGAATCTGGTATTATGGGGACCGGAGATCAGTGTAAGTGTGGTGCCGATGGCAATGCTTATGTCAGGAAGTGCATTTGCAGGATATTCCTGTTGCCCATGTGTTAAGCGCTATGAAGATTTATTTTCTTATCTGAAGAAGTTTCATGCCAGAAGTAAGGTGATTCTGGTGTTTGCAGATGAAAGAAATGAAACCCGGGACAGAAAGGCGGCAAAGGAAGCGCTCACGCCTTTTTTAAAGAGCAAGCTTCTGCTGATTTCGGAGCAGATTACCAGTGGCATGCAGTTTTTCCTTAAACTCTGAGCGTTGGGTCAGAATAGGTATAAAAGTCGGGCAGCTTTTTATCGCTGCCCGGTTTTTTATACCTTGTTTTGCTATAATTTTATGTCGTTCTCAAGTTCTCTTGCGATAGAGATGGTCTGCTGCAGTGCATCTCTGATGGAACCTATATTATCTATGTGGCTTTTGGCAACGTCATTTGCTTCTTTGATAGAATACGTAATGGATTGCAGATGATCTACAATGACGGCCAGGGTCTTTTTAATCTCAGTGGCAGAAGTGCCGCTGTCTTTTGCCAGTTTGCCCATCTCTGAGGCAACTACAGCAAAGCCGCGTCCTGCTTCTCCGCTCCGTGCTGCTTCAATGGAAGCGTTCAGCGCAAGGATATTGGAATGGGAAGCATTGCTGCTGATGTTTGCTACCACTCCTGTAGCGCCGTTAACATCTTTCGCGGCGTCAACAGTCATTTGATTCATATCTGTCAACATATGGAACAGATTTTCGATTCCTCCCACAACATCTTCAATGGAACGGTCAATCTCCTGAATGGATTCCTGGAATCTTGAGGCAATATCCTTAATCTGCTCTTTGCCTTCCACGGAGTAAGAACAGATGATGCAGCCTACCACTTCTCCGTCTTCCGTGATGGGGACCAGATTTCCTTCAATGGGGAACCCCAGTACTTCTTTGGGCAGATAATTATGTTTTGCAACGCCTCTGGCAATCACTTCGTCAAAGATGCCGCTGGGATCTCTGAACACAGAGCCTATTTCTGTCTGGGGAGGGATTCCGGCAGGCAGTGAGTAACCTTGTACAACACCGTCCCGGTCCATGACGGAAATAAGTAATTCTTTATCATATAATTTGCTTATTATGTCGAGATTTTCCACAATAAATTCCAATTTGGCACTCATGATGTTTTTTCCTCCGGTCATTAAAACAAATATTTTTTAAGAATCTGTGTGAGCCTGTTCATATCAATTGGTTTCGCCACATGTTCGTTCATGCCACAATCGAGACATCTCTGGATATCATCGGAAAAGGCGTCTGCTGTCATAGCAATAATAGGCAGGTTTACATCCGGACGTTCTTCCAGGGCGCGGATTGCCTTTGCGGCCTCATAACCATTCATGACCGGCATGCGGATATCCATCAGGATAATATCGTAGTAACCAGGCTCGGATCGTGTGAACATATCAACGCAAATCTGCCCGTTTTCTGCCCTTTCCAGTTCAAATCCGACTTCGGATAAGATGGTTTCCGCGATTTCCCAGTTTAAGTCATTATCTTCAGATAACAGGATGCGCTTACCGGTAAAGTCAACTGCGCGGGCTTCTGCTTTTGCTTCTTCTTCCTGATTATTCGTCATATAGCGGCTAAGACCCAGGAACAGATTGGATTTAAATAATGGCTTGGAGATAAAGCCCTGTATACCTGCCTCAAGAGCTTCTTTTTCGATATCACTCCAGTCATAGGCAGAGATAATCAGAATGGGCACTTGTTTGCCCAGATGTTTTCTCATCTCTTTAGCTGTCTCCAGACCATCCATGCCGGGCATTTTCCAGTCAAGAAGAACGATCTCATAGCCATCCTGTTTTTCGTGATGGGCCTTTACCATATCCACAGCAGTCTGGCCATCGGTAGCCCAATGAGCCTCGATACCGATTTCCTTAAGAGAATGGACAGTGGATTTACAAAGGTCTTCATTGTTATCCACTACCAGCATTTTCCATGGCGGAAGCACCATGTCCTCTTCTTTGACAGTTGCCTTTTCAAAATCAAGTGTGATGTGGAATTCACTGCCCTTTTCGGGGGCGCTGTGTAATTCAATGGTACCTTCCATGGTATCTACAATAGCTTTGGTAATTGCCATGCCAAGCCCGGTGCCCTCTGTCTTATCGACCTGGGATTTCTTCTCCCGGGTAAAGGTATCAAAAATTTTCTGTTGAAATTCAGGGGTCATTCCAATGCCGCTGTCTTTTACCCGGAAATGACATCTCACATAGTCGTCTCCTTTGGGGGAAGGTTCCTGTTCCAGATGAATATGGATGTTGCCGCCCTCCGGTGTAAATTTTATGGCATTCGATAAGAGATTGATCAATACCTGATTTAAACGGACATTGTCACAGTACACTTCTTCCGCCAGTATTTTCTGGATGAAAATATCAAAGTGCTGATGTCTGGACTTAATCTGCGGCTGCACGATATTGACGATGCTTTCCATGGCTTCGCGAAGGGAAATCTGGTTCATATTCAGGGATAATTTACCGCTTTCAATCTTGGACATATCCAGAACATCATTGATCAGTCCCAACAAATGTTTACTGGAAAGGGTTATCTTTCTGAGACATTCCTTTACTTTGGTCATGTCGTTGATATTGGCCATGGCAATTGCCGTCATACCTACAATGCCGTTCATAGGAGTCCGGATATCATGGCTCATGCTGGAAAGGAATTCGCTCTTTGCCTTATTGGCCTGAACAGCTTCCCGTTCAGCCTGCTCCAGTTCTTTCAGCTGCTGTTGCGACAGTCTGTAATAAATGAAGAAGATAATAACAATACCGATCAATATTATGCCGGCCATGGCTAAGATAATGACCTGCCTTTGTATATTCATATCATTTACAATGTCTTCCAGCAGACCAAAAGGCATGATGGACACCAGATACCATTCTGAATCGGGCAAATGAGTACAAAGCATATATTCGTATTCGTCACCGTTGTGGACCAGAGCGGAATAGTCAGCATCTGTTTCCAGTGCGGTTTTTAACTCTGAGATGTAGATATCTTCTGACTGATTATCTGACTTTGAAAAAATATCTGTAATGCGGTCAAAATAATTATCATCATCCATATTCCTTATGACATAGGTGCCATCTCTTCGGATGATAAAGGAATACATGCCTGTATTGCTGTCATTTAAGGATAAAACGGTTTCCAGATAACTCATGGGTAATCCGGCAACCATAACGGAACTGGTCTGGCCATTTTCCATGGGATATGCAGCATCGATCAGCAGACATAACATTTTCTCATCATTGGAATTGTATCCTGAGAATACGCGCTGGGAACTGTTCTTTAATACGGTGAAAAATGTATTTTCGCTATAGTAATCCAAAGGGTCACCGTAAATAATCTCTCGTTCGCCATCATCTGTGTAGAGGGCAAGATAGGAGAAATTGCGTACCCTGCCGCTTTCTGTAAGCTCGCTGATCAGTTCTTGCCTGTCTGCAATACTGCCAGGCGGAGTCCTTTCGACAATTCCCTGTACCTGGAAGACCTGCATACTGATAATGGCATCAAAAGTCTGTTGTAACTGTTCGGCCATTGCATGGGTATAGACTTCACCGACCTGACTGATTGCATCATTGCTTTTCCTGGCTATAATAAAAGATGATAAGGTGAATACAATAATGCTGACTGCAATCAGGACAGTAAATCCTGTCAAAATAATTTTCTTTCTTGTTTTAATACCCACTGATATTCCTCCCTGTTGCCTTACAATATATCTTTTGATTTATCTATTGGATTGTCAGGATAATAATCCCGCCAAATTTATCCGCTTTGTATGCAAGTATAGCATATTGTCCATGGGATTTCAATTCATGAACCGGTGAAAGGCTCTTTAAACTTTTAAAGTTTGCTGTGCAGATTAATGACACGTCAAAGGTTGTATGGTATAATGAGCGCAGACTCAGAATGACATCGGTATATGTTAAAGTTGATCAATGGGGGGATCTTATGAAATATGATGTGATTATTATTGGCGCAGGGCCGGGCGGAATCTATTCGGCTTACGAACTGACTCAGCAGAAGGAAAATCTGAAGATAGCTGTTTTTGAAGCCGGGCATGCTTTGGAAAAACGTCATTGCCCGATTGACGGTGATAAAGTAAAGAGCTGTATCAACTGCAAAAGCTGTTCTATCATGAGCGGTTTTGGCGGCGCAGGTGCTTTCTCTGACGGGAAATACAATATTACCAATGATTTTGGCGGTACACTGCATGAACATGTGGGCAAAAAGCTGGCCATTGAACTGATGCGCTATGTGGACGATATCAATATGAAGTATGGCGGTGAAGGCACGAAGCTGTATTCCACTGCCGGTACACAGTTCAAGAAACTGTGTCTGCAAAACAGTCTTAATCTGTTGGATGCGTCGGTCAGACATCTGGGGACAGATATTAACTATATCGTGCTGGAAAATCTGTATGCAGCTCTTAAAGATAAGGTAGACTTTTATTTTGATACCCCCATCAGAACAGTGGAGGTGACAGAAGAGGGCTTCCGGGTAGTTGGTGAAAAGGAATCCTACGATTGTGACAGATGTGTCATATCTGTGGGGAGAAGCGGCAGTAAGTGGATGGAAAAAGTATGCGGGGAGCTTTCGATCAATACCAAGTCAAACCGTGTGGACATCGGTGTGCGTGTAGAGATTCCGGCGGTGATCTTCTCCCATCTGACAGATGAGCTGTATGAGAGTAAGATTGTCTATCGCACGGAGAAATTTGAGGACAGTGTGAGAACTTTCTGCATGAATCCTTATGGCATTGTGGTCAATGAGAACACAAACGGTATTGTGACGGTTAACGGGCACAGCTATGAAGGCATGGAGAAACGGACCAATAATACGAATTTTGCACTCCTTGTGGCGAAACATTTCTCGGAGCCTTTTAAGGACAGCAATGGTTATGGAGAGAGCATTGCAAGGCTTTCCAATATGCTGGGCGGCGGTGTTATCGTACAGCGTTTCGGAGACCTGGTGCGTGGAAGGCGCAGTAACGCCAAGCGGATTGAGGAAGGCGTTATAGAACCCACTCTTGCGGCAACGCCGGGCGATCTGAGCCTGGTACTTCCCAAGCGGATTCTGGACGGTATCATAGAGATGATTTATGCACTGGATAAGATTGCGCCGGGCACAGCCAATGACGACACGCTGCTTTATGGTGTGGAAGTCAAGTTCTACAATATGGAAGTGGAGATCAATGAACATCTGGAAACGAAATACAGGGGGCTTTATATCATTGGCGACGGCAGCGGCGTCACCCATTCCCTGTCTCATGCATCGGCCAGTGGGGTATATGTGGCAAGAGAGATTGCGGCAGCCATGAGCGCAAAGAATAATTTATAAAAAGAGACACCGGCAGAGCATCTGGCAGAGGATGATTTATTGCGGCGGTCTCGGAATGGAGGACATATGGTATTAGGAGCATTGGAGGCAGGCGGCACCAAGATGGTGTGTGCTATTGGTAATGAGAATGGAGAGATTCAGGAACAGATTTCCATTCCTACACAGACACCGGAGACTACGGTGCCGAAGCTCTTGGAGTTTTTTGAGGGAAAGAGCATAGAGGCGCTGGGAATCGGCTGTTTCGGACCCATTGATGTGAACAGGGATTCTGAGACCTATGGTTATATCACAACCACACCCAAGCTTGCGTGGCAGAATTATGATATGGTAGGGGCATTTAAGAATAAACTGGGCGTGCCGGTGGGATTTGACACCGACGTGAACGGTTCCGCGCTTGGAGAGTACACCTGGGGTATCGCCAAAGGGCTGCACAGCTGTATCTATATCACCATTGGAACCGGTGTGGGCGTGGGTGCGATTGTGGATGGCAGGCTGATTCACGGTATGATGCATCCGGAGGGAGGCCATGTTCTCTTAAACCGTCTGCCCCAGGATACATACAAGGGTTTCTGCCCTTTTCATGCAAACTGTATGGAAGGACTGGCTGCCGGCCCGGCCATTGAAGGCAGATGGGGAAAGAAAGCCATTGAGCTTGCAGACAGGGCCGAGGTGTGGGAGATGGAGGCAGAGTATATCGCCCAGGCACTCGTGGACTACACCATGACACTATCTCCCCAGCGCATTATTCTGGGCGGCGGCGTGATGCATCAGACGCAGCTTCTGCCGCTGGTGCGGGAGAAATATAAAGCCCTTTTGAACGGTTATATCAAGACCAAAGAGTTAGAAGATCTGGATTCTTATATTGTGGTGCAGAGTCTTGATGACAAGCAGGGCATCATGGGGGCGTTGAAGCTCGGTATGATGGAGCTGGAGCGTCAGTAAAAATATTTCTGTAAATAATCTATAATAACCTGCGCAGCCCGTCTGTGGGATTTTTCACCGGGATGCGCATGGGAACCGACGGTCTTGGGAGTAGTATCCGGCAGCTGCAGGAAGATGACATTGTGATCGCCGCTGGCAGCAGAGTACTGGTTGATGGCTTCATTGATTGCCAGCGAGAGGTCATATCCAAGCATGCCGTAGCACCAGACAATATGTGCCTGCGGGTTATTTCTCCGCAGCATTTCTAAGAACGCAATGACAGCATTTTGGAACCGCTTAAGGTCATCCTTCCGAAAGGTGCCGTCCGGGTTCAGACGCTGTTCGAAAGTATCCCCGTTAACAGGATTTATCCATGGGGGCTGAACGAAGGCAGAGGCATCGTTGGTGCCCAGATTGACAATCAGGGCATCAATCTTTCTGCCTGTGAAATCATAGGGCTCAAAGGCGCCCAGCTTTTCATTGACCGGGCCGCAGCAGAGTCCGCAGAGCATCTCATAGCGGGAGGGGATGTTGCAGTGCGGATTGGCGTCCCAGCTGGAAAGCACGCCCCAGCCGCCCTGCGAGATCAGATAGGCGTCCGCATCCAGGGCTTCTGCGACCATCCTGGCGTAATTGCGGCTGTAGCCCATATACATGGGAATCCAGTCCGTATCTTCCTTGGCACCGTAAGTCCCTTCTCCGGAAGTGATGCTGTCGCCCACAAATTCCAGTGTATATTTCTTCCCGGGAACAGGATAAAAGGTTCCATCCGACTGCAGTCCGTGGATCAGCAGATAGCAGTCTTCATCTTCCGTCATAGCCTGCAGTTCGCGGGTAAATCTCACATTTTTAACAGCAGCTTCACTCATACCCCGGAACAGACACAGCTGGTATCGGCCCGGCATGAGCATCTGCCGGCTCATCAGCTCTCCGTTGATCTCACAGGTGATCCATATTTCATGTACGTGGTACCCTGCTTCGATATCAATCCAGAGCTCTGAACCGGATACATTCACTTCTATTGCGCTTCCGTTAAAAAAGAGTGGCAAAGGGCAGACACCGGGGATGGTACGTCCGTGGACCTTGTAGTGGGGAACATCTTGCAGGGAGTATTCTGTGACTTTGGTTTTGTGCATGATTGTATCATCCTTTCTAAATTCATCGTTCAGGAAATATATTTAATGAGGAAAAATCCCCTTTTCTGATTATTTTTCAGAAAATTAAGTAATTCTCGTGCGGCGTTTTGCTGTCTTAGCGTATCTTCATGTTCATCACTAAGTTATTATAATAAAAATCCCTTCGTCTGCATAGATATTTATAAAACATCTGCCAGGTGTACGTATGGCTTCCGTGTTGTCCAATGTTTCCAATATCATTATTCCGGTCATTATCTTCTACATTGTGTCCTATGGGATTGCTAACCGCTGCAACGTATATGAAGATTTTATCAAAGGCGCCAAAGACGGCTTCCATACAGTGATTCAGATTATGCCTACTCTGATCGGCCTGATGGTGGCAGTGGGGGTTCTTAGGGCATCGGGATTTTTGGAATTTATAGGCGGGTTGTTTGGCGGTTTGGCCGCAAGGCTGGGGTTTTCTTCAGAGCTGATTCCGCTGATGCTGGTAAAGATGTTTTCTTCCTCGGCGGCCACAGGCCTGGTGCTGGATATCTTTAAGAACCATGGGCCGGATTCTCTTGTAGGACTGACGACCTCTATCATGATGAGCTGTACGGAAACAATCTTTTATACCATGAGTGTTTATTTTCTGGCAGCGAAAGTCACTAAGACACGCCATACCTTAAAAGGCGCGCTTCTTGCTACGCTTGCCGGCATTGCAGCCAGTATCGTGCTGGCGGGAATGGTGATTGCGTGAACGGGAAAGAAGCCGGGAAGCTGATACAGGAGATCTTGAAGAGTGACGTGAATAAGGTAATTTTCATAAAGAGGGGGCACAATGAAAACGGCATTCGTTTGAACGCCGTTTT
Organism: uncultured Lachnospiraceae bacterium; assembly: GCA_910577735.1. Taxonomy (GTDB): domain Bacteria; phylum Bacillota; class Clostridia; order Lachnospirales; family Lachnospiraceae; genus UBA3282. The sequence goes on from CAJTOO010000014.1 coordinate 59,169, forward strand.
CATTGTGAGAAGGATAGAAATGTATTTATTCTGATATATGTCAACAGGCATTGGCTAAATGCACTGTTATGTTTAGTCGAAGTCGGTCGGCACCAGTTCAGCACCGGCGACTCCATTGATAGTGTAGTAACCACCGCTTTAGAATCTATGTAGGTAATTCTTGCGGGCCGGATTCTTTGATTCGGCTCTGTCTTAACTACAGTTATTACTATACATGCAATTTGTGAATGAGATGTGTCAAAAATCGAAAGAAAAAAGAAAGAAAATATAAAATAAAATTTATAATTTCATTTCGATGGTTCCGGTGGCCATTTTTTCTCCGAATGTTCTGTCATGCTCTACAAACAGCAGGGTTGGGCAGTGGGTCAGGATCAGGTTTTCCAGCTGCATTCTGGAAAAGATATCAATATAATTAAGCGGCTCATCCCAGATATAGAGATGGGCGGGGGTGAGCAGGCTGGTGGCGATCAGGATCTTCTTTTTCTGTCCTTCTGAATAGTCTTCCAGACGTTTGTCAAACTGTGTGCGTGCAAAGTCAAGACGGCGCAGGATTGCTTTAAAAAGGCTCTCATCAATATCGGTAGAGCGGATATAATCCTCCAGCCTGCCGGTCACATGAGAGGTATCCTGATTGATATAGGAGACGATAAGGCCGCTTGCAAGCTGCAGCTCTCCGGATACACTAACGGAAGGCTTCCCAAGGATTGCCTTGATCAGGGTGGACTTACCACAGCCATTGGCGCCCTGCAGCCATATACGGTCCCCCTGCTTCAGGGAAAAGGTAAGGTTTTGCACAACGGGAGTATCACCATAACCGAGGTTTAGCCCTTCCGCACGGATCAGTATCTGCTTATGATGGGTCAGTGTGGGAAGTTTTAGGACAGATACAGACTCGGCATCCTTGAGCAGTGATTCCTTCTCTTCCAGTGCAGTCTGTTGTCTGTGCTCCAGATTTTTACGCTGTTGCTGCATTCGGGCAGATTTAGCGCCCCAAAAGGCTCTTGCGCCGTGAGGCCGGTCGTGTTCCTTAATGGGGTCGCGTCCAATCTTACGGTTTTCTGCCGTGTCAGCCCACATGGCAGTGCGCCTTGCGGATTCTTTGAGTTTGCTGATTTCCTTTTTTAATTTATCCTGTTCGGCCTGCTCAAAGCTGTCCTGCCTTTCTTTGTTGATATACCAGCTGTCGAAATTTCCCTTTTCCACCCGGATTGAACTGCGGTTAAACACCAACACATGATCCACACATTCATTCAAGAGCCATCTGTCGTGGGAGACTAGGAGGAATCCCTTCTTAGTGCACAGGTAGTCCCTTAGCAGGGTCCTGGCGCCGATGTCCAGATGGTTGGTGGGCTCGTCGATCAACAGGAAATGATTGTCCCTTGAAAAGAACAGGGCCAGCATGACCTTGGTACGTTCCCCGTGGCTGAGTGTTTCATAGGGTCTGTAGAGGATGTCGGCAGAAGCGTTCAGGCTGTCTAACTCCCGGCAGACTTTCCAGAGCTCAAAGTCCGGGATCAACTCTTCTGCCAGGTCTGCCGTGAGCAGTTTTCCCTGTGCCTGTGTAACGGGACAGGGAAAGTAATCAAAGCAGGTGGAATGACTGATGGATCCGTTAAATTCATATTTGCCCAAAAGCAGGTTTAAAAACGTGGTTTTGCCCTTGCCGTTTCTGCCGATCAGCCCCAGTTTCCAGTCGGTGTCAATGGTAAAGGATGCGTTTTCAAAAATGTTGTCGTAGGCGGTATCATAGGAAAAAGTTAAATTGGATACTTGTATTTGTGACATATCGATGCACTCCCTTCTTTTAGCAAAGACCTGCGCAGGGCCGGCTTTGCAAACAAAAAAGTCCCTGTTGCCAGAGGACTTCAAAAAGAAACGGGAATACCTATAGAATATAGAAACCCGCAAAAAAATACAGTACACCAACGATATGATCTGCCTCTGATAACAAACTATGACTTGCTGTCGTGTTAAGTTGTTAGAAACAGATTACATTTTCAATGCAGTGTTACCTCTCTTTTTGCCTGATGGGAATAATTATAGCGGATGCGGCTATAGAATGCAAGCGGAAAATTTAAAATGATGGGGCTAAAAACGGTCATGCAGGAGAAAGAGGGGAAAGAGGAGATGATTACATTTGCGAAATAAAGCATCTCATGGTATATTGTGTAGTAAATGAAGGGGCTTGTCACAACAGGGGAGTTATACCGGGAGGAAAAGATGAAAACTTCGGACAATTTTGCTAAAAGGTTACAGAAACATCACGATGAACTGCGTTGGCTTTATATGGAATTGTATGATAATGATTCCATGTTTGCGGAACTGTGTGATCAGATGCATGCATATTATCTGGCCAGAGACCGGAAGATGAAAGCGCTGGATCAAAAGAGAGAGAAGGCTCCCGCATGGTTTCGCGGGAAAGATATGCTTGGCATGATGCTTTATATTGATAATTTTGCGGGCACGATACAGGGATTGCAGAAGAAACTTCCCTATCTGGAATCCTGTCATGTCAATTATATTCATCTGATGCCCTTTTTGGATTCGCCGGAGGGCCGTTCCGATGGCGGATACGCTGTGGCGGACTTCAGGAAAGTGAGGCCGGATTTGGGAAGTATGGATGATCTGGCGAAGCTGTCTGAGGAATGTCATGAGCGGGGAATCAGTCTGTGTATGGACTTTGTCATGAACCATACATCGGAGGACCACGAGTGGGCCAGAAGAGCCAGACAGGGTGAAGGCGAATATATGAGCCGGTATTTTTTCTATGATAATTATGATATCCCGGCCCGATATGAGGAGACGATACCGCAGGTATTTCCCACCACTGCACCGGGTAACTTCACCTGGCTTGCGGAGAATGGCCACTATGTGATGACAACTTTCTATCCGTATCAGTGGGATTTAAATTATGCCAATCCACGTGTCTTTAATGAGATGATGTATAATTTCCTGTATCTGGCCAACCAGGGAATGGATATCATACGCATTGATGCGGTGCCTTATATCTGGAAAGAACTTGGCACACAGTGCCGGAATCTGCAGCAGGTGCATACCATTGTGCGCATGATGCGCATGATCGGTGAGATTGTCTGTCCGGGTGTGGTACTGCTGGGTGAGGTGGTTATGGAGCCGGAAAAGGTGGTGCCGTATTTTGGGACAGTGGAGAAGCCGGAATGCCATATGCTCTATAATGTGACCACCATGGCCACTACCTGGAACTGTGTGGCCACCAGGGATGTTCGTCTTCTAAAGATGCAGATGAACGTGGTGAACAGCCTGCCGAAAAAATATACCTTCTTAAACTACTTAAGATGCCATGACGATATTGGCTGGGGCCTGGACTTTGGTACATTGCAGACCTGGGGTATGGAGGAGGTTGCCCACAAAAAATATCTGAATGATTATTTTACAGGGAACTATCCTGGCAGCGTGAGCAGAGGAGAACTTTACAACGATGACCCCAGGCTTGGTGACGCCAGATTCTGCGGAACCACTGCTTCCATGTGCGGTGTGGAGAGTGCAGGGTTTGAGCAGGATCAGCAGAAAATGCAGGAGGCCATCCGCATGGATATTATGCTGCATGCCTATATGCTGACTCAGTCGGGGATTCCCATGCTCTACAGCGGGGATGAAGTGGGGCAGGTCAATGATTATACGTATAAACAGGAACCGGGCAAAGCAGTGGATTCCCGTTATATCCACAGAGGCAGATTTCAGTGGGATCTGGCGGCAGAGTGTGAGGACACGGAAACTGTGGCCGGACAGATTTTCCAGGCGCTTGGGCAGCTTGTGACCATCAGGCGCAGGGAGAAAGTCTTTGATGCGGATGCGGATTGCCTTGTGGCGGATGCAGGCGATGATGCTGTCCTGTGTCTGATAAGGACGAAGGGAAAAGAGCAGATGATGGGACTTTTCAATTTCCATGACAGGGAGAGAAACGTTGCCGTAGAGCAGGATGGTATCTGGCAAGATATGCTGCATGGCAACGTACAGGACGTGCAGGATATCACATTGCCGGGCCATGGGTTTGTGTGGCTTAAGAAAAAGCCCTGAGAGGTTGGATGGCAGGGTATTGTAAAGGAACGGAATACATGCAGCAGTCGCAGATGATCATAGCATTGACAGTTATCGTATCTATCGTTGTTCTGGCAGCGGCGGCCATACTTTTGGTAAAGTGTGTCCGCCGCTTTCGCCACAACCGAAGAACGGGTTTCATGGATGAGATGGAAGGCCATGACTTCGAGTTTTTCTGTGCAGAACTTCTGGAACAGCAGGGATTTATGGATGTGGAAGTAACACGCGGCAGCGGGGACTTCGGCGTGGATATCCTGGCGGAGAAGGATGGTGTCACATACGCGGTTCAGTGTAAGCGATATAACAGCCCCGTGGGTGTGGAGGCGGTGCTTCGCACTTATGGAGGACGAGCCTATTATGAGCGTATGGTGGGGGCAGTCATGACCAACCAGTATTTCACGGCACCGGCGGTGGAAGCGGCGAAGAAGCTTCAGATTCTGCTGTGGGACAGAGGATACATAGATGAGATGCTGGATGAATGATTTGGCAGCAGGCGTTTCTGATAACCGATTCTGATACCTGATATGGAAATTAGTTTGACTGTCAAACTATTATCTGCTAAAATGAGACCACAGAATTTGTGAAGGTTGGAGAGTCAGATGGATATCAATCATACGCTGAATGAAGTGCTGGTCAAATTGTTCCGTGATATTAATACCATAGAAGAGCGTGCCATACGTACAGGAGAGTACCTGGACGTGACGGCCAACGATATACATGTCATCGAAGCAATCGGCATGGATGCAGCCAAGAATATGACCAGTGTGGCAAGAGAACTTGAGGTGACCACGGGTACGCTGACAATATCCATTAACGGCCTGGTAAAGAAGGGCTATGTGGACAGAACCCGCAGTGAGGAGGACCGGCGTGTGGTGTTGATTTCTTTGTCGGATAAAGGAGTCAGAGCCTATCTCCGCCATCAGGAGTTCCATCAGAAAATGATAGACGCCGTACTGGCGGGATTGTCGGAGGAGGAACAGCGGGTGTTGGAGCAGGCTCTGCTTAAGTTGAACCGTTTTTTCAGAGAGGCATACTAGGCGGTCTATGGATTCCAGGAGACCAGCCGTGCTGCCAGGGATCGGTAATCTGCCGGTCCGTTCTGCAGTAAGAAGCAATGAAATTGATATGGGAATGTTTCGGGATTACAGGCGGCGCCAGTCTCTCCGGGTTCGGACCAGATGACGGATGCCTGTTTTTTTAATTCCATGATCTCCAGATATCCCAGGTAGTATTTCAGATAATTGCAGGGTTCCTCTGCGATATATTGATACACAGCCTGCACACTTTCGTCGGTCATGGTTCCCAGGGCGGCAAAGATTCTCCGGACGTCTTCCAAAGAGGCACCGTCATAATGGATTGATACATCCAGCAGAGAATACAGGCAAAGCTGGATCTGGCGGTCCAGACGACAGGCCTGGTAGTAGCGGACGGCTTCCGGATGGGCGGATTCGGCAAGCTGGATCGCATAATCGTAAGAAGCCAGTTCCACATACATGGCCCACCCTTCGATGAAGCCGCCGTAATACAGAACATTTTGCAGGGGCAGGATTTCGTGTTCGTCCCAGTATCGCTGACTGTAGACGGTCTGGTAGAGGTGCCCGGGATATCCCTCATGTGCCAGCGTGGTAAACAGTGCCAGATCGCCGGAAGTATCCTGGTTGTTGATATAGATAACGTTGTCGGAGACGTTGTCAATGGGCGGCGTCATATAGAAGGCGGGCGCACTGTAAGGCTCCAGACTGGGATCCACATATTTGACCACGGAGTGAATCTGTGCATTGTCTTTCCCGGCAGGGATGGCAGGATAGTCTTCCTGGATGACGGTCTGCAGATAGGACAGGTATTTCTCCGGGGTGCTTTCCGGCAGGAGCATGGGCTTGTGCAGAATCATGTCTTTGAGTGCAGGGTCTGCCTGTAACAGGTGTATCAGTGACTCATAATTAAACTGCAGATCCTGGTAGAGGATTCGCTTGATTTCTGCAATGTCACGGTAGGAGCCGGTACGAAGGCGCAGCAGAGCCAGATAGTAATCTCTGCCGCCGTCGTACTGTGCCAGCCCGCCGATGTTCTTACCATTTCCTTTCAGTAAGGTGATCTCATCCGCCAGCTTATCATAGGCGGGAGCTACAACTGTGGTCAGAAGCCGGTCATGTTCCGCCTGGTAGGAGAGGGACTGCTCCTGGTTTATGATACCCTGTTCCATCAGATCATCCAGCCGCTCTTTAAAGGTAACCGTCAGGAAGTGGGTGCCTTCGGTGAGGGAGTCCATATCCATCAAAGCGCTGCACTGGGCAATTGCCTTGTCGGCTGTGACATCGGCCATGAAGAGTCCGGCAGCCGCTTTTTCCTGTTCATACACAATCAGGCCATCGAAATAGCCGGGAATCTGGGAGAGGATGGCGAGATAATTCTCGATATCCTCCACACTGCCCAGCTGATACTCGGCCAGAAGCACAGGGAGTTCTGAAGGAGCTCCGGAGGAAGGCGAGAGCGGTTCTGCAAAATAGGGGCAGGCAGCGGTACCTGCGGTTGCGGACAGATAGGTGTCCAGAAGATCGTACAGGTATTGGTTGTCTTCCTTGAGTAAGTCCCGGTCTATCGTGGACAGCTCTGTGCGGACCTGAGAGAGTTCGTAGATATCATTTGAAGCCTCTCCCGGATGATAGATGGGCAGAGTCAGGCTGGATTCATCGATGCCGTAAGATGCGGCATCATCTATGGTATAGTGAAAATGAATGGGATTGGACTGCACTTCATTCAGGAAAAATTCTTTCCCAAAGGTTTCAAAGCGGGCATCATGATGATGATGCGTATAATAAAGCAGGGTGGAGGTGCAAAAGCCGCCTAAAAGAATAAGGGTTGCCGCCCATTGTTTGAGAGTGAGAATGCGTTTCAAGAGAATACCTTCAACAGAGATTTGTATAAATATATGAGAGGGTGATATAAATAATGACCGGATCAAAAGATGATCCGGTCACGTCCGCTTTCTTTGCCAAGATATAGTTTTTCATCCGCTTCTTTCAGTATGGTTGTCATGTCGCTGTGATAATCATATTCTACCAGGCCATACGTCAACGATATGGTAAAGGTCTCAAATACACCGTCGAAGACGATATCCTTAATCTTTTGGCGAAGCTTCTCTAAAGCAATTACCGCATCGTCTCCGTTCAATTTCGGGAATATCAGTAAAAATTCCTCGCCGCCCCAGCGGGATATAAAGGAATCCGGCGGCAGTTCCTTTCGGAACGTGTCGGAAATCTTCTTAAGCACTACGTCGCCTACATCATGTCCATAGGTGTCATTCACGTGTTTGAAAAAGTCTATGTCGCACAAGCAGATACTGATCTGATTCTCTGGATTCTGAAGCAGGGAATCCAGAAATTCCATGGTACTGCGTCGGTTATAGAGACCGGTCAGGGTATCTGTGTTGGCCTGTTTCATAAGCTGTCTGTTATACTCAATCAGTTTGCCTTCCAGTTCCTGGGAGTCTGCACTGAATATGTAAGCAGTCAATGCCAGTGACAGGAAAACAAAGAAGGTATTTACCATCTGCAGAACATTGCCAAGATCCGGTGCAAGTGTGAATACGGGAACATGGGACTGACAGTAGTAATACAGATAAATCCGGAGTATTAACAGGGCTGCTGTGTAGATAAGCTTGGCCTTCTCGTGCCTGTATTTGGAGAAAAAGCAAAATACCAGCAAGGTAATGATAAAGTGCTGGACGCCGATATTCCAGCCAAAACAGATTACATTGGCAATGGTCCATACCAGCACATAAATATTTAGCGCGCAGTATGAGGTAAAGGAACTCCAATAATAGGAACAAACAAAAGCGAGCATAAATATAACCAGAGAAGTAATGGAAAAAATAAGCCCGCCAATGTGTGAAGTGATTGCAATCAGTATACTGTTAACCAGAGAATAGACTGCCATGGAAAGTATCAGCAGTCTGATAACAACGATCAGCTTGGAAGATTCATTTCTCCGACCCGTGTCTTTGCATATATTTTCATAAACCTTGGCCCAAACGGAATTTTCTTTCATTATCCTAGTCTTTCATGAATAGAGTTTATTTGCTAAAAAATGATATACATGTTTATATTACACCTTTTAGGGTACTAATGCAAACAAAGAATATTGATTTATTAGAAAAAAATTTACAATTTATCTTTTAACAGAAAATTGGTAGAATAAAAGGCAAAGGAGATAAAAATATGCAGTCTGCCAAAGTGAAGTATTCTATTAAACATAAACTGATTCTGCTTTCCATGGTAGTGGCGGTTCCCTTTCTGGTGATGGTCATCTACCTGATTTATGCGCTCTATACTTACAGCAATGCATATGACAACATTGTGAGCAATATGACTGTGGCAAATAACTATAATCTGAACTTCAAGGAAGAGATGGATGAGAGCCTCTATAAGCTGGTGGTAGGCTATGTCACTTTTGAGACAGTGGGGGAGGATAAGAGCCTGAAGGATCCTTATGTATTGTTGGATGAGCTGCGCAGTGAGTTCGGTAACCTGATGAGTATTACCTCAGACGGTGAGAGCCGCGCCTGGCTGCAGATTCTGATGCGCAACATTGACACGCTGGATGCCAGGGTAGACGATATCAAGGCCAATCTTGAGAATGGTAAAAGTTATGATGTGAACATTGAGATGTTGGATAACAATATTTATATCATGACGGAACTGATTCAGGATAACATCCAGTCTTATATCTATTATCAGACTAAGAGCATGGAACACCTGACGGAGCAGTTGAATGCCAAGGTACATACATTTACGATATTCTGCGGCGTGCTCCTGTTTCTGCTGATGGCTTTGGTGGTCCTGCTGATTGTCATGACGGTCACCAGTATTACCCGGCCGATCAGAGAGCTGTCAGGGGTGACCAAGAAGGTGTCTGAAGGGGACTTCTCGGCCCGCACTTACGTGGATTCAGATGATGAGCTGGCCGTCCTTGCGGATAGCGTCAACAGTATGACTCAGAGTATTGAAGAGCTGGTACAGAAGATTAAGGAGGACGAGCGCAAGATGCGACGGGCGGATCTTCGGCTTTTACAGGAACAGATAAACCCGCACTTTCTGTATAATACATTGGATACCATCGTGTGGCTGATTGAGGGCAACGACCCTGACAAGGCGGTGAATGTGGTCATGTCTTTGTCGGAGTTTTTTCGGCTGGTGCTGTCGAAGGGACGGGAGTATATCACCATACAGGAGGAAGAGCTTCATATTAAGAGTTATCTGGAGATTCAGCAGGTGCGGTATCGGGATATTCTGGAATATGAGATTGAGATTGCGCCTGAACTTTACCAATATAAGATTTTAAAGCTGACCTTACAGCCCCTGGTGGAAAATTCTCTTTATCATGGGATCAAATACAAGCGCGCAAAGGGAACCATCAGTGTGACTGGCCATCTGCAGGAAGGTGAGATACATTTTGCAGTGCAGGATAACGGTGTGGGTATGGGAGAGGAAGAGCTTGAGAAACTCAGGGCAGAGATTGAGAAGCCATGTCAGGACACGGAGAAGGGCTTCGGGCTTGCCAATGTCAACGAACGTATCCGCATGAATTTCGGGGCTGAATATGGCATGAAGATTGCTTCTGCCAAAGGAAAGGGAACCCGCGTGGAAATTATTATTCCTGCGGTCTGCTATGCGGCGGACAGAGAGGAGCAGAATGATTAAGAACAGCGCTTTTATCAATAAGCTAATTTTTATATTTTTTGCCGTGATATTGCTTTTGATGATACTTGGCGGACGGTTTTTTACCAATATTGAGGAAGATACTTACGTGAGCGAGGAGGAAGACCGGATTGTGGTGGGGGTGTCGCAGCTGGGCAGTGAGTCCGGCTGGCGGACGGCCAATACGGAGTCTGTGCAGAATGCCTTCACACAGCAGAATGGGTATTTCCTGATCTTTAACAATGCGAGACAGAAGCAGGAGAACCAGATTAAGGCCATCCGCAGTTTCATTTCCCAGAGAGTGGATTATATCGTGTTCGCACCTGTGGTGGAGACCGGCTGGGAGACTGTATTGCAGGAGGCCAGGGAGGCCGACATTCCGGTGATTCTTATGGACAGAAAAGTGAATGTAAGAAACGACGGCCTGTATGTGACCTGTGTGGGCAGCGATTTTGTGGAAGAAGGCGAACGGGCGGGCCGTTGGCTGGAAGAGGATCTTGCGAGACGGGGTATGGATGAGAGGAATGTCAATATTGTGGTGCTAAAGGGAACCCAGGGATCCTCTTCCCAGATTGGCCGTACAATCGGGTTCTCCGTGGTGGCCGCCAAACATGATAACTGGAATATTCTTGAGCAGGAGTATGCGGATTTTACCTCGGCCAAAGGCAAAGAAGTGATGGAGAGTTTCCTGAGGAAACATCCTGATATTGATGTGGTGGTCTCCCATAACGATGATATGACCTTTGGAGCGATTGAAGCCATCAGGGCTTCCGGACGGACGGTGGGAATCGGCGGCGAAATTACGATTATTTCCTTTGATGCAGTTCGCGGAGCGCTTGAGATGGTAGCGGATGGGACCATTAACGTGGATATTGAGTGTAACCCGAACCAGGGGGAATACCTGTCCAGGGTCATTGAGATGCTGGAAGCCGGAGAAAAAGTGGAAAAACAGTATTACGTGGAAGAGAACGTCTTTACGATGGAAAATGTGACAGAGGAGTTGCTGGAAGAGAGGAATTATTAGAAGGGAGAAGACAGGCTATGTTGAAAATATTTTTGGTGGAGGACGAGAGCATCGTCAGGGAAGGACTGCGGGATAATATACCCTGGCAGCAGTATGGTTATGAGTTTGTGGGAGAGGCCAGCGATGGGGAGATGGCGCTGCCGCTGATACAGAAGACCAAGCCGGATGTCCTCTTGACGGATATTAAGATGCCTTTTATGGACGGATTGTCTTTAAGCCGTATCGTGCATCAGGAATTTCCGGATATGAAGATCATTATCATCAGCGGCTATGATGACTTTGAGTATGCGAGGCAGGCCATCTCCGTAGGCGTGGAGCAGTATCTGCTAAAGCCCATTACCCGGGCGAATCTGCAGAAGGTGCTGACGCAGCTGCGGGCAAAGATTGAGTCGGAACAGGAACAGAAGCATTATCAGGAAAAGTTTCAGGATGAATCCCGGGAGTATGAACAGTTTTCCCGCACCAATTTCTTTGTTAAGGTGTTTGAGGGACGTATGCCGGTACAGGATATCTATGAGGAGGCGGCGAAGCTTTCCCTTAAGATCAATGCACCCTGTTATAATATTCTGATGTTCAGTCTGTTAGAGAAGCGCGCCGGAGAGAATATGGGATTTGAGTCGGAGGGCTTTGCCAGGAAACGGGAGGAACTGCTGCATTATTTTGTGCGCTATCCGGAGAATTTAGTATTTCGCTGGAATGTTAATACTTACGGGGTCCTGATTAAGGGCAGCGCTGAACAGATGAAGGAACTGACGGACAGGTGTCTTGAGAATGTAGAGCGGATCTGCCGTCCTACGGAGGATATCGTGGACTGGTATGCGGCGGTGGGAGAGCCGGTGGAGAGACTGAGCCTTCTGGCGGAGTGTTACAGCAGGGTGAATCACCTCTTTGCGTATCGTTTTCTGATGCCTCAGGTGCATATATTTACCGAAGAAGTGACGGTTGATTATATGCCGCAGAGAGGGGAGGGCAAGTTCAAGGACATTGATTCTTCCAAGATGGATCCGGAGCTGATCCGGGATTTCCTGCTTCGCGGCAGCAGAGAGGACATACCGGAATTTGTGGACAGTTACCTGCTTGCCATCCGTGAGGCGCTGCAGTCCAGGATGTTCCAGAATTATCTGGTGCTGCACGTGCACTTTGTGACCCTTGCCTATGTGGAATCCATTGGCGGTGATAAGGAAGAGTTCATGGAAAGCGCCGGCGATGGGCAGATACAGGATGAAAAGCTGACGGCGGAAGAAATAGCGCCCTATATCCGGGGTATGCTGGATAAGGCCATGGAACTGCGGGACCGGGAATCTGATAATCAGAGTAAACGGGTGCTTAAGAAGGCACTTGATTATATAGAAGAGAATTATGCGCAGGAGTCATTCTCCCTAAACTCGGTGGCGGGCGAAGTCAATGTCAGCGCCAACTATTTCAGCGCTATTTTCAGCCAGGCCATGCAGGTGACCTTTATTGAGTATGTGACCCAGAAGCGGATGGAGAAGGCCAAGAAGCTTCTGAAACAGACGGAGAAGCATGCCGGAGACATAGCCCTGGAAGTGGGCTATAAGGATCCTCATTATTTCAGTTTCGTCTTTAAGAAGACACAGGGCTGCACGCCCAGAGAGTACCGGGCGGGCCTGAAATCTTAAACCCTGAAAGGCATGTCGCTTTCCTTGTGTACGATCTCCCAGGGGATTTCCTGGGAAACCACAGAGATCCCCCTTAGTTTCTGTATCATGCATTCTGCCGCGCTCTGACCTATTTCGTGTGGTTTGTGAGTCAGCGTGGTGATGCGGATTTTACTCAGGTCGCTTAAGTAGCTGTTGTCAAAGCAAACCAGGGAGAGGTCCTGAGGCACCCGGATATCCGCATAGGAAAGTTCCTTGATCAGCCAGTAGGCGGCTTCATCATTGTAACAGATAACGGCAGAACAGCCCGGCAGCTTTTCCTGAAGGAATCTGGTGAGAAAACGGGTATCCTGCCTTTTGCGCAGAGATTCGATGTCTGTGGTGTCAAACCATCCTACGTGGCGGTCTTTCAGTTCGTATCCAAGGTCCCGCAGGCAGGAGGCGGCGCCCAGATAGCGTTCCGGTCCCTGCAGATCGTCCATCTTGAACAGGCCGGCAATGCGGGTGTGCCCTGTTTCCACCAGGTGCCTGGCCAGCAGATAGCCGCCATAATAGTTGTCGTCCTTGATGCAGATTTCGTCAGCCAGGGCGCTGTAGCGATTGTGTAAAAAGAGAAGGAAAGTTCCTTCTTTTTTAAATTTCTCATACAGATCCAGATTAGGGGTGGGTAAGGTGCTCTTGGAGCCCTCGACTATCATACCCCGGGGCGGATTCTGCAGCAGGGTCAGAAGATGTTTTCTTTCTATAGAGATATCGTTATCGGTAGGATATACCTGTACCTGATAACCATGGGCAGCCAGTGTGTTCTGAATATCACTCAGCAGGCCGGGATAGATATATTCCTGACTGCTGGCGATCAGAACGGGAATGATGTTGCGTTCCGGGAGCGGAAGCAGACCGGTGGCATAAGAGCCGCTTCCCTGACGGCTTACGACGATACCCTGACTGCGCAGGCATGAAAGCGCTGCTCTCACGGTCTGCCTGCTGACCTGATATTGTGTGCAGAGTTCAGCTTCGGTGGGAAGAGCGGTAATCCCCTTCTTTAAGTTATCCGTAATCTGCTCTGTGAGTAGTTTCGTGAGAGTTTCGTATTTATTCATGATAGAAAATCCTCTTTCTGTTCATTGTTTGTTCACAAAATATACAATATTTATTCATAAAAAATTCCGCAATCGGAAAAAATTATAATCTCCTGTCAGGATATGACAACTTTCACAGTATAGTGTGAGGGGTTAGTATAACCTATTTTATGGTAAAAATCAATAAAATTTAAACAAAATCGTAAAAAATCATCACACTTTTTGAAATTTGTACCGAACAATATTGACATATATAAAATTTGTATTGTTGACATCACCCAAAATACAAAAATGCGATTTTTTAGAGTTGAAGAGATTAGTTTGTTCTGTTAAAGTGGTTTCAGGAACAAGAAGCCAGAGAGGTTTCCGGTTCCGGAACATATATTTCAATTCTTCATAATTGAATGAAAATGAAAGGGAGGAAATTGAGTAATGAAGAAGAAATTAGCAGTTTTACTTGCAGGCACCATGGTAATGGCAAGTCTTGCAGCATGTGGCGGCAGCGAAGCTCCGGCTGAGCAGGCAGCAGCACCTGCAGCAACAGAGGAAGAACCCGCAGCAGAGGAACCCGCAGCAGAAGAGCCTGCAGCAGAAGAACCCGCAGCAGAAGAGCCTGCAGCAGAAGAGCCTGCAGCAGAGGCATCTGGCGAGCTGATCAAGGTTGGTATCATCAACAACGATCCTAATGAGTCCGGTTATCGTACAGCTAACGTTAACGACTTAAAGGAAGCTTTCACAGAAGAGAATGGTTATGACGCTTCTTTCGCATACAGCCTTAAGAACGACGAGCAGGTTGCAGCAGCTCAGAAGTTCATCCAGGACGGTGTTGATTATCTGCTTCTCTCTGCAGCTGATGTATCTGGTTGGGATTCCGTATTAACTGATGCACAGGCAGCAGGTATTGACGTAATTCTTTTTGACCGTACAATCGATGCAGATGAGAGCCTTTACGTAGCTTCTATCGTATCTGATATGGACAAAGAGGGTGAGACCGCTGTTAACTGGTTAAAAGATCAGGGTCTTAGCGAGTACAACATTATCCACCTTCAGGGTGTTATGGGTTCCGCAGCTCAGGTTGGACGTTCCGGCGCACTTGACGCAGCAGTTGCATCCGATGGCTGGAATCTTGTTACACAGCAGACAGCTGAGTGGAACGCAGAGAAAGCACAGCAGATCGTTCAGTCCGTTATCGACTCCGGTGAGTCCTTCAACGTAATCTATGCTGAGAACGATGATATGGCTAAGGGCGCTGTAGCAGCACTTGACAAAGCTAACATCTCTCACGGCGTAGGCAAAGACGTTATCATCATGGGCTTTGACTGCAACAAGTGGGCACTTGAAGAGCTGCTTGCAGGCAACTGGAACTATGATGGACAGTGTAATCCTTTCCAGTCTTCTTACATCGATGAGATCATCAAGACTCTTGAGTCTGGCGGCACAATCTCTGAGAAGACAGTCATCATGGATGAGAAGGGCTTTGACGCTACCACGATCACACAGGAAGATGTAGATAACTACGGTATCTAATCTGTAAAAAAGATTTACAATGAGTGATATAAGTAGTAAAATTAAGTAAGAAATAAGCGCGGCGCAGCAAATGTGAATATTCATAGGCCTGCACCGCGCTTTTTTCACAAAAAACTATAATTATTGGGAGGTGAACCTGGGAGTGGAAGACAATATTGTATTAAAAATGAGAAATATCCACAAGATCTTTCCCGGGGTGCGTGCCCTGCAGGGCGTGGATTTTACACTGCGTAAAGGTGAGATTCATGCGCTTATGGGTGAGAACGGTGCCGGGAAATCAACACTGATCAAGGTTTTGACCGGTGTTTATGGCAAGGAGGAAGGTGAGATTTTTCTCGAGGGTAAAGAGGGGGCAGTCATGATCCACTCGCCTCAGGATGCACAGAAGATGGGGATCAGTACCGTGTATCAGGAGATTACGCTCTGCCCGAACCTTTCCGTTGCGGAGAACATGTTTATCGGACGTACCGATAATGTTGTCCAGAACTGGAAAAAAATGAATACAGATACTGAAAAAATCTTACAGTCGCTGGATATTCCAGCGAAACCTACACAGCAGCTGGAAAGCTGCTCTATCGCAGTGCAGCAGATGATTGCCATCGCACGTGCGGTTGATATGGAGTGTAAGGTATTAATTCTGGATGAGCCTACATCGTCTCTGGATGAGCAGGAAGTTGCGAAGCTGTTCAAGCTGATGCGCGACCTTCGTTCCAGAGGGGTTGGTATCATCTTCGTTACGCATTTCCTGGATCAGGTGTATGAAGTGTGTGACAGAATCACAGTTATGAGAGACGGTAAACTTGTGGGAGAATATCCGATCAAGGATCTTCCTCGTGTGCAGCTGGTATCCAAGATGCTTGGTAAGGAGTTAGACGACTTGTCTGACATCAAGGGCAATCAGCAGGCATTTAAGAAAGACGCTGATGCAGTTCCCGTATTTGAGGCGCAGGGTCTTGTGAGTGATGCGGGTATCAAACCTTTCGACTTCCACATTGATAAGGGAGAGGTTAACGGCTTTACCGGTCTGCTTGGTTCCGGACGAAGCGAATGTGTCCGTTCCATCTTTGGCGCTGACCGCGTGATGGGCGGAACCGTCAAGATGAAGGGAAAGAGTGTCAAGATTTCCAAGCCGCTTGATGCCATGAAGAACGGTATTGCATACCTTCCTGAGGATCGTAAGATGGATGGTATTGTAGGCGACCTTTCTGTGCGCGATAATATCATTCTGGCACAGCAGGTGCTCAAAGGCTTCTTTAAACCTTTCTCCAAAGCAGAGGCTAATAAGGTTGCAGATGAATATATTAAACTCTTAAATATCAAGACTGCGTCTAAGGATACGCCGATTAAATCACTTTCCGGTGGTAATCAGCAGAAGGTTATCCTGGCACGCTGGCTCTTTACCCATCCTGAGTATCTGATTCTGGATGAGCCTACGAGAGGTATCGATGTGGGTACGAAGGTGGATATTCAGAAACTGGTTCTGAAACTGGCTTCGGAGGGTATGAGTGTTACCTTCATCTCTTCCGAACTGGATGAGATGCTGCGTACCTGTTCACGGCTGGTTGTCATGCGTGACCGCAAGGTGGTAGGCGAACTGACAGGACAGGATCTGAACCAGACTACGGTTATGAGTACCATCGCAGGAGGTGACAAATAATGGGAAAAAGTGAAACAGTCAAAGCCAATAATTCAAACTTCCTGATGAAGCTGGTCAAGAACCAGTGCTTCATCCCGTTGGCGGCACTTTTACTGCTGGCGTTGATCAATCTGGTTGCAGATCCCGCATTCTTTAAGATCAGTCTGGGATATAATGCAGCAGGCAATCCGGTTTTGTCAGGCTTCCTGATTACGATTTTAGACAGCGGATCGGAGCTTGCGATTCTGGCAATCGGTATGACGCTCGTGACAGCGGCTTCCGGCGGTCAGGATATCAGTGTGGGTGCAGCCATTGCTATTGCGGGCAGTGTTCTTTTGCGCGTACTGTGCGGTGATAATTCCCGTCCGGAGACATTGCAGGCTCCCATCATTGTAGCATTTCTTGTAAGCTGTGTGGTAGCAATGCTGTTTGGCGCCTTTAATGGTGTGCTGGTGGCCTACTTTAAGATTCAGCCTATGATTGCGACCCTGATCCTGTTTACGGCAGGACGTTCCATTGCGGCATGGATCAATAACAACGAGCTTCCGGTTATCAGCGATCCCAGCTTTAAATACTACGGAGAATTTATACCGGGTATACCGATTCCGACACCGGTGTTCATTGCGGTTGCCTGTATTATTATCATTGGTATTGTATTGAAAGTGACTAATTTAAGAATTTATACACAGGCGGTTGGTATCAACCAGAGTTCTTCCAGACTGAACGGTTTAAATCCGGCACTCATCAAGGTATTGGCCTTTGTGATTCTGGGTCTGTGTGTGGCAGTGGTAGGTCTGATCAAGGTAAGCCGTATTTCTTCCATCAACTATTCCGTTATCGCGAAGGATATTGAGATGGATGCGATTCTGGCAGTTGCTCTTGGCGGTAACGCCTTAAGCGGTGGTAAGTTTAACATGACAGCTTCCATCATCGGCGCCTATGTAATCCAGTTCCTGACAACTACACTGTATAAGTTCCAGGTGCAGTCGGATGCACTTCCGGCATATAAGGCTGTCGTCGTTATCGTTCTGGTGATAGTCAGCGCTCCTACCGTGAGAGAGTATTTCTCCTCCCTCACCAAGAAGATGAAACTGAGTAAGGAGGTGGCATAATATGGCAAAGACAGATAAGAAAGCAGCACCGGCAGGCAATGGTCTGGCCAATAAGTTGCGCAATGCCAGCGACACAAACTTACTTCTCAGCATTACAGTTATCGTGTTCTTCCTGATGTATATCGGCGCTATTGTATTTCAGGGATCCGGTTTCTTAAAACCACAGACGTTTTTCAATATTTTAAATAACAATGCGGCCCTGATTATTCTGGCATGCGGCCTGAGCCTTGTCATGATCACCGGCGGAATCGATATTTCCGTGGGCGGTATTACGGCATTGATCAGTATGTGCTGCGCTGTGTATCTTGATTATAAGGGTGGTAATGTGTTTGTTTCCGTGCTGATTGCGTTGGCGATCGGTCTGGCATTTGGTCTTTTCCAGGGCTTCCTGGTAGCCTATCTGGATATCCAGCCCTTTATCGTGACGCTGGCAGGTATGTTCTTTGCAAGAGGTATGACCACGATTGTAAATACCAAGCCCTTTAACGTAGAGAATGAGGCATTTAAAGCGCTGAAGATGACACGTATCATCATGCCCGGTATGGGTTCTGTGAATAAAAAGGGTGTGTACATCGATGCTTATGTGGAGATTGGCGTGATCATTGCGATCCTTGTGGTAATCGTTATGTTCTGCCTGCTCAGATGGACCAAACTTGGCCGTTCTTTCTATGCGGTGGGCGGTAATATGCAAAGTGCTCTGATGCTTGGTATCAATGTGAAGAGAACAAAGTTCATCTCGCATGTACTCTGCGGCCTTTTGGCAGGCATCGGTGGTTTCGTTTACTTCCTGCATGTGGGTTCCGGTTCGGCATCTCATGCGTCCGGTGCGGAGATGGATGCGATTGCTTCCTCCATCATCGGCGGTACGATGCTGACGGGTGGTGTAGGTAATATCGTCGGTACCTTCTTCGGCGTGTTATCTTTGAGTACGATTCAGAATGTTGTATCTTCTGCAGGTCTTGATGAGGCATGGTGGACGGGTATTACAAGAGCAGTTATGCTCTGCCTGTTCCTGTTGATACAGAGTGTGGTTATGTCTGCAAGAAAGAAGAGAATGGCAGAAGCCAAAAATTAATTTTGTGATACATACAAGCTGCCGGATCGGTGATATCCATTGCCGGCCGGCAGTTTTGCATAAAAGAGCATCACCATAATTGATAACTTATTGAAGAAGCAGGTCTATTCTTCTATCTGAAAGTGTGTTATGATAAAATTACTCAGGGGTTTCGGAACACGGCAGATGGAAAGGAAGGACCTAAGATGAAGAGGATAGGGGTTAAGTTTGCGTTGGCCATTATGGTTCTTGCACTGATCGGGATTATTTCGCTGGGGATACTCGCGAACAGCCTGACAACAATTACAGCGGGAAGCCAGAAGGTCATGAATAATGAAGTGGAGAAGATTAATCTGATCCATGGAATTTATGAGCACTATCTGGATATGTACATGAATGTGTATGCACATATCAATGGGAAGCTTCTGAGAGTTATGGACAAAAAGGCAGAGGCGATTCTGGAAACAAGGGAAGAAATGTGGCAGTATATGGAGGAATATAAGGCCGGCATTGATTCACCGGAGGTGGAGGAAGTCTATGTTCTTTTAGAGAGCAGGCTGCATAATTTTGACAGTTATGTGGATGCGATCATTGAGGCCAGCAGAGGAAACGATAAGGACAGGGCCAATGCGCTCGTATCCAACAACCTGGGCATGCTTAACAATACCATCGACTCCAATATGAACAAACTTCTCGAATTCTCTGCGGCAGAACTGGATGTAAGCAAGGCACAGCTGCGGCAGGAGGCGGAAGAGTCCTATACTGTGATCGTCGTGGTGATTGTCCTGCTTGTTGTGGCGGCGATTCTGATAACCATTATTGCAATCCGTCTGATTGTGGTTCCCATCCGTAAAATTGCAGTGGCGATCAACGGTATGATTGAGGATATCCACAATGGGAAAGGCAGTCTTACAGAGAGAGTGCCGGTACAGACCAAAGACGAGATCTCCACACTGGCCAGGGGAGTCAATGAGTTTTTAGATATCTTACAGGAAATGATAGGCGGCGTGATTTCCTGCAGTGAGGAAATTGATCTGCAGCAAAAGAGCGTCCATGATGTGGTGGAGGAGACCAATCAGAGTGCCAGCGAGACCTCCGCTACCATGCAGCAGCTTGCTGCCAGTATACAGGAAGTATCTGCCACTGCGGCATATGTGAACGAGAATACCAGACAGGCGGAGGAATCCGTGAGCGAGATGGTCAACAGGGCTGTGAAAGGAACGGCGTTTGCAGAAGAAATCAGAAGCCGGGCCGAGAAACTCAGAAAACTTGCCCAGGACAGCAAAGAGACGGCAAGCGGTATGATTCGGGAGTTCGATGTGGCATTGCAGGCATCCATTGAGGACAGTCATCAGATAGAAAATATCGGTAATCTGACAGGGGATATCTTAAGCATTGCTGCCAAGACAAACCTGTTGGCTCTGAATGCATCCATTGAGGCGGCAAGAGCAGGAGAAGCCGGTAAGGGATTTGCAGTGGTGGCTGACGAGATTCGCGTGCTGGCAGATGGTTCTAAAGAGACAGCCAATAATATCCAGCAGATTTCCAAAGGTGTTGTGGAAGCAGTCATGAAACTGGCAGATAATGCCAATAATCTGGTGAATTTCATCAATGAGAGGATTCTGCCGGACTATGAGATTCTGGAACAGACCGGTGAACAATATCTGCATGATTCCATCACAGTGGATCAGATGATGGTTGAGATGCGGGAATCCATGGAAAATATTGGCACAATGATGCGGGACGTGGCACAGTCCAATGATAATATCACCAACAATGTTCAGGAGAGCGCGCAGGGAGTTACGGGTATCGTTGGTAATACCACAGCGCTGGTCAATAATATGCAGAACATTATAGGCGCACTGGATCAGGTGTCCAACGTAATCAGCCATTTGTCCGAACAGACGGCATGTTTTCAGGCCTGACAATGGCATTTTACAGGATTGGATAAGTTTAGGGGCTGCCTGATGGCGGCCCTTTTTAAAACTATAAACAAATATGGAGGGTGATAGTATGAACACAGTAAAGAACTACAAATTTTGGTTTTGTACAGGTTCTCAGGATTTATATGGAGATGAGTGCCTGAGGAAAGTAGCGGATCATTCTGCTAAGATTGTAGAGGGTCTGAATGCTTCCGGCAATCTGCCTTTTGAGGTGGTATTAAAGCCTACACTGATCAGCCAGGCTTCTATCCGTCAGACATTTAACGATGCAAACAACGATTCCGAGTGTGCAGGCGTGATCACATGGATGCACACATTCTCTCCGGCTAAAATGTGGATTCTTGGATTGAAAGAGTTTAGGAAACCCTTATGCCATCTGCATACACAGTTTAACGAAGAACTTCCTTATGACACTATCGATATGGATTTCATGAACGAGAATCAGTCTGCGCATGGAGACAGAGAGTATGGGCATATCGTAAGCCGCATGGGCATCGAACGCAAGATTATCGTAGGCCACTGGGCTAATGAGAACGTACAGAAGCAGCTGGGCAGCTGGATGCGCACAGCACTGGGCATCATCGAGTCTTCTCACATCCGTGTGTGCCGTTTCGGTGACAATATGAATAATGTAGCCGTGACAGAGGGCGATAAAGTAGAAGCACAGATCAAGTTTGGCTGGGAGATTGACCATTACTGCGTCAATGATCTGGTAGAGTATGTGGATGCAGTGCCGCAGGGTGAGGTCAATGCACTGGTAGACGAGTATTACAGCAAATATAAGATTATCGACGAGGGCAGGGACCTGGATGAGTTCAGGAAACATGTGGCAGTACAGGCACAGCAGGAGATTGGTATTGAAAAATTCCTGGTAGAGAATGATTATCATGCAATCGTGACGCACTTCGGTATGCTGGGCGGTTTAAAACAGCTTCCGGGTCTTTCCATTCAGAGATTGATGGAGAAAGGCTATGGCTTCGGCGCTGAGGGAGACTGGAAAGTGGCGGCTATGGTCCGCATGATGAAATTGATGACAGCGGATATCAAGGATGCAAAGGGTACTTCCATGATGGAAGACTATACCTACAATCTGGTGCCCGGCAAAGAGGGTATCTTACAGGCGCATATGCTGGAAGTATGTCCTTCTGTGGCTGATGGCGAGATCGGCATTAAAGTCTGCCCGCTGTCCATGGGCAACAGGGAAGATCCTGCCCGTCTGGTATTTACCTCTAAGACAGGTCCGGCAGTGGCGTGTTCTTTAGTAGATCTGGGCACAAGGTTCAGACTGCTCATCAATGCAGTGGACTGCAAGAAGGTGGAGAAGCCTATGCCGAAACTGCCTGTGGGCACAGCATTCTGGACACCCCAGCCTAATATGGAAATTGGCGCTGCCGCATGGATTCTGGCTGGCGGTGCACATCATACAGCGTTCTCTTATGATCTGAGTGTAGACCAGATGGTAGACTGGGCGGCAGCTATGGGCATCGAGAGTGTGGTGATCGACAAGGATACCACGATCAGAGGCTTTAAAAACGAACTGAGATGGAATGAAGCATCCTTTTAAGCATGTATGGACAGCGCATATGTTAAGTGCGCTGTCCTGAAGAAAGATATTTCATAGAAAGAAACAGCAGGAGGTATAAGATGGGAGCAAAAGAAACGATTGCAAGTGGTAAATCTGTGTTGGGGATTGAGTTTGGCTCTACCCGCATTAAGGCAGTGCTGGTGGACGAGAATAACAAGCCCATTGCATCCGGAGCGCATGATTGGGAGAACAGGCTGGAGAACGGTATCTGGACCTATAGCCTGGATGATATCTGGAACGGCTTACAGGATTGTTACAAGAAGCTGACAGAGGATGTGGAAGCGCAGTATGGCGAGAAGCTGACAAAGATCGGCGCTGTCGGATTCAGTGCGATGATGCATGGCTATATGGCTTTCAATGAGAAAGACGAGCTGATGGTACCCTTCCGCACATGGAGAAATACCATCACAGAGGAGGCTTCCAATAAGCTGACCACACTCTTTAACTATCACATTCCGCAGAGGTGGACGATCGCGCATCTGTATCAGGCTATTCTGAACGGGGAAGAGCATGTGGGTGACTTGAAGTTCGTGATCACGCTGGCAGGGTATATTCACTGGAAACTCACCGGGAAGAAAGTTGTGGGCGTGGGTGAGGCTTCCGGTATGTTCCCGATTGACATTGCGACAGGGCAGTTCAATGAAAAGATGATTCAGCAGTTTGATGAGACTGTGGCAGATAAGAAGTACGGCTGGAAGTTAAAAGATGTTCTGCCTGAAGTCTATACGGCAGGAGAGCAGGCAGGAACCCTGACGGAAGAGGGAGCAAAACTCTTAGATCCCACAGGGACACTGCAGGCAGGTGTGCCGTTCTGTCCGCCGGAAGGGGATGCAGGTACAGGCATGGCAGCAACCAACAGCGTAGCGCAGCGTACCGGTAACGTGTCCGCAGGCACCAGCGTATTTGGTATGATCGTTATGGAGAAGGAACTGTCCAAAGTGTATGATGAGATTGATCTTGTGACTACGCCGGACGGCAGCCTGGTGGCTATGGTACATTGTAACAACTGTACCTCCGACTTGAATGCATGGGTGAACCTGTTCAAAGAATACTCGGAAGTAATGGGTATGAAGGTAGATATGAACGAACTCTACGGCAATCTTTACCGCAAAGCCCTGGAAGGGGATGATGACTGCGGCGGCCTGCTTGCGTATAACTATTTCTCTGGTGAGCATGTGACCGGTTTTAACGAGGGTCGGCCCTTGTTCGTGCGCACACCCGATGCGAAATTTAACCTGGCAAACTTTATGAGGACACATCTCTTCACATCCCTGGGCGCTTTAAAGACCGGACTGGACATTCTCTTGAAAGAAGAGGACGTTCGTGTGGATGAGATCTTAGGACATGGCGGTCTGTTCAAGACGAAAGGTGTTGGTCAGAGCATTCTGGCGGCGGCCATTGATGCACCGGTAAGCGTTATGGAGACAGCCGGCGAAGGCGGCGCATGGGGTATCGCCCTGCTTGCTTCTTATATGATCAATAAAGGTGCGGACGAGAGTCTGGCAGCTTTCCTGGAAGATAAAGTCTTTGCAGGGCAGAAGGGCGAGAAGCTTGAGCCTGTAGAGAAGGATGTGAAGGGCTTCAATGAATTTATGAAACGCTACAGCGCTGGACTTGCCATCGAGAGAGCGGCGGTGGAGAATACCTGAAATAATAGTGTGAGAAGAAGTTCTAAAGACGTCCCGACATTGGACGGGACGCCAAGAACTTCTAAGAGTTGCGTTGCAACTCCATCTCACACAGGAGAATACCTGAAATGCGGTATTCTCCGCACGAATCTCGACGGTTAGTTGAAGTGTAACGGAATGGAGGAAACAATGTTAGAAGAATTAAAGAAACGGGTCTATGAAGCGAATATGCTTCTTCCGAAATATGAACTGGTTACTTTTACCTGGGGCAATGTGAGTGAGATTGACCGTGAGAGCGGGATCTTCGCCATTAAGCCAAGCGGTGTTGATTATGACAAACTGACACCCGATGACATGGTACTGATGGATTTAAACGGCAATAAGGTGGAAGGCAAATACAATCCTTCTTCCGATACGGCGACCCACCTGGAACTCTACAAAGCATATCCGGAGATTGGCGGCGTGGTACATACCCATTCTTCCTATGCCACAAGCTGGGCACAGGCTGGCAGGAGCATTCCCTGCTACGGCACAACCCACGCAGACTATTTCTACGGTGAGATTCCCTGTCTGCGCTGCCTGAATGAGGATGAGATTGCGGATGCTTATGAGAAGAACACAGGTCTTTTGATCGTCAATGAGTTCAAGAGAATGGATAAAGACCCGGCGGCAGTACCTGCAGTATTGTGTAAGAATCACGGTCCCTTCTCCTGGGGTAAAGATGCCCATGAAGCAGTGCATAATGCAGTGGTGTTAGAGGAAGTTGCCAAGATGGCTTACCGTGCAGAGACTATCAATGCAAGGATACAGCCCGCTCCGCAAAAGCTGCAGGATAAGCATTATTACCGCAAGCACGGCGCCAATGCTTATTATGGACAGGGCAAATAGGAAATGAAACAAAAAGCATCAGGACCTGATCAAAGCAGATAGTTAAGGAAGATGCTGAAAAAAGTATGCCGGTGCGCAAGTTTATATAGTGACTTGCGCCCGGTTGTGTTATGATAGTGATGGTAGTAAAAGATACACAAATACATATCTATGGAGGTTGGCGATGAACAAATTAGAGTTACAAAAAACAGCTAATGAAGTTCGCAAGGGTATCGTGACAGCGGTACATGGCGCTAAAGCGGGACATCCGGGCGGATCTTTGTCAGCGGCAGATATTTTTACTTACCTGTATTTCGAGGAGATGAACATCGATCCGAAGGAGCCCAAGAAAGCGGACAGAGACCGTTTCGTACTTTCTAAAGGACATACGGCTCCGGGCCTTTATTCCGTACTGGCGAACAGAGGGTATTTCCCGGTAGAAGATTTAAAGACACTGCGCCACTTGGGTTCTTACCTGCAGGGACATCCCTGTATGCAGGAAACACCCGGTGTGGATATGTCTTCCGGTTCCCTGGGACAGGGTATTTCCGCAGCAGTAGGAATGGCCCTTGCAGCGAAAATGGACAATAAATCTTACAGAACATATACACTTCTCGGCGATGGCGAGATTCAGGAAGGACAGGTCTGGGAGGCGGCTATGTTTGCCGGACATCGTAAACTTGACAATCTGGTAGTGATCGTAGACAATAACGGGCTGCAGATTGACGGTAAGATTGATGATGTATGTTCCCCCTATCCGATTGACAAGAAATTTGAGGCGTTTAATTTCCATGTAATCAACATTGACGGCAATGACTTTGACCAGATTGATGCTGCTTTCAAGGAAGCGAAAGAAACCAAGGGTATGCCCACTGCTATCGTTTGTAAGACAGTGAAAGGTAAAGGCGTTTCCTTCATGGAGAACAATGCAGGCTGGCATGGCAAGGCTCCTAACGACGAGGAGTATGCTACAGCAATGGCAGATCTTGAGAAGATCGGTGAAGAATTAGGAGGTGCAAACTAATGGCAGATGTTAAGAAAATCGCAACAAGAGAAAGCTATGGTAATGCACTTGCTGAATGTGGTGCAGAGTTTCCGGATCTGGTAGTCCTGGATGCAGACCTTGCAGGCGCTACTAAGACGGGTGTGTTTATGAAAGCTTTTCCCGAGCGTCATATTGACTGTGGTATTGCAGAGTGTAATATGACAGGTATCGCAGCCGGACTTGCAACCTGCGGCAAGATACCTTTTATCAGTTCCTTCGCTATGTTTGCGGCAGGACGTAACTTCGAGCAGGTTCGTAATTCCATCGGTTATCCGCATCTGAATGTGAAGATTGGTGCAACCCATGCCGGTATTACGGTGGGTGAGGACGGCGCAACCCATCAGTGTAATGAAGATGTGGCTCTGATGCGCACCATTCCCGGCATGACAGTAATCGTACCTTCCGATGATGTGGAGGCGAAGGCGGCTGTCAGAGCGGCAATTGAAGTGGAAGGCCCTGTTTATCTGCGGTTTGGCCGCGCGGCAGTGCCGGTGATCAATGATAAGCCTGACTATAAATTTGAGATTGGCAAAGGCGTTCTCTTAAGAGAAGGCACAGATGTGACCATCGTTGCCAGCGGTATTACCGTTTCTTCTGCATTAGAGGCGGCAGAAATGCTTGCGGCTGACGGCATTCAGGCAGAAGTGATCAATATTCATACCATCAAACCTCTGGATGAGGAACTGGTGCTCGCTTCTGCGAAGAAGACCGGCAAGGTTGTGACGGCAGAAGAGCATACCGTGATCGGCGGACTTGGAAGCGCAGTGTGTGACTGCCTGTCTGAGAAACATCCGACTCCCGTACTGCGGATTGGTATGCAGGATACGTTCGGAGAATCCGGCCCTGCATCTGCACTGGTGGAGAAGTATGGATTAGACGGCAAGGGAATCTATGCAAAGGTAAAAGAGTTCGTAAAATAATTAACGATCTGGCGATAGAAAGGCATTTGGGATGTCTGAAAGAAAAAATATTTTATCTCCTTCCATTCTGGCGGCTGATTTCGCCAGGCTGGGAGAGCAGATTCAAGAAGCCTGTGAGGCTGGAGCAGAATATATTCATATTGATGTGATGGATGGCGTCTTTGTTCCGTCAATCTCTTTCGGTATGCCAGTGATCCGCACCATCCGTAAAGTAACGGATAAAGTGTTTGATGTACACCTGATGATTGTGGAACCGGAGCGCTACGTGAAAGAATTCATAGCCTGCGGCGCGGACAGTATTACATTCCACCTGGAAGCTACAGAGGATGCAGAGGCAACGATCAGTCTGATTCGCAGCCTGGGCTGTCGGGTTGGAATGTCAATCAAGCCAAGGACTCCCGTGGAAGTGGTCAGGAAATACCTGAGTAAGCTGGATATGCTTCTGGTGATGACAGTGGAACCGGGGTTTGGCGGTCAAAAGTACATACCCGAATCCACAGAACGTGTTCGCCAGATCCGCAAGATGGCCGATGAGCTGGGTGTAGATTTGGACATCCAGGTGGATGGCGGTATCACGAAGGACAATGTGAAAGTAGTGTTGGAGGCAGGCGCCAATGTGATTGTGGCGGGGTCTGCAATCTTTGGCGGGAATATCACAGAGAACGTGAAAGGGTATCTGGAACAGTTTTAAAGAGTTGAAAAGGCGAATCGGATGTGTATCTGATTCGCCTTTCGTAAATAATATTATTTTTTAACGTTCCTTATTGTCATCTAGAACCGTTTGAGGTAGCGGTAGATTCCTTTTATTCGGACGAAAATATGTCCAGATTAAAAGATTCAGTAGCGCAAATGGAAGCAACAGGGGTACAGTACATGAGGTAAGCCAGAACGTTTAAGCGGTGACCTGTCTTCATATTGGAGCAGGAGGATTGATGACTCCAATAGAATTGTTTATCGTATAGAAAACAATGTCTTAAAGATTGTCCAATGTGGATCGCATTATCGTGATAAGTAAAGAAATAGCATTTCCCTTTCTGAGGGTGGGGGATGCTATTTCTTTTTGCTGTTATACAAACCTTCTTTTCAACTGTATGTGCATATTATATCGAATATACTATAAATATATAACATTTTTTTAAAATATTTTCAAATACAATACTGATAATTTTTCAAAGCAATTTCTATACACAGTTCCATACCCTATTCCACAATATTCTGTAGCCACACGCCCTTTTTCACAAGGATAAATCCAATCACGCATTTGATCAGATCCCCTGCCTGTACGAAAGTAAATACAGCGACCACGGGCAGTGCCGTATAGCGGCTTAAGGTGAACGCAATCGTCACACTGACGCACCAGATAAAGACGCTGTCGAATAAGAATGTGACGATGGTCTTGCCGCCTGAGCGCAGTGTAAAGTAGGATGCGTGCAGGAAGGCATTCTGGGGCATGAAGATGGCGGCAACCATGATAAAGTATGTGGCAAGCAGTCGCGCTTCCTCATTGGTCTTGAACAAGAGCGGGAAAAACCGCGCTAATAACAACATCACAAGAGCCATACAGGTGCAGCTGAAGACGGAAAAAGCGATCATCTTATTGTCTGTATCACGGGCTTCTTTCATTTTGCCGGCGCCTAAAAGCTGCCCTACGATGATAGCCACGGAATCTCCTAATGCGATAAAGACGATATTGAACACGTTGTTGATAGTATTGGAGATATTCAGGGCAGCGATCACGTTGAGACCGCGCACAGAATAACATTGGGTTAACATGGCCATACCGGCTGCCCACATGGTTTCATTGAGAAGAAGGGGTGTACCCTTTATCAGAATCTTCTGCACCAAGGCTCCGGGCACTTTTAACGTACTGTAAAGACCTTCCACGAAGGGATTCTCTGTCCTATGGCTGTGGGTGTGAAGCAGCACAATGGCGGCCTCCACATAACGGGAGGTGATAGTAGCGATGGCAGCGCCCTGCACGCCGAGGGCCGGTGCACCGAATTTACCATATATTAATATGTAGTTTAATACCAGATTTACAAAGACTGCCACCACGCCGGCTTTCATAGGCAGAATGGTCTGCCCGCATTCCCGCAGTGTGCTGGAATAGACCTGGACCATCATAAACGGCGGCAATCCAAGCAGCATGATCCAGAGATATTGCCGGCCATAGGCTAAAGTGGCGGCCACGCTCTCCGCAGTGCCCTCACCCTGCAAATAGGTTTCGATCAAAGAACTGCCGGCAGTCAGGAACAGGATGACCGTGAGCAGAGTAATCACAGAGACCATCCATACCTTGAAACGGACCGTCTGCCGGACGCCTTCCTCATTTTTCTGTCCAAAGTACTGGGCGGTAAAGATACCCGCACCGGATACGCCGCCGAACAGGCAGAGATTATAGACGAAGAGTAATTGGTTCACGATGGCCACGCCGGACATCTGTTCCGTGCCGATTTGACCGATCATGATATTGTCTAAAAGACTTACAAAGTTAGTTATACCATTCTGAATCATAATCGGTACAGCGATGGCAAGCACCATTTTATAAAAAGCCTTGTCACCGACTAACTTATGAAAAAGACTGCATTTTGAAGTTTGTGCTGTTTTCATGTTCACTACCTCCCGGTCAGGGTTAAGATGATATTTTTCCCTGAAATCTGTGTGAGCTAAATCAACATTTTACAGTATCTTTCTGATATATGCAATGTGGTTTTTTATCATAAAATATCTTATTTTGTTGAATCAAAACTACATAGCCAGTCCATTTTTAGTGAAATTCATGACAATTTATACTTGATATTCTACGGATAATAAAATACTATTGAAGGAGAGAACCTTATTAAATACTATAACCTACAATAGTAATTGTAGAGATTACTGGAGGCATTGTTATGACACTTGAAAATTTAACGGATTGTGAACAGCTGGTAATGAAGACAGTATGGGATTCGGAGGAAGAGCTGAGTCTCATGGAAATTATGCAGAGGGTCAACGACAAGTACCACAAAGAGTGGAAACCTCAGACGGTATCTACGTTCCTGGCTCGTCTTGTGAGAAAGGGATATCTGAGACATTATCGTCAGGGGCGTGTGTTTTTCTATCAGATTCTTATTCCGCTCGAGGTGTATAAAGGTCAGTTGACAAGTGACTATGTGACCTTTTGGAATCATGATAACGCAGATGAATTTTTGTGTGCTCTGGCAAATGAGAGACCGTTACGACAAGATGAGATTGAAAGGATACAGAAGATGATCAATGGATTGGGCAAGTAATTTATTTATAGCGCTGTTAATGACGGATATCTCCGGAACATTATTCTATATTATGGGAATGATTTTCCGGAAGATATGGTTTAAGAAAGACGTGCGTTTGGTCCGCTTTGCGACCATAGTCGTATTGTGCGCGTATGTATTGCCGGTGGTCTATTTCATATTGCAGATAGGCCGATGGATTGAGAAAGGAATGCACAGCAGTATCAATTTATTCTATAACACGCCAAGAACAATGGAAGTATTCACCATCCTGGGATGGGTGTGGCTGGGATTGTTTTTGACGCTGCTGGCATACAAATTGTACTGCCGCCGTCGTTGGACTATGGTTTGTAGAGGTAATATTCCCGAAGAAGATGAGGAAACCAAACGACGTTTTAAGGAAATATGTGCTGAACTGGGCATAAAGGGTAAGGTAACTCTGTGCAGGAATGATTCTGTCAATGTGCCATGCATCACCTACTATCATGGAATGGTAGTGATACTGCCTTTGAATAAGTACACGGAAGAGGAGATGGAAATCATTCTCTATCACGAACTGTGCCACTACCTGGAAAGAGATTTGCCGCTCAGGACACTTGGTATCATGGTTACACTGCTGCATGTGTTTAATCCTGTTGTGCACATCATGTCCAGGCAGATGACACTGCTCTGCGAGATGAGCTGCGACAGGCTGGTATGTGAGAAGGCAAGCAATAAATTTTCAGATCAGCACTATTTTCAGGTAATCTTTGATATGTTAAAAGGTGAGAAGACAAGAGAAAGATACCAGCTGTTTGCGCTGGTGGATGACAGAACAAACTATGAGAGGAGAGTGGCGTGTATGAGTCAATTTCATATGAGCGGTGGCATTAAGAAGAGTGCGGCGTTAGTGCTTGCAGCATGTTTCTTGTTGGGGAGCAGCTTTACTTCCCTGGCGGCGGGGGTTAAAATGACGGGTGCTTATGAAGGATATGCGGAAGAGACAAGCGTCAAGAACTCTTTGGAAAATATAGATGCGGAGAACCAGAAGGCCATTGAGGAGATGGCCGAACTGTATAATATCGATCCGGATAAGATTGTGATGATGGATGATGTTAACATGGAAGGCCGCGGAAGAACCATAAATATCGAGTGGGAAATGGATGAAGACGAGACATTTATGTCTGGCGGATTCACATTGAGTGAGGGACAAGAGGTTAAGATTGCCGTAGTCGGCGATCCTTCGGATGTTACCTTTCAAACTGGCCTTAAGAATCCGGATAATATTATGGATTATATTGAAGGTAGTGATATAGTAGCCTTTACATACACAGCTCCAGAGGCTGGCAGGTATTATTTCTTTGTCGTAAATCTGAGTGAGACAGAGGGATTGTATATTGCTGCTACGATTGTAAAGTAATATAACCCATGTCAATGGTATAACAAAAATTCTCTGCCAACTGATTCCTGTCATATTATAAGGTTCAGACAGGAGTCAGAGGGTTTCAGAGAAAGAGTCAGCCGAGTATTTATGAGCAGTCGTGTACCAGAAGTTTCAGGTGCAAAAGGCAGTCAGTTACAGTCCGACTATAAGCGAAATATTGCAAACATAACAATGAGCTAAAGAAATCCAGTCATTCGTATAGGGATGTTTAGTCATATACGAATAAATCTACAAACTTCACATAGTAAGAGATGGTGAGGGATATCGTATAATTGCGGTATCTCTCATTGTTTTGTCAAATAAATGCCATAAATTTCCTTGTAGATTATTCTGATTTAGAATAAAATGTATTCAAACTATAAAATACTGAATCTGGATTAGAGATGAAAATACATATAGAAATATATAATATTATAGAAAGCAATCTGCACAGGACGATATGATTTTATGAAAATAATACAATCTATGATTGAAAAGAGGTAGTGTAATGTTTATAGGAAGAACCGCAGAACTGCAGTTTCTGGAGAATAGTTACAGGGCTTCGGGAGGACAGCTGATCCTTCTCTATGGCAGGCGTCGTGTGGGTAAGACAGAAACTCTTAAGAAGTTTTGTGAGGGGAAACCGCATGTGTATTTTGCCTGTCGGGAATGTACGGATAAGCTGCAGCTTAAGGCTTTCTCAGAACAGCTGCTGCAGGAGGATATACCGGCCAGGCAGTATGTGGAGCAGTTCACAGATTGGGACAAGGCTTTTCGGGCTGTATCACAGTTACCCTGCGGTGGGCATAAGAAACTGCTTGTGCTGGATGAATTTCCTTATCTGTGTAAAGAGAATCCGGCCATTCTTTCCATTCTGCGTAATCTGTGGGAGGAGATATGGCAGCATGACAACATTATGATTGTTCTGTGCGGCAGTGCGATAAGCTTTGTGGAGCAGGAACTGCTGGCAGAGGAGAAGCCTCTTAGCGGAATATTGACAGGAAGCTGTCAGATGAAGGCGCTGAACTTTTATGAGGCATCCCGCTTTTTCCCGGAATATTCGGAGCTGGATAAGATACTGGCCTATGCGGTATTGGGTGGCATGCCGTATTATCTTGGACAGTTCGATGCCGGGCTGTCTCTGGCGGAGAATATCAAACAGAATGTGCTCTCGAAGGATTGTGTGCTGTACAGGGAAGTGGATTATATGCTGCGGCAGGAATTGCGGGAGACGCCCATCTATCATGCACTGCTGGGAGCGTTGGCGCTGGGGAATGTGCGGCTTAATGATATCAGCCGGCAATCATTGGTGGAGGATACTTCTAAGACCAGTGTATATCTGAGAACCCTGATCCAGATGGGGATTGTGGAACGGGAATATTCCCTGGATGTGGAGATTAAGGAGCCCGCCAAGACTCACAGGGGTATTTATAAATTGACGGATCCCTTTTTCCGGTTCTGGTATGCCTTTGTTTATACGCAGTATTCGGCATTGGAGGCAGGGGATGTGGAGGGTGTGTATGAGAGGGCGGTGCGTCCCTTTCTCCGCCAGTTTGCGTCCGGCCCGTTCCGGGAGGTATGCGGGCAGTACATAGAGGCATTGCAAAAGGCCGATGCTCTTCCCTTCCGTTATAGGAAGGCGGGACGCTTCTTCGGCAGGACCACGGTGCGAGATATGAGGAAGGATTCGGGACTTAGCATCCAGGGGACGGAAATTGACATTCTTGCGGTTTCCGGAAGAAGGAAAGAGTACCTGGCAGGGGCCTGCAAATTGGATGATATCCCCTTTACATACGAGGAATACCTGGATACGGCGGCCAAACTGACGCCCCAGAAAGACAGGTCTGAGTTCTATTATGCCCTCTTTTCAGCGGCAGGGTTTGAGGAGAAGCTTAACGAAACTGCCGGGCGGGACGGCCATGTCCGTCTGTATTCACTGAAAGATATAGTTAATTGTAGGATATAGTGGAGCAGGCAGTTAAGACAGTTTGGCACTGCAGACGGTTCGGGGACGGTTAAGGCGGTTAAGGCGGCCCGGCATAATCTTGAATTTGCATACCAGATGAGATACAATAGATACGATTGTTGGATAAACTGCGTCAGGAGGAAAGTGACTGTGAAAAAGCTGGGACGAAATGATTTTTGCTGGTGTGGAAGCGGCAGAAAATATAAGTCATGTCATATGGC
The DNA here is from genome assembly GCA_910577735.1 of uncultured Lachnospiraceae bacterium. Taxonomy (GTDB): domain Bacteria; phylum Bacillota; class Clostridia; order Lachnospirales; family Lachnospiraceae; genus UBA3282. The sequence goes on from CAJTOO010000014.1 coordinate 92,821, forward strand.
TATGGATGAAAAAATTGAAAGTTATGCACTGCAGGGGCATATCGTGCCCAGCCATGATATATTGAAAACGCCGGAGCAGATTCAGGGAATCCGCGAGAGCAGCAAGATTAATATCGCAATTCTGGATGAGATCGCCAGACAGATTCACATTGGGATGAGCACGGAGGAAATCGACCGGATTGTCTGCGATATGACCAGTCAGATGGGGGGCATCGCCGCGCCGCTTCATTATGATGGGTTTCCCAAGAGTGTCTGTACGTCCATCAATGAAGTAGTGTGCCACGGTATTCCAAGCGAGAGCCGGCTTTTACAGGACGGCGATATTGTGAACGTGGATGTGTCCACCATCTATCAGGGATATTTCTCGGATTCTTCCAGAATGTTCATGCTGGGAAATGTGCCGGAGGAGACCCGGAAGCTGGTACAGGTAGCCAAAGAATGCATTGATGTGGGCCTAGAGCAGGTCAAACCCTGGAATTTCCTGGGTGATATGGCGGAAGCCATCAACAATCACGCGAAGAAGAACGGTTACTCTATTGTCCGGGAGATCGGCGGGCATGGTGTGGGTCTGGAATTTCATGAGGAGCCATTTGTCAGTTATGTGACAAGCAAGGGCACGGAAATGCTGATGGTGCCCGGCATGGTGTTTACCATAGAGCCGATGGTCAATATGGGCAAGGCAGATATCTATATTGATGACAAGGACGGCTGGACCGTCTACACAGATGACGGCAAGCCCTCCGCGCAGTGGGAAGTGACATTGGTTGTGACGGAGGATGGGTATGAGATTTTGACGTATTAAATAGGGATAAAATTCTGCTGACGAAATTCCGTTTGTAAGGGTTACAGACAGAGTACATCTTGCTTGACAGAGGATGTACTCCTTTTTTATCATAAATATTTGTGCAAATTTCCGATATTGTCAAACAGATGCGCTTTTGTTATCGTAATCATACAATCTTTGGATTCATCTGAAAGTATACTTTATTCCACAGCCCTATGGCGTGGATTCCCGGCAGATCGCCGCTGATTTCCAAATGTTGAGAAACCTGAAGCAGAAAAAAGGAAGGAGAAAACCATGCGCGAATTTATGACAAAGATGTCAGATTATTGGAAGGAAAGAAGAAATGACCCGGACAAACAGGAAAACAAACTCACAGTGATCATAACGGCGGCTGTGGCCGTGGTGATTATTGTACTGTTGCTGGTACTTTTGTGGGGATATGTGGGCAAAAGATATGGGGGACGAGAGACTGCGCTGCCAGAACAGACAGAGCAGGTGATGCAGGAAGCGGATCAGAAAGAGAACCAGAAAGAAACAGATGACGAGGGGATTTCCAAGGTGGTCCATGAGGAAGAAGCCGTCAGGTATATGTCGGAAGATTCCGGTGAGAAGCTGCGGCAGGAGTATCTGACAAGCACAGCCTATTTAAAGGAAAAGGTGGAAGAACTATTACAGACCATGACGCAGGTACAGGATGGGCTGCAGGAGGTTGAGAAGGAATACAAAGCCGGAGACAGTGCGCTGCAGACGCAGATTATCACGATGCGTGAGCAAGTGGACACCATTGTGCTAAGTCTTAAGGAGACACAGATCAAGCTTACTGATTTAACGAATACGGTGCAGACCATAGATAAAGAGAAGATTCCCGTGATACAAGAGCAGATTGCGCAAATCCGCGGGGATATGGAACACGTGCAGACCGATATCGCAGACCTGTATGAGAAGATGGCGGCCTTAAAGAAAGAAGACGAGAGGCTGTGGGCCAGTATAAGCAAGCTGGAAAAGACTGTAAAAGCAGCCCTCGACCAGAATGTGGCTGAGGTGAACAACCGGCTGAATCAATTGCAGGCCGGCATGGAGCATTTAAAGCAGGAGTTTGAGAAAATCCTGCAGGAGAATATGGCAGGCGTCAATGAGAGGGTGGATGTGCTGATCGGTCAGATGGAGGAACGGCTTGGCGCTTTGACGGAAAATACACTCCGCTATCGGTATGAGGCACAGAGCAATACCTTGTATTTATCTCCAATGAAGGAGGAGGCCGGACAATGACAAAGGCAGGAAGAATATTTGCCGTAATTATCGGCATGATGATGGTATTGGGGACAGCGATAAGCACACAGGCCCAGGAGGAAGCAGAAAGTCAGGGGACATTCCGTTTTCAGACAACAGAAGGAGTTGTTCAGATTCTGGCAGCGGATATCAGTCTTTTACGAGATAAGGTATGGGAAATTAAGCAAGAACCTTTTTGCGCTGATTATTATACCGAAGTACGTACAGAATGACGGCCGGGGACACAAGCTTTGCCAAGGTGTGAAAAGGAGTCTTGCGCCGGACATTTTTCTGATACTGTCCAGGCGGGAATTGACAATCGAATTGCCTTATGATAGGTTAATTACAGTATATTTTGTACAGTCAGGACAAGTGGAAACTTTACTGAGGTTTACTGTCAAAGGTTCACTGAAATTTGTATGATATTATAATAGAAGAGAGAGGAAATTTGTCATGGATAAGGGAAAGTATTATATCACAACGGCGATTGCCTATACTTCCGGTACGCCCCATATCGGGAATAGTTATGAGATCGTATTGGCAGACAGTATTGCCCGTTTTAAGAGAAAAGACGGTTATGATGTTCAGTTTCAGACCGGTACGGATGAGCACGGACAGAAGATTGAATTAAAGGCGCAGGAAGCGGGGATTACGCCTAAGGAATATGTGGATAAGGTTGCGGGGGAAATCCGCAGGATCTGTGATGCCCTGAATACTTCCTATGATAAATTTATCCGTACCACAGACGATTTTCATGAGAGACAGGTGCAGAAGATATTCAAGAAACTCTACGACCAGGGGGATATCTATAAGGGGGCCTATGAGGGACTTTACTGTACACCCTGTGAGTCCTTCTGGACAGAGTCTCAGCTTGTGGATGGTAAATGTCCTGACTGCGGCAGGGAAGTGAAGCCTGCCAGGGAGGAAGCCTATTTCTTTAAGATGAGCAAATATGCGGATAAGCTGATTGCCCATATCAATGCTCATCCGGAATTTATCCAGCCCGTGTCCCGTAAGAATGAGATGATGAACAACTTCCTTCTGCCGGGGCTGCAGGATTTGTGTGTGTCCAGGACCTCCTTTAAATGGGGCGTTCCGGTAGACTTCGATGACAGGCATGTGGTCTATGTGTGGCTGGATGCGCTGACAAACTATATCACGGGAATCGGCTATGAGGCAGATGGTGAAAGCAGTGAGCAGTATAAGAAGTTATGGCCGGCGGATCTGCATTTAATCGGCAAGGATATTATCCGTTTCCATACAATTTACTGGCCGATTTTCCTGATGGCTTTAGGAGAGCCCCTTCCGAAACAGGTATTCGGGCATCCCTGGCTTTTACAGGGCGATGGCAAGATGAGCAAGTCCAAAGGAAATGTGATTTATGCGGATGATCTGATTCAGTTCTTCGGTGTGGATGCGGTGCGCTATTTCGTGCTGCATGAAATGCCCTTTGAAAATGACGGCGTGATTACCTGGGATTTGATGGTGGAGCGTATGAACTCCGATCTGGCGAATACACTGGGGAACCTGGTGAACAGGACTGTATCCATGAGCAATAAGTATTTTGGCGGCGTTGTGGAGAATCAGAAAGTGGGTGTGGACGCAGGAGCGGAAGATGTGGATGCCGATTTGTTTAAGGTGGCTGCGGATACTTATACCAGAGTGTCTAAGAAGATGGACGAACTGCGGGTGGCGGATGCAATTACGGAAATCTTTGTATTGTTCAAACGCTGCAATAAATATATAGATGAAACCATGCCCTGGGTACTGGCTAAAGATGAGGCGAAGAAAGACCGGCTTGCCACCGTTTTATATAATCTGCTGAATGGCATCCTGGTGGGGGCCTCTCTCTTGGAGCCCTATATGCCTGAGACAGCACAGAAGATTGCGGGGCAGTTGAATACGTCCTTAGTGGATTTTGGGGTGTTAGAGGAGTGCGCCGGCAAGCAGGATTTTGCTGCGGTATCAACACTTTATCCCTCTGGCAATAAGGTAGTAGAGAAACCGGAGATTCTCTTTGCACGTCAGGATATGAAGGAAGTGATGGAGCAGGTAGAGGCAATGTTTGCGCAGAGAAAGGCAGCGGCAGGTGAGGAAGGAAAGGATTCCGGTATGGATGAGAAAGTGGTGGAATTAGAGCCAAAGGCTACAATCACATATGATGACTTTGAGAAGTGCCGGTTCCAGGTGGGATTGGTGCTGGAATGCGAGGAAGTACCCAAATCCAAGAAACTTTTGAAGTTCAAGGTGCAGATCGGGTCCCAGACCAGACAGATTCTTTCCGGTATCAAACAGTACTATAAACCGGAAGAGCTGATTGGGAAAAGGGTCATGGTGCTGGTGAACTTACAGCCCAGGGAGATTGCCGGCCTGTTGTCGGAAGGCATGATTTTAAGCGCCGCAGATGAGGAAGGCAATCTGGCAGTCATGGTGCCGCAGAAAGATATGCCGGCCGGGGCGGAAATCTGTTAAGTTAAGAAATCATGGGTGAAGCGAGAGAGGATTTTGGGGTGGTACAGAAAGAAGATTTTTACTTTGGCTCCCGGGACGGGGAGCATACGATTCATGCCATTCGTTGGATTCCGGAGGCAGAGCGTCCGGTTTGCATCTTACAGGTTATACACGGCATGACGGAACATATTGGCCGTTATGACGAATTTGCAAGATATTTGGCCGGGAAGGGGATTCTGGTAGTGGGAGATGACCATCTGGGCCATGGCAAATCTGTCAATCCGGGAGAAACTTTCGGGTATTTCTGTAAAGAGGATGCAGCCACTGTATTGGTAAGAGATGAACACCGGCTTAAGAAGATTATGCAGGAGCAGTATCAGGGCATCCCTTATATTATCCTGGGCCACAGCATGGGTTCCTTTATTGCGAGAAACTATCTGCTTCGTTATGGAAGCGGCATAGACGGCGCCATCATCATGGGCACAGGCATGCAGTCAAAGCCGGGACTTGCTGTTGTGAGGGTATTGGCAGGGATTCAGACACTTTTCTGCGGGCCGAAGCATGTGAGCAAATTGATTGACAGACTTGCTTTTGGCAGCTCTAATAAGCGGATAGAGTCGCCGAAGACTTCCAGTGACTGGCTTTGCACCAATGTAGAGAGTGTGGAGCGTTATCTGCAGGATCCGCTGTGCGGCTTTGTCTTTACGGCCAATGGATTTCAGACGCTGATGAAGCTGATCTGGAACCTGCATGATGAGGAGAAGCTGCGTAAAATGCCCAGACAGCTGCCGGTACTTTTCGTGTCGGGGGAGGAAGATCCTGTGGGCGACTATGGCCGGGCTGTGAAAGCAGTGTATGATTCTTTCGTGCGGTTGGGGATGGAGCATGTGCAGATGAAACTTTATCCTGGTGACAGGCATGAGATTCTCAATGAATTGGATAGAGAGAATGTCTACGGGGATATATACCGTTGGATTTTACAGAAAGTTACATGAGAAAGACCCGGAACACAGTGTAACCCTTTGGGAATGGAGATTACCATTTATGAAGAAACTATTTGGACTGTTATGTGTGGCAGCAGTCATAGGTGCGGTATATGTGGGAATTATTGCGCCAGGTCAGGGGAAAGAAGTGACCATAGAGACAATAGAGGCTGAGGCGGAAGAGTTTGCTGACCATGCCCAGGATCTGTATGAGGAGTACGGTGAGGAAGTGGTGGAGCAGGCCAACGAAGCCATCAATGAGGCCGTGGAGAGTGCTGTGGAAGGCGCGGCGGATAATTTCTGGGAGAGTCTCAAGCAGAGTGTGACAGATTTCTTTAAAGATTTGAACCCTTTTTAGATCGAAAAAGACCGCATATACTTACAGAGTATAGCGGTTTTTGCTATAGTTAAATATAAGGGAATGTTTTTTATGTTTTTGTTTATACTATACAATCATGACAAAGAAGGAGAAAGAAAATGAAGATAGCTTTTTTTAGTACAAAACCATATGACAGAACCTGGTTTGAGCCTATGGGGAAAGAATATGGGTTTGATATCCGGTTCTTTGAGGTGCCGTTCCATGAGGAGACGATTTCGCTGGCGAAGGGCTTTGATGCAGTATGTATTTTTGTCAATGACTATGTGAATGCAGAGATGATAGAGTCACTTTATGATATGCATGTGAAGGCGATTCTTTTAAGGAGCGCCGGTTTCAACCATGTTGATGTGAAGGCTGCGGAAGATAAGGTAGTGATTCTTCGTGTGCCCAGCTATTCCCCGGAGGCGGTAGCAGAGTTTGCCATGGGTATGCTGTTGACGGTGAATCGTTATACACATAAAGCGTATAACAGAACCCGGGAATTTAATATGAGCCTCCATGGTCTGATGGGTGTGGATCTCTATCATAAGGTGGCGGGCATCGTTGGCACGGGTAAGATCGGCCAGGCGATGATTCGTATCTGCAACGGCTTTGGGATGCAGGTGCTGGCTTATGATCCGTATCCGAATCCCAAATTGGACGTAGAATATGTATCCCTGGATGAGATTATGTCAAAATCGGATGTGTTATCCCTGCACTGTCCTTTGACCTCAGAGACGAAACACCTGGTCAATAAGGATACCATTGAAAAAATGAAACAGGGCGTTTATCTGGTCAATACATCCCGCGGTGCATTGATTGACACAGATGCCTTGATAGATGGATTGGTAGCCGGTAAATTCGGCGGTGTGGGATTGGATGTATATGAGGAAGAAGAGGGCATATTCTATGAGGATAAGTCCAATGAAATCATGCGTGATGAAAATCTGGCCAGGCTGATGACATTCCCCAATGTACTGATTACTTCCCATATGGGATTTTTCACTAAAGAGGCGACGCAGGCCATAGCCAAGGTGACCTTGGAGAATGCGTATGCGTTGGAGAACGGGCTTCCCCTTGTCAATAAGGTGGGCGCTGAGGCTGCAAAGTAGTGTCTGCAAGCATGAACAGCTTTTCCAAACTGAGCCGGAGGGTTTCTTGTGAGTTGTAATTTCATGGCAAATACGATAAAATAATATGAGATTATAAAGGAGCCATGAGTGGTTTGGGAACATCATATCAGATCAGAAGTGCATACCGGGATGAGTGGAACGATGCCATGGCGCTGGCCTGGAGAACCTTTTTGAAGTTTGAGGCAGACGTCTATACTCCAGAGGGTGTGAAGAATTTTGAAAATTTTATAACGGATCCTACATTGCATCGGATGTTTGTGATGGGGGCATACCAGATGTTCGTTGCGCTGGACGGCGAGAAGATTGTTGGAATGGTTACGCTGCGGAACAATGCACACATTTCACTGCTGTTCGTAGAGGAGACATATCACAGGCGGGGAATTGGCCGCGCCCTGATCCGGTATCTTTCCGAATATCTGTTGTCGGAAGTGCAGGCAGACCGGGTAACTGTCAATTCCTCTCCATATGGGGTTGGATTTTATCATAAGCTGGGTTTCAGGGATTTGAGCCCGGAAGAGCAGAGGGATGGCATTACCTATACACCAATGGAGTTTGTATTGTAGTCATGGGAGAAATTTATGGAATATATTAAGAGCAAAGATATTTTTCTGTTAATGCGGGACATTATGAAAATGATCAATCCGACCCTGATGGAGCATGGCTCCAGGGTTGCTTACATAGTCTATAAGATGCTTCAGGAAGAGGGCAGATACGAGGAGTTTGAGCTTGCGGATATTGTCATGGTGGCCACCATGCATGATATTGGCGCATATAAGACAGAGGCGGCCCGTATGAACGATATGCTGCAGTATGAGACAAGGGATAATATGGCCCATTCTATTTATGGCTATCTTTTCTTCAAATATCTCTCGCCCCTGCCGGATCTGGCCAAAGTGATTATGTACCATCACAGGGATTATGAGAAGTTAAAAGATTCTGAGTACGAATATAAGGATGTGGCCGCTTATGTCAATATTGCGGAGAAGATTGACATATACGCCGGCGCCATGGGCGCCCAGTTTAAAACCCGCATGTTCCAGAAACAGGCAGGGACAAAGCTTTCTGATAAGGGATTGGAATGCTTCTATCGGTGTGATGAAAAGTATGACATTATGGGTAAGTTAAAGAGCGGAGAGTATAAGCAGGAACTGGATGAAATTGTGGAGTATATGATTTTTTCCAATGAGGATAAAAAACGTTTCCTGGAAATGCTGATGTACTGTCAGGGGTTTGTGAGGGAATCCATGGTGTTTGACACGGTTACCGCAGCCTGTATCTGTGAAGAAATGTGTCAGATTATGTATCTGCCTGAGCAGGAGAGGGAGATGCTTTACTATGCGACGCTGATTCATGATATTGGTATGCTGGCCATACCCAAGGAAATTGTCCGTGCACTGCGCAAGCTGAAAAAGGACGAGATGCAGATTGTACGAACGCATATAGAGATTGCTGAAAAACAGTTAAAGACAAAGATGAAGGATGAAATACTCGAGATAGCGCTTGCCCATCATGAAAGAGGCGATGGCAGTGGGTATCCGCGTCATCTGAAAGAGGGTCAGATCAGTCTGCATCAGGGAATTCTGCAGGTGGTGGATGTGGTGAGCGCCCTGGTCAGAAAGAGAAGCTATAGAGAGGCTATGCCCAAGCAGCAGATAATCAGTCTGTTGAATGAGGATGCCGCTAAGAAGCGTTTGAAGCACCAGATTGTATCGATGTTCGTTAATTCGTATGATGAGATCATGGAGCATGTGAAAAAAGAAATGGCCGGGACGCTTAAGATGTATCAGACGCTGAATCTGCAATACCAGCAGGTCAGCAAGAAGTATAATCTAAAGTAGTTCAATTTTTACTAAATTTTAAGGATTATATAGATTTTTTGTAGCATTGTGTAATATAATGTATTCGTATCTTTTGAAAAGAGGCTGTTATGGGTAAATTATTTGATCTGGATAGTCCTGTCATGCGTTTCTTAAATCGTGTGGCAGATTTGCTGATTCTGAACTTTTTAATGATCGCCTGTTGTCTCCCGATCATCACAATTGGTGCCGCGCATACGGCCATGCATTATGTTTTGCTTAAGATGATACGAGGCGAAGAGGGATATCTCATCAGGGGATTTTTTAAGTCTTTTGCAGCAAACTTTAAACAGGCTACAGTTTTGTGGCTCATTATGCTGGTGGTGTTGTTGGTCTATGTTGGTGACGCACTTATCTTTCACTATTCGTTGCTTCGGTTTCCCAAAGCATTGATGATTGCGGTAGTGGTGATTGCTATTTTACTTATTATGGCAGGAGTTTATGTATTTCCGCTGCAGGCAAGATTTGAGAATAGTATTAAGAATACGCTCAAAAATGCGATGATTCTGGCTTTTGCCAATCTGCCCAAGACGGTGCTGATGATAGTATTTTATGCATTACCTCTTGTAATAGGGTATTTTTCAGCATATTCGCTTATTTTTGTAATCATGTTTGGCATTACGGTGCCGGCTTACGGTGCGGCATGGCTGTATAGCGGCATCTTTAAGAAATTCGAACCGGAAGAGGAAGAAATTTCTGACTTAGACTTTTCTATTAGTATAGATAAGGGGAATGGAGAAATCGATGGATGATAGGAACAGGTCAAGCATATTACAGTGGATACTCCCGACGGCAGTGATGATGATAGTCGTCATGGTCATGTTGTTTAACTTTTCCAGTAAGAGCAGCGCCGAGGCACAGGATACGGTATCCAGGACATTGATTGCCGCTACGGAATCTTTCAGCGACAGGTTTAAAAGCCAGCTTGATGGCGTGAGAACGGTAGGCGTAACGATCAGAGCCTTACTGGAAAGAGAAGGCATAGATGATAAGGAACGAGTGACGCAGTTGTTAGAAATTGCGGTTCAGTGTTCCGGTGCCTATAAGGCAGTTTACTGTGATGTGAGCGGAAAGGGTTGGGATCAGGAAGGCGGGGAAGTATCCGTTGCGCAGGCCGATTACTTTTCTACCTTGCAGGATACAGAGTCGTGTTACATATATACGGAAGAGAATCAGCAGACGATTCTGGTTGCGGAGCGGATTGCGACAGAGCAGATACATGGTTACCTGCTGATGTACTATTCCATGGGGAATATCAGTACGTTGATTGCTAAGTCCGGTTATGATTCCACTTCCTTTTTGACGGTCATAGATGAGGAAGGTAAGATATTAGGTGTCAGCGGAGCAGAAACGAGTAACTGCCTGGCGACGGGGAATCTTCTGGAGGCAATGGAGCCGGATAACAGCGAGTCGGCCAGAATGTTGCGAAATCGTATGAGTAACGGTGCGAAAGGGACTTCTGAGATTACCATGGGAAAGCAGTCGCATGTGCTGGTATATGTCCCGACAGGTGTGGAGGGATGGGAAATGGTGCTGGGTGTGAGTCAGGATTATGTTGACAGGCAGGTCAATTTCCAGTGGAGAAGCACCAAGAGCATGATAAGGTCACTGATTATCGTTATCTGTGCTTTCATATGTATTGTGGTAGTCATTAATATTGTCAGCAGGATACGCAGCAATGAGAAGAGGAAGGAACTGGAAGACAAGGCAGATACAGATCAGCTCACAGGGTTGAATAATAAACTTGCCACAGAGCGGAAGATAAAGAATTATATGGCACAGAATCCGCAGTCCCAGTCCATGATGTTCCTGTTGGATATTGATAATTTCAAAAAGATAAATGATACCATGGGGCATGCATTCGGTGATGAGGTATTAAGATCTCTGGGCATGCAGATTGGGGCGATTTTCAGGGCCACTGATATCATTGGCCGCGTTGGCGGCGATGAATTTATGATTTTCCTCAAAGGGATTCCGGATGAAGAGACTATTTTAAAAGAGGCCAGGAAAGTGGAGACCTTCTTTAAGGGGTTCCAGGCAGGGGAATATGTGAAGTATGCAGCTACTGCCAGTATCGGTGTGGCTATCTTCCCGCAGGAGGGGGCAGATTTTGAGACCCTGTATAAGGCGGCTGACCAAGGATTGTATAAGGCAAAAAAGCGTGGTAAGAATCAGCTGGCATTTTACAGTGATGAGAGATCCTAAACGAAACAGGCACCAGCGAAAGCAGCAAAGCAGAATAGAAAGAAAACGTATAAGGCGGCGAAAGTTTTCGCTGCCTTTTTGCTGCCCTTTTATAATATTGTGAACGTAAAGACAGCTGCTCAAGTCCCGTGCATGATTTCGTAGTTTTTGTCGAAACCGTTTGCATTACGGCGCCTGTAAATGTGATATAATATGATAAAAAGTAAGTTTTTTCGAAATTATCAGAAAAGTGTTGACATTATGAGAAAACAGAGATAGAATAAAAGTACGAAAACGATTAAGTTAAAATGTTTTCGGAACAAACTCATTTTCATTCAAAAAAATTTATAAGGAGGAATTGAAAAAGTGAAAAAGAAATTAGTGAGTATTTTACTGGCAACAGCTATGGTAGCTACACTGGCTGGCTGCGGCGGCGGAGAGCCTGCAGCAACAGAGACACCTGCAGCAGAAGAGCCGGCAGCAGAGGCACCTGCAGCAGAAGAGCCTGCAGCAGAAGAGCCGGCAGCAGAGGCGCCTGAGGCGGAAGCACCGGCAGCAGATGGCGAGTTAGCTTACAGCGGCAACATCTCCATCATGCATTTCTCCACATCTGAGGAATCTGAGGGTAACGGCGGTTCCGACGGTTTCAGAACATGTCTGGCACAGTGGATGGATTCTCATGCAAACATCACACTGGACGAGGAAGTTCTGGCAAACGATGATTACAAGACACAGATTGCTACACGTGCAGCAGCAGATGATCTTCCGGATGTGTTCCTGCTTCAGGGTATGAACACCATCAACTGGTCAAAGCAGGGACTGTTATATGATATGACAGATTCCATTAAATCTTCTCCTTATGCTGCTGATTACAACATGGATTACCTGATTCCTTTCACAGCAGACGGCAAATACTATGCATATCCTGCTCTGACAGGCGGTACCTGTACAGTAGTAATTTATGATGAAGCTATGTGGAAAGAGGCAGGTTTTGATTCCTTCCCGACCACATGGGCTGATGTAGAGAAGGCAGCTGAGTATTTTGGCGGTCAGGGCATCGACACCATCGCATTTGGTAACTCCGGACAGTGGCAGCTTAACTCCTGCTTCGTATCCTGCCTTGGTTATCAGTACACAGGTACACAGTGGTTCTCCGATATTATCGCAGGCACAGGTAACTTCGAAGCTCCTGAGTTTGTGGCAGCTTTGACAGAGACACAGCGTCTCTTCCATGACACCAGTATCTTCAACAAGGACTTCAATGCAATCTCTAATGAGGATGCTCGTGAGTACTACATCTCCGGGGATGCAGCAGCATTTATCGGCGGTAACTGGGATGCTTCCTATATCCAGGCTTCTCTTGAGGGTGACCCGAAGTTTGATACAACCAAGTTCGCAGTACTGCCTCAGGCAGCAGACGCTACCAAGTATGAGAAGTTCCAGAACATCGGTCTTGGTTACGGTATGGCAATCAGCGCTAAGGTAGCGCAGGATCCCGACAAGCTCGCAGCTTGTATCGACCTTTGCCAGTATCTGACAGGTACAGCTTTCTCTGAGTATGTAGGTGCTAACTACGCATTGGCTGGTTTCTGCGGTTCCGATGTTGACTTGTCCAAGTTTGATACTTATACACAGGATTTCTACAACTTCTCTTATGTGGACAACAAGGGCTGTGAGATTTATGACTCTTATGTAGATGGTTCTGTATGGTCCGTACTTAATACAGAAATGCAGGAAATGGTTAACGGCGACAAAGATCCTGCGACTGTGGCAGCAGATACACAGGCTGCATACAAAGCATATTTAGGCCAGTAAGATAGTAATATTAAGTTAGATAATGTAATGTAAGGAAATAGGTATACCGCCTGGGAGAAGTTCTCCCGGGCGGATTCTTACCTGAAAAGGGTTAGTTTTGAGTAAGCGAAGCGTCTTCGTTTCGCGTTTGGGGTATGTCTCAGTTAGAGCATGAAACATAAATAGGAAATGGGGGACGATTGTATGCTGAAATCTATCAAACCGAAAAAATGGGTTGTGGCTGCATATCTGGCTGTGCCCGTGGTACTCTATGTGTTCACGGTATTTGCACCGCTTGTTGCAGCTCTTTTTTACAGCTTTTTCGAGTGGAAGGGCGGGCCTGTTAAAACGTTCAGCGGCCTGGCTAACTACACGCAATTGATTCATGACGAGGTATTTTGGAGCGCTTTCTGGCACAATATTTTCCTGGTTGTGGTATGTATCATCGGACAGATCGGTCTTGCTTTCATTGTGGTACTGCTGATCAATTCCAAGGTTACGAAACTGCAGGGGATTCACAGAACTTTTGGTTTCTTCCCAAGTACAATCTCCGCAGTCTGCATTGGTTTTATCTGGCAGATGATTTATGATTCCAAGAGAGGTCTGCTCAACTACTTTTTAGAGAAGATTGGCAGAGAGGATCTGCAGAAGGTATGGCTCAATGAACCGAGTCTTGTCATGCTGCTGGTATCTATTCCGCTGGTCTGGCAGTTTATTGGTTATTATATGGTTATTCTTTTGTCTGCGGTGTCTTCTATCAGTACGGAAGTCTTAGAGTCCGCAGAGATTGACGGCGCTACGGGAATTCAGCGTGCGCGTTACATAGTGTTACCTTTGATTAAGAACACTTTGCTTGTATGTATCACCCTCTGTGTAGCGGGTAATATGAAAGCGTTTGATAATATTTATGTTATGACTTCGGGCGGCCCGGGTTATTCTTCCATGGTTATGGCGATGTATGGATACAAAGTTTCCTTTGAGCAGTCTAACTTAGGTTACGGTTCCTGTATTTCTGTGGGTATCTTCGTGCTGGCGCTGGCCGTCATCGGCGGTTCCCAGGTGCTTATGAATTATTTCATGACGGACAGTTATGACCGTAACGAGAAGAAGCATCTGAAACAGATTGAGAAGGAACGGAAGCAGGCGATCAAAAATCGTCAGGCAAAGGCGTAAAGGAGGGTATCTGCTATGGCTAAAGAAATGAAGATGACAAAAGTAGAAGATAAATCAGCAGGCACCCGCGTGAAAAAGGGTGTGCTCACTGTAATCATTAACCTGTTGCTCTGGTTCTTTTCATTGACCTGTATTTTCCCGCTGATCTGGATGCTCTATTCCTCCCTGAAGGAAAAGAGAGTATTCAATGCTGATATTATGGGTCTTCCTACAGAACCGACACTGGTGAACTATGTAAAGATTCTATCCAATAAGGATTACCGCCTGATGCAGTCGGTAGCCAATAGTGCACGTACTACAATCCTGTCAGTTCTTCTGATTGTGCTGATTGCGTTTATCGTGGGCTATATTCTTGCAAGAATTAACTTTATGTTTAACAAACCGCTTTATATCATGTTCCTGATGGGTATGTTGATACCGATTCACTCATTGATGGTTCCTATCTATATTATCTTTTCCAAGATGGGGCTGTCTAACCACTGGTACACATTGCTGCTGCCATATGTTTCCTTTGCACTGCCCATGTCCATTTTCCTGGTGCAGGGGTATGTGAAGGGGATACCTACAGAACTGGAAGAAGCTGCAGCAATTGATGGTTCCACATTCTCCAAGACGATGTTCGGGATTATCTTACCGGTTTGTAAGCCGATTCTGGTGACGGTGGCGATTATCAATGTATTCAGCTGCTGGAACGAGTTCTCGTTCGCCCTGATTCTGATTAAGGAGAGAGCTCTGTACACAGTGCCGCTTGGCTTAAAGCAGTTTACCGGACAGTTTACTTCGGATTACCCGAAGATTATGGCCGCTATGTTGATTACCATGGCACCTATCGTGATTTTCTACTTTGTATTCAGCAAACAGATTATCAAAGGTATGGTTGCTGGTGCAGTGAAAGGTTAAAAGGCGCCTGCCAGTTATAAAGGGGAGAATTAATAAAATAACAAAGCCGGAGACAAGATGGAAAAGGTTGTCTCCGGCTTTGTTGACTGTAAGTTGTGCTATTTACATATTTATATTGACATATACCCTACCTGGGTATACTATATAAGAGAAATGGAAAAAGGCATACAGAATCATAGAGAAGATGGCAACCGGACAGTTACATAAAAGTAATAGTATCAGGAATAAATAATAGAATATGAAAGTATGCAGAGGGAGAATCAACAGATGACACAAAGAGATGAAAGTGTGATGAGAAAGAAGGAAGAAGCAACGGAATTCAATACAGGAATAGAAGCAGAAGCTGAAAACATTTGTGCCTGCTGCCGCCATAAGAATACCCCCCGGGAGGAACGGGAACTAAAGAAATTAAACAGCCGGATCAATCGTATCATCGGACAATTAAAGGGCATTCAAAATATGATAGATGACAATCGTTACTGCGGAGACATTCTGATTCAGATTGGCGCGGTGGAGAGTGCACTGCAGGCACTGGGATATCTGATTCTGCAGGAACATATGGAATCCTGTGTGGTGGAAGAAGTACGACGGGGGAATACGGCGATCATGTCAGAGGCCGTGGAACTTATGAAGAAACTGAAATAAAAGAGGGCCTGGTGGCAGAACGGAGTATTGTATGAAAAATGAGAAATTCAACATAACGGGTATGACCTGTGCGGCCTGCAGTGCGCATGTGGAGAAGGCAGTAAAGGGTGTTGACGGCGTGCAGTCTGTCAGTGTGAACTTACTGATGAATAATATGGTGGTGGCATATGAGAACCAGGCCACACCGCAGAGCATATGCCAGGCTGTGGAGGCGGCAGGGTACGGTGCAGCGCCTGCCGGTACAGAGTCCCAGGAGAAGGCATCCGGTGATTTTGAGGATCATGAGACACCGAAGCTTCGGCGCAGGCTGATTGCCTCTTTAGGCTTGTTATTGCCGCTTATGTATGTGTCCATGGGGCATTTGATGTGGGGCTGGTATGTGCCGGAAGGCCTTGCGGCAAATCCCTGGGCGATTGCCTTGTACCAGCTTATATTGACGGGATTTGTGATGGTCATTAACCAGAAGTTTTTTATCAGCGGGTTTACCAGTCTGCTGCACCGGGCGCCTAATATGGATACACTGGTGGCGTTGGGGAGCAGTGCAGCCTTTGTCTACAGTACGGCAGTCATGTTCTGCATGGGCTCCTATATGGGAGCGGGGAGCAGGGATATGGCAATGCACTGCCTGCATGATATGTACTTCGAGTCGGCGGCGATGATTCTGACGCTTATCACAGTGGGTAAGATGCTGGAAGCCTACAGTAAAGGAAAGACCACTAATGCAGTCAAGAGTCTGATGGATCTGGCGCCTAAGACAGCCCACGTGATGAGAGACGGGGTGGAGGTCACTGTGGCTGCGGATGAGGTTGTGACGGGAGATTTCTTTGTGGTAAAACCCGGAGAGAGCATTCCCGTGGATGGTGAGATTATAGAAGGTGAGAGCGCCGTAGATGAGTCGGCTCTGACAGGGGAGAGTCTGCCTGTGGATAAGACTGTGGGAGACAGGGTCAGTGCGGCAACTCTGAACCAGAATGGCGCCATGCTGTGCCGTGCCACCCGCGTGGGAAGAGATACCACCTTGCAGCAGATTATAGATATGGTAGAGAATGCAGTGGCCACAAAAGCGCCCATCGCGCAGATTGCGGACCGGGTATCCGGCGTGTTCGTGCCGGTAGTCATTACATTGGCAGTCATAACCGGGGCGGTCTGGCTGATTGCGGGCGCAAGTATTGGCAAAGCACTTTCCTATGCCATCAGTGTTCTGGTGATCAGCTGCCCCTGTTCCCTGGGCCTGGCTACGCCGGTGGCTATTATGGTGGGAAACGGTGTAGGTGCCGGTCAGGGTATTCTTTTTAAAAATGCCACGGCTCTGGAGCGGGCCGGCAAAGTAAACTTTGTAGTTCTGGATAAGACGGGTACCGTGACAGAAGGGAAACCCCAGGTAACGGATTTATGTCCGGCAGAGGGTGTTTCAGAGACGGCATTATTACAGACAGCGGCAGCGTTGGAATATAGAAGCGAACATCCTCTGGCCAGGGCTGTCTGTGAGAGGGCACAGACAGAGCAGGTCCCAGAGCTGGCAGTGGAGAACTTCAAGGCACTTCCGGGATGGGGTGTGGAAGGAGTCTGTGCCGGTGAGGCGGCAGTGGGTGGAAACGGTGCGCTGTTTACAGAGCGGGGGCTTATGACAGATGCCTTCAGGCAGCTGGGGGAAAAGATGGCCGGTGAGGGCAAAACGCCTCTCTACTTTGCCAGAAAAGATCGATTACTTGGTATGATTGCAGTGGCGGATGTGATCAAGCCGGACAGCGTCCGTGCAGTGGAAGAGCTTAAGAATATGGGGATTCAGGTCATCATGCTGACAGGAGATAATCGCCGGACGGCGCAGGCTATCGGGCGGCAGGTGGGACTTGATGCCATTGTCTCGGATGTACTGCCGGGAGATAAAGAGTCTGTGATTCGGCGGTTGTCTGAGTATGGACAGACGGCTATGGTGGGAGACGGCATAAACGATGCACCGGCACTCACCAGGGCGGAAGTGGGGATTGCCATAGGCGCGGGTGCGGACGTGGCCCTTGATGCGGCTGATATTGTACTGATGAAGTCAAAGCTGCAGGATGTATCCGCGGCAATCAGGCTTTCCAGACAGGTGTTGAAGAATATTCACGAAAATCTGTTCTGGGCTTTCTTTTACAACTGCATTGGGATTCCGTTGGCGGCGGGTATTCTGGTGCCGATTCTGGGCTTGAGCCTAAATCCTATGTTTGCTGCGGGGGCTATGAGTCTGTCAAGTTTTTGTGTGGTGACCAACGCCCTTCGCCTGAATTTGTTTGCGGTGCGCAGTACGAGACGCGATAAGGAGCATAAAAGGGTTCCTATGCCGGAATTTATAGACGGCTTTACAGGGATAGAGCAAACGGCGATGCCGAATAAAAAGGAGGAAAAACAAATGGTAAAAGTATTGAATATTGAAGGTATGATGTGCGCACATTGCCAGGCACATGTGAAGGAGGCCTTAGAAGGCCTTGAGGGCGTAACACAGGCAGAGGTCAGCTTAGAAGACAAGCGGGCAAGCGTTACCATGGCGCAGGAGATTTCGGACGAGAGTCTTACGGAGGCCGTGACGAAGGCGGGCTATAAAGTACTGGCATGTAA
This sequence comes from uncultured Lachnospiraceae bacterium, assembly GCA_910577735.1. Lineage (GTDB taxonomy): Bacteria > Bacillota > Clostridia > Lachnospirales > Lachnospiraceae > UBA3282. Next base: position 110,946 of record CAJTOO010000014.1, read on the forward strand.
GACGGCGTAAGAAGGGGAAATGTATTTCCTTTTTCGAGCCAATATTGCGTTTCGCCGGATTTGGTCAAGATGTATAAGATGGAGCTCAATTATTGGTCAATTTGCCGTGAAGCCTCAAAAAGAGGGTGTAAAGTAAGCAATTTTTACAATCGAGAGAGAAATCTTTGTGAAATAGTGGTATGGTAAACGAAAGAAAAGTCCGCTATACTAATCACAGAGTTGATTATCGGAAGGTAATCAAGAGGGTAACTAAAAAATATCAATTAGGAGGCAATCATGGCAAGTTTATCTTTAAAAAATGTCTGCAAAGTATATCCTAACGGATTCGAGGCAGTAAAAGATTTCAATCTGGAAATCGCAGATCAGGAGTTCATCATTTTCGTAGGTCCTTCAGGTTGTGGTAAGTCTACAACACTTCGTATGATCGCAGGTCTGGAAGATATCTCTTCCGGTGAACTGAAGATTGGTGACAGAGTGGTTAATGATGTAGAGCCCAAGGACAGAGATATCGCGATGGTATTCCAGAACTACGCTCTGTATCCTCATATGTCCGTATATGACAATATGGCTTTCGGTCTTAAGTTAAGAAAAGTTCCGAAGGACGAGATTGACAAGATGGTAAAAGAAGCAGCTAAGATTCTGGATCTGACAGCTCTGCTTGACCGTAAGCCGAAGGCTCTTTCCGGTGGTCAGAGACAGCGTGTGGCAATGGGTCGTGCAATCGTTCGTAATCCTAAGGTATTCCTGATGGATGAGCCGCTGTCCAACCTGGATGCAAAACTTCGTGTGCAGATGCGTGTTGAGATTTCCAAACTGCATCAGAGACTGGGCACCACAATCATTTATGTAACACATGACCAGACAGAGGCTATGACTCTTGGTACCAGAATCGTTGTTATGAAAGATGGTGTGGTTCAGCAGGTAGATACACCTCAGAACTTATATCAGAAACCTCAGAACCTGTTTGTAGCAGGATTCATGGGATCTCCGCAGATGAACTTCTTAGATGCTGTTGTTGAGGTAAGTGGTGATGTTGCAAGCCTGAAAGTAGCTGGCAAGACAATTCCGTTACCGCCCGCTAAGTCCAAGAAGCTGATCGATGGCGGTTATGCAGGTAAGACCGTGACATTCGGTATCCGTCCTGAGGATGTATATGATTCCGAAATGTTCATCGAGACTGCTAAGTGTGTGTTTGAGTCTACAATCAAAGTTTATGAATTGCTTGGTGCAGAAGTTTACTTATACTTTGATCTCGCTGAGTTCCCGATCACAGCAAGGGTAGATTCCCGTACAACAGCAAGACCTGGTGATACAGTTAAGTTTGCTTTTGATGTTGAGAAGATCCATGTCTTTGATAAAGAGACAGAGCAGACGATCACCAACTAGTAAGAATGATCATAGGGGGATGCTTTTGCATCCCCCTTTTCGAATTACGCAGCTTGTGACAGCAAGGCATAGAGTATAAGACAGAGAGGGTACCGTATGATTTCAAGTCAGATTATAAAGACCAGTATTGAAGAGTTGAAAACCATTTCCAAGATTGATATGGCAGTGTGGGATTTAGAGGGTAAAGTGGTGGTTGCTACTTTTGAGTCAGAAGAGATCACACCGGCGCTGATTACGGGATTTGCAGAATCTCCTGCGGACAGTCAGGTCATAGGCACGCATCATCTGATGAAGGTGTTGGATGAGGATGAAGTTCTCTTTATTCTGGATGCCAGAGGAACCAGTGAAGATACCTACATGATTGGCAAGATAGCAGTCTGTCAGCTTCAGCATCTGATCATTGCCTATAAGGAGCGTTATGACCGCAATAACTTTTTCCAGAATCTGCTGTTGGACAATATGCTCTTAGTGGATATTTACAATCGTGCCAAGAAACTGCATATTGAGGTGGCGGTGCCAAGGGCGGTCTTTTTGATTGAGACGGATAAAGAGAAAGATTCCACAGCCATGGAACTGTTAAATGGCATGTTTACGTCCCAGATTGGGGATTATATCACATCGGTTGATGAAAGCAATGTAATATTGATCAAGTCCCTCATGCCTGAGGATGCTTATGACAGGCTGGATCAGATCGCAGATACTATCGTGGATATGATGAACATGGAAGCGATGCTCAACGTGCGCGTATCCTACGGCACGATCGTGGGAGAACTCAAGGATGTCTCTAAATCTTATAAAGAGGCAAAGATGGCGCTGGATGTGGGCAAGATTTTCTATGCGGAAAAGAAGGTGACAGCCTACAATACCCTGGGAATTGGCCGTTTGATCTATCAGCTGCCGATCAATCTGTGTAAGATTTTCATTGAAGAGATATTCGGAGATAATGTTCCGAGTGAATTGGATGATGAGACCCTCTCAACCATTAATAAGTTCTTCGAGAACAATCTGAATGTATCGGAGACTTCCAGGCAGCTCTTTGTACACCGGAATACCCTGGTGTATCGTATTGAGAAACTGGAAAAGAGCACGGGGCTGGATATTCGTACCTTTGACGATGCCCTGACCTTCAAGATTGCCCTGATGGTGGTAAATTATATGAAGTATCTGGATTCTTTGGATTATTAAGGAATGTGATGATAACAATATGAAATATGTCGGACAGGATTGTCCGGCATATTTTTGTGTGTTCCCGCATATATATGGGATAAGTGCATGCAGGCGGTATTGTCTCAACATAACCGGGACAAGAACAGCACGGGAATGAGCAAAAATATCGGCCAAGTTATATAAACATCATAATAAGAAAGAAGGAAGACTATGTACCAGAAGGAAATTATCTATATGGGACTGCATAAGGATGGCAGCAGGCTGGGAAGTGCAGGGTTTCTGAAAGTAGAGTGCCGGGACAGGGAGAGCAGCCTGTATCTCAAGATTAAAAATATACCGCACTCAATAAACGGCAGATTTCCGGTAAGATTTTATAATGGTGCAGATTGGAAAGAAGTGGATGGAATCACACTGCAGGAAGGGGGCGGTCTGTGGGAAGAATGTGAGCCACAGTCTTTGAAACAGGTGCGTCTGCAGATCGTACTGCCCAGTGGATATCTGATTGAGGGGATAAGTAAAGAAGCACAGCAACAAGCATCTGACCGTCAGGAAAAGGTGGATGCGGAAGAGAGAAAGCGTACATCCATCACAGAAGAGAATATGCTGCAGGACAGAGCCAATGAAGACAGAAATATGGAAAATCAGAGGAGTGAAAGTGCGGATACCAGCGTAAGTGACATAGAGAATACAAAGATTGCAAACAAGGATACCGGAGAAACTGCTATCGAGAATAGAAATACAGGGGAGAGAGACATAAATCAGACGGAAACTGTTGAGCGGATTCCGGTCCAGAAGCAGAGGAGAAGCGTTCCGGAAACCATTTTGGAAGCGCCGGTTATGGTTTCTGAAGAATTGCCGCCGCCGATGGCTGATGATATGCAGATGAATGGGCTCAAAGAGGACAAGTGGGAACAGATCCTTTCCACTTATGACCAGATTCATCCTTACGGAGATGAACGAGTCTATGTGAAATTAGAACCGAAAGACTTCGTCATCTTGCAGGCACAGTACCAGCAGCTGGTCAACAATAGCTTTCTGCTACATGGATTCTATAATTACCGTTATGTGATTTTGGGAAAAGAAAACGATTACTATCTGGGCGTGCCGGGTGTCTTTTATGAGAGAGAGAAAATGGTGGCCCTGATGTTTGGCTTTGAGGCCTTTGAGTGCCAGGGCGGTGAGGCGAAACCAGGAGAATTCGGATATTATCTGCGAAGGGTGGAACTGTAAAGGTCAGACACCTTCGCAGTCAAAAGCAGGAATAAAGCTTTCGGAAGCGGTTTCACCCTCTTGGATGAAGCCGTTTTCAATGCCGATGCGGATTGCATAGTCTATGATTTCTTCGTATTCTTCCGGAGATATTCTGCGGTTTAAGGCGGGTATGTGGGCAATCTGCGGCATGGGTGTATATTGGTTCATAATACTGACATATATGTCATTTCTATACGTTTCATGAAGAAAGCGCAAAAGGTAACGGGAATCCTCTTCACATCCAGGCAGGAGCAGGTGCCGTACTATGACGCCCTTTCGCATAAGAGAATCCTCTCCGTCAACAAAGCTGGGCCGGCCTGTCTGGCGCAGCATTTCGTCAATTGCAGCAGATGCCTTTTCAAAATAATCGGGTGCGCCTGAATAGCGGGTGCTCAATGCGGTATCATGGTATTTTAAATCGGGAAGATAGATGTCAATCAGACCCTCCAGAGATTTGAGTGTATCGACCTTTTCATAGCCGGAAGTATTATAGACAACTGGAATGGCAAGACCGTTGTTTTTGGCTGTCTGCAGGGCCCTGATAATCTGGGGTATATAGTGTGTGGGTGTCACCAGATTAATATTGTGAGCCTTCTGCGCCTGTAATTCCAGAAAGATTTCAGCGAGCCGTTCCACGGTGATCTCTCTGCCGGTCTGCCCCTGCGCTATCGTATGATTCTGGCAGTAAACACAGCGCAGATTACAGCCACTGAAAAAGACTGTGCCGGAGCCGTTGGTGCCGGACAGGCATGGTTCTTCCCAGAAATGAAGAGCGGCGCGCGCTGCCATAATCCGGTCCGCTTGTCCGCAGAATCCTTTCTCGCCAGCAGCTCTGTCCGCATGACATTCCCGGGGACATAAGGTGCAGTCGGACATATCCTGCAAAGAAGATGTTTTGATGATTGTGGAGTTGGTGTGGGTAAATAAGGATTTCTCATTCATTATATAAGATTATCGTGTTATATAAGATTATCGTGTTATATAAGATTATCATGTTTTATAAGAGTATCATGAGATAATAATTGATAATTTTCCGATGGCTGTTTATAGGACTATTTGAAAACCGTGCGCTTTATGTCGAGCCGAACCTAAGCACGTTACCTTTACAGTTAACTCCGCCAGGCACCCTCACGGCACATGAAAAGTTCCACTTAGTGCTGCTGTGTTCCCACCCTGACACGGTTCATGGATATTCATTGCGTAAGACCCGAACTTCATCGCCACTTATAAAGGGCAGCTACCCAAGCGAAAGCCCTCGATAAAGCATCACCCCCACTAGAGCGGATTGTGGGTACAGGGCACCGCTAACGCCCCGGCTGCACGGTTCATTTAGTATACTGTTTTTCGGAAAATTTGTCAACTTGAAATTAAGCTGATCAGAAGGTCTGGTTAGCAGGTCGTGCGGGTGATCTGTAGGTCTGCAATGCGGGAAAATACATTGACGTGACATTTTAATATGGTTTATGATGAAAAAGAGTCATTTCATCAGCAATACAGTCCTTGGAGAGGGACTATAAACACTACTACTTTATAATACGAGGAGCAGATGATAAATCATGAAAGTATTGATGATCAATGGAAGTCCGCGGACAAATGGCAATACATATGTAGCATTGCAGGAGATGGAGAAAGTGTTCGCGGGCGAGGGAATCGAAGTGGAGATTCTGCAAGTGGGCAATCAGGCCATCCGTGGCTGTATCGCCTGCGGATCCTGTGCCAAAACAGGGAAATGTGTGTTTGATGATATGGTCAATGAGGCAGCGCTGAAGTTCGAGACCTGTGATGGCCTGGTAGTAGGGAGCCCGGTGTATTATGCGTCTGCCAATGCCACATTGGTAGCGTTTCTGACCCGGCTCTTTTACAGCACACACTTTAGCAAGACCATGAAGGTGGGCGCCTGCGTGGCAGCAGCGCGCAGAGGGGGACTGACGGCTACCTTTGACGAACTGAACAAGTTCTTTGCCATTGCCGGTATGCCGGTGGCTTCCGGGCAGTATTGGAACGGTATCCACGGCAGGACACCGGGAGAAGCCGTGCAGGATGAAGAAGGCCTGCAGATGATGCGGACACTGGCCAGGAATATGTCTTTTCTTATGAAGAGTATCGCACTGGGTAAGGATGCATATGGGATTCCGGAGAGGGAGCCTTTTACGACTACGAATTTTGTGAGGTAAAAGAAAAGAGCAGGTTCTTTTGTCAACAGGACAGCCTGTGCAGTGAAATGACACAGGAACTGAAAGTGAGGATAAGAGGTGTGCCGAATGCAATATAAAGGTGCGATTTTTGATATGGACGGCGTTCTGTTTGATACAGAGCGCATATATCAGGAGACGTGGCAGGAGATTGCCGCCCGGCAGGATATCACGCTGGACGGCAGCTTCCTGCGGGCAATTTCCGGAACAAACGGTGCGCATATGTGCCGGGTAATAGAAAAATATTATCATGTGCCGGATGGTAAAGATATTATGGAAAGATGCATGGAACAAGTGAGGCAGAAGCTGTCCGTCTATGTTCCGATGAAAAAGGGCGTTCGTGATATACTGGATTACTTCCGGAAGAACGACATAGGGATAGCAGTTGCAAGCAGCAGTGCGGTACAGCAGATTGAGGCTAATCTGCAGATGAGCGGGATACGGGATTACTTTTCGGTTATTGTAAGCGGATCAGAAGTAAACCAAGGAAAACCGGAGCCGGATATCTTCCTGTTAGCGGCCAAGAGACTGCACTATGCCCCGGAAGAATGTTTTGTCTTTGAAGACAGTGAGAATGGGATCAGGGCAGGCTATGCGGCTGGGTGTTTTACGGTGATGGTGCCGGATCTGCTTGAGGCATCTTCTGAGATACAGCCCTATTGCAGGAAGATATGTTCGGATTTGGAACAGGCAGTGCGGGAGATAATCAGGATGTAGTTGTTGGTGAATTTTGAAGAAATAGAGATTGTGAAAGAAAATGATAATGTTACTATACAGAGGGTGCCCTCAGTCATCTCATGACTTTGGAGGACACCCTCTGGAAACGGAGATGGAGGGATTCGAACCCTCGTGCCCCGGAGGGCTAACGCATTTCGAGTGCGCCCCGTTATGACCACTTCGATACATCTCCATACGAATAAGATTATAAGTTGAAAACAAATCCTTGTCTACTGTTTTTCTAAAATCTTTTCCCAAAATCTTTCAGAAGGACAAGAGAGTTTCGGAAATGGAGCTGAATATGGCGATAACACAGGATGAAAAATATATGAAGGAAGCAATCCGTCAGGCGAAAAAGGCCTATGCGCTGGGTGAAGTGCCAATCGGTTGCGTGATTGTCTATCAGGACAAGATTATCGGCAGGGGTTATAATCGCCGTAACACGGATAAAAATACGCTTGCTCATGCAGAGATCACGGCCATCCATAAGGCCAGCAGGAAGATGAAAGACTGGCGGCTTGAGGAGTGTACGCTTTATGTCACATTAGAACCTTGTCAGATGTGTGCCGGGGCTATTGTACAGGCGAGGATTACAGAGACAGTGATTGGGGCCATGAATCCCAAGGCAGGGTGTGGGGGATCTATTTTAAATATTTTGGAAATGCCGGAATTTAACCATCAGGTGGTGGTGCGCCGGGGCATTTTGGAGGAAGAATGTACCTGCCTGCTGCAGAACTTTTTTAAGGAACTGAGAGAGAGAAACAGGATAGAGAAACAGCTGCGCCGGGAGCATGAAGAAAGAGAGGCGGCAAAAGACGATCCGGATGTGTAAAATCATGCGTAAAATCAGGCGGTGAATTGCAACAATAAAATCAAGATTTGAAAATCTTTGTGACATTTTCACAATCAAACAGGCTGTATATGACCCGGATCTGAGGGTATACAGCCTGTTGTTTTTGTATATTTTTACTAATGCCTTATTTTAGGGTACAAAAAATAAAAGTACTTATCGTACCATCCCTAACCTACCCCAACCCCTCCCTTCCCCGTCTCCAGGGGAGGGGCTGTTATGCTGTGGCCACGCCTATCTGTTTGAGATACATGTTACTAGAGAGACCGCCCAGGATCTTCCGGGGATAGTTATTGATCCAGGCCTCCACCATGGCCACCTGCTTAGGTGTGATATCATCAAAGTTTGTTCCCTTTGGAAAAAAACGCCTGATCATACGGTTGATATTCTCATTAGTGCCCCGTTCAAAAGAACTGTACGGATGACAATAATAAAGAGTTGTCCGGGGCTGTTTTGTATAGATGCTCTTTTCTATGCCTTTTGCATCAAGGAACTCTACGCCATTGTCACAGGTTATGGTCTTAAACTTTTCCCGAAATGCCTTACTGCCATATTGTTTTTCAAGCCTGTTAAGAGCACGGACTACTGTAGATGACTTCTTATCCCGTATCTTTAAGATGATCTCTTCCCGGCCCATACGTTCCGACAAGACCAGGAGGCAGGATCTTCCTGTATTTTGAGCACTGACAACAGTATCCATCTCCCAATGGCCATACTGTCCCCTATCTTGGATGGATACAGGACGTTCTTCTATGGAGCGGCCCTTACGGTTGTTCAGGGCAACAGTAGACTTTTCTGTCTTTTTTTTCTTTCGGGGCCTCTTATAAGGCAGGTCATCATTGGTGATGTTCAGGAACAATCCCATGTCAAGGTAGTTATAGATCGTCTTGAAACATAGGGTAGTAGAGAAGTGAGAGTTTTCGTTTTTTATGCGCTGGAGCAAGGCTTCTGGTGAATACTTCTGTTCTTTTATCATCGTTTCTATGTATGCTGCGAGCTGATGGTCTGCCCCTATCTTTAAGTTCCGGCCACGGTTGGCAGCAGACTTTTCATACATCATCTGGGCGTAGTCTGCTCTATAGATTCTGTAGACCTTTAACTGTGTATCCATCTGTTCCACTGTGCCGCGCTCTATCTCTTTGTAGAGGGTATTGTATTTGATGCCAAGGACTTTGGCGATACGCGGCTTCGTATACTTTTCCTTGAGCAGTAACTCGATATCATATCTCTGTCTCTCTGTTATGTAGTTTCCCATCGTGGTCTCCTCTATAGTTTCATTTTTTTCCACGATGTCACAAAGATATCCTGTAATAAAGGGTGATATGAACACGTTCCGTGCCCTTTACTACAGGATATCTTTGTGTGGATGATAGGAAGGCTATGACAGACATACGTTTTGCCCGGAACCCTAGCGCCCATGGGTTCCCGTTCCGGGCAATCGGCAGAGCCGACCACTCACTATCTTAAAAACGGCGAACAAGGAAAAAGGGAAGGACTGTCATAAGAACGATCTTTCCCCTCTACATACGAATATTGAGAAATATACTTATTGATCATCACATGACTGCCAGAGACGGAAATAATATTTATACTCATCTTTATAGATCAAGTCACAGACGATATTTCCGTCTACAAGTTTTCCATTGCAATCAAACACATTGAATACAACATTTTCATTCAACGCATCACAAGTGCGGACGATATCCTGCCTGACGATACCTTGTGTACTTTCATATCTTTTAAGATCAAAGAGCTTCTTTTTCGGTTGCGTTGACGCAACTGGATCATTACTTTCTTTCAGACTCTTTTTAAACTCCCGGATCTCTTTGACTGTCATATCTGAGGTGATCTTTTTTCTATCCTCTTCTGAGAGCGGCAGCATCTCACAGAGCTGGGTGTAGGAATAATCTTTCCAATGTTCAGACAGGTCCATAGCGCAGCCGACAGACTTAACCCCGGCACTATATCTCACATCATTGGATGCATTGAACTGCTCATATACATTTATGCATCTTGAAACAGCACCTTTATCAAGCCCAAGATTTACATCACAGAATTCTTCCAAATTCAGATAACCAAAATCTCTATAGTATCCGCATGCCTTAAATTCTGCCAGGTGAAACCCTAGCCTTATATAGTATTTCCTAATATCCGTCAGATCAGTATACAGATATTTCAAAGAATGAAAAGCCTCTTTGCGAGGATCCTCACTGAAAACATGATCACCAAGTACAACATCAATATCGCAATCTTTTGTTGTTATATCTGTAGTCCTCATAATATTTCCTCCCTATAAATATTCAGAAGATATGTGATACAAAATACCTGCAGGTGTTTTGTATTACGATATCCCTGGAAACTTGTATTACGATACTCCTGAGACTAATGTATGATATCAGATACCCTGTCAGTCATCTTGGCATGGTCGATGACCAGGTTCTCAAACTTTTTTGTAAAATCATCACCATCCATGCTCATCACATATCTGTATATCCGTTCATCGAGCCGGATAGATTTATGGATATTTCTTTTAAAATCAATTACAAAATTACCAAAATATTTTCTGTTCATAACTGCCACCTATACCTTTCCGATTCCACCAGCCAGAGCAGTGAGAGATATTTTTGAGAAGATTTCTTTGATAACAATATAGGCCAATTTCTTAACAAGAACAAAAGCATAATAGACTAGGATACAGTTCAACCAAGCTAACATCATAGTAGAACAAATATCAAAAGGCAGGAACCAATTCATGAAAGAAAGATATTCCATACCACTGACCTGGATTGATTCCAGAATAGGTACAAAAGGATCATCCGGCAATATACTGTAAATGGCTATGATAACAACTTCTATGATCTTCCACATGATCAATCATCCTTTCTAACAGATACTATCTTTACTGTCCAATTGACGAGCGTATAGACAAACATCAGAGTAAACAATAACCTGCTGATCTTGCTCAATGGTTCAAACGGTGACATATCAATGATGATATATTCTTCGATCCCATAACGTTCTATCACGATCGGCAGACGGAAGACCGGAGCACCATTTTTCTTTTCTACTGGTTCTCTGGAATGACCACCACCCCCATGATCATCTGAGTAAGTCGATATCCCAGAATCATCAGACAAGTTAGATAAAAACGTCAGCAGATAATATAGATCCCATGGGATACAAAATGGAAATTTATTCTTTAAATCTATATTCAGATCTCCAATAGAATCAGATATAGAAGGAACTAACTCATCTGCTGGAAGTTCAACAACATCAGGATCCGGTTTAATACCCGGATCAGGATCAACACCAGGATCAGGATTAACACCTGGCCCCGGATCTGGCTTTATGTCCGGATCAGGATCAGGTTTTATACTTGGATCCGGTAAGATAGCTGGATTTCTAGAAGGATCAATAGTAGTCTCCGGATCTAGAACACCAGACGGCCATATGATAGGAGCCTTAGAAGGATCAGGACTAGGTAACGGATAATCATCAGGATTTGTATTTGCAAAATAATCCCGCAGATAATCATCAAAGGCATCAGCATCAATCTCATTACCAAGAGCATTAAGACCTTGATGAAGCGCAATATTGTTCCAATTACTCAGAGCATTAAGACCAGTAAGAGGATCTAATAATTTTCCTTTCCAATCGTCTTGGATCCAATCGGCTATCCGATATCCTTCCGCATAATTCAATGCTTTTTCATAACCTTCACCAGTAGCAAGATAATTTCTCATATCCACCCTAGTAGAAAATATGGGGAAATTAGCAGTAAATGTTGATGTAACATTATAATAATCAGATCTTTGACTGCCATCATATGAAGTAATAGAATCACCTAAAGATTTAGAAATATCTCGAGTAATAACTTCTCCATCTGTTATAAATCTGCCAGTACCACCTTGACTAAAACTATCAGTTCCATACCTAGAATCAAATTTATATACTTGATGATGATAAGAGACATATTCACGGCCATTAGAGTCTAAACCAGTCTGAATATAATTAAAACCTGCAACACGAACATTTGTAGAGCCAGAACGGATATATGTATCCATATGAGAAGAATGTTCAGCCTTCCAAGGTTCATAATACATATATCGATTATGGACAGTCCATACATATGTATATGTATTTCCAGCACTCTGATCAGTAACATCAGCAGGAGTAAACATAGTCGCATGTCCCTCTAGGTCAGAAGAATAAATAGATTCCTCACCATTCTGATATTTATCATACTGTTCTCTGATAACAGAACCAAGGATAGTGGCAAAACCTACAGAACAACATCCAGATAAATTTTTTACATTACCAGAAAACTTAATTAAATTATCAACGATACCACCTTCATCATCGTCATTGTCATCATCATCAGGCTTTTTTCCACCCTGAATAACTTGAAAAGATGTTTCCGCAACTGCCTTAACTGCATTAGAACCAAAAACATAACTTTGTCCAGCTTTATCGATAAATCCAATTAACGGAAGATTTGGAGGTGAAGCAGAATTTAATAAATTATGTCCATTTATATATGTAATAGTACTATATCCCATACTTACTATCTGATCATCAGACAGACTATTCATCTCAATCGGCGCATTGGCATATGCTACTGTACCAATATAAAAACATATCGCATACATTGCCGCCGCTGACAATCCAACTGCAACACCTTCTGCCACCGCTTCAACATTTTCCATATGATTAGAATCAAAATATTTTGTACCAATTGACAATGAAAGAATAATAATACATAATGTAGTACAAAAGAATCGTTTTAAGAATCTCATTAATTACCTCCACATTAAAATACAAAAAGGAAAAAACTATGCAACAATTTAAAAATTGCTTAGAGATTATCACAATGGCCTGTTTTCTAATATTTATGTTCAAACAGCTTGCCATCCCTTCCCTTAAAGAAGTCAAGCCCAAGGAAGAAAAACCTAAAAAGAAGAGAAGGCTCAAATATTTCCGCAGGTTACGTATTCCCTACCGGGGAAAAACGACTATGTATAAATATGATCAAAAATATGGATACATAAATAGCGCCTGGGAAGAAGTAGAAAAACCTAAACGATCTAAAAAATAAGATATCACCCTTCCCATTCAACACCTTTGATATCGGCCCGGATGATCTGGTACAGCTTTTCAGCATTTCTCAGACAGTTAAAAGCATAGACCAGATCATCCCCGATATATACGTTATAGCTGATCGGCACTGCACTGACTGACAATTCCGTAGCACTATTGATATCAGTGGACATTAATCCGATACTGTCATTTTCTTTCGCATCCTTGATCTTTTCCTGTTCATACATCATACCCATATCATTTACCTTGCCTTTCTATTCTTTTGTAAGAACATGCCATAATCTTTAGGGCTTATCACAGTCTCCTTTTCCCGGTCAAAACGATAATAACCTTTTCTCCCACATCTTATATTCTTATCTTTTGTATAAAGAGTTGAGATATCTTTACTCATCTTTTTCACCATACCTTTCCATTGATCCAGCTAAGACCTTACATAAACCAATAATGATATATATTGCAACAACTGCTAACAAAAAAGACACCAATGCAAAACAAAGATTGATGATAAAGTTTTTATATGAACCCGAAAGCACAAATAAAAAAATAAAGAAATAAAGAAATCCAATAATCACCCCCAAAATATCAAAAAAATTTCTTATTAAATATTGTGTTAAAAGTTTTATGATTTTCATACCCACACCCCTTAACCTTTCTTATCGTTCAGATCCAGATCCATCTGCTCAGCATCTTCCAGCCACGGTACTTCCACATCCTTTTCTATCTGCGCCCATTCTTCTATAGGTTTGAAACCATATAGGAAATCATGTACGGAAGAGTAGAAGAGTAGTCCTTTATCACCAAAACACTTTACACAAGATATCCGCCTGAGAAATGCGTTCCAGGTCTCTTCATAGTTCCGCTGCACATCTACATACTGTTCTTTCAAAGAAAGATTACTCAACAGATAGACTTTTGTATAACAGGCAGTCTTATTGTTATACCTACACGGCAGTTCCAGCGGATATCCGTCCAGATAGTTCAGCATGTCCTGTATCTTCAATGAACTGCGGAATTCTTCAAAGACTAGGATATCCTGGCCTTTGTAATTATCAAACGGGTGCATGTAGTCTGTCACCCGGTACACATTCTCATACCCAAACTTTTCCATGACAGTACGTGTCTTACCCTGGCCTGTCTTACCGAACCAGTACTCAACAGTCAGACTTCTAAATCTATTCTTAAACTCTTCCTGTCTCAGTACCTGACGGCAGTTCTCGATCTTATCAAGCTTCAGCATGTATTCCGGATTGGCTTCCAGTATCTCATAGTTGCTTAGACCATTCTTGATCATGCTGTAGAGCTGTGATAGGTCATTACGCTTTCCCTGTTCTTCCTGGGGACATTCACCATACTCTTCAAAAGTGCTGGGTAGGTTAGTCTCTTCCTTATCTGTGCCTTTGTGTTTCCCCTCTTTACGGATATAATCTCTGTTGTCCTGTGTAGTCCCCCGGCAGTAATCTATATGGGCCTTTGGGAACTTATTCTTTATCATGGAAAAACGCATGGTATTCTTCCGGAAGATAAAGAGATGTGTATGGTATGTACCTTCCTTCCCGATCTCATCACACATACACCAGTAAGTGAGGTCTTTGATCGTAGACAATGCCGCTTTTATGTTGTCATGGTCGAACCCGTATTTCTCCGGATTATTGAACGTAAGGAGCCATTTACGTGATTGTGTCCTATCGTCCATCTTCTCATTTTCTCCAATTTATTTTTCTGATCCCCAGTTGCGTTGACGCAACCAAAATGTTTCAGAAGTTGCAATGTTTCAGAAGATGTTTCAACAAATGTTTCAACTTTTTTCCTGATAAACACAGCAAAAACTCAAAAATGTTTCATGTTTCAGAAGTTCCCTAGGGGTAATACTAGGCCCTAGGGAACTGCGCGCCCTTGACCGCAGGAACCCGCGCACTATCCTTTAAGAGCCATGGGCGGCGCAGGCGCCACCCATGAACAAGGCTAAAACGTGCGCCCCTACGGTAAAGGGTAAAATGCACGCGCCTTTTTATCCTGGCATTAATATTATTTTCCCTTTTCTGACGCTCCTGCGCTGTTCTGGTCAGTTATCCGCCTCCGCAGAGGCTCCGGCGGATTCCTGCCCGAACAGCTTGTAGCTGTCATAAAAGTCATAATATTTCTGCTGTCCTGAAAAGAAATGTGAACTTACCTTTGCGTCTTTCTTCTTTACACTCCGCAGTTTTTTGACATATACAAAGAGTTTCCCACCGGACAAGAGTCCCATGATCCGGCCGGACAGCTTATAGTTATTTACACAACGGTGTGTAAATTCATACTCAAGGATATTCCGGATCTGTTTATCAATGACAGTCTCATCCTGGGATATCAGATAAACGTCAAATCCATAATGACGATGCAGGCGCAGGAACTGGCACCATGCAAGACGGTCTTTCCGGTTCCAGGATCTAGGGTTAAACAGATCCTGACATTCATCTAAAACAAGGATGGTCTGATGTTCCACAATCTGACCGCGCTGATTCCTCTTATGATACTTAAGAGCATACCCATAGAGGCCATCCAGATAAGAGAACCTATCCGCTGGCGGACTCACCCAACGCCTGCCATTATAATAAAGTTTGTATGCACTGTTCAGAAATTCCTGATTAGAGACATACATAAATACACCGAGCCGACCCGGATGTTTTTCATTGAAACGCTTAAAAGACTCCTCATTTATCTCAAAATTGGCAATGACATTATTGCCTTTTCGCAGCTGTTTATCTATGATCATAGCCATGTGAAGAGATTTACCGGAACCAGGAGTTCCTGTGAAAAAATTGATCATACATGACCACCCCCATTCTCAAGATCTGTCTTGTTTACTGGATCATCAACATCAAGTAAACAACACCACTCTGTAGAGCAATCCTCATCTGGGAACTCATATGCTTCCTCTGGATAGATGACAAGTCCATAAACACATAATGGACAATATGGACATTCCGGCATGATACAGGACTGTCCTTTGATATATTCTAGGCGTTCCAGAGCCGCATTGATATTACCGGCTAGGGAATCATCCTTTGCTTTCACAAGTAAACAGGCCGTTTCATCTTCTGCAGGATCATACAGAAAGCATTCTGTACATCTTTGACTCTCTTCACATACAGTCTTTAATGCATTAAGGATCCTGACCAGATCATTTATGTTTATCCTACTCATGACGGTCACCAAACTTTTTGAACAAGAGGACTGCATTATCTATCCATTCAAAGACGACATTAAATGCCTCCCTGATATAATCATCTGTTGATATATCACGCAAAGTATGCAGGACTGTCAGTGCCTGGACAAGTCCCATACGGTCTTTTTCTACCATCACATTTTCATTGTCACATCTTCCCATTGCGTTCTCCCTTCTTTCTACATCTTCATCCCTGTATTATCTTCGATCCATTCCAGAATCCGGACAGCCAAGATAGATACCTTTGCACGTATAAGGAAATACAGGTTATCCCAAAATCCCATTACAACACCTCATTTTTAAAAATGGGGAATGTTTCCATTCCCCACTAGGTCTATATTGCTCGATCAGGATGCGATCGTCCGGAAGAACCCAACACCGAGCCTTACAGCAAGACGGATCCCCATGATCGCTAATCCCGCAGGAAGCGCCACCACGATCATACCAGTGACATCATCCTTGATAGAATCGACTGCATTGCTAAATGCGGTCTTCATAGCATCTGTCAACATGTGCATACTCTCCTTTCCGCGCCGCGTCCGGCACTATGATCTTATATTCAAAAAACTCAGAGCCTTGAATATACCATAAGCGAGCAGGTGCAGGCCTGTTGTGAGCATGAAGCCAGGGATGAACCCGATGACTACCATGTCCTTAAAAAAGCCTATCAACATCTCTATATCGAGATATGTAGAGATATCCATACAGCACCCCCTAACCAACACGCATACGTCCAAAGAACGTATCAGCGATACGATTGCCAGCGATCAATGCCAGGAACACACAGATGACTACCAGCACACAAGAGATGATAGAAAGCTGGAATGTCATCCCTTCCATGGTCTCTGCATATGCATCCATGTGAGCAATGACAGACTCCTGATAGACAGTCTCCCTTTCGGACATATCTTCCAGGATGCCCAGCAGTTCTGCCAGGTCTTCATTCACGGCAGGTGCTTCCTCTTCCGGTACTTCCGGCAGTCCTTCCAGGCCTTCATCAGTACCAGTACTATTAGAGATATAAGCTTCATAATCCTCTATGTATTCCACAGGGACATAACATCCGTTAGAAGCTTCTGCCCATGCTGCACCTTCCATCTCCGCATCCACGAAATAGCCAAAGACATCAACATTAGGATAGACATAACAGCCGATCTCTTTGATATAATAGTCGCCCATGGATCCATAATCCCTTTCGGTACTGATCTGTTCCAGGAGGGAGTCAATACGTTCCTGCAAATTCGCATCCTCTGCATCTGTCCTTTCTTCCGTATCTTCCAGATCTGTCCCTTCCTGCTCATCATCAGAATGATCTGCTGTATCTTCGCCAGCATCTTCATAAGGATCCCCGTCATACTCCTCAGATCCTTCCTGGCTGTCAACTTCGGAAGAATCCGACTCAGAAATATAACTTTCCTCATAGTCATTTTCAAAAGATTCAAATTCCATAGTCATCCATTGCTCTACCTTCCTTTCCGGTTACGGATCCGGTTGAACATGATAAGGCCGATGAACCCAAGTATCAGAACAGCCCAGATGATACCGCATATGATCCACATGATCGTTGATATACTCATTTCCCGTCACCTTCTTCCTGTACATCCGGAGCAGTAGGATATAACACCTTCTTGTCTGGATAACGCAACAATATCAATAAGACATTCCCGGCAGACATGAACTCGATCTGCTTAGAAGGATCCCCGCCCCTGTCTGCTATCTCTTCCAAAGACTGCCCAAGCTTACATTCCACATCCCTTGTCAGATCATATGTAGAGATATAATCCGTGCTCCGGAACCCCAACACCTTATAGCAGGGCAGGGTGACTTCACGGAGATGCGGGAGAGCAGAGGGCATGTCCTCTTTTTTCTTTTTCTCCCGTTTCAGATTAGGAAATATCTGCTTCCTGAAAAGGATCAGGATGAACACTAGGACGACACCGATATATTCGGCACTCATCACGAAGCACCTTTTGTCTTCTTATCATCAGCAGATTTTTCCTTACTTTCCGGGAAAGGGTTATCCGCGATGGATACGATCTGCACATCAACAAGGGTTGCTTTATCCTGAAAGCCAGGTTCGTAGATAAAATCGACCACATCACCGGGATGGATGCCGAAATCCGTATTCGACCATTCACGAACTACATCATGGCCTTCACATTCTGCATTTTCTTGTTCATAACGAGTAAACTCTTTGATGCCGCAGTAATTGAATCCAACTTTTTTCTGATTATCTTTTTTATACTCCGACCTCTTCACACCTAAAATTGTCACTCTCATTCTCTTTTCTCCTCTCTCTTTATCAACGTGTTTTAGGTATCTATAATAACTGCAATAGAGCAGTATATTATCAAGCAATACATTTCTTAAATCTTGGAGAAGGGGGATGTAACATCCCCCCACAATGAGAATATGAACTTACCCTGATAAGATAAGACCATACACAGGATAAAAAGTATACAACTTCCTATCGAGACATCCATCACTTGGATACCGTATAACAATATATGATACCTCTGGCCGCAGTACGCTGGCATATCAGCATACCCGCCATATCCTGTGATATTTATAAAATGCATCAGTACCGCAAGAAACGCTTTCCGCCGTATATATGCTTATCACTATTCTTGTCTCTGTTTCCGCGTCCATTTCCTGATGCCTTTTATCTCCCTATTTATCTAAAATATCCTTTATATCATTAAACTTGTGTGATAAGATCTTAAATTCATTCCATCCAAACACACAGAACAAAATAAAAAGTATGATATATTTGAATATCTCTTCCAGATCAGTTACAGTCAGTCCTATCAATTCATTCAAACACAACATGGTTTCTTTTACCTGTCCTCTTTCTGATGTTTTTTACCTCTTATGATTCAGATATCAATTCTCCAAATATAAATTCTTTGAGTTCGTCTCTTTCTACATCCGTGATAAATCCCATTGCATACAATCCATATACAAACCCTAAGATGATCGCATTTATATCCATAGATGATATATAATCTGCCCCAGATAGCCAGATCTCTAATAAGGTGGCTGAAAATTTAGAATTAGTAGTTCCTTCTTATCTCAATCTCTCTATCAGTTTCTCGAATGTCATGATCACCTTACCTATTCCTTTTCCATCTATCTACAATATGTTCTTTGATAAAAGCTAATAAAGCATCCACTAAGTTTTCAAAGGATTCAAAAAGCCCTTTTAATAACCATGAAAATATATTTCCCGCACAGACACCTAACATGAGCAAAAAAAGAACAAATGCTGTTATCTCACTCATATCAGATAGCGTCAGCCCGGTTATCTCCATCAATCGAATCATAGTACCTCTCTCCATTTCTTAAATATCTATAAAGTCCTTATCAAAGTAGTCTGATTGTGATATCTTAAAAGCAAAAACCCTATCCGGACAGGAAGAAAAACCTCACCCAGGTAAAAACTCCCTGTCCTATGGGTACAACGACTAGAAATCCCTTTGACCAGAAAGGAGGTGATACCATGGAGGGCATAGAAGAACTGGTTGTAACATCAGCGATCAATGGATATCTGCAAGGATTCATAATATTTTTGCAATCTCTCATACAACATCCACTGTTATTCGCTTTCTTAATTTTCCTTATATCCAGAAAAATCAAGACCACCTTCTTTGGATAATCCACCTTCCCCGGCTTTTTAGGTCGGGGAAATTTCTTGATTTTAATTTTACAACCGGCGTGCGTAAAATCAGGCGGAGGAATTTCTTGACAAGGGATATCCGTCATATTAGAATAAATAGAATTAGAATAATTCTAATTCTATACAGGGAATGCGTATGACAAAATATGAGGTAGAAATATATAACATCATTACCACGTCTACGGAGCATTTGACAGTGGAGCAGATATACACGGAACTGAAAAGGAAGTATCCCGGAGTTGTTATGGCTACGGTTTATAACAATGTGAACAAATTGTGGAAGGCCAGGCTGATTCGCAGGATATCTGTTGAAAATATGCAGGACAGATATGACCGGGTCATTCAGCATGACCATTTGGTCTGTCAGATGTGCGGTAAACTGACGGATATATTGTTTGAAGACCTGACGGATTCTCTGCGCGGGCAGATGAAGGGGGAGTTTCTGTCTTATGATTTGAAAGTTTTTTATATCTGTCCGGCATGCCAGGAACAGGAAAGAAAGCGTAAGCATACATAGTGAGAACTGACGGCATTGTATGAGATAAAAAATATAAATAGAATAGTTAAAGAGGTGACAGCTATGAGTATTTTAATGAGGCCCAAAAAGAAAAACTTACTATTGTCAATGTCTGAGCTCTTGGAGGAAGATTACGGGAAAAAGTATCCTGAACTGGAGCAGATGTATCATCGTCTGCTTGCGGGGCGGACCCAGTTTGAGGAAGTGATGGCGAATATTTTGGATTCCCTGATGCAGATCAGTTCCCTGGATCTTTCCCTGAACCATTATTCTGAAATTCTGCAAAAGGTGTCGGACAGCGTATCGGAAGCCACGGAATTGATTCATACGGATTCAAACGAGGCAGACGCCATATCCAAGATGGTATCTGTCCAGCATGAAGACCTGACCAATACGATCATTGAGATTTCAGAAGAGTCGGGCGCCGTCTATCGGCGTATCGACGAGAGCCAGCAGGAATTGACGGCTACCAGGGAACTGGCCGACAATACAATCAGCGCATCAAAGGAAATGCAGCAGGATATGAACCAGCTCTCTGAAATCATCAGCCAGATGAATACGGTAATCGATGGTATCAATGCCATTTCGTCACAGACAAATCTTCTGGCGCTGAATGCCTCTATCGAGGCGGCAAGGGCAGGTGAAGCCGGTAAGGGTTTCGCGGTGGTTGCGGAGGAGATTCGTCAGCTGGCCGATGAAACGAAGAAGCTGACTGCAAGCATGGGCCATTCTGTGGCGGACATCCTCAGTGCATCTGCCAAGAGTGTGGAGAGTGTGGATAATACCATAGGATCGTTGGAAACCGTCACACATAAGATAAGTCATGTGTGGGAATTGAACGAGGACAATCGGCAGCACGTAGAGAAAATCACGAATAATATAGCCTCT
Organism: uncultured Lachnospiraceae bacterium; assembly: GCA_910577735.1. Taxonomy (GTDB): domain Bacteria; phylum Bacillota; class Clostridia; order Lachnospirales; family Lachnospiraceae; genus UBA3282. Next base: position 131,892 of record CAJTOO010000014.1, read on the forward strand.
TTAGCCAGCCTTAGTGAGGAGATCAGCAGCTCCATCATCGAACTGGAATCGCGCTCTTCGGATATCAACAGCCAGTGCAGTGTACTGCACGAGGAAACAGCGCGGCTGCGGGAACATGGCAAGGATATTTTTGAAATTGCCAGGCCGTTGGAAGAGATAGAATCGACGCTGGATGCGTCCGCTAAAGTCATGGGCACCATGACGAAGGATGCCTTCTACAAGCTGGAGGATCAGAACTTTGCCGGATATATTGAGAAGGCAATCACTGCGCACAGAAATTGGCTGGGGAATCTGGAACGGATCGTCCGGGAAAGAACGATTCTGCCCTTGCAGGTCAATGACAGGAAATGCGGATTTGGTCACTTTTATTATGCAATAGAGCCAACCAAACCAGAGGTCTTGAAGCTTTGGAAAGAGTTGGGGGAAAAGCATAAGAAGTTTCATGATTATGGCAAACAGGTAATCGATGCGTTGTTTGACAGTGATTACGGCAAGGCGGAAAGGGTTTGCCAGGAGGCAGGACAATATTCGCAGACGCTGATCAGTGACCTGGAACATATCAAAAAATTGTGTGTGAGTACATCGGATAGCCGCTCTGAAAAATAACTTCGGTGAATCGGTTGGAAATGCTTTACGAGAAATATATGGAAACTTATATTGCCCGACGGCGGTTTTGCAATAACAGTCAAAACCGCCGTTTTCTTTTGCAAAGAAAATACCAAAGCAGGGGATGAAAGCTGCCCTTGTTTCTTATCCCGTTATGGCAGCGGTAAGCAGAGGCAGCTTGGGTAAAATGTAAGAAATAGAAGTTGTGATGATGGGAAAAATAGGCTATAATTTATTTAGTGTGTTTTATGCAACGACAATATGGAAAACGGGGTATAAGGAGGAAGTAAAATGAAAAGAATCGGAATGTTGACCAGTGGCGGAGATTGTCAGGCATTAAATGCTGCTATGAGAGGTGTGGTAAAGTGTCTGTCCTGCAGTGGGGAGGACGTGGAAATCTATGGTTTCCTGGATGGTTATAAGGGACTCATCTATGGGGATTTCCGGATGCTGACAGGCAATGACTTTGCGGGGATTTTAACGAAGGGCGGCACCATACTGGGCAGTTCAAGAACACCTTTTAAACTGATGAGAGAACCTGACGAGAACGGACTTGACAAAGTAGAGGCGATGAAGCAGAACTACTATAAACTGAAACTTGACTGCCTTGTTATCTTAGGCGGTAATGGAACCCATAAATCAGCCAATATGCTTCGTGAAGAGGGGCTCAATGTGATCACGCTTCCTAAGACCATAGACAATGATCTGTGGGGAACGGATATGACATTTGGCTTCCAGAGTGCGGTGAATATTGCGACTGACTGTATTGACTGTATTCACACCACGGCTTCTTCCCATGGACGTGTCTTTATTGTGGAAGTTATGGGACATAAGGTTGGCTGGCTGACACTCAACGCCGGTATCGCAGGCGGTGCAGACATCATTCTGATTCCGGAAATTCCCTATGATATTGACAGCATCATCAAGGCTGTGGACGCGCGGGCAGCGAGAGGTTCCCGCTTCACCATCATGGCTGTGGCAGAGGGTGCTATTTCCAAGGAAGACGCGAAGCTCTCCAAGAAAGAGTACAAAGAGAAGATGAAGAATTATGCTTATCCTTCCGTCTCTTATGAGATTGCTGATAAGATCATGAAAAAGACCGGCAAAGAAGTGCGTGTGACGGTGCCGGGACATACACAGCGAGGCGGAAGTCCCTGTCCTTATGACCGTGTATTTGCAACCCGTCTGGGCGCTGAGGCAGGTAAGCTGATTCTGAAGGGTGAGTACGGCTTTATGGTGGGTTACAAGAACAGAGAGATTGTTAAGGTTCCGCTTGAAGAGGTGGCAGGTAAATTGAAGATGGTGTCACCGGATGCTACCATCGTGAAGGAAGCGAAGATGGTAGGTATCAGTTTCGGGGATTAATATATGTCATATACAGCGTTATATCGCAAGTTCCGGCCCAGCCGTTTCGAGGATGTGAAAGGGCAGGAACATATTGTCACTACGTTACAAAACCAAATCAAAGCAGACCGCATCGGGCATGCCTATCTTTTCTGTGGAACACGAGGCACCGGTAAGACTTCCGTGGCGAAGATATTTGCCCGGGCGGTCAATTGTGAGAATCCTGCGGAGGGAAGCCCCTGTGGAGAATGTGCCAGCTGTAAGGCACTGGCTGCAGGGGCAGGCATGAATGTGATCGAGATTGACGCTGCCTCTAACAATGGCGTGGATAACATTCGTGAGATTGTGGATGAAGTTTCTTATTCACCGGCGGAGGGCAAGTTTAAAGTCTATATTATAGATGAGGTGCACATGCTCTCCATTGGCGCCTTTAATGCACTCTTAAAGACGTTGGAGGAACCGCCTTCCTATGTGATATTTATTCTGGCGACCACGGAAGTGCATAAGATTCCGATTACCATACTTTCCCGCTGCCAGCGGTATGATTTTCGCAGGATTACCATTGACACGATCGCGGGGAGACTGCGGGAACTGATGGAGGCGGAAAAGATTTCGGTGGAGGAGAAGGCGCTCCGCTATGTGGCCAAGACTGCCGATGGATCCATGCGTGACGCGTTAAGTCTTCTGGATCAGTGCATCGCATTTCATTTTGGCGAGGAACTGACTTACGATAAGGTGTTAAATGTGCTGGGGGCAGTGGATACAGAGGTGTTCAGCAGGCTTCTTCGGCATGTGATGGAGCAGGATGTGACCGGCTGCATCGGGCTGCTGGAAGAGATTGTCATGCAGGGCCGGGAACTGACCCAGTTTGTCACGGATTTCACCTGGTATCTGCGTAATCTCCTGTTATTAAAGTCTTCGGATGACATTGAGGATGTGATAGATGTATCCTCTGATAACCTGATACGGCTCAAAGAAGAGGCCGGGATGCTGGATGTGGAGACGATCATGCGTTATATCCGCATCTTTTCGGAGCTGTCAGGGCAGATTAAATATGCTTCCCAGAAAAGAATACTGGTGGAGATAGCATTGATCAAACTATGCCGGCCCAATATGGAGAAGGATATCGGCTCCGTGGTGGAACGGGTAAGGGTCATAGAAGAACAGCTGGAAAATGGTGTGGTGATGGCAGGCGGGCAGGGTTATGCCGGGGAAAGTGTTATGTCCGGCCAGATGGGAACGCCTGTGTCAAAGGAACGTCCGCCATTGCCGAAGGCCATTCCGGAAGATGTGCAGGCCGCGGTGGAGCGGTGGCAGGAAATTGTGTCCAGTGCGGCCATGCCCATGAAACAATATCTGAAAGAGGCAAGACTCAGCCTGGGCGGAGATAATAAGCTGATGATTGTGGTGGAGGACGGACTGGCTTCCGATTATTTCCTGAAGCAGGAAGGACATAAGGAACTGCTGACGCAGATGTTGTCTGATGCGGTGGGAAAAGAAATTGACGTGACGGTGCAGGGGGTACAGAGCAGGGAGGATTTTGCGCTGAACTATGTGGATCTCTCCCAGATTGTGCATATGGATATTGAGATAGAATAAATTAATCATATAAAGGAGACAGATCATGGCAAAACGTGGAGGATTCCCTGGCGGCGGTATGCCGGGAAATATGAGCAACCTGATGAAACAGGCGCAGAGGATGCAGCGCCAGATGGAGGAGAGCCAGAAAGAACTTGAGACCAAGGAATTTACGGCGAAATCCGGCGGTGGTGCAGTGGAAGTGACTGTCACTGGCAAAAAGGAAGTGACAAAGGTGAAGCTGTCCGAGGAAGTGGTGGATCCGGATGATATTGAGATGCTTGAGGATCTGGTGATGGCAGCCACCAACGAAGCACTGCGTATGGCAGAAGAGGCGAATACAGAAGTCATGAGTAAGATGACAGGGGGTCTTGGTATGGGCGGAGGATTTCCCTTCTGATGGATTTGTACAGCGGACATATCAATAAGTTAATAGAGGAGCTGGCAGCACTTCCCGGCATTGGACATAAGTCTGCACAGAGACTTGCTTTTCATCTGATCAATATGCCTAAAGCACGGGTGGAACGGCTTGCGCAGACGATCATCAATGCCAAGGAGAATGTGCGTTACTGCCAGGAATGTTATACATTGACGGATCAGGATGTGTGTCCGGTATGCGCCAATCAGCGCAGGGACCATGAAACTATCATGGTAGTGGAAAACACCCGTGATTTGGCGGCCTATGAGAAGACTGGTAAGTACACCGGCATTTATCATGTACTGCATGGCGCCATTTCTCCCATGCTAGGAATCGGTCCGGGTGACATTAAATTGAAAGAATTGATGAAGCGCCTGGAGGGTAATGTACAGGAAGTGATCATTGCCACCAATTCCAGCCTGGAGGGAGAGACCACAGCGATGTATATCAGTAAGCTTGTCAAACCAACAGGAATCAGGGTGACCAGAATAGCCAGCGGTGTACCGGTGGGCGGTGATTTGGAATACATTGACGAGGTGACATTGCTGCGTGCCCTGGAGGGCAGAGTGGAACTATAGGATGAAAGAAAAAGGGGGTATACAAATGGGCATGATAAAAGAAAAATTTGGGACGGCCAGGACCGGTGAGGAAATATTTCTCTTTACCCTAAAGAATAAAAATGGCATGGAGGCGAAGATTACTAATTTTGGAGCGAATCTGGTGAGCCTTCTGGTGCCGGACAAAGATGGTAAGATGGAAGACGTGGTGCTTGGGTATGATACGCTGGAGGATTATTACAGAAATGGCAGCTTCTTTGGCGCGACGATAGGACCCAGCGCGAACCGCATTGCAGATGCCAGCTTTACCATTGACGGCAGGACGTACCACCTTGATGCCAACGATGGGGCCAACAATCTGCACAGTGATATGGAAAACGGCTATCATAAACAGGTTTGGGAGGCTGCAGAGGCAGAGGACTGCCTGACACTTACCATAGAAGGTAAAGATGGGGAGATGGGATTCCCCGGTAACAAAAAGATTACGATGGTTTATAGTCTGTCTGACGACAATGCGCTGAAATTAAGTTACCGGGCATCAGCAGATACCAATACGATCATAAATCTGACCAACCATACTTATTTCAACTTGGCAGGACATAAGGCCGGTAATATAGAAAATCATCTGTTAAAATTAAATGCCAGTCATTTCACGCCGGTGGTTTCCGGTGCGATTCCCACAGGTGAGATACAGTCTGTGACAGGAACGCCCATGGACTTTACCACGGCGAAACCTATCGGGCAGGATATCAATGCTGATTATGAGCAGCTGAAATTGACACAGGGGTATGATCATAACTTTGTGATCGATGGTGCGGATGGAACGCTGCGGGAGATCGCGGAGGTGGAGGATCCAAAGAGCGGGCGGAAGATGAAGGCCTTCACCACCCTGCCCGGCGTGCAGTTCTATGCGGGTAATAACATTACAAAGGAGACTGGTAAAGAGGGAGCCAACTATGCTCCGCGAACTGGATTTTGTCTGGAAACACAGTATTATCCGGATAATATTCACCATGCCAACTTCCCGCAGGCAGTATTTGGACCTGAGAAAGATTATCAATCTGAGACCGTGTACCAGTTCATTTGATGAATGTGAGGCAGTGCCAAGGGAGCATTGCCTCTTTTGTATAAGGTTGGTATTCGTGATAATCGGAGGGAGTGTTTCTTATGAAAAATTTCAGAAAACAAATGCTGCGCACACCGCTGCAGTCGCTGTTTATCATCGTGCTGATTATGATCGTGACGGTCATGTTAGTGGTTGGCGGCAATCTCTTGATTACCAGTGATAAGCTGTCGAAGGCATATGAGGATGATTTTATCACTATCAGCACGGTTCTTCAGAAACCGGATACCGTACAGGAGCGTAAGGTATGGGATGCGCAGAAGGGGGACTATCTGCTGTACAAAGATTCCGTATATAACCGGTATGCAACAAAATCTGGAAGCAAGTGCGAAGCATGGCGTGGATAACCTGGTCTATACCTTTTATGACAGGGGATATTCGGCGTTGAATGAGGGCATCCAAAATCTGAAAAATATGTCGGCGGCGCTGCTTGTCATGAGGGCGGCCGCTGCAGTGATATTGACCTTGCAGATTTCCCATATTTATATCACTAGGCAAAAGAGGCGGCTTTCCATTGAGCGGCTGCTGGGTGTGACAGGGAAGAAGTGCAGGGATATCTGTCTGACAGGCATCCTGATCCTTCTGCTCATGAGGACGGTTCCTGGGGTGGCGGCGGGTATGGCGGTTTCCGAGCGTGTGGACATAGGGGACATGGGACAGGAGGATTTTAACCGAAAGTACAGTAACTTAGGGCTTATGGCGAAGGTGGAAATTGATCTGTCCGGGCAGAACCAGGGAAATCTTGCAGTATCCTGTATGATGGGAAGATTGGTGCTTGGTGTCGGGATTTCCGGCGTAAAGGCGCGGAATATTCTGAAAAGAGAACCGCTGTATCTGGTGGAAGACGAGAGGGCTGGGAAATAACGTGATGTTCTTAAAACGGGAGCTCATGCAGGTTTTGTGTAGAGAAAAGGGGGATTCTAATGAAAAAAGCGGGTGTTTTATGGATAGTTTTGATTATTTTAGTTTGTTGTTTTATGACAGGATGCGCTGGTGTGCTGGAAAATGAGAGCATGGATCTGGAGGTAGAAAAAATAATTGCGGCCTTAAATGAGGATGATGCCGACAAGATTTATTCAGCGATGTATCCCGATGCTGTCACACGGGAGGAGTTTGACGAGGCATATGAGAAAATCCATAAATTCTGGCAAAAATCTGACAGCCATACTAAGAAGCTGAATGCCATCAATACTAAGAAAACTCTGAATAAGTCAGGCAACTCCGTTATCTGTGAGGCACAGTATTATGTCTATACACAGGATAATTTTTACACAATCTACCTGAATTATCTATCTGATGATAAGGGAGAGGGACTGTATGGGTTCTATCTTCAGGTTGGAGCTGAGCCTATGCTGATCAGTGGAAGCTTCAGGACTGTAAGAGAAAATTCAGTGCTCCAATGGGGTGTACTGTTATTTGGTGTCTTATCTTATATCTTTATTATTATCACAGTAGTTGATATTCTTCGGAAACGTCCGCGGCTGTTCGGCCTGTGGCTGGTGGCAGCGCTGGCCTTTTTCAGTATCCAGATAAAAAGGGTGCCTGACAATTCTTATATGGGTGTGGCTGTAAATTGGTTTGCCTTGTCCTCTTATAAAATTTATAATAACGGCAGTTGGATTTTGTTCTTTGCTGTTCCTGTGGGTGCCATTGTGTATTGGTGTCTGCGTAAAAAGTTAAAGCCAAAACAAAAGAAACCGCAGATTCCTTTGGATATCTCTCCAGTACAGTGATTCACGCAAAAAGAGATGGTCAAAACTGAATAGAACGAAATTTAAAAGGAAAGGGGATTGCATGATATACCTTTCCTTTTTGTTATCGCCGGATTCTGCTATATTTTCAGAAAGTGTATGATATACTTGTACGCGAGGCAGATTTGTTGATAAGGTGCTGCCTTTCGATGATACATTTGAATATACCGGGGGATACGTGTGGTAAGGAGTGGATGAAATGGAATCGAAGTCGATTGTCATTCACAAAGGAGGAAAAGAAGAAAAGTACAAGCTTTATGTGGAGGATTATGTTCTATCTTATTTGAAATATGAAACGGGGTCGTTAGAGTGCTCTGAGGTTTATTTTTATGGAGCCCGACAGGATCATAGCAGAAAGTACATTATCTATGGAGCAGGAAGGGATAAGCAGATTCCGGATTTTGATACTTATGATCTGTTGGAAGAAATCATGTGCCGGCTGACACAGGCCGGACCTGTTTTTATGGTGCGGGAGTCAGAAGAAATTTACCAGGTCAAAGGATTTGATGTTTTTTATCAGGATAATGAAGCGATGCAGGGTTATATGGTGGAGCGGCAGAGAAACTTTACCGGTGCAAGGGTGGCCGATCAGAAGGACAGGCATGGGGAGACGGTTCTACCCTTCACAGCCAGTAAAGGTAAAGCGGGGGCTAAACCCTCTCATTCCCATGGCGTCATATCTGCACAGCTGGGGATGATTCTGATCATTCTGGTGGCCATCGTCATCAATTCTGTGAATAGTTATGATAAGATGGAGCAGTTAAACCAATCCACGGAAGAAGTTTTCTTCGCCATAGAAAATCAGGAGGCCGATGATTTGGTATCCGATGCCTATGAGCCGGGAGAAGAGATTGTGGTAAAGCGGGATGAGGATCAGGAAGCTGCCCGGACGATTGAGATTGCCCAAAGTACGGAAGAAGAGGAAGGTGCCGGTACCGATGAGACGGAAGAGCAGGATCTGACGGAGGATGATGGAGAAAGCGTGAGTGCAGGAAAGGAAGAGGGAGATTTAGAGACAGCACCAAAGGAGACAGAGGGTAAGACGAATGAAGAGGGGATTTTAAAAGAAAACGAAGACGCTGCGTCAGAACAGAAAGAGGAGGGAGAGCAGACGGAAGCTCTTTCCAGAAATGTGACAAGATATTATGAGGTGGAGAAGGGAGACACCCTCCATACAATCTGTCAGAAAATTTACGGGGATATTTCCCAGATAGAGAAAATCTGCGAACTGAATGATATTTCAGATCCAGACAGAATCAGTCCAGGACAAAAAATAATACTGCCATGAGAAATTTTGTGGTACAATGGTCGCAGGCTCAGCAGCCAGCGACCAAAGAATTGCGGAGCAATTCTTTCTGAAGGAGAGAAAGAAAACAGCATCAGAGAAATATTGGAGTAGTCGCAGGCTCGGCAGCCAGCGACCAAAGAATTGCGGAGCAATTCTTTCTGAAGGAGAGAAAGAAAAC
>CAJTOO010000014.1:140832-142655 GCA_910577735.1 uncultured Lachnospiraceae bacterium
ACAGCGTCAGAGAAATATTGGAGTAGTCGCAGGCTCGGCAGCCAGTGCAGCCAGTGACCAAAGAATTGCAAAGTATGAGATATTCTTCGGGACGGTGGGGTAAAGAGGTACATTCGATGGCAAATATTAGGGAATATCTGAAAAGGAAAGAAAAGCGGGACATAGATAAAAACGCTATTCCCAGAGTGAGTTACAGGGAAAAGATAAAGAGCCATAAATTTACGATTTTTTATCGGATTATTCTGGTCGTCATCTTGATTGCCGCGATTACAGCGGCGGCTCTTATTCAGTGGCAGAACAAGGTGTATACGGAGAACGTGGAATTGTCCTCTGTAGGCATCAACATTACACAGGATGTTAAGCTGATGCCCTTTTCAGGACATCTCTTAAGTTATAGTAAAGATGGCGCTAACTGTATGGATACCAAAGGCAATGCAGTGTGGAACCAGACGTTTGAGATGCAGAATCCAATGGTAGATATATGCCAGAATGTGGTCGCAATTGGAGATTATAACGGTAGAACAATTTATGTCATGGATACGACAGGGGCTTTGGGCAATATTACGACCAACAGGCCAGTGCGGGATTTCTGTGTGGCGTCTAATGGGGTGGTGGCGGCGGTACTGGATGACACTGATGTCACATTGATTTGTTTGTATGACGCAAAGGGAAATGAACTGGTACGTTTCAGAACAACCATGAAAGAAAGTGGTTATCCTGTCAATGTTTCCATTTCACCCAGCGGGGAACTGGTGTGTGTGTCCTATATGTTTGTGGATAGCGGGCAAATGAAATCCAGCGTTGCCTTCTATAATTTTGGGGCGGTTGGACAGAACAATACGGATAACTATGTCAGCGGTTATGATTATTTAAATGCAATCGTACCTCTGACTCATTTTCTGGATAATCGTTCTATCTTTGCTGTGTCCGATGACCGTATTATGTTTTACAGCGGGGCGCAGAAGCCTGTCAGTGTGGCAGAAACACTGGTCAGCGAGGAAATCCGTGGCGTGTATTATGGAGATGAGTATATCGGGTTGGTGTTTAACAGTACACAGGGCAGCAGCAGGTATCGCCTGGATGTATATCAAAAGTCAGGGGCCTTTCAGCAATCCATAGAATTTGACTTAGAGTATACGAATATTTTATTCCATGAGGATCAAATCATTATTCATAATGAGTCGCAGTGCAGTATTTATAATAGTAAAGGGGTGCAAAAATATGATGGTAAGTTCAGTAAAACGGTATTGGTGCTGATACCGTTGAGTGGAAATTATCGTTATATGGTGGTGACTCCTGATTCAATTGATACGATAGAATTACAATAAACTTAACGATGAGGCAGGAAATGTTCAGATTCATTTTTGCAGGAGCTATAATTTTGTTATTTATATGGAGAATTCACAGAGGGTTTGCCAACGGGATTATGCAGGAGGTAGTCAACCTCTTATCCGGTGTGATTTCTTTAATATGTGTTGTTCTTGTTTTCTTTGCCATAAGCAGCGTGGCGGCCAAGGCGATGAGTACTTTGGCAGTCTGTATGGTTGGACTGATATTACTTGGAATTGTTTTCAAAATCTGTAATCTTATTTTTAAACCGCTTCTGGCGTTGGGAAATCTCTCCGTGATCGGAGGGCTCAATAAACTAATGGGCGCCATTATGGGTGCTGCCGAAGCTTGTCTGCTGTCTTACCTGCTTTATAGAGTACTGGATTTTGCAGAGATTTATGTGTTATGAATAACATCAAAAAAAATTTTAAAAATTTATAAAAAACCCGTTGACAACTAGAAGAGCATCTGCTATTATATGAAAGTCGCACAGC
>CAJTOO010000015.1:0-386 GCA_910577735.1 uncultured Lachnospiraceae bacterium
TGGAGATGAGCACGATCTGGTTGTAGACGTCTTTCATGATCTCCGTGGCTTTTGTCCATACATCCGCCGCATAGACCGGCTGGGTGGACATCAGGAACATCATGGACCCCAGGAATGCATAGTAGGCCGCTTTCGCAGGGGAGAACCTGGGCCCGGTTTTCTTTCCTGCCGGGGCAGGCGTCTGCAGTTTGTTTTTCAGTCTCAATTTGTGGACCTCCTTTAAATAAGATTTGGTTGTGGAAAGAAAAGACCATGCCACAGAGACGGGCACGGTCTTCTTTCTTTGGGCTGGCAGGCGGGGAAAAGCCGGATCATGCGGTAAGAGGCGCAAAAAAAGCACCTCTCTGGAAAGGTGCCATGCCAGCCCGGATTGCTTTTGGGTGCAG
>CAJTOO010000015.1:396-121160 GCA_910577735.1 uncultured Lachnospiraceae bacterium
TTTTGTCTGCTAATAGATTTACTCTTTATTAGCATTTTGGATAGACCTGGCAAATTCTATTAGCAGTTCAGGATTGGATTTCATAAGCTGCTGCAGTACCTGTTCTGCAGAACCTGCCTTATCTTTATCATTTTTCTGCGAATCTCAGCAGGGAAAAGTCGGCTCTGCGGTCAGAGACGCAAAAAAAGCACCTCTTTGGAAAGGTGCCATGCCAGCCCGGATTGCTTCTGGATACAGTTTTAAGCATATTTAGTGTAACATATCCCTATTTACGGGGAAAGAGCAGAACCGTGCCAATTTTGTGCGGAATTGTGCCAATTTCGTGCCAATAGGAATTTTTGACTAACTTCATTAACGCTATATAGTAAACTATTATGGCAAGTGAATTGTAATTAAAGGTAGTTTATGGTAGAATAATCCTATTGAGTTGTGAAAAATTATAAGGGGAAGGAGGGGAACAGATGTCTTTAAAAGATAGGATATCAGAATCACAAAAGGAAATTGCGGGTTCTCGAACAAAAAATAGGCTTACTGTACAAATTAGTTATGCCATACAGCTAATTATGGACTTTTACTCAACAGATTTTCTGGTGATGATGGATTATATTGAAGATGTTTCCATAATTTGTAACCCAGATGCCCCATCAGAAATACATTTATATCAAGTCAAAACGAAGTCTTCTGACAAACAGTATTCTCTTAATGCCATAATAAAGGATGAATGGTATCAGAAGCTATATAATAATGCCGAAAAATACAAAGGATTTGTTGGAAGTGCGTCTGTAGTATGTAATACAGATGTAGTGAATAAACAGGAAATTGTTTTTCCGAATACAAAAACATCTTTAGATGAAAAAAGTATACAAAACAATATAAATAAAATCCGGAAAGCAATAGCTAAAGGACAAAATATAAAAGAAGAGGATGTGGATTTATCCAAATTTTATTTTATTCGTTCTTCTCTTTCTACTAAGGGGCATAAAGAAGAAGTAGAACATGAATTTGAAAACTTTTTGCTGGATAAAGATCCTAACCTGCAAGTTGCCACAGTAAAATCTATATATAAGTTATTATATAATGAGTTAGATGATAAGTTTAAAAATGAAATTGATGAAAAATGTACAGATATTGAAGAAATTTTCAAGCAAAAAGGTGTTAAAAGTCAAGATATAAAGAGTGTTATATCCTGCGGATTAGCAATACAGATTCCCACTCTTGATAAGCTGTATACAGATTTTAATATTTTGTCTGTTTCAGAACGTAGAAAATGTGCGTCTCAATATTCACAAATTAAAATGGATATGTATTCGGATACTGCTGCATTTGTAAAAACCAAGCAAGCATTATCAAAACTGATTGAAAAGGTAAATGAATCTGGAGTCGATGATATGCCCAATATTTTGTCTGATGTATATGATCAGGCAAAATCTGAGGATATAGTTTCCATGGCATATGCAGATGAATATTATCTTAAAGTGCTTATAATGATTTTGATACATAGATATTGTTATGGGGTGAAATAAGATGAATTTAATTATTACGTCAATAACAATAGTCGATTTAACGAATAAAGAGGCAAAAAGAATACATTTTTCAGAAGGCAAAAATTTGCTTACAAGTGACAGGAATCATTTGGGCAAATCTGTTATCATGAAATCAATTTACTATACCTTAGGGGCAGAAGTTTTCTTCCCTAAACCAATTAAAGCTGTTAATCTTTTAACGTACATTGATTTTATAGTAGATAATAGTAAATTTAGAGTTTGCCGTTTGAATAGAAGCTTTGTTTTATATAAGAATGGAGAATTTGTAAAAAAGTATATATCTGTTGAAGAACTAAGAGATACTCTGGAAGATATTTTTAAACTTCAAATCAATTTGGTTGGTAAAGATGCACTGGGGACAATAACAAAATGTCCTCCGGCATTTTATTATATGCCGTATTATGTCGATCAAGAGAATGGATGGTCCGTAAATTCTTTTTCTTTTGATAGAATGGGCCAATTTGATTTACCACAACGAAAAAATAGTTATTTCTTCCATCTGGGTGTGTTTGATAACGATTATGTCCGAAAAAGCAAACTGCAAAAGGCTAACGAGAGAAAGATGACCCAATTATCAAATGATAATCAAAAATATTTAACAGTAATAGAAACGCTTCAAAATGGATTGGATGATACTCAAATGTCCTTTGATGTTACTTCGTTGGAGCGTGCGATAAATACTCGTCAAGACGAAATAAAAAAGATACTTGAAGATATTGCAAAATCAAGAAGTGCCTTAGTGGAAGCAGAAGATGAGTATATACAGCTAATTCATGATAAGGAGGTTCTTGCAAAATATATTAAGAAAAAAGTTCCAATAGGTAATGAGAATGAAGAAGAGATTGTAGAATGTCCACGATGCGGAATGTTTTTTGAGCGTTCTATGAAACAAAAACTTGAAAAAATGTATTTATTAGAATCGTTGCATGATGACTATACAAATATTACCGATGATATTAACAAATTAGAAAAAAGAATTGCAAAGCTGAAAAATAAATTTTCTGAAAAACAAGATTTATTACAATTTTATGAGAAATCACTTGCAGATAATCAGGAGATTTATAATGCTTATTTGAAATCCAAAGCAACACAGCAGCTATTACTGGAATATCAAACCAAAGTGGGTGTCAATATTGCGGAAATAGAGCGATTAGGGAAAGAAACTTCAAATATTAGGAAACAACTGGCAAGCTATAATGAAGAAAGAGCCCAAACAAATAATATATATCAAACTAATCTGTCAAAACTTTTGATGGACCTTGATGTTCCAAAAGACCAAGTGGAAGAAAAAATAGAACCAGGAACCGCAATCATTGCAAGCGGTGCTTATGGTCCAAGGTGTAAAGTTGCACAAATGTTATCTTTTGTACAAACACAAAAGAAAAAATGTCCAGATATGATTTCTTTCCCCTTAGTAATTGATTCACCTAATGTTCTAGAACAGGACAAAGAGCATCTGGACTCAGTTATCCGCACGTTATTGACATGGGATAAAACAGAAAATCAAATTATTATTGCGTCAATAGAAGGAAAAGAAACAGCTAATAGCATTCCAGGTGTGAATATTATACTTCTGGAAAATCCACAGAATCATCTATTTAGCAAAGTGGAATATACCTCTTATGAACAAGAAATATCAGAAATATTTACCGTTTTTTAAAGACTTTTTACAAAATACAGTTTGCTTAGAACAAAAGCAGGATACCTTGTATGTTAGTTATCCTGCTTTTATTTTCAGAAAATATAATTTTTATATAATTATGCCAGTTGCAGGCCAGCCAGTTCCTCCACTTCTTCTATAGACAAACCAGAACCAATCGCAATTTCTTCAAAGGATAATTTCCCAAGCGACAAATATCGTTTGGCTGTTTCAACTTTTGTATCATGCTCTTTGCTTTTTACATAAGAGCGCATCACTTCTTCCTGATCATATAACTCCATCATCATATTGACAACCTCCTTTTCTTTACTTTCAAGATATTCCTTCAGCACATTCCTGTCTTTGCAGATGCGGATTGCTTCTTGTATAGCCTTTCTGGTCCTTCCATGGATTGACACCTGTTCCTGGCATACTTTGGAAAATGTCACATACTGATGGATAATATCGCCTTCTTTTCCATCATAGATAATTTTAGCTCTCGCATCTATGCAAATATCTTCTCCACCAAAAAACTCTTCTGAAAAAGATATTTCCTCTGGCCGTTCCTTTCTGTTTCCCGTATATATGATATATAATTCAGGCTTTGGCATTTTCAATTTTGTACTGTTATAAATATCCTGCTCTGTTACTCTAAAATATTCCCGATATGTCTGTACAAGATACATAAGAATACGGAACAAAATATTTACTGTCCATGTGGCTTGAGCCTCAATCAATATCAAAAGCCGGTTACCTACTGAAAATCCCAGATCATTATAGATATCATCGACAAGAACATTATTGATAGTGATATCTTTTATATCATTTTCGGTAGTTTGTTTATCATCCGGGTGAAGTGCCTGATATAACTGTATCAAATACTTTTTATCTTTAAAAAGATTTGTAAAAACGCTGTCTTTAATAGTACGTTTCATTACAGGAACGGATTCCTGTTGTGTATTTTCTGAAATTTCTGCATTATGTTCCATCAATAATATCACCTGCCTTACACATATATTTCTCCATATTCATAATACCACAAAATCCCGTATGGTTCAATGGATTTCCTTTATCTGTATTCTTTCCGGTCATATAGATTTTCACATCATAGATCCCTGTCTTTCCGGTCATACCGTAAATGTCCCTGTATTACTCCCGCATGGTTCAGAATTTGGATGAAAGCCTTGTCCTGATTCTCCAACGCCTTTTCATATCCGGCTTCTGTCAGAAACAGCCGCATCCTGTGCCCCTTATCTCCTACGGGAGACTCTCTCGAAAGCACATCAAACACAATCATATGCGTCACTTCCGGATCAAAGCGTTCCAGCGCCATGATGTCATGCCCTTCCAGTTTCCGGGCGCCGGATTCCTGACGGGCCACAGCAACTATCTCACCAATGGTCCTTGCTTTCCAGGGCAGGTGATAATTTCTCTGAATATCACAGATCAACTCCTTGCAGTCATCCTCTGAAAGCTCACGGAGTTTCTTTAGCAGATTTTCTGCAGTGGCCTTTTTACCGTGGTCACGAGTATACCGACAGAGCACAGCGATTTCCTGTATCGCATCATACCTGTGGCAGCCCTCCAACTGAAAAACCATCCTCTTTTCATCCTCGTTCAATGTTATCATATATTTCCTCCAATCTGGCCTGATTGCCTGTAAATACTATATAGTTGCTTATTTTTGTTCCCCGGTATCCTTATCGTCCGGAAAGAACTTCTCCAGAATGTCGATACTGTCCTTAGACGTATACCCCCATAGGATAGAGCTAAGTGCGTCAATCGCCTCCCGCCTCCTGCGGTAATAGGTGCGGAAGCTGATATCCCGGATATGGGGGCGCAGTTTCTCTATGATTTCCTCCACATTTCTTAACTGTTGCGGGGAAAGGAAGGAGTAATACAGCAGCCAGTAGTAGCTCTCCCCATTCTTGTGTTTGGTACGGAGTAGGTCGATGGAAGTGTCCAGAAGTTTCAGCATCCGATGGCTTCGTTCGATGCATTTGGCATGGTGTTCTATACTGCGGTCTGACAGATCTATCCCTGCCACATAAACCGATTCCAGAAAATCCTCAATGGAACTTCCATATTCGATCTCAAACCGACTACGTACCTGCTGGACGGACAACTCCAGACTCCACACCACATCCCTGTATTTCTTCAGCAGCTTCCAGGTATCATGGTACAGAGGATTATCGGCAATGTTCATTTCTGCCTGATTCTTTTTCATGCCCTGTTCCCTCCTTCCCTGCCTTTTTCGGTGGGAGAGAGTGTCAGCTCAAAGGTGTAGACCGGCTTATTGACAGGGGCAGTTGTAGTCCAGTACGGTATTATGCTTTTTCCAGTCACGGATCTTGTATTTGATTACCTTTCCACGGTCGAGGAAAAGATAGGAGATAAGGTGGCGTTTCTGCAGCTCGTCCAGGATGGAGACTGCCTGGCACTGGAAACGGGTACGGAACCATGCGGACAGTTCTTTCACGGTGCAGATCCATTCACCAGGATATACCGTATAGCCGATACCATCTATGCGGAGGTAAGAAGTACGGAAGTTTGCATAGTTGCAGAGTACCGTATAATAAAAAAGACCGGAACCCCCGCTTGTGCGAATGCTCCGGTCTGCCATTAAGTTCTGAATAAATTGCCGGTAAATCCGGCAGCGTGGATAGTCCACAAGTTGTTTCATTTCTAACTGGTATGATTGCATAATTTTTCTCCTTCAAAAAGGCAAAATAAGCAGGTAGGTTCGAAAATGCAAAGTGAACGTAAGAGTTTCACTTGTACATTTATTGAAAAACTGCTAATATTTTGCTAATACGATTACGAAAATCATACCGCTTCGAGGTGGACGTAGGTGTTTTCAGGTGGAAATAAAAGGTTCAAAAGTATTGATTTTATTGGACTTGGAGATACCACAAGGATTACGCTGAATCTGTACGGAAACAGCCCTTTTAACTCCTAAGCGGTAGGCCGGAGGTTCGAATCCTCTTAGCGACGCGAAAACGTCGAAAACGTAAGATTGTGTTTTCGGCGTTTTTTAAAGAGAAATATTTTCTTAATCAAAAAGCGCATTGTGTGAAAAGCCTGAAAAAAATGAAATGATATAATTTAATCATTGAATCCTTGTTCAAAATATTCCAGACCGGCTGCAGGATGGTTTGGTTAAGAGAGAACTTTCGGCGGGCGAATACATCGTTTGCAGAGTTGAAGCAGAAAATTTTGAGGATTTGGTCACAGTTGCTTTAGATCAGGCCAGTAAATACTTTTTTGGTATATGGCTGCCCCACCACAATTTAACCACGGAGCCTTTCTCGGCAGAAAAGTATTACCGTGATTTTGAGGGTATGGCTTGTATGGAAATTTGGGTTAAGCCCCTGATATTGAAAAACAAAAACTAAGGAGAATTTAGAATGGATTGGAATGTGCTATATTCAAATGAAAAATCTCCATCACTGGAACAAGTCACAGAATACATTAACAATCCGTTATGGACAGATTTTAATAACCGTATTCAGTCTGCCTATTGGATTGATCCCTGCATGGAATACAGCCGTTGTTCCATGCAGGCAGGCTGGAATATTAAGTATAAAAAACGCGGAAAGTCTCTTTGTACGCTCTATCCGATGCAAGGCTATTTTATCGCTCTCGTGGTGATAGGAAGTCATGAACTTACGGAGGCAGAGCTTCTTATGCCGCAATGTTGTGACTATGTGCAGACACTATTCAAAAATACAAAAACCGGTAATGGACAGAAATGGTTGATGCTGGATGTACGGGATAGAGAAATTATGAATGATGTATTTAACCTCATTAATCTCAGAAAGCGAATACCGTCATAGCAGGAAATATGAAACGCTGGAAGATTTAGAATAGCTGATATGTGTCTACATGAATAGGAGGTAATAGAATGGTACTTTTGGTTGTTGATACCCAAAATTTGATTATGAATAATGAGTTATATAAATTTCAGGTCCTTGTATATCGGGTCAGAACATTGATAGAGAAGGCACGTAATAATCATATAGAAGTTATTTATGTCAGGCATGATGATGGTGTCGGTCAGGAATTAACGAAGGGCACACAGGGTTATGAAATATACGGAGATTTTCGGCCAATGCCAGATGAGCGTGTTTTTGATAAAGATGTAAACAGTGCCTTTAAAGGCACGGGATTATTAGATTATTTACGTAAAAAGGGAGAAGATACAATTATTATTGTTGGGCTGCAGACAGATTACTGCATAGATGCAACTGTGAAAGGTGGCTTTGAGCATGGATTTAAAATGATTGTTCCGGCAAACACAAATAGTACGATTAATAATGCATATATGTCAGCCGAAAATTCTTATAAATATTACAATGAGTTCATGTGGAATGGAAGATATGCAAAATGTATCTCATTTGAAAAGACACTTGAATTGATGGAATAAGTGGAAAGAACGATGTAGAAATCTGCATCGCTCTTCTTAGTTTGCACCTTACAGTGAACGCATCTAATGTCATGCTTTTGCTAATAACACGCTATTTGTTTTTAGGATACAGCCAAAACACCCAGATCAGATACGGGAAGATCATGAGAGCTACTAAAGCTGCCCAGCCAATGCTTTGTCTGCTGATGGCCATCATGATAAAGACAAGGAATAACAGGATATAAGGCCCATTGATTAGTTTATAAAGGACTTTTCTTTTTTTCGGAATGTCTTCCATATCTTCTTCTTCGGGATGGGTCATGGTACAGTGTATTGTTGCTCCCAGACGGCTAAAGGCACGTTGGGCTGTGTATTCCACGCCGTCCAATTCAAAAGTTGGATACATGCCGCCTTTGATGATTGTTAATTTCTGATTATTTTCATCGGCATACTGGGATAGTGCCTCTGAGAACTCAGCAGCATTCATGACCATGGTATCCGGCATAAAGGAAAAACTTCGTTTGCGCTGGGCGGCAGAATATCTTTTATAATCTTCAATAATTGACATAAATTTACCTCCATTCTGTTCCATTTGCTCCATTTTCTCAAATGTTCTATCCAGATTCAGTGATTCTGTATCAGTTTGGAGCAAGTCTTTACAAACATCAATACATGCTTTCAGTTTTTGCTGTCTTGCCTGTAATTCTTTGAGATGTTGTTCTAATATTGTATGAAGCGGCACTTCCGTTGACAGAATCTTATGAATATCTTCCAGCGAAACATCCAGTCTTCGTAAAAGCTTAATCTTTTTGAGTGTGATAAGATCTTCCTGAGAATATTCCCGATAATTATTTTCTGAATTTCTCATTGGGTGGAGCAGCCCTTTCTTTTCATAGAAACGAATGTTTTGTCTGGTAATTCCTGTCAGGCGTTCCAGTTCATTGATGTTCAAGGGAAATCTTCCTCCTTTCGGTTCTTGTTAGATTCAGTATAAAGTATATAGTAGGTATAAGGTCAAGAAATTATGAAGTTTTATTTATAAAAGAACTTAAAAGCTACTTCGTTGCAAAGTACTGGGTATATATGCTATGATAGTGAAAATACAAATTTTTATGAAATCTTTCATTAGTACTATAGGAAACCAGATATGAATTATATTGTTTTGGATTTAGAATGGAACCAAAGCAGCAGTGGTGAGGAGGAAGTGGTAAAGGTACTTCCCTTTGAGATCATTGAAATAGGTGCCATTAAATTAAATAGTAATAAAAAAATGATTGATGAGTTTTCAGAACTTATCAAACCACAGGTATATCATGAGATGCACCATATTACCAGAAAGCTGATTCACCTGCAGATGGAACAGCTTGAACAAGGGCATGTGTTTACAGAAGTGAGCGAAGAATTCTGGAATTGGTGCGGAGAGGATTATATTTTCTGTACCTGGGGATCACTGGATCTGGTTGAATTACAGAGAAATCTCAGATATTATGGATTAAATCCGATGGCGGAGGGGCCGTTCCGGTTTTTGGATGTCCAGAAGTTATTCAGTATTGCTTATGAAGATAAAAAGTCCAGAAGAACATTGGAACATGCCATAGATTTTCTTCACATTGAGAAAGACATTCCTTTTCACAGGGCATTCAGTGACGCATATTATACGGCCAAGATTCTGGCTGAAATTCCCTGCGACGTAATGAAGAACTATTCTTTCGATGTATTTCATCTTCCAAAAGATAAAGATGCAGAGATTCAGGTTATCTTCGATGACTATGCAAAATACATCTCCCGGGGATTTGCAGATAAGATTGCGGCAGTGGCAGATCGAAAAGTGATGAGCACCAGATGCTATCTGTGCCACAAGAACCTTCGCAAGAAAATCCGCTGGTTTACACCTAACGGAAAGCATTATTACAGTGTATCCTATTGTGATAAGCATGGTTATATGAAGGCAAAAGTGCGGCTGCGTAAGTCGGAGGATGATCGGGTTTATGTGGTTAAGACGGAAAAATTTATTTCGGAAGAGGAAGTGGCTTTCCTGCGAATGAAGCAGGAGAAATCTAAAACCCAGCAGAAAGAAAAAAAGGCCATACAGAAAGAATATAAAAAACAAGAGGGTATCCGTCAGTCAAAATGACATTGGCATGACGGATACCTCTTTCATTCGTGTCAGGATATAAAGCAGAGAAAAGACAAGATACTAAAAATCAAAATCATCAAAATCTGAATGTACATAAGATCTGCGGCGCTGTTTGCGTTTGACACGATTGTTCCTGCGCTTTGCTGTTTTCCTGTTCGCTATTAATGCGCGGAGGACAAACAGGAAAATGAGACTGGCAGCCAGCACTAAAATGGTGATTAATACCTTTTTCACATTGATAAAGATGGTATCTTTCTCCTGGGCAGGCTCTTTATCTGATTCAGGTTCTACTCTTTCTACACTCACATCACTGGTGGTGATATTGGTGTCAAATTCGTAAGTAGCGCCAGATTCTGTCACCAGATTAAGATAGGCGCTTCCCACATACATGTCATGATAGGAATAACGAATCTGCGCCACCCGGTTTTCATCGGAAATACTATAATCTATTTCCGAGTCCAGATCTGAGAAAGAAACCACATTGGGAACAATGACGTAACTATCGGTATCTATGGATAGAATAGGTTTGGAACTGCCGAAGATGTCGTCTCCTATCTGTAGAAATCCGGTAGCCTCGATATTGTAACGATCCTCATTTTCAGAAATATTCATTACCTGGAAATTGTGAAAACCATAATTAAAAAGCTCTTCCGTGTCGGTAAACTGTGCCGGGGATTCTTCTTTAAAAACGATACAGACCAGGCGCATGCCGTTTTGTTCTGCACAGGTCACGAGAGTTTGGCGGGCATTATCTGTATATCCTGTTTTACCGCCCAAGATGCCATTATAAGGGATTTCTCCATTGATCAGTTTGTGCTTATTATTTAGATAAAAGTCATCAGGCTGTGTATTGGTTGGCTCAAAGTGGTATCTCGGCGTATTTCCAATCTTACACAGCATTTCATTCTGGAAAAAGAGACTGGATATCAGTGCCAGGTCGTAGGTACTGGTATAGTGTTCAGTGTCATGAAGGCCGTTTGCATTGACAAAATGTGTATCTTTGCAGCCAATTTCCTCTGCCCGCTCATTCATCAAGGTGACAAAATCATCAATGGAACCGGAGATGTATTCGGCTACAGCATTGGATACTTCATTGGCAGAACCCACCAGGATTCCATAGAGACATTCTTCCAGAGTGATAGCCTCTCCCGTATCCATACCCATATTGGAACCATCGGCGGGTACGGTAAAGACCGCATCATGACTGAATTCTACCATATCATCGAGATTGCCCCGTTCCATGGCCAGCAGACAGGTCATGATTTTAGTAGTGCTGGCAGGATAAAGACGTTCGTGGATATTTTTAGAATATAAGATCACCCCTGTATTGGCATCCATCAGGATTGCAGACTGAGCACCAATCTGTGGACCCACGGGCCAGTTCTCTATATCGTTTGATTGGATAGGCAGAGATTTGCGGGCCTCCGCCTCTGCTTCCAGTTCTTCTAAAGTGGCATATGCAGTAAGTGTATCTGCATGAAAACCGCATATAAAGAGTGCGATTGTAAGCAGCAGAAACACGCATCTGCCGGCTTTTTGCTTTTTAAATCTATATAATGAAAACATAATGTGAAACCTCTCTTTGATGCTAACAAGTATATGTCAAAATGAAATGTTTATGAATTAATATATACCGATGAAAGTTGTAAAATTTGTGCCACAAATATTACTATACACTATTTTTTATAAAAACTGTAGAGTGTTCACAAAAAAAACAAAATGGTGTAGAATAATGGATAGAAGTGGTATGGTTGTCCTTCCTTCGGGTGGAATATAAGAAAATATTAAAGACAGGATTTCCTATATGAGGCTTAGAAATATAACAGGATCAAGAGAAGTAATTGCGAATTGTGACTTTGTAGTACATGAACCGCAGCAGCATAAGGGTCATTGGCATGAAGTGTTTGGTAATGATAATCCGATTCGGATAGAAGTAGGTATGGGCAAGGGCAGATTCATTATGGATCTGGCCAGAGCGAATCCGGATATCAATTATATAGGAATCGAGAAGTATTCCAGCGTATTGTTGCGGGGAATACAGAAGATGGAAGCTGATCCCCTGATGAATCTTTATTTTATCCGTATGGAAGCGGAGGAGATCACAGAAGTATTTGGGCCAAAAGAGGTGGACAGGATTTATTTGAATTTTTCTGATCCGTGGCCAAAAGACCGGCATGCAAAGAGAAGATTGCCTTCCCGTGAATTTTTACAGCGCTATGATGAGATACTAATACAGAGTGGTGTGATTGAATTTAAGACGGACAACCTGGAGCTTTTCAGGTTTGCATTGGGAGAACTTGAACCGGCAGGATGGCATCTGGATCAGATGACAGAGGACTTGCATCATGATGCGCAGATGATGCAGGGAAATGTGATGACGGAATATGAGGAGAAATTTTCCTCAATGGGAAATCCTATTTGTAAATATATTATCTCACGGTAGTTTGAAAATGAATGATAGAAAAGGAGAAAGAGTATGGAGTACAAGTTTACAGCAGCGAATTTTGAAAGTGAAGTATTGGATTCAGAAGTTCCGGTTCTGGTGGATTTCTATGCAGACTGGTGCGGGCCCTGTAAGATGATGGCGCCGATTGTGGAGGAACTGGCAAAGAAATATGACGGCCGGATGAAGATTGGCAAGTGCAATATAGATGAGGAAGACGGACTTGCCAGATTGTATCGCGTGATGTCTATACCCACCATGAAGTTTTTTGTGAAGGGTAAAGAGGAGGGCACGATTGTAGGCGCTGTTGCGCAGGAAGAGTTGGAAGCGCAGATTGCAAAAATTTTATAAGGTTTTATGATGATGAAAATCCCGGACTGCGTTTTATTATAGTAACATTTACTATAAGTAAAATGGACAGTCCGGGATATTTTTCAATTTCATTTTATACAATGAATCTATTTGCGGAAACTTTCTGAATTATTTTCATTATTTTTATGCGGTTTTATTTGCCAGTCTGTCATCTCTGGAATATAAAAATTTCAAAATAATGGGTGTCATGAAAGAAGACACCAGTATCAACAGAATCACTGCCGTAAAATAATCTGCGGTCAAAAGTCCCGCTGCCATTCCCTTTTGTGCAACGATCAGGGCAACTTCGCCGCGTGTCATCATGCCCACACCGATTTTCAAAGAATCAGAAAAATTATACCGGCAGAGCCTGCTCATCAGGCCGCAGCCAAGAACCTTGGCTAAGAGCGCTACGATCACAAAGCAGATGCAGAAGGCAATCATGGTGCTGTTCATGGCACTGAAAGTCGTTTTCAGACCGATACCGGCAAAGAAAATCGGGCCGAAAATCATATAGGAACTCACATCTACCTTTTGTTCTATGTAAGAGTTATCACTTAAGTTACACAGCACAATACCAGCCACATAAGCACCGGTTATATCAGCAATCCCAAAGACTTTCTCTGCCAGATAAGATAAGAGAAAGCAGAAAGCCAATGAAGCAATGGGAATACGTCTGGTATGAGGATAACGGTTATCCAGAACAAGGAAAATTTTAAATACAATAAATCCGCCAACGATAGCCATGATAAAGAAGGCTATTGTCTTTAAGATGACCATACCCGGGTTGGAGTCAGGACTCTTAAAGCCAATCACAAAGGTAAGTACAATGATACCGATCACATCATCAATGATAGCAGCGCTGACAATGGCGGTACCGACTTTGCTCTTTAGTTTACCGAGCTCCTGCAGGGCAGCTACAGTGATACTTACGCTGGTGGCTGTCATAATAGTTCCCATGAAGACAGCTTTGTAGAAATTTTCACTTCCCCAGGGAGAGGTTCCATAAAATCCCATATATAAGGCAGCTCCCATAACAAGTGGAACAAAAACACCGGAACAGGCGATCAGGAATGCAATGGGGCCGGTCTTGACCAGTTCCTTTAAGTCTGTCTCAAGGCCTACTTCAAACATTAAGATGATTACACCGATTTCAGCCATCTGTGTTATAAAATCTGTCTGGGTAACCCAGCCGAGAACGCAGGGACCAACAATAAGCCCGGCCAGAATCTGACCAACTACCTGTGGCGCTTTGCATTTTCTGGCCAGGATACCGAATACTTTGGCAAAGAACAGGATAATCGCAAGATCAAGAAATACATTATATGTTTCCATACTGTCTCCTCCCTGTAAGAATGATTCTTATATATTTCTATCCTTAAATAGTTATAGCCTCAAAATAATATAATGTCAACGCAAAGAATGGAAATTATCATCTGTTTATGTTATTTTTAAGATATAATATTATGAATCTGTGAAGATTAGGTGGGGATGAAACATGAAAGCAAAACAGAATCCAGTAATATATTCAGACTTTCCGGATCCGGATATCATCAGAGTGGGTGATACATATTACCTGGCAAGCACAACGATGCATTTCATGCCGGGCTGTGATATTCTTCGTTCTTATGATCTCATGAACTGGGAATTTGTGTGTCATATTTATAAGACACTGGAAGATACTCCCGGACATCGGTTAGAAGGCGGGAATCAGATATATGGACAGGGGATGTGGGCGCCTTCCTTAAGATATCACGAGGGTATATTTTACGTATGCTTTACAGCCAATGACACACACAAGACCTATCTTTTCATGGCCAGTAACCCTGCCGGCCCATGGAAAATGGCAAATATAGAGGGATTTTATCATGACAATTCCCTGTTTTTTGATGATGATGAAAAGGTTTATATTGTGCATGGCAATACAGAATTATACCTGACACAGCTGCGTCCGGATTTAAAGGGGCCTCTTGAAGGGGGACTGCACAGGATGATTGTTAAAGATCAGGGGAAACTTCACCTTGGTTATGAGGGTTCTCACTTATATAAGAAGGACGGCAGGTATTACTTGTTCACCTGCCATATTCCTGCATACGGGACGGAAAGAAAAACCCAGGACTGCTTCCTTGCGGATTCCCTGGAAGGAGAATTCAGGGGAAGATGCATCATAGATGATGACATGTGCTATCACAATCTGGGGGTGGCGCAGGGCGGTATGGTCGATACGCCCTGGGGAGACTGGTATTTATTTATGTTTCATGACAGAGGGGCGCTTGGCAGATTGCCGATGATCATGCCGGTTCATTTTGACGCAGACGGGTATCCTGTTATTGGAGAAAGCGGAAAGGTCCCGGAAAGTGTCTCTATTGAGAGTACCAGGCCGGATTATGAGTATAGTCCTTTAAATGGCGATGACGATTTTATATATCAGCCGGATAAAAAGGGCCGGGTGTATTTAAAACCTTTCTGGCAGTTTAACCATAATCCGATTGACGCTCTCTGGTCTGTGACAGAGAGGCCGGGCGCTTTACGGATTTATACAGGAGAGTTATGCGATAGCCCTGTTCTTGCTCATAATGTGCTGACGCAGAGATGTTCTGGACCGGAAAGTGCCGCCTGGGTGACCATAGACGGAAGTGAGATGAAGGACGGGGATTATGCAGGCATCAGTGCCTGGATTGGCTGTTATGGGGCGATTGCCTTGAAGAAAGAAAAGGGAAAGCATTATCTGGTGATGTATGGGAAACCGGCACAGGATGAAACACTGCATGCAGATAAAGATTTTTTGGAACCGCCCGTAGAGTATGAAAGAATTGCAATCGATAGTTCCTGCGTGACCCTGAAAGTACATGTGGATTTTGAGAACAAAAAAGACGAAGCAGATTTTGCCTATGAGGAGCATGGGAACTGGAAAGCGCTTGGTATTTGTCAGAAATTATATTTTAAGCTGGATCACTTTACAGGATGCAGGTTTGGACTTTTTATGTACGCTGCAAAGCAGTCCGGCGGCCATGCAGATTTTATGAAATTCAGATATCAGATTGGGAGAGATCATGATTAAATTTTGGAAAAAGATAGAGAATATCATGAATGATTTCAATATCAAGAAGAAATTGATCATTATCTATGTTTTCTGCGTGATCCTACCGTTGGTGCTGACAGACAGTATCATATTATTTATTTTATATGACGGTGAAAAGAAGGAACAGATTTATGAATTTGAAAATATAACAAGTGCTGTTAAATACGGTCTGGAATATACTTTTGAAGAAGCTGTTAATGAGATGAACGATATCTATGTGGATGGACAAATCAATGATTTTCTGAATGAAGATTATGCCAATGGATATGCGTTTTATGCGGCCAGTGTGGAATTATCCAAAAAGTCTTCTTTAAATCTGTTGGGCGGGTATGATATCTCCAATGTTGTCATATATGCTGACAATGATACCATCATCAACGGAGGACATTTTTATCGTTTGTCAGAGGCAGAGAATACAGAGTGGTATCAGGCATACATAGAATCCGGGAAAAATCTGACTTTTGTTTTATATTACATTGGGAATTCAGATATGTCTGCACTTTCCATGCGGAGAATTTCCCTGGCCAGACATTTGGACTATTTTAAAAAGGAAGGCTGCGAAAAGATTCTCAGACTGGATCTGGATTACAATAAAGTGGCCAGAAAACTGATGTTAGCGAACTATGGATATGGTATTTATATCTGTCAGGGAGACCGCATTATATTTTCTAATGAGGGACATTCCGGCAGTCATGAGGATTTTCATAAACTCACCGGGACAGAACCGGTAGCATATAAAAGTTCCTTTACCATGTATGGACAGGATGTTGACATATTGATCATGGAACCGGAAAATTCTGTGATCAGGCAATTAGAAAAGCATATGCCGCTGATTATTTTTCTGGTGGTGGCTAATTTATTTTTGCCGGTTATTATGGTTTCTGCTGTGAATCGATCCTTCACCCAGAGATTGTGGGAACTGGGAACCGCTTTTGACCAGGTGCAGGGAGGCAGCCTGCAGGGGATAGAGAATGTCAGGGGCAAAGATGAGATCGGAATTCTGATGCAGAATTATAACCGTATGGTTAAGAGAATGAACAATCTCATTCAGCGTGTATATAAGGACAGATTAGAAAGACAAGAGATAGATCTTGCCAGACAGAATGCAGAACTGTTGGCACTACACAGCCAGATTAATCCTCACTTTCTCTTTAACGTACTGGAGAGCATCCGTATGCGTTCGGTCATTCAGGGGGAGGATGTGACTGCCCGAATGATAGAAAAGCTGGCTGTATTAGAGCGTCAGAATATTAACTGGGCTTCCGATAACGTAAGACTTGCGGAAGAAATGAGCTTTGTGGAGGCATATCTGGAACTGCAGAAATACCGGTTCGGAAACAGATTACATTATGAAATTGACCTGCCGCAGACGTGTGCGGATTATTATATTCCCAAATTGACATTGACGACCTTTGCAGAGAATGCTTGTGTTCATGGTATGGAGAAAAAGACCTCTGCCTGTTGGATTTATGTGCGGGTTTATTTGAAGGAATCTTTGCTGTATATAGAAATTGAAGATACGGGAGGCGGTATGGAAGAAGAAGTGGTGGCGAAGATGAACGAGAGCATGCGCTGCTGTACCATAGAGGATATTAAGGAAAATACACATATTGGAATCCTCAATGCCTGCCTCCGTTTAAAGATGATTTCCAAGGGTAATGTGGAATTCTTTTTAGAGAGTGAAAAGGGCGTCGGCACTTTTATGACCATCAAGGTGGAAGCAGGTTATTTGCAGACAAAAGAACAGGAAGGACAGTATCATGTTGATGAAAGTGATGTTAGTGGATGATGAGCCTTTTATATTACAGGGACTATCTGTGATCATTGACTGGGAACAGGAAGGATATGAGATTGTCAGGAAAGCATCTGATGGCCAGGAGGCACTTGATTATCTGAAAGAAAATGATGTGGATCTGATCATAACGGATATTCGTATGCCGCAGATCAATGGGCTTGAACTGTTGGAGAAAATAAGGAATGAGAAACTTTCTGAGGCTTATGTCATTATCCTAAGCGGGTACAATGATTTTCAATACGCACAGGCAGCAATCCGTTATTCCTGCATGGACTATATTCTGAAACCAGTTCAGAAAGAACAGCTTCTTGATAACATCAGACGAGTGACCAGGAAACGGGAGAATATGATCCAGGAGGAAATGGACAGCCAGCGGATGCAGCGAGGGTACCTGTTACAAAATATGATGGCATTGTTACAAGGCAAGGGAAAAGATGAGAATATATCCTATGTGAAAGAAAATTTCCGTTGCAGCAAGGGAGTCAGATATATACATATTTGTCTCAATGATTTATCGACACTGGAAGAAATGTCCGATGAGGAAGTGTCAGAACGGAAGGACAAAGTGTATGAACAGGTGTCCCGCTATCTGAAAGAAGATACAGATCATCTGTTCAAGGATTTCTTTGTCTATGAAGAAGATTATGAGATAGGCCTTGTATATTGTGATTATATGGCAAAAGAGAGGAATCTTGCGGAAGAAGAATTTATGAGAACACTGCATAAGGCGGCACAGAGCGGCAGTGAAAGTCTGCCGGTGATTTTACTTGCAGGTAAATGGGTAGAAGATATCACAAAGATTTCCCGTTCCTACAGTTCTGCCTGTGTGCTCCGTTCCTTTAAGGGGTTTCAGGATACGAAAAGCGTCTATTATTATGAAAAGGAAGTACAGGTAAATCCCTCTAAGACGGTTCTGTGTAAGCAGCCTTTGGATAATCTGGTCCAGGCTGTCAATCAGAATGACGCACTTCTAATCAATAAGAGTGTGGATGAACTTTTTATGGAGATGGACAGACTGGACAGAACCAGTGAGACGGTGACTATGAATCTTAATTGGCTGATTTTCAGGCTTCTTAATCTGGCGGCGGAGCAGGATGAATCTGTCAATCAGGACGAAGTGCTTTCCTACATCAGCGGAAGCGTATCCAAAGAGGAAATCATCCGCGGCAGCAGGGCTCATATGAGAAAATTTGCCTGTAAATATGCGGAATATCTGGTGCAGCTTAGAAAAAATGTTTCCAGGGGAATCCTCACGGAGATTGAAAATGAGATTAAGGAACATTATGCAGAGAATCTGACTTTGCGGGAACTGGGCCAGAAGTATTATATCAACAGTTCTTATCTGGGCCAGATCTTTCGTAAAAGATATGGCCAGTCTTTCAAGAACTATCTGAATAATTTCAGGATTAAAGAAGCGGCATCCCAGTTGATCCGGACAGATAAAAAGATTGGTCAGATTGCTGAGGATGTGGGATATCGTGATCTGGATTATTTTATCAGCCGTTTTATTGAACAGGAGGGGTGTACGCCATCCAGATATCGAAAGAGTGCAAGGGAAGAAGCGTAGAATAGCATAGGCCGGGTAAATTCTAACATGCTAGAATTTATCCGGTTTCTTTATAGACTTTATCGGGTTGAAGGTTTTTATGGATGTAATAAGATAGTATTATCACATAAAATCAAGAGGGAGGATAAGAAATGAAGTGTAAAAAATTAACAGCGCTTTTATTGACAGCAGCAATGGCAGCATCAGTACTTACCGGCTGCGGCGGCGAAGAGGCAGCCAGCAGCACAGGGACCTCAGAACCTGCAGAAACGTCGGGGGGGGGGCAAAATGAGACGGCGGCTTCCGGTGAAGACGGCAATAAAGAAATTATTGATTTCACGATGTTTATAGCTATGCCTGGTCCGGAGATCAATGACGGTAATGAGATTCAGGAGATCATTGCACAAAAGACCGGCGTAAGAGTTAAAGAGACTTGGCTCACTGGTCAGACAGCGGCTGAGGCAGTAGGAACGATTATTGCAGGAGGAGAGTATCCTGATTTTATAGACGGCGGCGATGGCCAGATGGCGTTGTATGATGCCGGTGCACTGGTTGCCTGGGATGATTATCTTGAGAAACATCCTAAATTAAAAGAAATGTACTCTGATGAGGAGTGGGACAGATTCCGTCAGGCAGACGGTAAGATTTACTGGGCAAATATTTTCCAGAATACTTATGGTGAGTCTAAGGCAACGACTCACAATGACGAAGCTTTCTGGATTCAGAATAAAGTGCTTGCCTGGGATAACTATCCGAAGATTGAGACCTTAGACCAGTATTTCGATCTGCTGGAACGTTATGCGGCAGCAAATCCGACCATGGAAGATGGCACAGAGGTGATTCCTTATACGATTCTCTGTGAGGACTGGAGATACTTCTGTATTGAAAATGCTGGACAGTTCTTAGATGGCTATCCGAATGACGGTTCTGTTATTGTTAACACAGATACCATGAAGATTGAGGATTATAATACCAGCGAGACAACTGTGAGATACTTCAAGAAACTGAATGAAGAGTATCAGAAGGGCATAATCGACCATGAGTTTGCAACACAGACTTATGATGAGTATATTGCTAAACTTTCTACAGGCCGTGTACTTGGTATGTGTGATCAGTGGTGGGATTTCGCCTATACAGTAAATGATGTATTTAAGCAGCAGGGTCTTGACCTGCAGGGCTGCAACTATGTTCCTCTTGGCCTTACCATTGATGAGGGCATGGACAATATGTGGCATACTTATGGTGATACGCAGAATGTAGCAAATGGCGTAGCTGTTACCACAAGCTGTAAAGATGTGGATGCGGCTTTCCAGTTCTTAGAGGATTGTCTGGATCAGGAGATTCATGATCTCAGATTCTGGGGTATTGAAGGTGTGGATTACCTGGTTGATGATGATGGTCTCTTCTACAGAACGGAAGATATGAGAATGCAGTGTGCTAATACAGAATATAAGGCTTCACACTTATGTACTTATTCTTATCTGCCGCAGTATCTTGGAACCAGCAGGGACGGAAAGAACGCAATGCAGGTTCCAGAGCAGACATCCGAGTTCTTCAGCGGTCTGGCACAGCCTCTGGTAGATTGTTTTGAGGCATATGGAGTAACCACTTATGTGGAAATGATAGGTTCCGTAGATAAAGAGACAGGTCCCTGGTTCCCGATGTATTCTTACTCCAACAACATGACCACAGAGACTCCCGGCGGTGTGGCATGGACCAAGATGGGTGAAATAAAACATGAATGGCTGCCGAAGGTGGTTATGTCAGCTTCCTTTGATACCACATGGAACGAGTACATGGAAGCGTATGAAGGTTGTTCCCCGCAGGATTTCCTTGCAGAGATGCAGACGGAATTAGACCGGAGAGCAGCGGCAGCTCAGTAAGATCACAGATGCAGTAACCTGAGATTGATAAATGAAGGGGCAGCTATATTGCTGTAGAAGCTATGTAGCTGTCTCTTTTACTCTGAAAATATCTATGAGCGTAGAGGAGAAGAATATGAGTTGGGGGAAAAAAAGAGTAAAACAGAAAATTACGTGGAAAGAGGTTAAAAGGCAGAAAGTCCTGCTGATCTGGTCGGCATTTTTTGTAGTATACGGTTTTATTTTCTATTATCTTCCGCTAGGCGGATGGATTATGGCGTTTCAGAATTATAAGCCCAGAGATGGAATGCTCCATTCCAAATTTATTGGGCTTGACAAATTTAAGTTTTTGTTTGGTGACGCTACTTTTATCAGGGTTATCAGAAATACATTGGCGATGGGTACAATCAACCTGGTCACTTCCTTTATCATGGCAATTTTGTTTGCCATTTTGTTAAATGAAGTCAGATGTGTGCTGGGAAAGAAACTGGTACAGACAATTTCTTATCTGCCCCACTTCCTGTCATGGATTATTGTTACCGGTATTTTGCATGATGCTCTGTCGTCTACGGGAATTATAAATGAAATATTGCTGAAACTGGGCATTGTAGAGTCGCAGATTAATTTCTTTGCACATGAAAGTTATTTCTGGCCTATCGTTGCTTTCTCAAACCTCTGGAAAGAGACCGGGTGGAATGCGATTATCTATCTGGCGGCAATCACATCCATTGATCCAAGTCTCTATGAGGCGGCATCCATTGACGGTGCGGGAAGATGGGCCAAGATTAAATATATTACACTTCCGGGCATTAAACCTACCATTATCATACTGCTTCTGATGAATGTGGGTAATGTCTTAAATGCAGGATTTGAAGTACAGTATCTGTTAGGTAACGGACTGGTACAGAAAGTATCGCAGACGATTGACATATACGTGTTGAACTGGGGTATCAGCCAGAACGATTATTCACTGGGTACGGCAGCAGGTATCTTTAAGAGTGCGGTCAGTATTTTCCTGATTGTGCTTGCGAACCGTC
This sequence comes from uncultured Lachnospiraceae bacterium, assembly GCA_910577735.1. GTDB lineage: Bacteria > Bacillota > Clostridia > Lachnospirales > Lachnospiraceae > UBA3282. The sequence continues at coordinate 22,238 of CAJTOO010000015.1, forward strand.
TTGCAAAACGATCCGGCGAACAAAGTTTATTCTAGGGGAGGGAGTGTAAAGATGAAAAGAAAGAAAAGTATTGCTGATTGGATTTTTGTGACATGTAACACCATCTTTATGATATCCTTTGTTATCATTACATTATACCCGGTGTTAAATACCCTGGCGATTTCTCTGAATGACGGTATCGATGCTGTGCGCGGCGGCATCCATTTGATTCCCAGAAAATTTACCTGGCAGAATTATTATACGGTATTACATAAGCAGAATATGGTAACTGGCGCCTATATCACTGTGCTGAGGACCATAATCGGAACCTTACTGGCTTTGGTGAGCAATGCATTACTGGCGTTTATCGTGAGCAGAAAAAGATTTCTATTTAAATCACAGTTATCTTTGTTCTGGGTTATCACAATGTATGTGAACGGCGGTCTGATTCCTGTATTCCTCTTATATAAGAATCTGCATCTGACAGGAACCTTCTGGGTATATGTAGTGCCTGGTGCAGTCAGCGCCTTTAATATGCTGGTGCTGAGGACTTATATGATGGGCCTGCCGGATTCGCTGGAAGAATCGGCACAGCTTGACGGGGCAGGTTATATGACAATCTTTGCGAAGATCATTTCTCCCCTTTGCAAGCCGGTCTATGCGACGGTGGCTCTGTTTGTGGCCGTAGGCCAGTGGAACTCCTGGTTTGATGCCATGCTTTACAATCGTATGTCTGACAAGTATACTACATTACAGTATGAGTTGATGAAACTGTTGTCCTCAGTCATGCAGCAAAGCGGCAGTGCCGACAGTATGAGAAACTCGGCAAATTCTATTACTCCTGCGTCAATCAGGGCGGCGGCAACCATAGCGACTATGCTTCCGATTGTGTGTCTGTATCCGTTCCTGCAGAGGTATTTCGTGACAGGACTGACGATCGGCGGTGTCAAAGAATAGTGTGAGAAATGCGAAAAGTACTTCTAGGGACGTCTCGTCATAAGACGAGACGCCAAGAAGTACTTAGTTTCGTATAGGAGAATGCCTGAAAATGGGCATTCTCTGTATTTTAAAAAATAATAGGAAAGGCAGTGTTACAAAGATGCGGTATCGTAATGTTTTTAAAGAGATCGGGATTCCGGAGAAGGAGATTTCAGCGAGACTTAAGGAGATTGTGCATACCCTTTTCTATGATGAGGAGGAAAAGGTGTATCATCCTGTGGGAGATGATATGGCCTATATTGAGGATACGGGGAATATTGATGCGCGTACAGAGGGCATGTCTTATGGTATGATGATGTGTGTGCAATTGGATATGAAAGAGGAATTTGACCGTCTCTGGAAATGGGCGAAGACATATATGTGGATGCAGGACGGGGAGAATGAGGGATATTTTGCCTGGTCCTGCGCCCCTGACGGGTCTAAGAATGCTGACGGACCGGCGCCTGACGGGGAAGAATATTTTGCCCTGGCATTGTTCTTTGCTTCTCACAGATGGGGAGACGGCGAGGGCATTTATTGCTATGAAAAGGAAGCAAGAGAGATTCTGTCTGCCTGTCTTCATAAAGGAGAAGCGGGACGGGCGGGAGAGCCTATGTGGAACAGGGATAATTATCAGATTCTGTTTGTGCCGGGATCTCCTTTTACAGATCCGTCCTATCATCTGCCCCATTTTTATGAGCTGTTTGCGAAATGGGCCAATGAGGAAGACCGGGAATTTTGGGCCAGGGCAGCTAAGGCCAGCAGGGAATATCTGGCTGCAGCCTGCCACCCGGATACAGGAATGTCGGCAGAGTATGCCAATTTTGACGGTTCGCCGGTGTATACGGAATTTGCGTGGGGACAGCATGGGTACTTCTACTCAGATGCTTACCGTACCGCGGCCAATATCGGATTGGATTATAGCTGGAATGAAATAGATGAAGGACAATGTGGGGCAGCTTCTAAACTGCAGCATTTCCTGGGCGTGACCAGGAGGGAAAATCCTTATATGACGTACCGGATTGACGGCGAAGTGATCGATCAGCCGGCCCTTCATCCTGTGGGAATGCTGGCCGCAACAGCCCAGGGAACCCTGGCGCTTTCGGAGAGACTGGATAATGCAGAATTATCAGAGACGGCGCAGCTGGCAATAGAATGGGTGCGGCGTTTTTATAAAGAGCCGATGCGTAAAGGGGAACGCAGATACTATGATAACTGTCTGTATCTGTTTGCATTTCTGGCCTTGTCAGGAAATTATCGCATCTGGTAAATATGAGATATTTTCTTTTCATAATTTTATATAGATTAAAAGAGGAAATTTGTTGCTATTTTTCGATATTTCTGGCAAAATGGGATAGGAAAGTGTTTCCGCAGAAATTATAAGAGAGAAGGGATATATTATGGAAAGAAAAGTCGGAACCGTATCGAGAGGTATTCGCTGTCCTATCATCAGAGAGGGCGACGATCTGGCTAAAATTGTTGTAGACAGCGTTTTAGAGGCAGCTGAAGCAGAAGGCTTTGCAATTCGGGACAAAGATGTGGTAGCAGTGACGGAGTCTGTTGTGGCAAGAGCACAGGGTAACTATGCATCGGTGGAAGCGATTGCAGAGGATGTGCGTGCCAAACTTGGCGGCGAGACAATCGGTGTCATTTTCCCGATTTTGTCCAGAAACCGTTTTGCAATCTGCCTGAGAGGAATCGCTAAAGGGGCTAAGAAAGTAGTACTGATGCTCAGCTATCCCAGTGATGAGGTTGGTAATGAACTGGTTTCCCTGGATAAACTGGATGAGGCTGGCATCAATCCATACAGTGATGTTTTGACTCTGGAGAAATACAGGGAGTTATTTGGCGAGAATATTCATCCTTTTACGGGCGTTGATTATGTGTCTTACTATGGAGAACTGATTAAAGAATCCGGTGCGGATGTGGAGATTATCTTTGCCAATGACTGCCGCAGTATTCTTGCTTATACGAAGAAGGTCTTGAACTGTGATATTCATACCAGGGCACGCACGAAGAGACTTTTAAAAGCAGCCGGCGCGGAAGTCGTGATGGGAATGGACGATATTCTCACACAGCCTGTAAATGGCAGCGGCTGTAATGAAAAGTACGGTCTGTTAGGTTCCAATAAATCAACGGAAGATACCATCAAACTCTTCCCCCGTGAATGTACGGATCTTGTGATGGATATTCAGAAAGAGATTCTGGACAGAACAGGGAAACATGTGGAAGTCATGGTATATGGTGATGGCGCCTTTAAGGATCCGGTAGGAAAGATCTGGGAGCTTGCAGACCCTTGTGTATCTCCGGCCAGCACACCCGGACTTGAGGGAACGCCCAATGAAGTGAAGTTGAAATATCTGGCAGATAATGACTTTAAGGATCTGTCCGGTGAGGCGTTGAAAGAAGCTATCTCCAATCGTATCAAAGAGAAGAAAGATAATCTGGTAGGTGATATGGCTTCTCAGGGTACGACACCCAGAAGACTGACAGATCTGATCGGCTCTTTATGTGACTTGACCAGCGGTTCGGGAGATAAGGGTACACCGGTGATTCTGATTCAGGGTTATTTTGATAATTATGTAAGTTAAAGGAAGAAACTATGACGAAAGCGGTAAATCCAATCATACCGGGATTTTATCCGGATCCGTCAATCTGTGGAGTGGGCGATGACTTTTATCTCGTCAACTCCACATTTTCCTATTTTCCGGGTATTCCCATCATGCACAGCAAAGATCTGGTTCATTGGGAACAGATTGGCCATGTGATGGACAGGCAGTCTCAGCTTCCCTTAGAAGGAGGCCGGCACTCCCAGGGGCTTTTTGCGCCCACAATACGATATCATGAAGGCGTCTTTTATGTGATCTGTACCAATGAGACAAGCGGCGGCAATTTCATTGTGACAGCCAAGGATCCTGCGGGACCATGGTCGGAGCCCTTTTATCTGGAAGGGGCGGATGGGATCGATCCCACCATCTTTTTTGATGAAGACGGAAAGGTCTATTATATAGGAACACATCCGATCATAGAGAACAGGCAGTATGACGGAGAGTGCCACATCTGGATTCAGGAACTGGAACTGGAGACTATGAAGCTCACAGGGAAGCCGAAAGATGTATGGAGCGGTTCCATGCGCTTTGTCCATTGGCCGGAAGGGCCTCATTTGTACAAAAGGGACGGTTATTATTATATGCTGCTGGCTGAAGGTGGCACGGACAGGAATCATTCTGTGACCATGTGCAGGAGCCGTACTATATGGGGGCCTTATGAGAATCATTTCTGTAACCCCATTCTCACGCACAGACATCTGGGTAAAGATTATCCGGTTCAATGTGTAGGGCATGGTGATCTGGTGGAGACATCGTCCGGAGAGTGGTATATGGTGATGCTGGCAATGCGTCCCATGGAAGGATATACAACACTTGGCAGAGAAACCTTTCTTGCGAAAGTGGTCTGGGAGAATGGCTGGCCGGTGGTCAATCCGGGCATTGGCAGACTGACAGATGAGGTAGAAGTTGCACTTGAAGAATGGAAGCCCGGGAAATCTGTCACAGAGAGCAGACGGGTTTATCCTTTTGGTGAAATGGAAGAACTTGGGTTTGAGTTTGTGTATCTCAGGAATCCTGACCCGGAAAAGTATCGTCTGTGTCCGGGGCAGGGCCTAAAACTGCAGTATGATACGCACACCCTGATGGAGGAAGCTTCTCCCACTTATGTGGGAATCCGTCAGCAGCATCATTATTTTCAGGCAGATGCGGTGGTGCTTGCGGACAGTATCTTAGAGAATCAGGAAACGGGTATTGTATTATTGCAGAGTAATGCATATTATCTTCGGTCAGCACTCACAGAAAATGCCGGCGGTGAAATACTTCTGCGGATTTATCTGTGTGAGAATCTGGAAGAAAAACGTATCGTTGAGAAAGTTCTTACGGATGTACGGAATGAGATAAGGTTATCTCTGGAAGTCAACGGTCTTACAGCCGGAATGAAAGTAATCTGTGGTGCGGCGGAGACAGATGTGGCGCAGGGGATTGACATTCGGAGTCTTACCACAGAGGCTGCCGGAGGTTTCGTGGGTTGTACAGTAGGGCTGTATGCTGTCTCCAAAATACAGACACAAAAAGCGGCAGTTTATAAAAATTTTATATATAAAACACAAGATATAGTTGTAGAGTAGCACTTCGGTAGCACTTCTTGTAGTATACTATCCTTGTAAAAGGGGATAACGATAGAACCAAAGGCATACGCTGCAAAGCGATCTGGGGCTGGCAGGTATGTCTTTGGTCGTTTTCATACATCTTGAGACAAAATAAAAACACTGGATACTGAAGATTCAGTGTTTTTATAGTCGAAGCGACAGGATTTGAACCTGCGACCTCTGCGTCCCGAACGCAGCGCTCTACCAAACTGAGCCACGCTTCGATTTATGAACAATTAAGATAATACAACATTCTTAAGGGTGTTGTCAATGTTTCTGAGCGAATTATTTTATAATGTGATAAACTGTATACAATAACCCTGCCGGTTTGAGAAAGGATGTACCCATGGACAGACATGCCCTCAAAATTCCATGTAATGTCATGCCGTTTATATGTGAGGCTGATTACAGTGTTACTTTAGGTGAGATGGTTCATGCGGACAGAACAGTCCCTTTTCATGTGGCAATCTATCTGCTACAGGGTTCCATGGAGATCATTGAGGATGGAGACCGGCATTTGATTTTACCTAATCAGCTCTTTTTCTTAAAGAGCGGGGTACACCACTGGGGAGAAAAGCCCTTTGAACCGGGGTCAGCGTGGTATTATGCACACTTTTACTGTGAGGAGCCGGGAGAGGGAATGGAAGAACTGTCTCAGGAAAGTTATTATCATAAGAAAGTATGTCTGGCGAAAGAAGAAAGCAGGAAGTATATTAGTCTTCCCAAATTGGCTGATGATGTGGGGATGAATCGGATTGGTAGAAACTTCGAGAAAATGATAGAAGCATATATGCATGGCAATATCCCGCAGGCTTCTGTGCAAATGTGGCAGATTTTTTTGGAGTGTGTACAAAGCGTTCAGGAGGACTTGGCAGGCGGTTCTTGTATCAGACAGATTCAGGAGTATATACAGACGCACTATATTGAGGATTTTACAGCAGGAGAGATTGAAAAGACCTGTGGGTTATCCTATAAATATGCAGGCACACTTTTTAAAGAGGCAACAGGGCAGACAATCCGGGAATATCAGAGGATGCTTCGGCTTGCCAGGGCTTGTAAACTGTTAAAGGAGACAGACAGGACTATTACGGAGATTGCACAGATGACGGGATTTTCGGAAGTGTTTTATTTCAGTAAAGTGTTTCGTAAAGAACGTGGTTGTTCTCCCAGTGAATACCGCAGGACATATGTTCCCGGTATTTAACAGACAAGCATAGTGAATGACTCCATCTGGCCAAACGGTGTTGCAGCGAGGCAATTATGCAGATTAATCCGGCCTATAGGAAAGGAAGATAAAGGATGAATATAGACAGAATAAAAATTATTTTTTTTGATATTGACGGTACGCTTATTGATATGAACAGAAAGCAGATTTCAGAAAAGACATTGGAAACATTAATCCGGTTAAAAGAAAAGAATATCATTCTTTGTCTTTCCACTGGGAGAAGTCCACAGACACTGCCGCATTTTGACGGATGGGAGGCTGACGCATTTCTCACCTTTAATGGTTCCTATTGCTATAACAGACAGCAGATTATTTATAAAAATCCAATTCCCGTAGAAGAGGTGAAAAAGATTGTTCAAAATGCCGCGTTAATCAACAGGCCTGTATCTGTTGCCTCAACGGATACACTGGCGGCGAACGGAACGGATGCGGATCTGGCACAGTATTTTGCTTTCGCAAAATTAGAAGTCAATGTCTCTGATGACTTTCAGGATATCATAGAGAAGAAGGAAATATATCAGATCATGTCAGGGGGACGTGAGAGGGAATACCCGGATTTGCTGAAAGATGTCCGGCATGCGAAAATTGCAGCCTGGTGGGACAGAGCAGTGGATATCATTCCGGCAGACAGCGGGAAAGGAACGGGCGTGAATAAGATACTTGATTATTATCACCTGAATCGGGCGCAGGCGCTTGCATTTGGCGACGGTAATAATGATATTGAGATGTTTCAGGCGGTGGGAACGGGTATTGCCATGGAAAATGCATCTGATTCCTTAAAGGCGGTGGCAAGTGATGTATGTGGGCATGTGGCGGCTGATGGAGTCTATCATTATTGTGTTTCTCATGGTTTGCTCTGACATTTTCATAAATTAAGAAAAAGCGGGGACTGTTTAAGCCCCCGCACCTACCATATAATTTATAAATTCGTGACTGTCCTGCTGGTCTGTCAGGAAAAGTTCTAACCAGAACTCTCTTGGATTGATCATATAAAGCATCTGCAGGGCTTCTTCGTTCTGTTTCAGGTCGCAGAGCATCTGATTGGGAAGTTCCAGATAGATGTTTCCCCGGCTGTTTTTGACCATGTTGATAAATCTTTCAATATTTCCCATTTTTCTGATTTTTATTTTGTACATAGATTCCGCTCCTTTCGGTTTTGATGGATGCCCGCTCGCTGCAGCGGGATATTTTATTTACTTGTTTCATTTGCACTTTGCTTTTTGTCTTATCTTATGATATGATTATATCATCTTAAAATATAAAAATAGTAGAAATAAATAGTCATTTTATATGATAATTTTATCAAAAATGATTATTTATATGGAGTTAAGAGAGGTCAGGGAAATGATATCATCATGCAGTGTACAGACAAATTTGCAGGGAGAAGAACTGCGGAAACATGGAACACATCTCTTTCCGGTAGCGTGTTATCTGGATATTCTGCCGGGGGATGAGTTTCCATGGCATTGGCATAATGAACTGGAATTTGGACTGGTGGTAAGCGGTGCGGTCACAGTGAATGCGGGGTCTGTAAAGTATCAGTTGAAAGCCGGAGATGCCTTTTTTATTAACAGTAATATTCTGCACGCGGCATCTGCCATGGATGAGGGTATGTGTGAGATACATTCTGTAGTGTGTCATCCGCGGGCGATTAGCGGCAGTATGGATAATATTATCTGGCAGAAGTATCTAAAGCCATTGATGGAAAATCAGGCTTGCCCGGGATTCCATTTCATACCTGATGTGACGTGGCACAGACAGGTTATGGATAGTGTCGTTTCCTTATGGCACTCTGCTGAGCAGGAAGAGTACGGTTACGAACTGCATATCCGGAATGCATTGTCTGTCATCATAGGCTTGCTTGCAGAGCATCAGCCGGCTATGACCCGCAAGTCTTTTGGAAAGGCACAGCGGGATAATGCCAGAATTAAAGAAATGCTGACTTATATACAGGCAAATTATGATAAGGAGCTGACGATAGATGATATTGCTGCGGTTTGTGCCATCAGTACCAGTGAGTGTATGCGGTGCTTCCGGGCGACGATTAATACCACGCCTATAGCCTATCTGAAATCTTATCGTCTGCAGCAGGCAGCAATGAAATTGCAGTCCACTGAGGATAAGATTTCCATGATTGCAGAAAGCTGCGGTTTTCAGGAGATGAGTTATTTTGCTAAATCGTTCCGGGAAGTATATGGGTGTACGCCGTCACAATACCGAAAACCGGATGCCAAAGAAATGGATACTAATAAAGAAGACTGACAATTAAATCGGAAAATAATACAAAATAATAAGAATATACTCCATTTTATTAGTAGAATAATAAGAATATAATACATATTGATAAGGTTAATGGATAAACAAAATGGAGGGTGAATATGGGCGATCTGAAATTAGTCAAGAAATTCGAGGTGAAAGAAGGATTTTTTGGCAGGTATGAGAAATTGGTAAAAGATGTGGTGCTGCCCTATCAAGAGCGGGCGTTACGTGACCAGATTGAGGGTGCGGAGAAGAGTCATTGTATCGAAAATTTCCGTATGGCAGCTCAAAAATTAAAAACAGGCAGTTGTGACGGAGAATTTTACGGCATGGTGTTCCAGGACAGCGATGTGGCGAAGTGGCTGGAAGGAGCGGCTTATTCTCTGGCTCAGAATCCTGATGCGCAGCTGGAAAAAAGATGTGACGAGATCATAGAACTGATTGGCCAGGCACAACAGGAAGATGGTTATTTGAATACTTATTTTACGGTGAAGGAACCGGATAAACGCTGGACGAATCTTCAGGAAGCGCATGAATTGTATTGTGCAGGCCATATGATTGAAGCAGCGGTAGCATATGCAGAGTGTACCGGCAAGCGCCGTTTGTTAGAGATTATGTGCGGTATGGCCGATCACATCTACAGAAGGTTTGTAAAAGACGGTGCGGAGGGCTATCCGGGACATCCGGAGATTGAGCTTGCGCTTATGCGGTTGTACCGCAGTACCGGGGAAGAACGGTACAAGGAACTGGCAATGCACTTTATTAATGTGCGGGGCGTTGACAGTGATTACTACATCCGGGAAAAGGAGAAATGCGGATGGAGAGTGTGGGGCTCTGATCCAGAAGATAAGGAATATACACAAAGCGCGGCTCCGGTGCGGCAGCAGGAGAAGGCTGTGGGTCATGCGGTCAGGGCAGTGTATTTGTACACAGGTATGGCAGATGCGGCTATGGAAACAGGGGATCAGGAACTTGCCAAAGCCTGTGAGACGCTCTGGCATAATATCACCCAGCATAGAATGTATGTCACAGGCGCCATTGGTTCCGCTTATGAAGGGGAGGCGTTTACGAAAGACGACCATCTTCCTAATGATACCGCATATGCGGAGACCTGTGCGGCCATCGGATTGATTTTCTTTTCCAATAAGATGCTTTATCTTGCGCGCAATGGGAAGTATGCGGATGTGATGGAATGGGCTTTATATAATGGAGTGCTGGCAGGTATGCAGTTGGATGGCACGAAGTTCTTCTACGTGAATCCACTGGAGGTGCTGCCCGGGATTTCCGGTGAGGCGAAGACGCACAAACACGCATTGCCGGTAAGACCCAAGTGGTTTACCTGCGCCTGCTGTCCGCCCAATGTGGCGAGGCTTCTGGCATCGGTGTCGGAATATGCATGGCATATGACAGAGGATACCCTGTACTCAAATCTGTTTATTGCCGGTACATTGGATTTAACAGACAGTCTGGGCGGAAAGGTTTCCCTGCAGACGGCCTATCCTTATGATCATAAGATAGAATACCATTTCGCACCGCAGGAAAAGGCCATGTCTGTATCTTTGGCGATACGTATTCCGGCATGGAGTAAAGACACAAAGATTACGCGCAATGGCATGGCGGCAGACTATGAGATAAAAGACGGTTATGCGTATCTGCACGGAGACTTTGGGAAGGATGATATCGTGACGGTGGAACTGGATATGCAGATGCAGAAAGTATATACCAGCAACCGGGTATCAGCCAATACAGGCCGGGCAGCAGTGCTGAGAGGACCGCTGGTCTATTGTGCAGAAGGCGTGGATAATGAGAATGATATTCTGTCCCTCAGTCTGAAAAAGGACGGCAGGATGACAATCAGTGAATATCTGCCGGAGAAACTGTGCGGTATTCAGGAAATCTACGCGGAAGGTTACCGGGAGACGGTCAGCGAAGAACTGTACAGTTATCATGCGCCGGAGGAGGAGCCATGTGAGATTACACTTGTGCCTTATTATACCTGGGGAAACCGGGGACTGAACCAGATGCGGGTATGGATTCCTGAGAAAAAGTAAGGAAGCCTACACACGCAAAAAGGGGCAGGAGACAAATTGTAAAAAGGACATTGTATCTGAGGGATTTACGGGCTATACTTAACTTAATATGGAGATTTATGCAGACAGGCGGCGTGTCCATATGGATAGGCCGCCTGTCCGTATAAAGCGGAAAGGATGCAGGATTATTTATGAAGAAAAAAGAGAAGAACTATGATAAAAAGACCGAAAAAGAAATTGAGAAAATTATAAAAAAGCTTACCCTGGATGAAAAAATTTCCATGATTCATGGAGCTACGCTTTTTAAATCCGGTGCGGTAGACAGATTGGGGATTCCAGGACTTGCGACTTCTGATGGGCCTATGGGCGTGCGTGCGGAGTTTATGGATGACCGATGGATTCCCTGCGGAAATCAGGATGATATGGTGTCTTATCTGCCCAGCAACAGTGCGCTGGCATCCTCCTGGAATACGGATCTTGCATATGCCATGGGACATGTGCTGGGGGAGGAAGCCAGAGGGCGCGGCAAGGATGTGATTCTGGCACCCGGCATTAACATTAAGAGGGATCCCCGCTGCGGCAGGAACTTTGAATATATGAGTGAGGATCCGAAGCTGACGGCGGCGTTGGCAGTTCCTTTTATCAAAGGCGTTCAGGAGAATGATGTGGCGGCCTGTGTGAAGCATTTTGCAGTCAATGGACAGGAGACGGACCGCCTGATGGTGGATGAGGAAATTGATGACAGAACCTTGTATGAGGTCTATCTGCCGGCCTTTAAAGCAGCCGTCCAGGAAGGCAATGCCTATTCTATTATGGGCGCTTATAATAAGATTAACGGCACCCATTGTTGTGAAAACAAGAGATTGCTGGATCTGATTCTCCGCATGGAATGGGGATTTGACGGCACTGTGATCAGTGACTGGGGCGGTGTGCACAAGACTATAGAAGCGGCCCGGTGCTCCATGGATCTGGAAATGTCTGTTTTTCCGGATTTTGAGGAATATAATCTGGCCAAACCGCTGAAGGAGGCTGTCTCTAAAGGAGAGGTATCGGAGGACATGGTAGATGCCAAGGTGAGAAATCTCCTTCGCATGATGTTCCGCTTAAAGATGATTGGAAAACATAAGGATGGGCGTAAGGCGGGAACATATAATACGGTGGCTCACAGACAGGCGGTTTTGCACACCGCGCGGGAATCCATGGTTTTACTGAAAAATGAGAATCATATTCTGCCGCTGGATGCCAAAAAAATAAAGAAACTAGTGGTGATTGGCGCCAATGCCGCAAAGCTTCATGCCGATGGCGGCGGCAGTGCAGAGATTAAGGCATTGTATGAGATCTGTCCGTTGGCAGGGCTCAAGATGTATCTGGGCGGTAACACACAGGTGCAGTATGTAAAGGGTTATCATGTGCCGGAGAAATCAAAGACTTTTGAACAGAATTGGCAGGCTTTCAGCCTGGATGACTTAAAAGATACAAATGTGGGACAAATTGTCAGGACCGAGGACGGTGATGAAAGTGGGACGCTTCGCAAGAAAGAAGAAGAGAGACTTGCCCGGATTGAGCAGGATAAAGCTGAGATTCATGAAAAGAATCAGCAACTCTTTGTTCAGGCCGTTGAGGCAGCAAAGGATGCAGACGCAGTGATTTTCGTGGGCGGTTTGAATCATGATATTGACAGTGAGGGATTTGACCGCACAGACATGAAGCTTCCTTACGAACAGGATGCATTGATAGAAGAATTATTAAAGGTCAGAAAGGATTTGATCGTTACCTTTGTGGGCGGTTCTCCGGTTGAAATGCCCTGGCGGCATAAGGCAAAGGCGATTTTGTGGAGTTATTATGCGGGCATGGAGACGGGAAATGCCTTTGCGGAGATTATCTTTGGCGAAGTGAATCCTTCTGGGAAGCTAGCAGAAACTTTCCCTGCGAAATATGAGGATTGTGCCACAGGCATGAACGGTCAGTTTGGAAAATGGGGCAGGATCAGGCTGGCGGAAGGCCTTTACTACGGTTATCGACATTTTGACAGACAGCACATAGCGCCTGCTTTCTGCTTTGGCCATGGCTTGTCCTATACAGATTTCGAATATAACGCTTTGACATTGAAAGCAGAAAAAGACAGGGCGGTTAAAGTAACGTTTACGGTCAAGAATACTGGCAAGAGAGCGGGAGCAGAGATCGCACAGGTCTATATCGCTCCGATTGCGTCTAAAGTGGACAGACCGGATAAAGAATTGAAAACTTTTAGTAAGACAGAACTTGCGCCAGGCAGGTCTAAAAAAGTTTCTCTGATTCTTAAAAAGGAAGACTTTGCCTATTTTGACGAGCATCTTCATGACTTTATTGCCGATGCGGGAGATTATGAGATTCTGGTCGGTGCATCCTGCGATGATATCCGTCTGCGGGGCATTGTCACGCTTGCATAAAGCCTTCTCTTTCTGTACATGCTAACAGGGCAATTAAGGTACAGAAGGAGTGATAAAAATGGATTATAATACTTTACCCGTCGGTCTTGGTCTGGCCTTTGCCACGAACCGGGTTGCCATGGAGCGATTTGCAGGCATGACGGATAACGAGAAGGAAGAGTTTATTGAGAGAAGCCGGGGCGTGATGTCCAAGAAAGAGATGGAGCGCCTGGTAAACTCTCTGGTTAAGGAAGATGAGGAACCGGATCTTCATCTGGAAGACGTAAAGAATATATTCAAAGGACCGAGTATCGGTTAATCAAGTGACTGGTAAGGAGAATCCCATGCAGATACAGCTGCCGGACAAAGTGCATAAAATCATAAATACCCTGGAAGCGGCAGGTTATGAAGCCTATGCTGTGGGCGGCTGTGTGCGGGATTCCATTCTGGGCAGAAAGCCCGATGACTGGGATATTACGACCCTGGCCAAACCGGAAGAGATCAAACGCCTCTTTCCGAGGACGATTGATACCGGCATCCGTCATGGTACGGTAACAGTCATGCTGGATAAAGAAGGATTTGAGGTCACGACCTATCGGATTGACGGGGATTATGAGGATGGCAGACATCCCAAAGAGGTTACCTTTACAGCCAGCCTTGAGGAAGATTTAAAGCGCCGTGATTTTACGATCAATGCCATGGCTTACAATGAGCATCAGGGATTGGTGGATCTATATGGCGGACTTGCAGATATGGAAGCGGGTATGATCCGCTGTGTGGGAGATGCGAAAGAGCGGTTTACGGAGGACGCCCTTCGTATGATGCGGGCGGTTCGTTTTTCGGCCCAGCTGGGGTACCGTATTGAGGAAGCCACGAAAACGGCAATCACTGCACTTGCGCCTGATTTGCAGAAGATCAGTGCGGAGCGGATTCAGGCGGAACTTATCAAACTGGTGATATCTGCGCACCCTGACTATCTCAGAATTGCCTATGAAACAGGTATTACGGCACAGATTCTTCCGGAATTTGACCTCTGCATGGAGACACCGCAGAATAATCCGCATCATTGTTATACTGTAGGCGAGCATATTTTACACGCTATGCAGGCCATAGAGCCTGACAAGGTATTGCGGCTTGGCATGCTGTTTCATGATATTGGCAAACCGCAGACCATGACAGTGGACGAAGAAGGCATTACGCACAATAAGAAACATCCTGCCGTGGGTGCAGAAATGACAAAGAAGATTCTGCGGCGGTTAAAGTTCGATAACGATACCACAGAGAAAGTGGTTAAACTGGTACTGTATCATGATCAGGATATCGGTGCAACCCAGGCAGGCGTCAGACGGGCCATGAACCGTATCGGAGAAGATATTTTTCCGATGCTGTTTGCGGTGCACAGAGCAGACATCAGCGCTCAGAGTGATTATATGAGAGAAGAGAAACTGCGGAAATTTTCTTACATAGAAGAATTGTATGATACGGTCCGCAGCCAGGGCGATGCAGTGAGTTTAAAGGATCTTGCCATCACGGGCAGGGATCTGATTGCCCAGGGTATGAAGCCGGGCAGAGAGATAGGAGCGGTATTACAGAGTCTGCTGGAACAGGTACTTGAAGACCCTTCGCTCAATACGCCGGAGCAGCTGTTAGAGATCAGTAAGAAAATTGTCACATGAAAATCATACTTTTCCCCTGCTATTCATAAGATAAGATAGACGACAAAGCGGGGGGTATTCTTGTGAATGACAGAGCTGTCAGTTTATTGGAGCAATATGAGATAGAAGTGAATCGTACTTGGAAAGGCCGTGGGGCCATTCTGTGCGATTCGAACCGGGGGCTGCTTATTATGAAAGAGTATAGCGGGCCGGTTGATAAAGTAAGATTTCAGGATTTCCTGTTAAAACATATCAATGGGAGCGGTGCGGTACGGGTGGAGTCTATTCTGCGCACGAAGGAAGATGAACTGATCGTCTGTGACCAGGACAGAGTGCCCTACATCGTAAAGACCTACTGTGAAGGCAGGGAATGCGATCACCGGAACATGGATGAATGCTGTAATGCCGTATATACTTTGGCTGCTCTTCATAAGATCTGTCATCTGGCAGACTGTGAAGAAATACAGGATCAACCGGTGTTTCGGATAGAAAGTGAATATGAAAAGCATAATCGTGAGCTGAAAAAAGTACAGAAATTTCTTCAAAAAAAGAGCCAGAAAACGGATTTTGAAATATATTTAATGAAACATTATGATTATTTTATGGATATTGCCTTGCAAATTACCGGGGATTTGGGGTATTATGCCTATGGAGAGAATTCTTATTCATTTCCCGTAGTGTGCCATGGCGATTACCAGTACCATAATATTCTGCAGACGGAGAATGGCAGTGTGCTCATCAACTTTGAAAAATGCGTCAGAGATCATCCGGTCAGAGACCTGTATTTGTTCATGCGCAAACTGCTGGAAAAAAATAATTGGTCGCAGACTCTTGGGAATATGCTTCTGGAGAGTTATAATAGAGAAAAGCCTCTCTCGGATCAGGATTACAGACAGCTGTATTTCCGTTTCGCCTATCCGGAAAAGTTCTGGAAGATTGTGAATTTCTATTACAACAGCGGCAAGGCATGGATACCGGGAAGAAATATGGAAAAGATAGAGAAATTATTTGCGCAGGAAGAAGAGAAAAAGCTTTTCCTGAAAAATGTATTTCCCTTATAATTGATATACAGGGCATGGATGGATAGTGGCTGCCCTGACAATGGAGGAGCAGAATGCACAGAAGATTTCTAAGCACGGTTGCAATGTTGATGGCGATGACGCTTTGTCTGACGGGTTGTACTTCGGAGGCCAGCAATGTGGGCGTAGCAAAGGATAAAGATCAGGCAATGGATACGGGGTTTACCGCGTCTACAGCGGGCAGTTATGATTCGGCGGATACGGCAGTGGTCACTACCATAGACCAGGAAAACAGCGCTGCGGTCTTTATGAATATGGAGACGGGCAGACAGTATACGCTGTATTATGACGGAACCACCTATGTGAAAGATAAACATGACGGTCCCATGACCATTTCCCAGATTAAACCGGGAGATGTGGTGGATGTTACTTTCCTGAAAGGTAAGAAACATCTTGCCAGCATTAAACGTTCCCCCCAGGCATGGGTGTATGATGAAATCCAGAATTATGATCTGGGCGGCCCTAATAAAACTGCCAGTATTGGTTCTTCTACCTATGCCCTTCCGGATGATGTGGTAGTTTTGTCGGAGGGAGAACGCTCGGAAGTCATGGATGTGGTGGCGCAGGATGTGCTCACGGTCTCCGGCATTGATCACAAAATTTACAGCATCAGTGTGGAGAGAGGGCATGGTTATCTGCGTTTGAAGAATGACCAGGCGCTGATTGGCGGCTGGATTGAGGTGGGCAACAGCGTAATCCGGGAGATTACCGAGGATATGCTCTTAGTGGTACCGGAGGGGAGTTACCAGGTACTTTTGTCCAATTATGGTACCAGCGGAACCAAGGATGTGGTGATTGAGCGCGATAAAGAAGTCGTGCTTGATGTGGGTGACTTAGAGATTACAGAGAATAAAACAGGCCGGATTCTTTTCAATGTGACACCGGATACGGCCAAAGTCTCTATAGACGGCAAGGTTGTGGATATCAGCAAGGCGATAGAACTTCCTTACGGGATTCATCAGGTGCATCTGGAAGCCAGAGGATATGATTCTCTCACAAAATATATCCAGGTGGGATCTGAATTTGCCACGATTTCCTTTGAACTTGAGGAAGAACGGGATGACGACGAGAGACGTACGGTCAGCAACAATACTATAGAAGATACGTATAAGCCAAGAGAGCCTGTACAGAATACAAACAACGAAAGTCTCAGCGAGAATGCGCTGAAACCTAAGAGCGGGAACAGAGTCTATATAGATGGCCCTAAGAATGTGGAAGTATATTTAGACAATAATTATGTTGGTATTTCGCCGGTTAGTTTTAAGAAGACGGTGGGAAGTCATACGATTACCCTTCGCAAGAGCGGCTATAAGACCAAGAGTTATACAATCTATCTCTACAATGATGGGGAAGACATTACCTATTCCTTCCCGGAGCTGCTGCAGGAGACGGTCAGCGGGAATACTACGAAGCCAGGTGGTTCGGATTCCAATAATGGGTCGGTCAGTGAAAATTCGCTGGTTAAAGTTCACATTGAAGAGCCGGAAGGTGTGGAAGTATTTGTGGAAGAAGATGAGAACAAAAGTGTTTTGATAGGAACTTCACCGTGTAGCTTTGAAAGAGAAGCTGGACAGTATAAAATTACCTTGTCTAAAGAAGGTTACGAGTCGAAAGATTATTTAATTCACTTATATGGTAATAGAAAAGATGTAACGTACAGATTGGAACCGTTGAAAGAAAATAATACAGGAGAGAAAGAAAAGAAAAATATAAGAATTATAATTAGCCCAGAAGAAGTAAATAAAAAAGTTTTCATAGATGACAAATCTTATGATGTAACTAATAGAATAGACGTAGAATTGGAATATGGTAAACATAAGATTAAAATAGAAGCAGAAGGGTATATAACGATTGAGGATACTTTTAAGGTTGATGCAGAAAGTAAAGAAGAGTTGTCTTATGAATTAGAAGTAGATTCTGATGATAATGGGAATCAGAATAACGGCAATAATTCGGGTGAAGGTGAAAATCAAGGTAGTACGGAAGATTCTGATGGAGATGGAGAGCAAGGTAACACAGAAGGATCCGATGGAGATGGAGAACAGGGTAACACAGAAGGATCCGATGGGGATGGAGAACAGGGTAACACAGAAGGATCCGGCGGAGATGGAGAACAGGGTAACACAGAAGGATCCGGCGGAGATGGAGAACAGGGTAATACAGGGGGTTCCAGCGGAGATGGAGAGCAAGGCAATACAGAGAGTTCTGATGGAGGTGGAGACCAGGATAACATAGAAGGTTCTGGTGGAGATGGAAATCAGGGTAATACAGAAGGTTCCGGTGGAAATATAAATCAAGGTGATGGAAATAATTCAGGCCATAATAAAGATCAGAAAACTGTTCAGATAACCACCACCGAAAGAATCGTACAAAACAGCAATTCCCGGCGCAAACGCTAAGGAAAGGCAGTCTGTGCAGAATTAAGCAGTAAATATATTACCGCTCGGTAAGAGGAGCACTCATGGCAGACAAAAAATATACATACGAGGAATTTCTCGATATCATTAAAATGCTCAGAAGTGAAAATGGCTGTCCCTGGGATAAGGTACAGACCCATGAGAGTTTAAAACCCTGTATGATGGAAGAGGCGGCAGAATTGCTCGCCTCTATCCGCATTTATGACCAGACAGGCAATCCCGAAAATATGATAGAAGAACTGGGAGACGTTCTTTTGCAGGTAGTCATGCATGCCCAGATTGCTTCGGAGGAAGGACTTTTTACCATGGAAGATGTGGTGGATGAGGTCAGCCGTAAGATGGTGAGACGCCATCCTCATGTATTTGGGACAGGCAGTGCGGACACGCCTGATGAAGTGCTTGTGAACTGGGAGGAAATCAAGAAGGAAGAGAAGAAAGACAAAGACTGGGTGGAATCTCCTTTAAGGGAAATTCCCAAAGAACTGCCGGCACTGACGAGGGCCACGAAAGTTTTAAAGAAGATTGACAAATATTACGAGAAGGGCAGTACTTATGAACAGGATGTGGCGGCATTGCAGGAGGCGGTAAATGCCCTGAAATCCTGTAAACCTTCTGAATATGACAAGGAACTTAGTAATATTATGGCGGGTATGCTTATGCGGTTGAGCGATATTGCCAGAATAGGAAAAATATCCCAGGAGCAGATTTTGTCGGATGTAATAGACGATTTAATTGAGAAATATGAGTGAATTATCAGACAATATATCATATTGGATGCGAAATAGCATTAACATAGCAGGTACATAGTGTGGAAACCCGAAAAATGCCGTAAAAATGGCATTTTTTGCTTGACAAGCCTAGAGAAAGCAGATATAAATATGTATAGACAGTTTCCGAGGAGAAACATCTAATAATATAAAGATTCATGAAACAGGAGGAGTGTAAAATGAACAAAACAGAATTAGTAGCAGCTATGGCTGATCAGGCAGGCTTATCTAAAAAAGATGCAGAAAAGGCTTTAAAGGCATTTACAGATGTTGTTGCTGACGAGCTGAAGAAGGATGGTAAAGTACAGTTAGTTGGTTTTGGTACTTTTGAAGTTTCCAAGAGAGCAGCAAGAGAGGGTAGAAATCCTCAGAGCGGTGAGGTTATGAAGATTGCTGCTTCCAAGGCTCCTAAGTTCAAAGCTGGTAAGGCTCTGAAGGACATGCTCAACGCATAAATCTTTAAGAAGAGATAGAAAGCCTGTATGCATTGCATACGGGCTTTTTCAATATATAAAAGCAGCAAGCGTGAAAGGAATGGAATCTATGAGACTGGATAAATATTTAAAAGTATCGCGGCTGATCAAGCGCCGCACCGTAGCAAACGAGGCCTGTGATGCCGGGAGAGTTTTTATCAATGATAAGCCGGCGAAAGCTTCTGCCAATGTAAAAGCGGGTGATATCATCGCGATTCAGTTTGGAAATAAGGAAGTGAAAGTGGAGGTTTTAGATGTGCAGGAGACTGTGCGGAAGGAAGAGGCAAAAGAATTATTCCGTTATCTGACATAACAGGCATATTTCACAAAGATCAGACATACATTTAAGAAGTACCATAATCGTGGGAGGGCATGTATGGAAGATCTGAATAATGGGAGCAGAAAACCTCACAAGTTAATGCTCACCAACAGAAGGACATGTACTATCAGTGGAGTGAATGATGTACTTTCCTTTGACGTGAACGAGATCTTGTTGGAGACAGAACAGGGTATGCTGATGATCAAGGGTAATGAACTGCATGTCAGCAGGCTCTCTCTGGATAAGGGGGAGGTGGATATCGACGGGAGGGTCGATAGTTTTACCTATTCAGAGAACGCAGGGTACGGTGCGAAAGGTGAATCCATACTGGCCAGACTGTTTAAATGAGATCTCGGGGGAAGTCATGAAATATGAGTCAGGAAATCATACAGGAGGTTACTTTTTTTCTACATTCTGTTATCATGGGTCTGCTCATTACATTTGTTTATGACTGGATCCGGGTTCTCAGGAAACTGGCAAGGCATGGAAGCTTTCTGACGTCAGTGGAAGATTTTCTTTTTTGGCTGGCTTGCGGAATTGCTGTTTTCTATATGCTTTATAAAGAAAACAATGGTGTCTTGAGATGGTTTGCAGTGGTGGGAGCTTCTCTTGGCATGCTTATATATAAAGCTGTTATCAGGGACCGATTTGTTCATGTTATGTCAACATGTATATACAAGATACTGTGGTTCATTTTCCGCGTCATACAAGTTGTGCTAAAACCGTTGAAATGGCTGTATTTAAGGGCAAAACGGCTTATGAAGTTTATTGCTAAAAAATTAAAAAAATGTCAAGAATTTGTAAAAAAGCGGTTGACGGTCTTCATAAAAAACCTTAAAATGGTTTTATGTAAACGCTAAGGGGTGACAAGAGAGGGGTATCATTAACAGGATGGCAAGAAAAGCAGCATATCGTAAAAAGCGCCAGAACAGAATGGGCATGCTTTTAGTTACCACAGTAGTGTTGATGATGTTGCTTGTGGTCACGGTCAAGAGTGTGGAGCTGCGTGAAAGACGCAGTACTTATATGGCGAGGGAAGAGGCCTTGTTGCAGGAAATCGAAGCGGAACAGGCCAGAACAGAAGAAATAGAAGAGTATGGAAAGTATACACAGACCAAGAAATTCGTGGAGGAAGTTGCCAAGGAGAAGCTGGGGCTGGTGTATGAAGGCGAGATAATATTTAAGGATGAAAAATAAGCAGATTCCAGGCGTGTTCTGGAATTTGTTTTTTTAACATAAGGCTTTTGGGCAAAAGCCCTGCATTCGTTGTTGATATTGGGAAATTCCTCCGCTTGTGGGAATATAATGGACAACCCTCTCATATATTAATATGAGAATAGGGAGGCATATCATGAAAAAACAGGCGGAAATCAGGGATGATAACAGGATAGAGATTATACCGGAATATGGCAGGCAGAAGCTTCTGACTTATGCGGAGTCTTTCAGGGATCTGGCGGATTTGTTTGAAGAAGAGGAAGCAGAACAGGAACAGCTGTCAGAACCGCCGAATCGGCAGGAATATCTGTGGCAGAGGAAGCTGCAGGAGAACCAGGGACTTCTGGCGGAGCATCTGAAGGAAATGGCTCATATTATGGCCAAAATAGCCAAAGAGACCTGTCGCTGCCGGCCCATGGGAGAGCGGCGGTTTAAGCAGATGTCCAGACTGCTTCGGGAATCAGGCATTCAGCTTAAAAACTTTTTTGAGATGGAGCATGAGGACGGACATTGGGAAATCAGTCTGACCATGCGTAATTTGGGGGAAAAGCGTATCAGGGCTGGTGAGAGTGAACATATTTCCACGGAAGATGTGGCAGACTTTATATCAGTGGCCATGAATACCAGGCTGTGTCCGTCCAAAAATTCACCCATGTATCTTACCAAAGAGTACAATACATATTATTTTCTGGAAGAGCCGCCGTATCACTTGCTGACAGGATTTGCCAAGGCAGTGAAAGAGGGAGAGAAGATGTCGGGAGACAACTATTCCTTCTATGAGGCAGATACAGGTAAACTGGTGGTGATCTTATCGGACGGTATGGGTTCTGGTGAAATGGCAAACCGGGATTCCGGGCGGGTGATTGAAATGATGGAACGTCTTTTAGAAGCAGGTTTTGCCAAGGAATCGGCAGTGCAGATGATCAATGGTGCACTTGCGGCAGCAGGACAGGAGCAGAACATGTCAACGCTGGATATCTGCAGTATGGATCTGTATTCCGGGGAGTGCGAGTTCGTTAAAGTAGGGGCAGCCTGTACCTATATCAAAAGAGGTCATCTGGTGGACAGGCTGTCTGCACAGAATCTGCCCCTTGGGGTATTTCAGCAGATTGAACCTGAGGTGATGAGCCGGACATTACAGAATGGCGACTATGTGATCATGCTTTCGGATGGGGTGCTGGATGCCTTATCCCAGGGACTGGGGGAAGAAATACTGCCGGAAATTATAGGCAGGATGGAGTATACGAACCCCAATGAGATGGCGAACCAGATTCTGGCATATTGTATCAAACAGAGTAAGGGACAGATCCGGGATGACATGACAGTGCTGGTGACAGGTATTTGGGACCAGTCGGAGGATGACGGTTTCTTGTAAGACGGATTTCATATGCCGGGAAGAGAGCGAAGAAGGCAGATAAGACATATGATAGCAGATATGATTTATCAGAAGGTAAAAGAATATATATTGCAGCATCGGATGATTGAGCAGGGAGACTTTGTGGCGGCAGGCGTATCCGGCGGGGCCGATTCTGTCTGCCTGCTTTATCTTCTGCGGCGTCTGCAAAAGGAGATATCTTACCGGCTTGCGGTAGTGCATGTGAACCATGGCGCCCGTGAGGATGCCGTGAAAGATGCAGCCTATGCGAAGAGTCTGTGTGAAAAACTGGATGTGCCCTTTTATCTGAAAGAAGTGGACATGTACGGATATGCTGCGCTTCACAAACTGTCTCCGGAAGAAGCAGGGAGGGTTCTTAGGTATCAGGCGTTTCAGGAGGTGATAAACGGGCATAATGAAAAGGGAGGCGGTAAGATTGCCGTTGCCCACAATGCCAATGACAGGGCGGAGACCATGCTTTTTCATATGTTCAGAGGAAGCGGACTGGAGGGTTTGGGTTCCATCCGGCCAGTGAGAGAACGGGTGATTCGGCCTGTATTGTGCCTTACCCGGGAGGAGATTGAGGACTATCTGAAAGAACAGGGGATAGCTTACTGTCAGGACAGCAGCAATGCGGAGGATATGTATGCCCGCAACCGGATACGCCATCATATTCTGCCCTATGCAGAAAAGGAGATCTGTGCCAGGGCAGTACCCCATATGAATGAGCTGGCAGATATTTTGACGGAGACGGAGACATATTTACGCCAGGAGACCGAGCGGTTGTTCAGGAAGCACACGGATACAGCGCTGTGGGGAGAAGAGAGAAGGGAAGATATCACACAGGATGGCGCAGGAGAAAGGGATAGTTGTAATAATCTGTGTATCCGGGGAGAGGGCCTTTTAACGGAAGCGTCTGTCATGATCAAGAGAGTGCTTTTGTATGCACTGGAGTATATGACACCTCACAGAAAGGATATCACGAGGAAACACATTGCAGATTTAGAGGGACTTTTGCACAAGAGCGGCAGTAAAGAACTGTTTCTGCCGCATGGAATCAGGGTCTATAAGGAGTATGGGAACCTGATCCTGCAAAGAGTGGATAAATCCGTTCCCATGCAGGATAAAGCAGACAAAGAGCAGGAAAGTTTTGTGATCGAACCGCCCGCAGAGGTGTGCATACCGGCCGTGGGGTGCTTTTCCTTTACCCTGCTTGATAGGGATTTGTTCTCTCAGGAACATGTTTTCTGCCAAAAGGCGCAAAATATTCCAGAAAATAGATATACGAAATGGTTTGATTATGATAAAATAACTACGTCTTTACTGTTAAGGACGAGACAGGCGGGGGATTATCTGGCTATTGATAAGGCGCTCCATACCAAGTCCCTCAAACAGTATATGATCAACGAAAAAATCCCGAAAATGCAGCGTGACAGCATGTATGTACTGGCTGACGGCTCACATATCCTGTGGGTACCGGATCACCGGATCAGCCAATATTACAAAGTGGATGAAAGTACAAAATGTATCTTACAGGTACAGTTAAGAGGAGGGTATCATGGCGGAACGAATTGAGGTATTGTTGACGGAGGAAGAGGTTGATAAGAGAATCCAGGAGATTGGCGATCAGATTTCCAGGGATTACGCCGGCAAACAGGTACATCTGGTATGTGTCTTAAAGGGCGGCAGCTTCTTTATGTGTGAGCTTGCCAAGCGTATCACGGTGCCGGTTTCACTTGACTTTATGTCAGTGTCCAGCTATGGCGGGGATACGAAATCCAGTGGGGTAGTCAGAATCGTGAAAGATTTAGATGAGCCTTTACAGGACAAACATGTGTTGGTAGTGGAAGATATCGTAGATTCCGGACGGACTCTCAGTTATCTGCTGGATATGCTAAGAGACAGAGGGCCGAAAGATGTGAGACTCTGCACTTTGTTAGATAAGCCGGACCGGAGAGTGGTGGATGTGAAAGTGGATTATACAGGGTTTGAAATTCCGGACAAGTTCGTGGTGGGATACGGGCTGGATTATGACCAGAAATATCGAAATCTGCCTTATATTGGTGTGGTAAATTTTGATTAGAGAAAGAGGTATGTCTTGAGCAAGAATAATAAAAGTTTCTATATCTATTTTGTTATCATCATTAGCTTGCTTTTACTTACTGTCTGGGTAGGCACCTTACGGGTACAGAACAACGGCTATACAAGGGGTGAGTTTGAAGAACAGCTTGAGAAAAATGAGATAGCAGTGGTCAATATCTGTCCGAATAAAGATGTGCCTACCGGTTCTTTAGAGATTGTTCTAAAGAACGGGGAAGAAAGGGTCCTTTATGTGACAGATGTAACAGAAATGGAATACCTGGTCAGAAGCTATGGCATAGACTGTGGAGTGGAAAGTGTTCCGGAGGAGAGCTGGTTTCTTAACAGTGTCTTGCCGATACTGATCGTCGTGGTGGTATGCGTCTTTTTCTTTGTGATGATGAACGCACAGAATTCCGGCGGCGGTGGCGGCGGCAGAATGATGAATTTCGGGAAGAGCCGTGCAAAGCTTACTCTGGGCGGTGAGAATAAGATTACCCTGGGAGAAGTGGCAGGGCTGAAAGAAGAGAAAGAAGAACTTCAGGAGATTGTGGAGTTCTTGCGGGAGCCGGGTAAATTTACCAAGGTGGGAGCCAGAATCCCCAAAGGGGTACTCTTAGAAGGTGCGCCGGGTACTGGTAAGACACTTCTTGCCAAAGCGATTGCCGGTGAGGCCAATGTGCCGTTTTTCAGTATTTCGGGATCTGATTTCGTGGAGATGTTTGTCGGCGTGGGTGCGTCCCGTGTGCGTGATATGTTTGCGGAGGCGAAGAGACATGCGCCTTGTATTATATTCATTGACGAGATTGATGCAGTGGCCAGACGGCGCGGTACCGGTATGGGCGGCGGCCATGATGAGAGAGAACAGACATTAAACCAGCTGTTGGTGGAGATGGACGGTTTTGGCGTCAACGAAGGGATCATCGTGATGGCGGCTACAAACCGCGTGGATATTCTGGATCCGGCGATTTTGCGTCCGGGACGTTTTGACAGAAAGATTACCGTAGCATCCCCGGATGTACGGGGCAGAGAAGATATTCTGAAAGTGCATGCCAAGAACAAGCCGCTTGGAGATGATGTGGATCTGCAGCAGATCGCGCAGACCACAGCCGGTTTTACAGGGGCGGATTTAGAGAACCTTTTAAATGAGGCGGCCATCAATGCGGCCATGGACAAGCGGGCTTTCGTGAAGCAGGAAGATATTAAAAGAGCCTTTATCAAAGTGGGGATTGGTGCGGAGAAGAAGAGCCGCATCATTTCAGAGAAAGAGAAAAAGATTACTGCCTATCATGAAGCGGGACATGCGATTCTTTTCCATGTACTGCCTGATGTGGGACCGGTCTATACAGTATCTATTATTCCCACAGGACTTGGGGCGGCAGGCTATACGATGCCGCTTCCTGAGAAGGATGAGATGTTCCTGACAAAGGGTAAAATGATAGAAGACATCATGGTATCATTAGGCGGACGAATCGCGGAGGAAATCATCTTTGATGACATCACCACAGGGGCATCCAGCGATATCAAGAAAGCTACCAAGACAGCCCGCAGAATGGTGACGCGGTATGGCATGTCTGATAATATCGGTGTTATCAATTATGATGATGACGATGACGAGGTATTCATCGGCAGGGATCTGGCGCATGCAAAGGGTCATAGCGAACTGGTATCCGGAGAGATTGACAGAGAAGTGAAGGCAATCATCGACGAGTGTTATCGTAAGGCAAAAGAGATTATTGAAGAGCATGAGGATGTTCTGCATAAATGTGCTGAGCTTCTGTTACAGAAGGAAAAAATCAACCGTGCTGAGTTCGAGGCGCTCTTTGATACTTACTATCCGCAGCCGGAAGAACCCGGGGAACTGATATAAAAAGATGGTGATTGTGTAAAATATACAAAAATGGACACAACAAATTGTAATATTTGTGAATCCTTAGTATTGTAGACAGACAGGGGGTATGATAATATACTACTTGTAACCCCCCAATACATTATATAGTTTTTTGCTATACCCCATAAGAAAGAAATACCTTCTCTAAAAAAGACAGTTTTCTAAACTGTCTTTTTTACTTTCTATAGGAAAAGGCCCGCTGCGCCGAGTCTGCGAAGCGGATTTTGCAGTCGGACGGGCTTGATTTTTTCCTGTTTAGTGGTTCCACTCTTGAATATCCACAATATATAAGATAAAATAGATACGTAAGTTTTTTTGCGATTCTGAAAGAAAGGCTCGATATGGATATCAATCAATTTCAAAAAGCAGAAAAAAATCAAATGTACATGGCAAGTATGCGGCCTGTGTTCAATAGGAAGGCACTGTTCTCAGACATGACGGAAGATTATGTGTGCCCGCCGGAACCCAGCGCTTACGAAGAAGTTATGATTTATTTCCGTTCCGGAAGGAACAATATTGACAAAGTGTTTCTGGTGAGCAAAGGACAAAAGCATATTATGTCCAAAGTCGATTCCAATGCTTATTTTGACTATTATGCTCTCAGCATTCAGTTAGAGGATGAGAAGTTAAGCTATTACTTTGAAGTACTTGCTGGTAAGATTGCCTGTTATTATGACCTGCGGGGTGTTACGAAGGACATCAATGAATATTATCATTTTCAGTTGATTCCCGGTTTTAAGACGCCGGATTGGGCCAAAGGGGCTGTTTTTTATCAGATTTATGTGGATCGGTTCTATAACGGGGATCCCGGTAATGATGTGTTGACCAATGAATACCAATATATTGGAGATAAGTCCGTGCGGGTGGAGGACTGGAATAAATATCCTGCGGCCATGGGCGTGCGGGAGTTTTATGGCGGAGATTTGCAGGGTGTGCTGGATAAGATGGATTATCTGCAGGATCTTGGCGTGGATGTGATTTATTTTAATCCTTTGTTCGTGTCGCCTTCCAACCATAAATATGACATTCAGGACTATGATTATATCGATCCCCACTTTGGCAGGATTGTACATGATGAAGGAGAACTTCTTGGGCCGGGGCAGAATGAGAACCGCTTTGCAACAAGGTATATTGACCGTATCTCCAATAAAGACAATCTGGAAGCCAGCAATGAACTCTTTGCCGAGGTGGTAAAAGAGGCGCACAGAAGAGGCATGAAAGTGATACTGGACGGTGTGTTCAATCACTGCGGCTCCTTTAATAAATGGCTGGACAGAGAGAGGATTTATGAAAATGCTCCGGGTTACGAAAAGGGCGCCTATATTACAAAGGACAGTCCCTATCATAACTATTTCCAGTTTCTTGATGAGAACAGGTTCCCATATAATGGTTCCTATGATGGCTGGTGGGGACATGATACCCTGCCGAAACTGAATTACGAAAATTCCAGACAGTTGTTAGACTATGTGCTGTATATCGGAAGGAAATGGGTTTCCCCGCCTTATAATGCGGATGGCTGGAGACTGGATGTGGCGGCGGACTTAGGGCACAGCCCGGAGTTTAACCATTATTTCTGGCAGGAATTTCGCCGTGCGGTGAAGATGGCTAACCCCAATGCCATCATTCTGGCGGAGCACTATGGCAACCCGAGAGAGTGGCTGCAGGGTAAAGAATGGGATACCGTCATGAACTATGATGCCTTTATGGAACCGGTAACCTGGTTTTTGACAGGCATGCAGAAACACAGCGATGACTATCGGGAAGATATGCGGGGCAATGCGGACAGTTTCTGGGGTGCCATGAGACATCACAGCGCTAATTTTACCATGCCTTCCCTGCTGGTGGCGATGAATGAGTTATCAAATCATGATCATTCCCGATTCCTCACCAGGACCAATCATAAAGTGGGCAGAACGAATACCCTGGGTGCCCATGCGGCCAATGAGGGTGTTAATAAGGCAGTGATGCGGGAAGCGGTAGTGATCCAGATGACCTGGCCCGGAGCGCCTACCATTTATTATGGTGATGAGGCAGGCGTCTGTGGATTTACCGATCCTGATAACAGGCGGACATATCCCTGGGGACAGGAAGATCAGGAAATGATCGCTTT
Organism: uncultured Lachnospiraceae bacterium; assembly: GCA_910577735.1. Taxonomy (GTDB): domain Bacteria; phylum Bacillota; class Clostridia; order Lachnospirales; family Lachnospiraceae; genus UBA3282. The sequence goes on from CAJTOO010000015.1 coordinate 50,695, forward strand.
CCATAAGGACATCATCAGGATTCATAAGACCCATAAAGAGTTTTTGACAGGGTCATTAAAATATATAGATGCAGATTATAATGTGATAGCTTACGGCAGATTCAACAAAACAGGCAAGTCCGTGATTCTGGTAAACAATAACGATCACGAGATTACCAAAGAGCTGTCCGTATGGTATCTGGATATTCCCAAAGAGTGTATGGTTAAGCAATTGCTTCTGACTACGGCGCAGGGATACACCACTGAATTTAAGGAACATCCGGTGGTGGCGGGCAAAGTTCGCGTGACGCTCCCAGCGACTTCAGCGATCATTCTCAGATATGAACATTCGCAGGACAGAAGTTTTGTACAGTTTGAGGGCTGATCATGAAAATACTGAAATCAATTTTAGCGGGTATTGCAGTCATAACGGCACTGATGTGCATCCTGATTCTGTTATGTGCCCTCAATCCGAAGATCACAGAAAAATTATCGGGCCTGGTTTCACGGGATGCGCCGCAGACGCAGCAGGATGAGGTTTCCCAATCCGAGGAAGAAGAAACGTTTACACCTGATGAAGAACAGGAGAAGTCAGATTCGGAAACGGAGGAAGCATCAGAGCCGAAAGAAGAACCGGAAGAAGAGATAGAAGAGCCGGACGGGGAGAGCCGGGCCGTGGGGCCTTTAGATATGGGAACACCCGGTGAAGCACAGGAAAGCGATGTGGTCAAAGGCACCAACGGCTACGAAGTGCCGTCGGAATCCGGTGTGAATGTACCCGAGGCCGTCAGCGGTAAGTCAGGGTATCAGCCGATTACAGAAAAGTCGGAGCAGCTGCCTGATGTAGAGGATGGCGAATATGTCAGCGATCTAGGATATGGGGAACTGGGGGATGGATATGATTTTGATCCGCTCTTTTATCCCTATTATGCCATGTTGGATGACAAGGGGAAGCATTTGTACCGGCAGATTTTCGCCAATGCCAATGCCTTTAACGGCGCTTTTCAACCAATTGAGGCTGTGCCGGTTTCGGAGATTAAGAATGCCATCATGGCAGTCTATAATGATCATCCGGAATTGTTCTGGCTGAATACTGCTTTTGTCTGTAAATATGATAAAGATAAAATCTGTGCGGAACTGGAATTGGAATTTAGCATTCCGCGGGATGAATTTCCGAAAGCCTCGGCTCAGTTTTATAATACAGTCAACAGCATGCTGACACAGGTAGAGAATCTGAGCAATTATGAGAAGGAATTGCGGACGCACGATTATCTGATTGATAAGATTGAGTATGATAAAGGTGCGGCTATGAACCAGAGTGCATACAGCGCGCTGGTGGAAGGAAAGAGCGTATGTGCCGGTTATGCCAGGGCTTTTCAGTATCTTATGCAGAGAATGGGGATTCCCTGTTATTACTGTACTGGTTTCGCGGGAGAGGATCATGCCTGGAACATCGTTGCATTGGAAGACGGTTATTATAATGTGGATGTGACCTGGGACGATACGCCCGGGGGAGAACACGATTATTTCAATAAGAGTGACCAGGACTTTGAAAGTACCCATGTCAGAAGGGATTTGTCCATTAACCTGCCCATATGTGAGGGACAACGATATCGGAGCCTGTAGGGGATTCTCCCCATTGTGTGCGATTTTACTAAAGTGCGGATTGATTTGGCCTTATGCGTAAAAATATGGAGGTTAGGATAAAGTGCCAGGCGATAAGACAGTGTGCAATGAAGAGTTGATTTATGAGATACTTTCTGTGGTGGAAGAAATCCCGCCAGGCATGGTAGCATCTTACGGACAGATTGCAAGATTGGTAGGCAGGGACAAGAATGCAAGATTGGTGGGAAAGATTTTGAGCCGTGCGGCATATTATGGAAGCTATCCCTGCCACAGGGTTGTGAACCACGCGGGCCGGTTGGCGCCGCACTGGGCAGGGCAGCAGGATTTGCTCTTAAAAGAAGGTGTAACCTTTAAAGAAAACGGTTGTGTCAATATGCAGAAACATCAATGGGAGTGCTGAGGGCGCTCCTATTTTAATGAAGCTTGCTTCAGCTCCGAGAGATTCTGTATCAGGCGGACACCGTTTATCTGACTGATTTCATCGCGGATTGCCTGGGTGTCAGCATTGAGACGCACGCTCAGACGGTAATTAAAAGAATCCTGCAGAGGATTTTCCGTGAAAGTGTCTGCAATATCATCATTCAGGTATGCTTCACGAAATGCATCCCAGGCTTCGTCTCCGCTTATGAAATGGCAGGATGTTATTCCGGAAATCTGTTTAAGCTCTTCCCCGATCCGGTCAATTTCTGCCTGGGAAAGCGAAGCATCCATAAAGACAGCCAGGTTCTTTTCCTGATAAACATTGTAGGCCGCATAGGAAGTGGATCCGGTGACCATAATTGCAAAGGCGGCAATCAGAGCCATGACAAGCCGCGAATAGCGTGTGCAGGGAAGATGTTTGGCCTGAGCCCCGCTGCAGTTGTGTAATAAAGAGTCTGCCAGCTCAGAAGGCATTGTGATAGCGTCTTTTATCTGTGTCATATCTTTTTCGTTCATAAGTTATAACTCTCCTTTTTGGTAGTTGTCAATTTTATAAATGGGTTTTGTGAATTGCCTGTTGTAAGACCGCCTGCGGTGCAGGTCTTAGTTATAGCAATCTTAAGGGCCTCGCGTCCGCGCTGCAGCCGTTTCTTTACAGCGCTTTTTGATAATTTGGTGATCTGTGCGATCTCTGCGACAGAGTAGCCCTCAAAATAATGCAGGATTAAGATGGTCTTATACTTAACGGGCAGGGCATAGAGTTCTTCAAGATGTTCCTTCTGTTCCGGGCCAGGCAGGGATTCTTTCAGAGACTCCAGGTCTGTATAGGCATTCTTTTTACGGAATCTGAGTAAGTCCATACAACAATTTGTTGTAACACGAAGAAGCCATGCCTTCTCATGCTCGGCTGATTGGAAGACTGGTGATTTCTCCAGATAGCGAAGAAGCACTTCCTGTAAGATATCCTGCACATCATGGGAATTTCCGAGCAGCAAAAATGCGCTGCGGTAAAGGGTGTTGCCATGGACTTGCAGAATATGCTTTACATCCGTTTCGCATTTGTGCATAACATCATGTTCTCCTTTCTTTGTTTTGGAGGCCTCTTGTCTTATATACGGATAGGAATGTCAAAAGGTGACTCTAAAAATATAGTTTATGTATAAAATTGCCACCCTTACGGTGGCAACAAGAGCAAAAGCTATATGCTATAATAGACGCAGACTGCTGAGGATTCCTGTGTTTGTGCCTGTAAAAATATCTAGGAAACCAGAATGGATTCTATAATAACCAGAATGGTAATAAGCAAGAAGATTATTAATACATTTAGCAATAAAACTCCAATATAGTGCAAAATTGGGTTTTTGCTTTTACATAAGGGCCAGAAATGCTGAACATTACAGTAATTAAAGGTGCAGCAAATAATTGACAAAAAGATTAATAAAGTAATAATGCGCTCCATCCATAATACAGGCCCGTAAATGCCCTGGAACTCCATAGTCAGAGAAAGCCAGAAGATAAATAGATAAATAGTGGTTGAAACAACTATTTTCCAAGGCGTTAGAGTCCTGTACCCTGGAGGAATCAGTAATTTCCAGGTGAAAAAATCTGATTTTGAATTTTTGAAAGGTTCCTTTTCTCCCTGAAGTTTTTCCTTCAAATCCTTTACAGATACAAAACGGTCCGAAGGGTTGATTTGAATACAACGGTTGATGATGCTTGTAAATTTATCCGTTGGTGCGGGAAGCGTGGAAGTAAGTTCTTTCAACAACACTCCCAGTGCATAAATATCGGTCTGCGGAGTGGAGGAACCAAAACCATACTGTTCTGGGGCGGCATATCCTTTCGTACCGAGCAATATCGTATCAGAGGTGTTTATATTGGTTAAGTATTTAGCAGCGTTAAAGTCTATGAGTACGGCATGGTCATACGGTGTGATTATAATGTTAGAGGGTTTAATGTCTCTATGTATGATTGGTGTCGGCAGAGAATGAAGATGGTCAAGAATATCACACAGGTCGCAGATATAGCGTACTAGAGAAGCTGCAGATAATTGCCCTGTAACCATAATTTCCTGTAAAGATATGCCGGAAATAAATTCTTCAATAACGATTAACTGGTTATTTTCTTCTTGTATATCAATGACCTGAGGAATACCGGTAATTTTATTCTGGCGCAGGTAAGCATATATTGAAAAGTTATATATATCCAATACTTTTTTAACATATATCTTTTTTGTAGCCTGGTGCTGTACTAGAAAAATGTTATGAGATTCGTTAATAACAGCGATTGTCTTGTAATAAGAAATACCAGGACAGATAGAGTAATCCATAAATACAGATCCTTTCGAAATATACTATTGAACATTATAGCAGATAGGAGAGCGTAATGAACGAAAAAAGTACTCAGGAATTAGAAAATGTTTTGGGAAGCACACATATAAGTAATTACAATGCTTACTGTGAAGAACATAAAGAGAGTATGAAGATGGGAAAAGATGACTTCATCATATATATGAAAAAACTCTTCCAGGAAAAAAGACTGACACAACAGCAGGTATTTTTAAAGGCAGATATTCCTGAACGGTATGGCTATAAATTATTAAATGGAGAAAAGAGGACGAAACAAAGAGATGTGATTCTAAGAATCTGTTATGCGGCAGAGTTTTCCCTGCAGGAAACACAAAGAGCATTAAAAGAATACGAGATGCCGACGTTGTATGCCAAAAAACCAAGAGATGCGTTTATGATGATTGTGTTTAATGAAAGGCCCGGAAGCATCATTGATGTAAATGAACTCTTAAAAAGGAATGGTATGGAGCCGCTTCGTACAAGCGGGCTGCAGGATTGAGATACTAAATTATAAGAGTTTTTGCTGCGTGGAGTGTTATGTGCTGCGTGCAGTTGAAAATGAATAAAACAATCAAACTAAATGATGGCCGGTATGGCAGACAAAGGAGGATATTTACATGAAAACATGGAAACTTGTGGCAGGAATAATTTCGATTATTTTATTTGTGGTGGTTTCATTCCAATCCTGTGCGGCGGGTGTGGTTAATGCCCTGGAGGATAATGGAGGCACATCCGGATCGGTTGGAATACTGGTTGCGATTTTGTTGCTTGCAGGCGGTATCGTATCTATAGCGACCAGAAAGTCTGAGGGAAAGGGTGGGAATATTGCGCTCATTATTCTTTTTGGACTAGCAGCGTTGTGTGGATTCGCCGGACATGGAAATTATAGTGACCTTGTCATTTGGGCAGTATGGTGTCTGATCAATGCTGTTCTTGCAATTGTGGCATTGGTTAAGAATCATTAGGTATGGATAAACGGAAATAAAAAGGGACACAAGAAATTGAAAAGCGTAGAAAAGGTGATAGAGCAATCTATTGCCTTTTTGCGTATGTCAGGAAAGATTGACTTAGCAGAAAACAGTTCCTATAATAAAAGAATAGATATAATTTAACGTTTATCTGAATTTCAGGGAGGACACATAATAGCCGGGGCCGATACAGCGAACAGGATATTCATAGATTGAATGTCTTCACACAGGACCAGGCAGTATTGTGAAGAGAGATGGCATGACAAATCAGGAAATATTACAGTGTGCACTACAACAGTCCGCAATAGATTCCCATTGTGAGCCGGAAGACTTTCTTAGGACAGAAAATATAATTGTAGTGTCAGAAAAGAACGAAAACGCCAGACGGTATCTGACTTTACCGTTTGCCTGTAATCTGGTGTCTTATGGCAGTAATGTGGTGGCATCGGTGCAGGAAGAGTTACGAGATACAGTCAGGCGGTATATAGAGAAGTATCCCGTGGAGCATCTTTTCGAGACGCCCAATATGCAGGTCATCAACACCGCGCTGATGGAACATGGCCTGCAGGTATGCTTTATGGCAGAATACTTTCTGCCGGACAGGACTGTGCTGAAAGATCTGCCTTGTGCTTATGAGATGAGGATTCTGGAACAAAAAGATTTTGAGGCATTGTATGTGCCGGAGTGGAGTAATGCTTTGTGTGCAGATCGGAAACATCTGGATATGCTGGGCATAGGCGCTTATGATGGGGATAAACTCATAGGGCTGGCAGGCTGTTCTGCGGATTGTGAAACCATGTGGCAGATTGGGATAGACGTTCTGCCGCCTTACCGCAGGCAGGGCGTGGCGGCGGCATTGACAGCAAAGCTTGCCCTGGAAACCTTTGCAAGAGGTAAGATCCCTTTCTACTGCGCTGCCTGGTCCAATATCAAGTCTGTCCGCAATGCGATCAAGGCAGGATTTCGTCCGGCCTGGGTGGAGATGACGGCGAAGGAGATAAGTTTTGTGGAAAAGTTAAATAACGAAACGGTATCGTAAAGTATCTGACAAGGAGGATAAGATTGAAAATTAAAATTTTCAATCGCGAGATTTGTGTCTGCGCGCTGCTTGCCACAAACTCGTTTATGCGCAAAAAGCAGCGCAGAAATGGAGATGAATATGTTATCATTTGTAAGCGATTATATCAAGGGAGCCCATGAGAAGATTTTGGAACGGCTTATGGAGACCAATGATGAGGCATTGCCCGGGTATGGCAATGATGATTATTGTGAGAGCGCGAAGGAAAAGATCAGGAAAGCCTGTGATTGCAAGGAAGCAGAAATTTTCTTTCTGGCAGGAGGCACCCAGACCAATATGCTGGTAATCAGCACCCTGTTGAGACCCTATGAGGGTGTGGTGGCGGCCGTCACCGGCCATGTCAGTGTGCATGAAGCGGGGGCGATTGAGCACAGCGGACATAAGGTGCTGGAAATTCCTGGTCATGAAGGTAAGATATATGTCCCGGAGTTGGAACAATATCTGAAACGTTACTGGGAAGACGGCAGTCATGAGCACATGGTTTTTCCGGGAATGGTTTATGTTTCCCATCCCACAGAGTATGGCACGTTGTACACCAGAAAAGAGCTGGAGGCATTATCCGGCGTATGCAGGGCGTACAAGATTCCTCTTTATCTGGACGGCGCTAGACTGGGTTATGGTCTTATGAGTAAGCATACAGATGTGACACTTCCCATGATTGCAAAGTATTGCGATGTGTTCTATATTGGCGGCACGAAAGTGGGAGCCTTATGCGGGGAGGCAGTGGTCTTTACGAAACAGAATATGCCGGCTCACTTTATGACAATGGTGAAACAAAAGGGCGGGCTTCTGGCCAAAGGGCGTCTGCTGGGTGTGCAGTTTGACACCCTCTTTACGGATGATCTGTATTGTCAGATCAGCGGACAGGCAATTGAGACGGCTGAGGCTTTGAAAGCGTTATTCCGGGAGAAAGGTTATCGGTTCTTTCTTGATTCTCCCACGAACCAGCAATTCGTCATCCTAGAAAACGGAGAGCTGGAACGGCTGCGCAAAGAGGTGGGATTTGATATCTGGGAACCCTATGATGAAACCCATACAGTAGTACGTTTTGCCACAAGTTTTGCCACCAGACCAGAGGAGATTGAGGCACTGCGGAAAGTATTGGAAAATATCAGGAACCATTGATGATATAGGGTTTTGGAATGGAGCATGTCAGATATGGAGAAACGTATTCTAAATTACAGAAAATACATAGATGAACTGCTGCGCAAGACAAGTGCAGACTGGGAGGCTGTGAGCAGGGAGCATTTGATTCAGATTTCCTTTTTTCAGCATGAGAGACTGATACATTTGATTGTCACGGTCACCTTTGCCATTCTGGAAATAATTGTGATTGGATTGTGTGTAACGGCATTTACGCCAGGAGTGGGACTTCTTTCGATTGCCCTGCTTGTGCTTCTGGTGCCTTATGTCCGGCATTATTATATTCTGGAAAATGAAGTACAGAAGATGTATGTTCAGTATGATAAACTGGTGGAAAAGCGGGATGGACAGGGGAAACATTTTAGTTAGAAATATGCAGATTGCGGTGCAGTATGCAACCTTTTACAGTGCTGAGAGGTGTTAAGAACAGAGTGGGAAATTCAGCACTCTGATAGGGTGGCTTATATGACGAAAGAGGAACGGATAACAACGGAAAATGCGGTGGACAGATATGCCGATATGGTGTACCGGATTGCATTGTCACAAATGAAGAACAGAGCGGACGCGGACGATCTCTTTCAGGAAGTGTTTGTCCGGCTGGTCGGTCATATTCACGAATTTACTTCCTGGGAACATGTGAAAGCATGGTTGATTCGAGTGACAATCAACTGCGCAAAGAAGTATTATAACCAGTACTGGAATAAAAATGTGGATTATATTGAGGATACGGAACAGTTTCAGGGAGCAGAAGCCTATGAACCGCCAGGAGAGCATCCGGTCAGACAAGCGGTAGCCAGGCTGGAGCCAAAGTACCGAATGGCAGTGCATCTTTTTTACTTCGAGGAATTGTCGGTAGCAGAAATCGCACAGATAACAGAGCAGAAAGAGAGTACGGTCAAATCACAGCTGCATCGGGCCAGAGAAATGTTGAAGGATTTGTTAAAGGAAACCGGATAAAATGTGAAGCGCAAAGGGAAGTAAACGGTTGTAAAGGGAATAAAAAATGAGTCTGATGCGTGAACAATTGGATTCTAGGAAGAGGAAATCATATAGCATGACGGATCAATACAAGAAGGAAACTGCACAGATACATGCACCCGCGGCGCTGCTGGAAAAGACAAAGGCAGCAGTGCGGGCGGAAGAAGAGCGGATACGAAAAGAACAGACTGCCCGGGTTCCGATACCTGTATCGGGATTACAGGTATCTTATGCCGATTATGTGGCATATCAGAAAAAAAGTTCTTTACGTAAATGGACGTATCCGTTGACTGCTGCAGCAGCAGTGGTGATATTATTTTCCGTATCCATGGCCATGAAGGGAATCGGAGATTCTGCAGGAGACAGAATGGCGGATGGCGCCATGATGGCAGAAGAATCGACGGCAGCGGAGGATGAGACATTTGCCGGGATGCCAGAAGAGATGGATTACGGTGAAGCTGCAGATAGTACTGCGGGAGAAGTAAACGCCAATGCGGCGCAAACAGACAGTATGGCAGAAGCAGCTCCGGAAGAGATAGAGAGCAGTGAAGAAGCTGCAGAAGCGCCATCAGCGGACTTTGCGGAAGGAGATATCCGCAAGCAGATGGAACAGGATAGTATGAAAAAGGAAAACGAGGCTGAAAAGGGGGACTTGGCCCGGGAAGATTCTCAGGCAGATACAGCAGGCAGTGTGGAGGATAAGTCAGCGGAGGAATACCAGTATGTAATAGATGGCAGCATGAAAATAATAGAGGTAGACGAGAAGCCGGCCTTTTATCATTATGCAGGTGCCAGGGATGTGGTCTATGAGGGAGAGACTTACCGGGTGATTGAACAGAAACAAGGCTGGGGGGCGTATGTGGAAACGGAAGAAGGAAGGGCCTATGTAATTTGCGGACAGGCTGAGAGTGAGGAGGATTTTTTGCAGGAAGTGTATGAGGCGATGTACGAGATAAAGAAATCTCATTAAAGTTAGAAAAATATTTTATTTTTTGCAACCTTTTTTTATTTTGAAAGGTATTAAGGGTAGAGAGGTCACAGAAAACATTGTGTTTATGTATCTTTCGGGGAGGAATCAGATATACATTTTAGAATGGAGGAAAAAGGATGAAAAAGTGTGTAAAACAGATAACAGTATTCGGTTTGATAAGTGTCATGTTATTAACAGGATGCGGCGAACATAAGGAAATTGCCATGGATACACCGACAGAAGATGGGGGATATGCGGAAGAGGAATCGGCAGGTCCGCTGCCTGCATCAGGGGCAGATGGGGCTGTTGCAGAGGAAGCGCCCGCAGGTATAGCTGAGGAAGCAGCAGACGAATATGACAGTGCGGCGGCAGCGGACGAGTGGACGAAGGAGCGCAGCAGGGATGAGGCTGCTACCAAGGGAGAATTGTCTGACAGCTATCTGGATAGCTGCTACGATTTTGATGTAGAGATTCCGGATAATTCCGGAGAAGAGTACAGTGAGTGGGAAGAGAAAGGTTTTTCTTCTGTTATGGCACAGCCGCTCTCAACCTTTGCAGCAGATGTGGACACTGCTTCTTACAGCAATCTGCGAAGATTGATCAGAGATGGTTATGATCTGGACAATCTCCCGGATGGAGCGGTCAGAATAGAGGAGATGATCAATTATTTCTCTTATGAGTATGAAGACCCGTCGGGGTCAGATCCCTTTGGGGTGACGACACAGATAGGACGCTGCCCCTGGAATGATGAGGCAGAGCTTCTTATGATTGGCCTCAAGACACAGGATATTGATTATTCCCGTGCACCGGAATCTAATCTGGTATTTTTGATAGATGTGTCAGGCTCCATGTTTTCAGAAGATAAGCTTCCGCTTTTACAGGAATCCTTCGGTCTGCTGGCAGAGAATCTTACGGAGAAGGACAGAATATCCATTGTAACTTATGCAGCGGAGTCTGAGATTGTTTTAAATGGTGTCCATGGAGACGAGACTAAAAAGATTAAGAAGGCGTTAGCCGGTCTGGAAGCAAGCGGCAGGACACATGGAAGTGATGGCATTGAGACCGCTTATGCGCTGGCAGAGGAGAACTTTATCAAAGGTGGCAACAATCGTATTATCCTGGCAACGGATGGTGACTTAAATGTGGGAATGACCACGGAGGAAGAATTGGAAGAACTGATTACTGAAAAGAAAGAAACGGGTATTTTCCTGTCGGTTCTGGGATTTGGGACAGGCAACATCAAAGATAATAAGATGGAGACCCTGGCGGATAAAGGCAACGGTAATTACGCATACATAGATTGTCTGCGGGAAGCCAATAAGGTACTGGTGGAGGAGATGTCAGCCACATTGCTCACCATCTGCAAGGATGTAAAGTTTCAGGTAGAGTTTAATCCACAGATTGTGGAGGGCTATCGGCTGATTGGTTATGAAAACAGGGCTTTGGCGCGGGAAGATTTTGATGACGATACCAAGGATGCCGGGGAAATTGGAGCTGGTCACAGTGTGACGGCACTCTATGAGATTATCTTGAAAAATCCGCTTGACGGCAGTCTGACAAAAGGAGAGATCGAGGATCTGAAATACAGCAAAGAGTATAAGAAAAGACAGGAGGAAACGCCCGGTAAAACACCGTCAGAACCTTCCTCAGACAATAAATATGAAGAGTGGCTGACAATCAGCATCCGTTATAAGAAACCGGCAGAAGAGGAAAGCAATCTTCTGGAGTATCCGGTTGGATATGACAGCTATGAGGAGGAGCCCTCTGATGACTTTATCTTTGCGGGGGCAGTGGCAGAGTTCGGATTGCTTGCATCTCACAGTGAATACCCGGAAGATGCTTCGGTGAAGAACGTGAAGAAGGCGTTAATGGGAATTGATCTGTATGATGATGAGTACAAAGCAGAGTTTTATGAGCTGGTGCTGCTGGCAGAGTAGAGATACGATGACAGGTCTGGCAGTACGCAGCAGCTTCCGGTGGAAAGTTGTTTCATGAGGATAAGCAAATAATAAAAGGTTCCGGATTTGATTGCGTCCGGAACCTTTTATTAGTGTTTTATTTTATCCGAGATCCGCGAAGCGGAGCTCGAGAAGTTATTTGCGAAGCAAATTACTTCACTTCAATGCGTCTGACCTCTTCCTTTGCGGCAGCCTCTTTCTTAGGGAATTTCACTTCCAGGATGCCGTTGTTGTAGGAAGCATCGATATCGCCGGGCTCCACATCATTAACGCGGAAGCTTCTGGAATAAGAACTGTAGTAACGTTCTCTGCGGATATATTTGTTCTTGTCCTCTTCATCGTTCTCTTCCTTGTGGGAAGCGGAGATGGTAAGCAGGTTATCTTTCAGGTCAATATTGATGTCGGACTTATCGAAGCCGGGCAATTCTGCCTGTAAGAGATAACTGTCACCCTGGTCAATCACATCGGTCTTAAAGGCATCGAAGGTAGCCAGTTCATTGCCGCCCCAGAAATTCTTGAAAGCATTGTCAAACATTCTGTCAAAAGAATCCTCAAAAAATGCCGGTTTGTAAGTGTTGTGGTTAAATAATGCTGGTCTTAACATATTGATCACTCCTTCTTTTTGTTATCAGTATGACCGATATCAGAAATCTGATACAGGATCATCTGGTTTCTTTGTTTCTTGTTTATATATGTTATACATCGAATAGAACAAATAATCAATAATATAAGTATAAAGTATTTATTAAGAGAAACTAAAAAAGGAGACAATCCGTAGATAAGTTTCTTTTGCCATGAGGTAAGATTGTGATATGATACTATTATTGAGGGAATACTATTCGCTCTTATTTGTAAAGGAGGCATTGCATGGGGAAGAAAATAATAGCGGCAGGCCACATCTGTCTGGACATAACGCCTGTCTTCCCGGATCAGAAAGCAGAGAATATCGGTGATATCATGATTCCCGGCAAACTGATTCAGATGGGCGGTGCGGATGTACATACCGGCGGTGCGGTGGCCAATACGGGGTTAGCCATGAAAATTCTGGGCGCGGATGTGACACTGATGGGTAAAATAGGGGCTGATGAATTTGGCGGCATGGTGGAGAATATTCTGCACCGCTATGATGTGGGGGAAGGGATGATTGTATCAGAGGAGGAATCCACTTCCTACTCGGTGGTCATTGCAGTTCCCGGCATTGACAGAATCTTCCTGCACAATCCGGGGGCGAATCATTCTTTTGGCTGTGAAGATATTGATTATGAAGAGGTGGCAAAAGCAGATTTATTCCACTTTGGCTATCCGCCCCTGATGCGGCAAATGTATCAGGAAGGTGGCAAGGGGATGGCGGAAATGTTTCGCAGGATTAAAGAACAGCATGCCGCCACATCCTTAGATCTTGCGGCGGTGGACGCCAAATCAGAGGCCGGCAGGGCTGACTGGATTGATATCTTATCCAGGTCACTGCCCTATGTGGATTTCTTTGTTCCCAGTGTGGAGGAATTATGTTTCATGCTGGACAGGGACAGATATGAGGCCTGGAATGAAAGGGCGGCAGGAAAGGACATTACGGAAGCCATATCATTGGAAGAAGTTAAGCCGCTTGCTGAACGGGCGATTTCCATGGGAGCAAAGGTGGTACTGATTAAATGCGGAGCTCCGGGCATCTATTACAGGACAGCCGCCAGAGAGCAGATGGCATCGGTCTGCAAAGAGCTGGGGCTTGTCGTAGATCAATGGGCAGAGAAAGAAGGGTTTGCAAGAAGCTTTGTACCAGATCAGATTTTGTCCGGTACCGGCGCGGGAGACACCAGTATTGCTGCCTTTCTGGTATCTGTGCTGGAAGGGCGCAGCCTTGAAGAGGCAGTGCAGCTGGCGGTGGCCACGGGGGCATGTTGTGTGGCGTCTTATGATGCACTGAGCGGTCTGCAGCCGCTTGCGGCGTTGAAAGAGAAAATGAAAAACGGGTGGGCGAAGAACGAGTTCCCCGGATGGTAAAGGAGAAGAGCATGTTAGTTACGTTAAAAGAGATCTTACAGATTGCGGAAGAGAAAACCATTGCAGTGGGTGCGTTCAATGCGGTAAGTCTGGAAAGCCTTCAGGCTAATTTTCAGGCGGCGCAGGAGTTGGATGTGCCGCTTATCATTCAGTTTGCGCAGTGTCATGAACCATTGATTCCGCTGGAACTGATAGGGCCCATCATGGTAGATTTCGCAAAGAAAGCAGAAGGACCGGTCTGTGTGCATTTAGATCATGGAGAGACGCTGGAGTACTTGCAGCAGGCCCTGGAGATAGGGTTTACAGGAATCATGTATGACGGTTCCACACTATCTTATGAGGAGAATCTGGCTAATTCGGCGAAGGCTGTGGAGATGGCTGGAAAATATGGCGCCAGCGTGGAAGCAGAACTGGGGAGTATGGGCAGACGGGAATCCGGTGCAGGAGAAGGCAGCGGTGAGGAAGATGATACTAAGATATACACGGATCCGGTACAGGCGAAAGATTTTGTTATGCGCACAGGTATCGACGCCCTGGCATGTTCTTTTGGGACTACCCATGGGATTTATCTCAAAACCCCGAAACTGGACTTTGATGTGGTCAGACAAGTCCGCAGACAGTGCGGGAATATTCCGGTAGTCATGCATGGCGGTTCCGGTGTCAGCAGGGAGAACTTCCAGGAAGGTATCCGGGCAGGCGTCAGAAAGATCAATTATTTTACTTATATGGATAAAGCGGGTGGAAATGCGGCTGCTGATTATATTAAGAAGATAGAGGACGGCGCACCGCTCTTTTTTACTGAAATATCTGCAAGGGCGCGGGAAGGCATGAAAGAAAATGTCAAAGAGGCGATGAAGGTATTTGCCATGATGGCGGATTGACAACAGCAGGAAGTGCAGTACATATAAGGGGTGCCGCTCTATCATCTGGTTGGATGATCGGGCGGCACCCCGTGTCTTTCCTTTAATATATAAAGGGAGCTAGCTTCTCCCTGATTCCCTCATCGTCTGAGTCATAACTTAATCGAAGCGGTCTGGTCAGATCGAGTGCCAACACGCCAAGTATGGATTTGGCATCTACGATTCTTCGGCCTTCGCCAAGGTTGAAACTTAAATCAATCTTATCAATTACATCTACAAACCTTCTGACCTGATTAACATCATTGAATTTTACATGTACCTGCTGCATAATCTCGTTTCCTCCTTAATCATTGATGTCATGAAAATATAATGTCTTAAAACAATACCGATTAGCTGCAATTCCCCTACACGCAGGATTCCCTGAAAACACATCTTTTAGTCTGTTGTCTGTAAAAATTTTCTATGAGCCTCCTTTCTTTCTGAAAATATGGTTGACTTATTGTGAGAATATGATATCTTGTGTGTTTTCAAATGTAAATAGGCAAAATCTAAAAAATTTATTAAAAATTTTGTATGGTATGCTGTAAAGTGAAACTAAGAAATGTTATTAAATTGGCAGCATGTATAAAATATTGTTATGAAGATAGTGCAATATGTTAAATATGAAAGAATAAGAGGGGACATGGGCAATGCACTGATTTTAGGAAAGCATCCCTGATAGACAGTTAGAGAGAACTGTGTTTGTCTGTGAAGAATCTTTTATTTTGATTTAAATAAATTATTTTAATAAAACTTAAAATAATTTATTGACAAGGAATACTGTGACCTATACTATAAAGATATAGTAAACAAAATTTCTAATGTCGTTTACTATGGCAGATAATAATGATTAAAGAGAAAGAAGCGAAAAATATGGACAACAAGTATCGTTACAGAGAACCATGGATTATGCAAAGAGCAGATCCCTATGTGTATTATAAGGACGGCTGCTATTATTTCACGGGCAGCCTGCCGCAGTATAACGGGATTGCACTGCGCAGGAGTGACAGCCTCAAAGGCCTGGCAGACGCAGAAGAAACCGTTGTGTGGAAGAAACACGTAAGCGGCCCTATGAGTGAACATATTTGGGCCCCGGAACTCCATTATCTTGAGGGAAAGTGGTATCTGTATTTTGCCGGGGGAGAGAAGGACGATATCTGGAAGATCAGGCCGTATATTTTGGAATGCGAGGGGCAAGATCCGATCAATGATCCCTGGATGGAACGGGGCATGATGCAGGCGGCAGATGGGGATGAGTTTTCTTTCCGGGCATTTTCCCTTGATATGACTGTCTTTGAGAACAAAGGACAGCATTACTGTATCTGGGCGGAGAAAGTGAGTGTGGGTAAACAGATATCCAATCTTTATATTGCGCGGATGCAGTCACCCCTCAAACTGGAAACGGCCCAGGTACTTTTAACAACACCTGATTACGACTGGGAACGGCATGGTTTCTGGGTCAATGAAGGCCCGGCTGTCATTCACCATGAAGGCAGGCTGTTTGTCACATATTCGGCAAGTGATACGGGCATTCATTATTGTGTTGGGATGCTGACTGCGGATGAGGATGCGGATTTGTTGGATCCGAGGAGCTGGCGTAAGGAGCGTTACCCGGTTCTGCAGTCAGATGAAAGTCTTAAAATATATGGTCCCGGACACAATAGCTTCGTAGAAACAGAAGACGGCAGACTTGTTATGGTGTTCCATGCCAGAACAGAAAAGGATCTGGTGGGGAATCCTCTCTATGTACCGAACAGGCATGCCATGATGCTGGAGGTTGAATGGGATGAAGAAGGAAAGCCGGTTTTTGCATTTTAGATGCTTTCAGGTATAGAAAAAGGGCCGTTGTATTATGGATGATCAGGCATCCATGACACAACGGCCTTTCTTAAATTAGTTGTAATTATCGATACAAGGCTGGAACATGTCCTTTGTCACGCCGCACAGAGGGCAGCACCAGTCTGCCGGAAGATCCTCAAATGCTGTGCCGGGTTTGATGCCATGCTCCGGATCACCTTTCTCCGGATCATAAGTGTAGCCGCAGGGATTACAAAAATATTTTTTCATTTTCAATGTCTCCTTTGTATTTTATAAAATTTTATCCTTATCTTTTAATTAACCAAAGTATCTCTTAAGAAGTCCTTCAAATGCCTTACCATGTCTGGCTTCATCACGAGCCATCTCATGCACGGTGTCATGGATTGCATCCAGATTAGCAGCTTTAGCACGTTTTGCAAGATCGAACTTACCAGCGGTTGCACCGTTCTCAGCTTCTACTCTCATCTCCAGGTTTTTCTTGGTGGAATCCGTTACTACTTCGCCAAGAAGCTCTGCGAATTTAGCAGCATGCTCTGCCTCTTCCCAGGCAGCCTTCTCCCAGTACAGGCCGATTTCAGGATAACCCTCTCTGTGAGCAACTCTTGCCATAGCAAGATACATACCTACCTCAGAGCATTCACCGTTAAAGTTAGCGCGCAGATCGTCGATGATATCCTGGCTGACACCCTGTGCCACACCTACCACATGCTCTGCAGCCCATGTCATCTCATCGCCCTGTGCTGTAAATTTCTCAGCGGGTGCGTGACATACCGGGCACTCAGCCGGCGCTGCATCTCCTTCGTGAACATAACCACATACCTGACATACAAATTTCATAGATAATATCTCCTTTTCTTTTTATTTTGCACCCTTAATTTATGGGTTCATTTGTTTTACATTTGTCACAGATTCCATAGAAATATGTGACATGTCCTTGTATCTCGCCGCCGAAATCTTTGCGGGCAGTCTCCAGAATTTCTTCGATGTTTCCCATCTTAAGATCTGTCACACAGCCGCATTCTGAACAGACGAAATGGTAATGTTCGGAGGTATCCGCATCAAAGTGATCAATGCCATCGCCTACACGCAGACGCTGTATCTCACCCATATCAGCGAGAAGTGACAGATTTCGGTAAACGGTACCGAGGCTGATGTTAGGATATTCCTGTCTGACGTTCTGATAGACCACTTCGGCGCTAGGATGATCTTTGCGAGTCATCAGAAAGTCGAAAATGACCTGCCGCTGACGGCTGTATTTTAACGCCATTGCAATCCCTCCTCTAAAAATAGGAATCATTACTGATTTCTGTTTTCATTATAACAGATTAAATAAGCCTGTCAATCTAAATTTTTTATTTTATAAATATTTTATAAGATTATAGGAGATGTTTTATTTCTAAGTGCGAAAAGTGTGGTATATTTAAAACATCAGGATACAAAAGGTATCGTATGTGCAGGAAGAAAGGGAGATTTTCGTGAAATTCAGAACAAGGCTTGTGATCACATCGCTTTCTATCATACTTGTTCCGCTTCTGCTCACAAGTATCACGTTTTTGCTAGTTGGCAGTCATATAGAGGATGCGGAAGCACAGTTTGGGTTTTTGAATAAAAATAATGCCTCTTTTATTTATACGATAGAAAATTACAGCCGTATTACGGAAGAAGTACTGGAAGAAGTAAAGAGGCAGATTGCCAAAGATGCAACAAAGCTGGAAAATAAGGATTACCTGGATGAACTGACGATGGACCTGAAAGATAAGTCTTCTTATATCATAGTCAGAAAGAATGATCAGATTTTTTATACCGGGAATCATAATGCAGCCAGGAAGATATTCGATACACTGCCGGAGTATGGGAATGCCATGCCTGACCCGGAGACGGGTTTCTATTATAATGATATGAAAAAGCTGGTCAAGGAGATTGATTTTGTGTTTTCTGACGGCGCTGAGGGAAGCTTTTTTATTGTGACAAGTATCAGTTCCCTGATTTCCAAGAAAATGCTGAGTAATATGATTGCCGCTTTTATTCTGGTACTTATCTTTACCAGTATTGTGCTGACCCAGTGGATTCAGAAAGGCATCTTTACACCGATCACGCAGCTGAATGCGGCAATGCAGAATATCGCGGAAGGCAATCTGGAATATATGCTGCCCACGGAAGGTAAGGGGGAGATTGGAGAACTCTACCGCAATTATGAGGATATGCGGCTTCGGCTGAAAGAATCCCTGGATGAGAAGTTTGAGCATGAGAAGAAGAACAGGGAATTAGTCAGCAATATCTCCCATGATTTAAAGACGCCCATCACTGCGGTGAAGGGATATGTGGAAGGTATCATGGACGGCGTTGCCGATACGCCGGAGAAGATGGACAAGTATATCAAGACCATCTATAATAAAGCTAATGATATGGATCGGCTGATCAATGAACTTACGACTTATTCGGGCATTGACAGTAATCGGATTCCTTACAGTTTTCGCCGCATAAATGTGGCAGATTATTTTGGAGACTGTGTGGAAGAGGTGGGGCTTGACTTAGAGTCCAAGAATATTCAGTTAAATTATGAAGATTTGGTGGAACCTTCCACGCAGATCATAGCCGATCCGGAACAGTTAAAGAGGGTTATCAATAATATTATTGGCAATAGTGTGAAGTATTCGGATAAGGAGAAAGGGGTCATAGATATCCGCATTCTGGATGAGGTGGATTCTATCCGTGTGGAGATTGAGGATAACGGCAAGGGAATTGCGGCGAAAGATTTGCCTAATATCTTCGAGCGGTTTTATCGGACGGATGCTTCCCGTAATTCTTCCAAAGGCGGCAGCGGCATCGGGCTGTCTATTGTGAAGAAGATTATAGAAGACCATGGCGGTTATATCTGGGCTACCAGCAAAGAAGGCGAAGGAACCTGTATGCACTTCGTAATACGTAAATATCAGACGGAGTCGAAAGAATAACGTGGATTTGGCAGTTGTCGAAGCGGCGTCATGTCAGTTGACATGAATTTCATGAAAGTAGTTTTATAAACTGAGAGACAGAAAGGACAGAATGTTATGAGTAAGATTTTGATCGTGGAAGATGAAGAGGCAATCGCAGATCTGGAAAAGGATTATCTGGAATTAAGCGACTTTGAAGTGACTATTGAAAATAACGGCGATCAGGGGTTAGAGACAGCTTTGTCAGGGGATTACGATCTTGTGATTTTAGATCTCATGCTGCCGGGCATTGACGGCTTTGAAGTATGTAAAAAGATTCGTGAGGAGAAGGATATACCGATTATCATGGTGTCTGCCAAAAAGGATGACATCGATAAGATCAGGGGACTTGGTCTGGGTGCGGACGATTATATGACGAAGCCTTTCAGTCCCTCTGAGCTGGTGGCCAGGGTCAAGGCGCATATGGCCCGCTATGACAGATTGGTGGGCAGCAACCAGAAGGTCAATGACATGATCGAGATCAGAGGACTTAAGATAGATAAAACAGCCAGAAGAGTTTATGTGGACGGGGAAGAAAGGGTATTTACAACAAAGGAGTTTGACCTGTTGACATTCCTTGCGGAGAATCCCAATCATGTATATTCCAAGGAGGAATTGTTCCGGGAAATCTGGGATATGGATTCCATAGGGGATATTGCCACAGTTACCGTGCATATTAAGAAGATTCGTGAAAAGATTGAGTTTGACACAGCGAAACCTCAGTATATTGAGACAATCTGGGGCATTGGATACCGGTTTAAGATATAGACAGAAGAGTTACAGTGTTTGTTATGATAATGTAAATACGGATTTGCGAGGTTGAATGAGGCCATGAAATCACGCATATTATATGAAGACAAAGATCTGATTGTCTGCCGTAAACCAGCAGGGATTGCCACCCAGACTGCACGGGTAGGGCAGCGGGATATGGTCAGTGAGATAGCGACTTATCTTGCGGATAAAGAGAAGAATCCTTGTGTAAAGGATAAAAGGCCCATCGAAAAGCAGCCTTATGTGGGACTGGTCCATCGCTTGGATCAGCCGGTGGAAGGTATTTTAGTCTTTGCCAGAAGTAAGGCGGCTGCGGCAGCATTAAGCAGGCAGATGACTGAAGAACAGATGGCAAAAGACTACTACGCCGTCATCTGTGGACAGGATATACCGGAAGATGGAGAACTGGTGGACTATCTGTTAAAAGACGGCAGGACGAATTTGTCGAAGGTGGTAAGCAGGGAAATGAAAGGTGCCAAGGAGGCCCGCCTGCGGTTTCGGATTTTACAGCGCAGACAGGTGGAATCGGCGGAAGTGTCATGCCAGATTGCCCTTGCCAGGATTCGACTGCAGACGGGACGTCATCATCAGATTCGGGTACAGATGGCAAATGCAGGGTTGAGTCTGTTAGGAGACCGCAAATATGCCGATGCGCAGGCGGTAAGGTTGTCAGAGCAGCTGGGCATGAAGGATATTGCCCTGTGTGCAGGCAGGCTAGCATTTATGCATCCGGCAACGGGAAAGAAAATGATATTTTCTGTCATGCCAGAGGGAAAGAGCTTTCAGGAGTTCAGACAGGAGATAGAAGCAGACAGAAATAAGGACAGCCGGAGATCGGCCGTATCTGATGAGATAATGCCATGTCATTGTGCTCAGCGATAAGCATTTAGATAGTATAAGATCTATGAAAATAAAGATAATAAGAATAGTGTCAGTAGAAGAAGCAGAGGTAAACCTTCTGCTTTTTTATTATTTTTATGTCCGGAGAGAAGATCATCTATGTGGAATCATCAGCAGCAAATAGATACATTATGGAATAACAGAGTGATAAAGGCATGCGTGGTAACGGTTTTGGTTTATTTCTTTTTCCGTTACCTGTTTCCGTTGGCGGCTCCCTTTTTGTCGGCTTTTGTGCTGGTCACGCTGCTGTATCCTCTGTTAGAGAGGATACAGAGAAAGATTCCGATTCGTAAGAAATTTCTGGCAGTGGGCATTGTTCTGCCGCTTTTACTATTGGTGTGCGGCATCCTCTGGGCAGTTATGGTGCTGGGCATCAGACAGCTTCAGGATCTGCCTGCCCTCTGTAATCAGATCGGAGCCCAGGCGGAACTCTTTTTCCATCAGTGCTGTTGCCGGATGGATGGGAAGTTTGGCTGGAACGGAGAGGAGATTGAGGGGTATATCATTGAACAGATGACGGTTATCATGGAGAATGTGCAGATACAGGTGGTACCGCAGATACTGTCTTCTTCGTACAGTTGTTTTAAAGGCATCTTTTCTGCGGTGGGATTTTTGGCCATTACCTGCATTGCAGTTTTTTTACTGGAAAAGGATTATACCAGAATGGTGGAATGGGTGAAATCAGAGGAGGATTTCAGGTTCCTCTGGTCTGTCATGGAGGGAGTGCTTTCCTATATCATCACCTTTATGAAAGCGCAGGGAGTCATTCTGCTTATTATCTGTCTGTTGTGCAGTGTGACGCTGGGGGTGTCCGGTGTGAGCGGCGGTATTTTACTGGGCATTCTGGCAGGTATTCTGGATATGCTGCCGTTTATCGGAACGGGAATTGTGCTGGTACCGCTGTCCATATGGCAGCTGTTAAACGGACAGTATGTGCAGATGGCAGTCTGTCTTATTTTGTACGGCGTCTGTATTTTAGCCCGGGAAATGCTGGAACCTAAGCTGATTGGAAAGCGGGTCGGGGTTGCACCTGTGGGTTTACTGATTGCTATTTATGCCGGCGTTAAGCTTTTTGGCGTGGGCGGCATCATTAAGGGGCCGCTTTCGTTGATTGTGATCTGTGAGATTTTGAGAAGAAGACCAAAGGGGGAGAAAAAGTTTGACGAAAGGATATAGTCCGTATATGATGAAAATACATGGAGACAGAGAATAGAAAAAATTATAAAGAGATACAATTAAACAGCGGGTCAGGAAATTGGTTAAAAAAGATCGGCCAAAATATCCTCTTAATATACTTTATCATATTAACCGTGATTTACCCTTATTATGCGCCGGGCGGGTATCTGGAGATCGGAGAGAACAAATATATCTTTTTCCGGAATGTGACACTGGTCTGGCTGGCTGCAATGCTTCTCGTTATTTTATGTACGGTGGTTCGCAGGCCGGGGCTGCTCACAGAATATTTTCACCGGATGTCAGTGACAGATTGGTTCGCCTATGGCTATTTTGTGGCGGTGATGTTGTCTTATTTGTGTTCTTCTTATAAAGAGGAAGCGCTCTGGGGTGCCCAGGGCTGGTATATGGGAACTGTGATGCAGATGATATTTGTGCTGCTTTATTTTTTCTTTTCCCGGTATTTTGTGTACCGCGTAAAGTGGGTGGCGGTCTGGCTGGCGGCGTCTGCGGGTGTGTTTGTATTAGGGATATTAAATCGCTATTCGATCTATCCTGTTGATATGGCGGGGCAGACGCCGGTGTTTATCTCTACGCTGGGGAATATCAATTGGTTTTGCGGTTACTGGTCTGTGACAGCGCCCATGGGGATGGCCTTATACTGGTGCAGTAAAGGGAGATGGTATCGGGTTGCGGCAGGGGTTTATAGTTTCCTTGCCATATTAGCCGGGATTGTACAGGGAAGCGAGAGTGCATATCTGGTATTTGCGGCGGCGTTTGTGATATTGTTGCTATTTTCCATACATAGTGTACAATATTTTTACAGGTGGATGCAGTTGTGTATGATGTTCGCAGCGGGATGTCAGGCAGCGCGGCTTCTGCGTTATCTGCCGGGATTTTGGCTAAATTATGGAAGCGGCTTAAACGGGGGAAGCCCTTCCATGATGGAGCGGCTTACCAGTGGAAACGGAACATTGTGGGCATTGTGTATTGTATTTTCAGGATATGTGTTACTGCGGCTGTGGATACACAGGAAAGACAGGGATGCTTCCGGCAGAATACGGAATTTGTTGGAAGATGGACGGGGAAATAAAATCTGTGCAGCGGTCCTTATTTTGTGCGGGTGTGTCGGGCTGTGCGGCCTGTTTAAGTTTGGCGGCCTGCTGTATGGTGGGGAAGAAGTCCCGATTATGTTATTTCGAGAAGACTGGGGAAATGGCCGGGGTGCGGCCTGGAATTGCAGTATAGAGGCATATAGGGCGCTGGATGCGCTGCATCGGATTGTAGGTGTGGGTCCGGATTGTTTTGCGGCCTATGTCTATGAAGTGCCGGCAGCAGCCGGGCGGCTTGTGGAAGAGTTTGGTTCTGAAAGGCTGACCAATGCCCATAACGAAGGGCTTTCCATGCTGATGAATGTGGGAGCGCTGGGATGTATGTGCTATGCAGGATTTGTGGGAAGTGCGCTGATTCGCTTTTGTAAAGGGGCGCGTGGGCAGACTTTTCTATATGCGTGTGCAGTCAGCTTATTGGCCTATACGGTTCATAATATGGTGAGTTTTCAGCAGGTATTGAGTACGCCCTATTTCTTTATGTTGTTGGGGATGGGCGAGGGAGTATTACGGAAAGCAGGAAAAGACTATGAGTAATAAATTACATAAAATGAAAGACGGCGGGTCAAATGCCGGAGTGGAGATAACAGGACAGCTGATTGCGTATCTTATGGCAGTGGTGGCGGCAACGGTATGTGTGGCGGTACCGTTATATGCCAGGGACGGTTATGATCAGATTGGAAATGCCAAGTTCGACATCTATAAGAACATTCTCCGTCTTGGCTTTGTTCCCCTGTTGCTTCTGGCGGCTTTGTATGGAGTTTTCTGGCTGCGGGAAAAGAAAAAATGCAGACTGTCAGTAACGGACGGCTGTGTGCTGGCATATATGTTTTTTACCATTTTATCAGCTGGTTTTGGCGGCTTTTATCAGGATGCCTTGTGGGGCTCCTTTGGCTGGAATATGGGACTGTTATCGCAGATCAGTTTCGTATTACTGTATTTGTTCCTTTCCCGTTTCGGCAGACAGTACCGTCCGGTGCTGGTAATCTTATGTGCGGTATCAGCAGTGGTATTCCTGCTTGGGATACTGCATCGGGTGGGGATAGATCCGATTGGCTTCTATCAGGGATTGACGGATGACCAGATGGCGCAGTTTCTCTCAACAATGGGGCAGGCCACCTGGTATGCCAGTTATCTGATCGTGGTACTGCCTGTGGGAACTGCCGTATTCCTCTATGCGCAGAAGAAGATATGGAGAATGGTAAGCGGTATTTATGTGGTTATTGGCTTTTGTTCGCTGGTAACACAAAACAGTGACAGCGCTTACTTTGCTTTGGCGGGCTTTATGCTGGTGTTTTTCTGGTTCTGTGTGGAGAAAGAAGAGAGTCTGCGGCGTTTCGCAGCCGTCTGTGTCATGTTCTTTGCATCGGGTAAGGTCATGAGTCTGTTCATGCGGATTCGTCCGAATCCGGAATTGCGGTATGATTTTATGACCAGTCTGATTCTGGATTCTGTACTGACATGGGTGCTTCTGGGAATCTGTGTGATATTGTATGTGCTGTTGTGGAAGCGAAAAGATAAGACGTTTCCGGTACAGAAGATGTTGCGGGCGCGTAAAGCCGTGCTTGTGGGCATGGTGATATTGCTTGCCGGGATAATGGGGCTTATGATTTTGCAGACAGGCGGACTTTTGCCGGAGGGAATGGGGCGAAGGTTATCGGCGGTGTCTTATTTTACCTGGAATGACGATTGGGGAAATGGCCGGGGACGAATCTGGAAGTTTGCGGCCAGGATATTTAGGGAAGAGAATCTGTTTCATAAATTGATTGGTGTGGGGCCGGACTGCTTAAGTAGCTATGTGGCGGCAAATTATGGGGAAGAGGCCGAACTCTTGTGGGGACAGAAGGTGCTCACCAACGCCCATAACGAGTGGTTTAATATGTTGATCAATGGGGGGATTCTTGGATTTGTATCTTATGCGGGGATTTTCGTCACGGCGATCCGGCGGTTTATGAAGGCGGCAGGTGATGAGCCTCTGCTGACAGGAATCGCAGCGGCGGCAGTGTCTTACATGGCTTATAATTTTTTCTGTTATCAGCAGGTGTGCTGTACGCCCTTTGTGTTTATTCTGTTGGGAATTGGAGAGTATCTGTGCCGGAGTTTACCGCATTCGCATAAATAGCAGTTGACAAATCCAGTCTCCCCACTTAGAATAAGACCCAAGAAATGGTGCAATATAAGGTTGTACCAGCATAAAACAGACGTGGCGAAGAAGAGAATAGTACGGATAGGGAACGTGACAGAGAGAGGATTGTTGGTGGAAGATTCTTACGGGAGCTATTCGGAACCGGCCTCGGAGCCCTGTGCGATAAGCACAGCGTGACACCGGCGATAACGGTAGGAGAAGATGAGCGCAGAGGCGCTAATTAGGGTGGTACCGCCGAGATTTCGGTCCCTTTGGGATGAGATCTGGGCGGTTTTATTTATGTGAGGATGTCTGGTAAAGTCCGGCATCTGTTGCTTTAATGAAAAGTCAGTAAGACACCTTTGTTCTGAGAAAGGAGAGAAAAATGGCAGACAAAAAATTAGTGGAAGCGATCACGGCGATGGAGGATGATTTCGCGCAGTGGTACACGGATGTGGTGAAGAAGGCAGAGCTTTTAGATTATACCAGCATTAAAGGATGTATGGTATTTAAGCCGGCCGGATATGCTATCTGGGAATTGATTCAAAAGCAGCTGGACGAGCGGTTTAAGGCAGCAGGTGTGGAGAATGTGTATATGCCTATGTTCATTTCGGAGAGTCTGTTGAATAAAGAGAAAGACCATGTGGAAGGATTTGCGCCGGAAGTGGCCTGGGTGACTCACGGCGGATTGCAGCCTTTACAGGAGAGATTATGTGTCAGACCCACATCGGAGACTTTATTCTGTGATTATTATAAGAATGTGGTGCAGTCTTATCGGGACCTTCCCCAGGTTTGTAACCAGTGGTGTTCTGTGGTGCGTTGGGAGAAGGAGACCAGACCCTTCCTGCGCAGCAGGGAGTTTTTATGGCAGGAGGGGCATACGGCCCATGCAACGGCTGAGGAAGCAGAAGCAAGAACGCTTCAGATGCTGAATCTTTATGCTGATTTCTGCGAAGAGGTGCTGGCGATTCCTGTGATGAAGGGCCGTAAGACGGATAAAGAAAAATTTGCAGGCGCTGTTTCCACATATACTATTGAGGCGCTTATGCATGATGGCAAGGCTCTGCAGTCCGGCACAAGTCATAACTTCGGTGATGGCTTTGCGAAAGCTTTCGGCGTGCAGTTTACAGATAAGGACAATACCTTGAAATATGTACATCAGACTTCCTGGGGCGTTTCCACTCGTCTGATCGGTGCGATTATTATGGTTCATGGTGATAATTCAGGGCTGGTGCTGCCGCCTAAGATCGCAGCGACCCAGATTATGATCATCCCCATCCAGCAGAAGAAAGAAGGGGTTCTGGACAAAGCTTATGAGTTGAAGGAGCGTCTGAGCGCTTTTCGTGCGAAGGTAGATGATACGGACAAGAGTCCGGGATGGAAGTTTTCTGAGCAGGAGATGCGGGGGATCCCGATTCGCGTGGAGATCGGGCCTAAGGATATTGAGGCTGGCAAATGTGTGATCTGCCGCCGTGATACGAGAGAAAAGATAGAAGTTTCTCTGGATGAGATAGAAGCAAAGGCGGGAGAAATCCTTGATAAGATGCAGCAGGAAATGCTCGAGAGAGCGCGTGCGCACAAGGAGAGCCATACTTTTACGGCCAAAGACATGGAAGAATTCCGCAGACTCTTTGCAGAAGAATCCGGTTTTGTGAAAGCCATGTGGTGCGGGGAGCAGGCATGTGAGGATAAGATCAAGGAAGAACTGGCAGTCACCAGCCGCTGTATTCCCTTCGAACAGGAAAATATCAGTGATGTCTGTGTATGCTGCGGTAAGCCTGCCAAGAAGATGGTTTATTGGGGCAGGGCATACTAGGAGCATCCCAGGATGGAAAATGTCCGGTTGCTTGTATAATGTCAGAAACAGGAGTATAATGGACGCAGGCTTTACGGCCTGCGTCCCAAAATAAAGGTTTAACCCCGTTGTCAACAGCAGGGTTACTGAGTAAGGAGGAGTAGCAATCATGAAAAAGATAGTATCACAGATGGTTAAGTTTTCTTATTTCTTTACGTGCGGATGGTATTTATTCACACTGCCGGTACATGCGTATATCGACCCGTCTGCAGTCACTTATATTATTCAGGCTGTGGCAGGTGTCCTGATTGCACTGGGTGCAGTGCTGACTATTTTCAGACATAAAATATTCGCTTTCTTTAAGAAGAATAAGAAGGATGGCGAAGCAGAGAAAAGTGCTATTGAATTTAAAGACGTGGACGAGTAAGAGGCGGTCATATGGGTGCAGTGATAGATGGAATAGTAGGCATTTTGGTCTGGCTGATCAATTTATGCTATGGATTTTGCCAAAATTATTGGTTTGCAATATTGGTATTTACATTTCTGACAAAGGTAATTCTGCTGCCTTTGTCAGTTTGGGTACAGAAGAACTCCATTAAGACGGTGCGGATGCAGCCTGAGATGAATCATATCAGTGCCACGTATCTGGGAAACCAGGAAGCCATTTCCGAGGAGCAGTATAAATTATTTAAAAGAGAGAAATACAGTCCCTTTGCGGATCTGATACCTCTGTTTGTGCAGCTGGCCCTGTTGATGGGCGTAGTGGAAGCTGTTAAGCGGGGGACGAACCTGACGGATATTCCTGTCAAAACAGGAGGAGTCACTTTACTGATTCCTCTTCTGGCAGCGTTATCCGCCTTTTTCATGTGTTATGTGCAGAATAAGATAAATGTGCTGCAGTCTGAGCAGGGGGCTCTCAATAAATACGGCACCATGATATTTTCCGTGGCATTATCTTTGTATCTGGGATTTTTTGTGTCCATTGGTGTTGGATTTTACTGGAGCTGCAGTAATATACTCTCAGTGGTTCAGCTGGTTCTTTTAAACATCTGGATCAATCCCAAAAATTATATAGATTATGAGGCTCTGGAAAAGAGTAAGGAAGAGCTTAAACAGGCGAAAGCCTTCATGACCACCAAACAGAAAGAAGATAAGAAGAGTCCATATCGGGACAAGGAAAAAGCAGATTATAAGAAATTTATAAAAACTGCCGATAAAAAGATTGTGTTTTATTCGGAAAAGAATGGTTTCTATAAATATTATAAGAATATCATAGAAGAGATTATCAGACGAACCAACATTGTCATCCACTATATCACCAGTGATCCGGAAGATGAGGTCTTTGGCATGGAGAGCGACCAGTTTAAACCTTATTATATCGGAGAGCACAGAATGATCGTGCTGATGATGAAGATGGAGACGGACATTATGGTCATGACTACGCCGGATCTGGAGAATTTCCAGTTAAAGCGGTCTTATGTACAGAAAGATATTGAATATATTTATGTGCAGCATGATGTGAACAGCTCTAATCTGACCTTTCACAAAGATGCGCTGGATCACTACGATACCATTTTCACATCGGGTCCCAAGAATAAGTGCGAGATTGCGGAGCGGGAAGAGAAATACGGACTGCCGGCAAAGAACCTTGTGGAGTGGGGTTCCAGTGTCATTGACAATATGACCAAAGCTTATGAGGAGATGGTGCGGGAAGATGGATCGGAGGGGAAGAAGGACAAGACGGTCCTGATAGCGCCTTCCTGGCAGAAAGACAATATTTTGGATTCCTGTATAGAAGGGATGCTGGATGAACTGGTCAAGACGCCCTATCATATTATTGTCCGTCCGCATCCGCAGTATGTCCGCCACTATGAGGCACGGATTGATGCTCTGGCGGCCAGATATCAGGAGCAGGGTGTAACCTTCCAGAAGGATTTTTCTTCCAATAAGACGGTATATACGGCGGATATACTGGTCACAGACTGGTCGAGCATTGCTTTTGAGTATGCTTTTGCCACCTTAAAGCCGGTACTGTTCATTGACACGCCCATGAAGATTACCAATCCGGATTATCAGGAACTGAAAACAGTGCCTATCGATATAGAACTGCGCAGCAAGGTAGGCATATCTGTCCAGCCGGATGCGGTGGAAGATAAGATCAGGGATTCTGTGGACAAGCTGTTGTTTGATGAGCAGTTTTCCAGGGATTCTCTGCAAAAACTAAAGGAAGAGTATATTTATCATAACGGTGAGAGCGGTAAAGTCGGCGCGAAATATATCATTGATAAGCTGGTGGAACGTTCAGGCAAATAGGGGGATAAGCAGATGGAGATGGTAAAGAGAAATGTATTGTTAAATCCGGGGCCGGCGACAACGACCGACACGGTGAAGATGGCACAGGTGGTTCCCGATATCTGTCCGCGGGAGAAAGAGTTTGTATCCATTATGCGTGAGATTGAGGAGGGGCTTCTGCGGGTTGTCCATGCAGATCCTGCGGAGTTTGCGGCGGTGCTGTTCTGTGGATCAGGCACGATCAATATGGATATCTGCCTGAATTCTCTGCTGCCGGAAGGAAAGAAGATTCTGATCATCAATAACGGCGCCTACAGCAGCCGGGGAGCGGAAATCTGTGAGTATTACGGTCTGCCGTATATCAATTTAAAGATGCCCCTGGACAGACAGCCGGATCTGGCGGTCATAGAGAAGACACTGCAGGAGAACCCTGATATTGCGCTGGTCTACACAACCCACCATGAGACAGGGACGGGACTGCTTAATCCAATTCGGGAGATTGGAGCTTTGGTACATCGTTATCAGGGTATGTTTGTGGTGGATACCACTTCTACATACGCAATGCGTCCCATTGACATGGAAGCGGATGAGCTGGATTTCTGTATGGCTTCCGCGCAGAAGGGTATTATGGCGATGACAGGATTGTCCTTCATTATTGGAAGAAAATCCATGATAGAAGCATCTGCCGAGTATCCGAGACGTTCTTATTACTGTAATCTGTACATGCAGTATGCGTATGCGAAAGAACATGGAGAAATGCACTTTACACCGCCTGTGCAGGTGATTTATTCGGTAAGGCAGGCACTGAAAGAATATTTTGCGGAAGGCGAAGAACATAAATGGGCCAGACACTGCCGGATTTTCGGAGCAATTAAGAGCGGGCTGTCAGAACTGGGCTTCCGGACTTATGTACCGGAAGGGCAGGAGTCCGGGCTGGTGGCCGCAGCCTTATATCCTGATGATGAGCAGTGGGATTTTGAGAAGGTTCATGATTATTGTTATGAAAGAGGATTCACGATTTATCCCGGCAAGGTTGAGAAGCTTGGCATGTTCAGACTCTGTGCGCTGGGAGCCATTGATCAGGAAGATATAGAGGCGTTCTGGGTGGTATTTCGGGAGGCACTAAAGGCATGTGGGGTTACCGCACCGGTGAAATATCTATAATGTCGGTTACCTTTCACATGTTCAGGCGGCATAGGGACATTGGCTGTGAAAAGGAACGGAAGTTATGGGTTGAGAAAGGGATGGTATTGCTATGAAGAAAGTATATACATGTTTCTGTACGGATGTGATTCATGAAGGGCATCTGAACATTCTGGAAAAGGCGAATGCGTATGGGGATGTTTATGTAGGCGTATTGTCGGATGCAGCCATGGTGAGATACAACCGGTTTCCCACCATATCTTTAGAAAAGCGCATGGAGATTGTGAAGGAGACAGGGCTTGTCAAGGAAGTAATGATTCAGGAAGATATCATGTATGATCAGATCATGGAAGAACTGCGGCCTGATTATGTGGTACACGGGGACAACTGGGCCAAAGGGCCGGAGGCCGTCATCCGTAAGAATGTGATAGACAATCTTGAGAAATTTGGCGGGGAACTGATTGAGGTTCCTTATACGTATAATGAAAATGTAAGGCGCATTGACGAACAGATGAAGGAAAAGCTGGTCATGCCGGAATTCAGGAGAAAGAGGCTCCGTCAGCTGATTACCATGAGTCCGATTGTCAAGACTTTGGAAGTACATTCCGGACTGACCGGGTTGATTGCGGAGAAAACAGTGGTGGAAAGCAACGGTAAGCTGGACCAGTTTGACGCCATGTGGATTTCTTCCCTCTGTGATTCCACGGCAAAAGGCAAGCCTGATATCGAATTGGTAGATATGTCGTCCAGAATCCGGACCATTGATGATGTGATGGATGTGACCACGAAGCCGATCATTCTGGACGGGGACACGGGCGGATTGGTAGAGCATTTCGTATATAATGTGAGAACCTTGGAGCGCATGGGCGTTTCTGCGGTAATCATTGAGGATAAAACGGGTCTTAAGAAGAATTCTCTGTTTGGCACGGAAGTAGAACAGACGCAGGACAGCATAGAAAATTTCTGTGAGAAGATACGGGCAGGTAAGCGGGCGCTTCGGACAGAAGAATTCATGATCATTGCCAGGATTGAGAGCTTGATCCTGGAACGCGGTATGGAGGATGCACTGAATCGTGCCCGCGCCTATGTGGCGGCTGGAGCGGACGGCATCATGATTCACTCCCGGAAGAAATCGCCGGATGAGATTCTGGAATTCTGTCATCTGTTCCGGCAGGAGGATGCCAAGACACCAATCGTGGTGGTACCCACATCCTTTAACAGCATCACGGAGGAAGAACTTTCGGCGGCAGGGGTAAATATTGTGATTTACGCCAACCAGCTGACCAGAAGCGCCTTCCCGGCCATGCAGAGCACGGCAGTGGAGATTCTGAAGAATCACAGGGCGCTGGAAGTGGATTCCAGACTGATGCCTTTTAAAGATATCATACGTCTGATCGATGAGATATAGAGGGAGAGGATGTTTGTGAAAGAAACTGCAATATTGATGGCGGCAGGCCTTGGCAGCCGTATGCGCCCTTTAACGGAACATACGCCCAAGCCACTGATCAAAGTCCATGGAAAACCCATGATCGAAACAGTGATAGAGGGACTGCTTGGCCGCCCGGTGGAAGAAATATATATTGTGACAGGGTATCTGGGAGAACAGTTTGCACCATTATGTGAAAAGTATCCCCAGGTGCATATTCTGCACAATCCGGACTATGAGATAAAGAATAATATATCCTCTGTCTATGCGGCGAAAGATATTCTGGGCAAAACGGATTGCTTTATCTGCGAGTCGGATCTGTATGTGGCAGATGCATCCATTTTCCGGAAGGATTTAAAAAATTCCTGCTACTATGGGAAAATGGTGCACGGATTTTCACAGGATTGGGTCTTTGAACAGAGAGACGGACGAATCTCACGGGTAGGCAAGGGCGGGACCGATACCTATAATATGGTAGGCGTATCTTATTTCCGGAAAGAAGACGCCCGCATTCTGCGGGAGGAGATTGTCAGGGCTTGTGAAAAAGAAGAAAACGGGAATCTGTTCTGGGATGAAGTGGTGGATCAAAATCTGGATCGGTTAAGGCTTACTGTGGAAGAGGTTCTGGAAGGTCAGATTGTGGAGATAGATACTGTGGAAGAATGGGAGAGAGTCAATGAAAGCATCTAACTTGTTATCACAGCTGGAAAATATGGGATTTGACACCATTGCAGGCGTGCCGGATTCTACGTTGAAACAGTTTTGCGATGGTGTACAGACTTATGAGGGAAATCTGAAGCATTATGTGACTGCAAATGAGGGCGCTGCAGTGGCAGTGGGTATAGGGGCTTATCTTGCCTCCGGCAAGCCGGCCTGTGTGTATATGCAGAATTCCGGTATCGGAAATATGGTCAATCCGCTGGCGTCTTTAGCAAATGGGGATGTCTATGGAGTGCCCATGCTGTTCATCGTCGGATGGCGGGGAGAACCGGGCGTCAAGGATGAGCCGCAGCATGTATTTCAGGGAAAGATAACCTGTGAATTGTTCGAGACTCTCGCAGTGACCTACAGTGTGATCGATCAGAATACAACGCAGGAAGAGATGGCGGCTATCCTGCAGGAAGCCGGCAACATTCTGGAGAGAGGGGATCAGTTTGCCATTATTGTGAAAAAGGGGACTTTTGAGAAGGAAGAACCTTTTACCTGGGATAATGGAAATCCGATGGAGAGGGAGGAAGTGCTGGGCCGCATCCTGCAGGCGCTGCCCCGCGATACGGCAATCGTATCTACAACCGGTAAGATTTCCCGGGAATTATATGAACAGAGTGATAAGATTTATGGCAGTCATGAGAACCTTTTCATGACAGTGGGCGGTATGGGGCATGCTTCCATGATCGCTCTGGGAGTGGCAGGGAAGAGACCTGACAAGACAGTTGTCTGCATTGATGGAGACGGTGCGGTGCTGATGCATATGGGTGCGCTGCCCTTGATAGCCACCCAGGCGCCGAAGAATTTTTATCATATTGTCATCAATAATATGGCCCATGAATCTGTGGGTGCCATGCCCACAGGCTGTCAGCAGACTTCTTTTGCCGAAGTTGCCAGGGCAGCAGGCTATAAGACCGTAGATAAGCTGGAAACATTGGAAGCGGTAGATCAGATCGGAACACGCATCCAGGAAGCAGAAGGTCCGGTGCTCTTTGAGATTCCCGTTTCCCTGGGAGCCAGGAGTGATTTGGGAAGACCGAAGGAGAGTGCACGGCAGAATAAGGAAATCTTTATGGATTTTCTGGGGCATTATCATGAGGGAAAATAAAAATGATTGGAGCGATGAAGATAATTGCAGAATGAATGGAAGAATTTGTGGAATAAAAGACATGGGGAACTGGATAAGATTGAAAAAGGTGACGTCCGCAAGACTTTTCTGGAGCTAAAGAGAAGCGCCGGATTCGATGTGGTAAATGAACTTACATATGAGGCGTTGTATGAGCAGTATGTGGAGACAAAACGCAACCTGAACAAGGGACGTCAGGAAGGCATTCAAAGTGTATATGAGGTTGGCTGCGGGGCAGGCGCTAACCTGTTTCTGTTTGAGAGTGAAAACATACAGACTGGCGGCATAGATTATTCGGAAGGGCTGCTTGATACAGCCAAAGAGGTGCTGAAGACGGAAGATCTGATGTGCGGGGACGCGATTTACATGAATGCCGCGCCTAAGTATGACAGCTGCTTTTCCAACAGTGTGTTTTCTTATTTTACGGATGAGGAGTATGCTTTACAAGTCCTTGCAAAGATGTATGAGAAGGCAGACTATAGTATTGGTATACTGGATATTCACGATATACAGAAGCAGGAAGACTTTATAAAGTATCGGGAAGCGATCATGCCGGATTACCATGAGCGTTATAAGAACCTGCCGAAACTGTTTTATGGCAGGGAGTTCTTTGAGAAATTTGCGGCGGATCATGATATGGACATTGTGTTCAGGGAGTCCACGATGAAAGGATACTGGAACAATCAGTTCGTATTTCATTGTTACATGTATAAGAAATAGTCTGCGGATTTGACAGGATGAGGCGACAGCAGGTATTGCTTACAAAGATTCCGGCAGAAGGGAGCGGACAGGACGGTATGAGCAGAAAGAAAAGGCGCAGAAAGAAAAAAGGATATGGTATGATTGTCTTCCTCAGTCTGCTGATCATAGCCTGCATTGTGGTTATTATCGGCCTGGCCGGCGGAAAATTGACCGATAAAGTCAAAACTGTTGTGAAGGAAAAAGTAACACAGGAAGTGATGGAACAGGCGGTGCAGAAAGCGCTGGAAAGCAGCGGCGATTCACAGGCGGCGCAAAAGGCCAAAGAGATTGTGGATAACATGGAAGAGTCTGATAAGCAGAAGGCGGAAGAGATTATCGAGAAATATGCGGACAGCGATACCTTGTCGGATTGTCTGGAAATGGTGAGCGATGGCGTGAATGAGGAGTCCATTGCACAGGTAAGGGATTACCTGGAAGAAACTGTGTCTGCAGAAGACCAGGCGCAGCTGGAGGAGCTGTATCGGAAGTATAGCGAGGGATATTAAGATGCAGGAAGGGGTCTTTAGGAAGCATTCTTATGCATATTGGTTTAGAGAGGTGTCTGTCAGGTGTGGCAGGCGCTTTTTTATTTGTTCTCCATAAGCGATTCCGGAAGGGATCAGCCTGTATGTGAAAGATATCTTTTATCCGTGGATTCCCGATAAGTTCCTTAAAAGGGTTGACACACGTATACCCCAAAGCGTATTATTAGGTATACAGTAGTATACCAAAGAAAGATACTTTTCAGGAAATGGAGGAGAAGATGGTCAGTTTATCCGATGGAGAATGGAAGATTATGAACCGGCTTTGGGAGCGGGAGAGTACGATTACGGAACTTAAGAATTTATTGCAGGAAGAGACAGGATGGGATAAACACATCATTATCACAATGCTCTCCCGCATGGAAAAGAAGGGGGCCGTCCGGCATAAGGATGGGGGCCGGGCAAAAGTATTCTATCCTCTGGTATCCAGGGAGGAGGTCTCCATGCAGGAGACCCGTGGATTTCTACAGAAGGTATACCGGGGAAGTCTGGGCATGATGGTCAACGCCATGGTGGAAGACCAGGCATTATCAGAAGAAGAAATACAGGAGCTTTATGACATCTTAGGGCAGGCAAAGGCACACAAAAGATAAGGAATTCTGAGATGCAGTGTGTCTGAAAAGCAAAGAAGGGAAAGGATGAGGCAAGATGGCCTATCATATGAAAGAAATCATAATCACAGTATCTATCCTGATTATATGTATTTTATTGATCCGGCGGGTTTTCAGAAGAAAAATTGGCAGCAGGTTCCAGTATGCGCTCTGGCTGTTAGTGGCGCTTCGGCTTGTGATTCCTGTGTCCATACCAGTCAGCTTACCGATGGCAGAGTTTATGGATCCGTATCATCTCATGGGATTTGATACAGATGATGTGGTGGAACAGCTGGAACAGCCAATCCAGGTAACGATTCATTCCGGAAACATATACCATTTACTCGCGGAGGACGCTGACCAGACAGCAGATAATGCGTCGGGAGAGACCGGGGGAGCACGTACGTTTTTTATGGCCGGTCATCTTGGTTATAGCTGGCTGGATGTACTGGGCATTTTATGGACCGGGGGTATGTTTATTGTTGCGGCATGGATTCTGCTTACCAACAGGATATTTTACCGTCGGTTGAAAAAGAGCCGCAAGATTGTGGAATTATCCAAGGAGGCAGAGTCTGTCCTGCGGGAAAGACTGCCCCGGAAGGTTATCAGGACATATGAGCGTATTCGGATTTATGCAGCAGAAGATTTGGTATCGCCCTGCCTTTATGGCATGCCTGGTCGGGAGGCGGTATATCTCACGCCGGAGCTTATAGAAGACACCGGCAGACTGTGCCATGTCCTGACCCATGAACTTTGCCACAGGAAGCATGGAGACAGTTTCTGGGGAATACTGCGAGGGCTGCTTGTGACGGTATATTGGTTTCATCCTTTGGTGTGGGTGGCGGCAGTATTGTCAAAACGGGACTGTGAACTGGCCTGTGATGAGGCGGCACTCATGCTTTTGGGCGAGGAAGAGAGAATTTCCTATGGAGAGACACTGCTATCCATCATCACCAGAAAAGCGCGGGTTTTCGATCTGCTTTGTAATGCCACCACCATGACCGGCAATGGAAAGAGCGTGAAGGAACGAATTGGATTTATTGCAAAGAAACCGCAGATACTCCGTACAGCGGTGGCTTTGACGGCGGTTTTGATGACGGTGGTCTTTGGATTTGCCATTACGAGGCATCATGAGCGCGTGAGGATTGCAGTTTTTGGGCAGGATATGGATACCGTTACAGGAGCGGATATGCAGATTCCTCTGCCGGATAACATCCGCGGAATCTGTGGACAGGTGACAGAGAAGGGAAAAGATGATGTAATCATTTACCATGTCCCGTCCAGGCAGGAAGTGGGCAGATTTGCCAGGCTGAAGCTGAAGGATGTCCTGCAGCTGGTTGACGAGGGACGCGAGGTTGTGCCCATCGGTGAGTATGGAGATAATTATCTGTTAAAAGCTTATCTGGGGACTTCCGGAGAGACTGTGGAAGTGACGACGCACACCTATACACCGGCCGGACTGGATGATGAGGCAGAAGTGGGAGTATTAGCGCATGAGGATGTTATCATATCTTATACCCCGGAAGGAACAGGTGCTGTGCCGGGAACAGACAGTAATACGGAAGCAAACGGTGCAACACAGATTCCGGCGCCGGAGGAGACGGACAGCCAGGGAATCTTCCTGCCCTATGAGGAGGGACAGAGCCTGGATGCGGAAGAGCTTGCCAGGACAGACGAGGAGGGCTGTGTGGAGTATCTTCCCAATGAAGAGATTCATACAACAACTATCTATCCGGCCAAAGAAATTAATGTAGATGAACTGTCGCATATAGGATGTTATGTCTATATCAAGGCAGACTATAGTAAAGTGGAGGAAAGATATTATCAGGTGTTGGAGCAGCTTAGTGATGAACTGGAAGAAGCGGTACAGGATGTAGTGGTGTTAAGCCTCAATGGGGAAATCCGGGAGGAACTGCTAAATACCCTGACGGATAACCGCACCCCTTATGTGGGTGACAACAGCAAGGTAGGTGCGCTGGTTCATGCGCTGCCAGTGCCCTCAGCATTAAATTTCAGAGGAGATATTTCATTGCAGACGATGGAGGCGCCTTATTCGCTGCGGTTTGAATATGAGATGACAACCTCAAGTCTTCCGGAGGAAGATTCAGATCTGATGTATTTTAACGCTGCGATGTTGTTTTATGCCATTGGAAATGTGGATGAGATTATGATGTACATCAGGTATCCGATTGGCAGTGATACAGAAAGTTCTGTCTATGTTTACTACAGAACGGATATGGAAAAGGCACATGAGGGATTATCAGGTGCAGATTATGAGAATGGTCAAGTTTTCAGAGAGGGGCTTGAAAGCCTGCATATGGATGTCGTAGAGTATCTTCATTCTCGGGAATAACAAAATTTAAAAAAATTTTAAGAAATTATGTAACCTTTTTTAAACTTTCCCACTCTAATATGATAGATGTGTAAAAGAAGATATCAGGCCGATTTTTAGAGGAATCTTAAAGATTGCCCGGTTACAATAGAGGCAGGTGCAATTATAGTAAACAACTTAATAAATTTCTGTTTCCGGCTCTTGCAGGAGCCATATACAGCAGCTCCTGCAAGGCAGAAAACGAAATTTCTAGTGTCGTTAACTATAGTTATATCGTGATACTTAGGCGATTATTTACTGGCGCTGATGTCAGAATGAGATCTACTAAAGAGGGGAATCGGGAATGGGGCAGTTACAGAGAGATGACAGAAGAAATGCACGGTACGAGACGGTAGAATTATGGGAGATTGAGCGAAGAGGAAGCAGGGCGCCGCAGTCTGGGCAGAGAAGACAGACGGGGCCGTCTTCACAGAGGCGAGGGTCACAACAGGTAAGAGAATCCCGGCAGGAAAGGGAAGAACAGCCGGTCAGGCGGCCCAGACCGGAACAGGAAGTCCGGCAGAGAAGAGAATCCCAGTGGGCAAGGAGGTCCAGACCGGAGCGGGAAGTTCAGCTGGTCGGGGAATCCCGGCGGGGAAGGGAGCCTCAGCGGGCCAGGCGGCCCAGGCCGGAACGGGAAGTTCAGCTGATAGAGGAATCCCGGCAGGGAAGGGAGCCTCAGCGGGCGAGACAGTCCAGACCGGTAAGGCAGTCCGGGCAAAGGAGACGTGCCGTACGTGCAGGGGCTGTACCGTATCGTAAAGAGGAAGAGTTACAGTTTTTATTGCCAATGGACAATCCACAGGCGGGGAATCCCAGAGCGATGCAGTCTATGAAGCGTCGCAAGGCCAGACGCAGGAAAATATTATTGAGCCGGGCAGTCACAGTTCTTTTTATCGTATTATGTCTGTCTCTCATTTATCAGGCAACGGGGGCAGTCTATCGTTATCTGAATCGGGATGTGACGATTGACAAGACAGAAAAGAAAGAGGAACCGGTGGAAGCCGTATCGGATAAAACCAGCGGCAACAGGATTGCACCGCCTGAAATTGTGGAGGATTATCTGGAGATCAGCGAATATTCCAGACCGGGAACAGCGTTGACAGAGGTTAACAGTATATTTGTGCACTATACGGCAAATCCGCGTACATCAGCGCGGAATAACCGCAGTTATTTTGCCAGCCTGGCACAGACTCATGAGCGTGCCGCCAGCGCTCATTTAATCATTGGATATGAGGGTGAAGTGATACAGTGTATCCCACTGGATGAACAGGCCTATGGGGTGCAGACCAGAAATGAGGATTCGCTGTCTATTGAGTGCTGTCACCTTGCGGAGGACGGGTCTTTTACAACAGAGACCTATGAGACCCTGATACATACACTGGCATGGCTTTTAGAGGAATATGATCTCACTACGGACGATATTTTACGTCACTATGACTGCGGCGGCAAGCTGTGTCCGCTCTATTATGTGGAGCATGAGGATGCCTGGGAGCAGCTTTTGGCTGATGTGGAAGCGTATAGAGCATCTGCAGAATAGAAAAGATGCATAGCAGAAAGATATCAGAAATCGGGAAGTTTTAGTGTTTCACTAAAATTTCCCGATTTCTGCGTCAGGAATTTCAATAAATTTCTGTGGAAATAGGCGCTGTTAGGTGATACAATAAGCGTAAGACGAGATTTTTGGAATGCAACGAGTTGTTCCGACAGGGGGATTAGGTTGAGAGAAAGGTAGAGTTGATTATTATGAGGGAATCTGATGTAATTTTTGAACCGGCTGATGACAGACTGGATCGTAAACATGTATTGATTATTGATGATGATGTGTCCGTATTAAAAACGCTGCGTTACCACCTGCAGGATACTTACAGGGTATCTGTGGTCAATTCAGGGAAAGTGGCGCTGGACTTTTTGCAGAAACATAAGCCAGACTTGATTTTACTGGACTATTTGATGCCCACATATAATGGAGCGGCAGTCTTAAAGACGATTCAGGGCAGCGAGGATACCAAGGATATTCCGGTTCTTTTCCTGACAGGGCAGTCTGATATGTCAACTGTGACAGAATGTCTTGCCCTGAATCCGGCGGGCTATATTGTGAAACCAATATCCAAAGAGGCTTTGCTCGGAAAGCTGGAAAGTGTTTTATAAAGTATGAGGGCAGAATCAGGGAAAAAGGAAAAACGGGCTGTGACTTTTACAGCGCCGTCAGCCAGGATTCTGATTGTGGATGATAACAGGGTGAGTCTGAAAATGGCAAACGGGCTGCTCAGACCCTATCATATGCAGGTCGATACGGCAGACAGCGGCGAGCAGGCTGTGGAGATGGTGCGGAATGGCGATTATGATCTGGTACTCATGGATCATATGATGCCCGGCATGAGCGGTGTGGAAGCAGCGAAGATTATCCGCAGTATGGAAGGGAAACAGTTTAAGAAGCTGGTGATTGTGGCATTGTCGGCGAATACAGATCCCGGAATCCGGGAATTGTTTCTGGAATCCGGTATGGATGATTTCGTGGCGAAGCCTGTTGAAAGGTATAATATGGACAAGATTTTAAATAAATGGCTGCCGGAAGATATGGTGATTCCCGATGGGGAAGCGGCGAAGACCGGGCAGGAGGATACAGGAAAAGAAGATTTGTCGGTTTGGCAGATGGAAGGAATTGATGTGGAAGTCGGCATGTCTTATTCTGGTAATGACAAGGCATTATATCTTGAAGTGCTGACTGACTTTGCAGACAGTATTGAGGAGCGGGCAGATCAGATTGAACGTGCTGCGGCACAGAAGAATATCAATGAATATATCATGGGGGTTCACTCTCTGAAAAGTGCGGCCAGATATTTGGGTGCCGTGACAGTTGCCGATATGGCGCAGGCGTTGGAGGCAGATGCAAAGAGAGATGACTGGTGGGCGATAGAGAGGGGAACACCCGATCTCTTAGTTTCCTACAGGCAGTTATATCAAAGTATTTCTCCTTATTGTATTGACAGATCCTATACCGGGAAGAGGAAACACTTTAACCGGGATGAGGTACATACGCTTCTGGTAAAGCTGGAAAATTGTATGGAAGAATATGATATAGACGGCGGTGAGGAGATTGTACAGGCATTACAGAAGTATGATCTCGGAAAAGCATGGTCTGGCCGCAGGGACAGGATTATGAAGGCGGTGGATCAGTTTGATTATGAGGTCTGCCAGAAAGAGGCACACTCCTGGAAACTGGCATTGGAAAAGGAGTCCTAGAGATGGAGAAGGCCTATAAGCTGGAATTTGCCGGAGAACAGACGGGCAGCCTGTATGTGAACTGCTGTGGTCTGTCCAGAACAGAGTCGCTGCACAGTTTTGGACCGGCTTTAAAACCGCATTATCTGATTCATTATATTCTCAGCGGCAAAGGGAAATTTTCCATTGGCGGAAAAGTGTATCCGCTGGAGGCAGGATATGGCTTTTTGATTACGCCTGACGAGCTTGCCTTCTATCAGGCAGATGAAAAAGAACCGTGGACTTATGTGTGGGTGGGATTCAGCGGCGCACAGGCGGCGGAATATATTGCAAACATCGGGCTGTCAGTGAGACAGCCTGTTTTTAAATCGGATGCTTCCGAAGAACTTTATCAGATTGTAAAAGATATGATGGAACATAATACCTTTGGCTTGTCCAATGAACTGAGACGGAATGGACAGCTGGGGGTCTTTTTGTCCGTGATTGCAGAGGGCAGCAGGTTGGAAAAGGCCAATGAAGCTGATCGGGCGAACATCTATGTACGAAAGGCAGTATCTTTTATCCAGAGCAATTACTGTAACCCGATCAAGGTGACAGATGTGGCTGAGTATGTGTGCATTAACAGAAGCTATCTTTATACATTGTTCCAGAATTCCATGGGGATGTCACCGCAGCAGTTTCTGACAACGTTCCGTATTACAAAAGCAACGGAGCTTTTACAGCTTACGGATCTGCCCATCGAGAGTATAGCCTTGTCGTGCGGATACCGTGATCCGCTGGTATTTGCAAAGGCATTTCGGCAGATGAAGAAGATGTCGCCGTCCGGTTACCGCAAAGAGATGCAAAAAGGCGGTTCCAGAAGGAACCAGGAATACCTGCGGCAGGTGGAAGAGTTTATCAGTCAGATAAACAAAATAACATTTTGACAGGTTTTAGCAACAAACTGATATTTTAGGATCAGAAAATATTTAATATGATAGTGATGGAAGTTAAAGGGCATAGCCGGTTGTGCATCACAAGGCGGACGGGGTATGCGGGGAAGATATGGGATAACATTAAACAGGAAACAGGCAAAGAGAAGGAGTGAGGGTATGAAGGAGACAGTATTAAGAAAGTTTGCGGAGATTTATGGCAGTGCGGAGGGTGTCAATGTTTACTTTGCCCCGGGGCGGGTGAATATGATCGGTGAACATACAGATTATAACGGGGGACATGTTTTTCCCTGTGCGTTAACCATTGGAACCTATGCGGCTGTCAAGAAGAGAACAGACAATAAGCTTCGCTTCTATTCCATGAATTTTGAATCTTTGGGAGTGATTGAAAGCAGTCTTGATGAACTGACACCTTCTGATCAGGCGGGATGGACCAACTATCCCAAGGGCGTTATGTGGGCTTTTGCCGAGCGGGGCATGAAGATGGACTGTGGTCTGGATATTGTTTTAAATGGCAACATTCCCAATGGATCAGGTTTATCTTCTTCGGCTTCCTTAGAGGTACTGACAGGTTTTTATCTAAGAGACCTGTACGGGTTCGAGGTGACGAATATTGATCTGGCGAAGATCGGACAGTATTCAGAGAATAACTTTAATGGAATGAACTGCGGCATCATGGATCAGTTTGCTTCCGCCATGGGAAAGAAGGATAATGCTATCTTTCTGGATACGGCAGATCTGTCTTATCAGTATGCGCCGCTGGTACTGGATGGAGCGAAGATCGTGGTGACCAACAGCAACGTGAAGCATTCTCTTGTCAATTCAGAGTATAATGTGAGACGCAGCGAGTGTGAGAAGGCGTTGGAAGAGTTACAGGCTGTTGTGGAGATAAAAGGCCTGGGGGATCTGAGTGAAGAACAGTTTGAGGCAAACAAGGCGGCGATTAAAGACGAAGTCCGCGCGAAGAGAGCAAAGCATGCTGTCTATGAAAATCAGAGGACGATCCGTGCGGTGGAAGCGCTTAAGAATAATAACCTGAAACTGTTTGGGGAATTGATGAATGCTTCCCATGTGTCATTGCGGGATGATTATCAGGTATCCTGTGATGAGATTGATGTGCTGGCAGAAGAAGCCTGGAAGGTAGACGGCGTCATCGGCTCGAGAATCACAGGCGGCGGTTTTGGCGGCTGTACGGTGAGTATTGTAAAAGACGAAGCGGTTGAGCAGTTCAAGGTAAAGGTTGGCGCAGCTTATAAGGAGCGTGTTGGCAAGACTGCGGATTTTTATGTAGTAGAGATTGGAGACGGGCCGCGGAAAATGTAGTCCGCATTGGGTTGCTATGTTATGGCGCGGTGTCATGGAGGATGGGATTATGATTCAGAAAAATATCAGGGAACTGGTGCA
The DNA here is from genome assembly GCA_910577735.1 of uncultured Lachnospiraceae bacterium. Lineage (GTDB taxonomy): Bacteria > Bacillota > Clostridia > Lachnospirales > Lachnospiraceae > UBA3282. The sequence continues at coordinate 94,223 of CAJTOO010000015.1, forward strand.
GTATGGGCTGCTTACGGGTCTGATTGAGGAAGAGGACAGGATTTATACAATCAACAGGCTTCTGGAACTGTTCGGCTTGGATGCGTTGGAAGAGTGCGGTGAGCAAGATGAAGTGACCGTGGATGATCTGGAAAGAGTTCTCGGGGAGATGTTGGATTACGCTTATGAGAAGGGCATCCTTTCGGAGAATGGCGTTGTTTACCGGGATCTTTTTGACACAAAGATTATGAGTATGCTGGTGCCAAGACCCAGCGAAGTGATCAGAAAGTTTCATGAGAAATATGAAAGTTCCCCCGGACAGGCCACCGATTATTTCTATAAGCTGAGTCAGGATACCGATTATATCAGACGCTATCGTATCAGGAAGGATCAGAAGTGGATTTCCTCCACAAAGTATGGGGATCTGGATATTACCATCAATCTTTCCAAGCCGGAGAAAGACCCGAAAGCCATTGCGGCAGCTAAGAATGCGAAACAGAGTGGTTATCCCAAATGCCTCCTGTGCATGGAGAACGAGGGATACGCCGGCAGGATCAATCATCCCGCCAGACAGAATCACAGGGTCATTCCGGTGACCATAAATGGCAGCCGCTGGGGATTCCAGTATTCTCCCTATGTGTATTATAATGAGCACTGCATCGTGTTTCATTCTGAACACATTCCGATGAAGATTGAACATGATACTTTCTGTAAGTTATTTGACTTTGTGAAGCAGTTCCCGCATTACTTTGTGGGATCCAATGCGGATTTGCCGATTGTGGGAGGATCTATCTTAAGCCACGATCATTTCCAGGGCGGCTGTTATGAGTTTGCCATGGCAAAGGCGCCTGTGGAGAGAAGCTTTACGGTGAAAGGCTTTGAAGACGTGGAGGCTGGAATCGTGAACTGGCCCATGTCTGTGATTCGGATATCCCACGAGGATTCTGACAGGCTGGTGGCTCTGGCAGATGTCATTCTGGAGAACTGGCGGGCATATAGTGATGAGACGGTGTTTCTTTATGCCGAGACAGACGGTGAACCCCATAATACGATTACGCCCATTGCCAGAAAGCGCGGCGATAAATTTGAGTTGGATCTGGTACTGCGCAACAACATCACCACCGATGAGCATCCTCTTGGAGTGTACCATCCCCATGCCAGACTGCATCATATTAAGAAAGAAAATATCGGACTGATTGAGGTCATGGGGCTGGCGGTGCTTCCGGCCAGGCTGAAAGGCGAGATGGAGCATCTTGCAGAAGCTATTTTGTCAGGGACGGATATCCGCAAAGAGGAAGAACTGGAAAAGCACGCAGACTGGGTAGAGGAGTTCCTGCCGGGTTATCGGGATGTGAACCGTGAGAACATCATGGAGATTCTGCATAAGGAGATTGGCAATGTGTTTATGCAGGTATTGGAGGATGCGGGTGTCTATAAGAGGGACGAAGAGGGGCAGAGGGCCTTTGACAGGTTTACGGCTTCTTTGTAAAATTGGGAACATGCATAATTAAGAAGTGAGGCGGAATCTCAGGATTCCGCCTTTTAGACACGCCTTGCGGCGCATAGACCGTATCTGACAGTTGAAAGGTTTCGCTAACAGGGTGCTGTCAGACCGATAGAAATGACATGAGTAGTTTGTAAAAATATGAAAGGCATGGAGTCACCATGACACTGGATTTTAGGTTCTACAGATCCTCGTTCATGCCCAGCATACTGCAAAGAAATTTAAAACAGTATTCCTGCTGCTTTTGATTCATTTTCTGATATATGGCGATAAGATGCTGATATTTTTTGATATGAAACATATTGTCGGCTAACAAATTGTCCGCATTCAGACGCTCTTCAGAAAGAAATAGAATGTAGTCGGTGGTGACGTGAAAAAATCTGGCAAGGTCAAACAAAAGCAGTCCGTCCGGAGTACTCGTGCCGCATTCAATTTTACTTAAGCTTGTCTGGTTGATACCCATGAGTTCAGCCAAAGTTTGTTGTGTCAGATTTCTTTCTAATCGTAATTCCTTGATTCTTGTCTTCATTCGCACACCCTTTTTGTAATTGTAGTTGATTTTTGGCAGAAAAATATTCTAATTTTTAATAAAGATATTCAATATGGAATAATTTACGCCTGCATCCCGGCAAAATCCGATAAATCTGGCTAAAAACCACAAGATATAGTGAATATCCATTATTAAAACAATAGATATGGGATGTTATACGAAACATTAATTGCAATACTATAATACAGGAATGCATTTCACTATATATTAATTTACAATAGATAGAAGAAAATAAAGTATGATATACTCATACTGTCTGACAATCACAGGAGAAGGGAAATACGAGGATTTCATGAAGATTTTATTGATGGCAGTCAATGCGAAATACATCCATTCTAATCCGGCGCTTTATAGCCTGAAAGCCTATGCAGGTGAGAGAGAAGGCCGGCAGATTGCTATTGCAGAATATACGATCAATCATAGACGGGAGGAGATATTGGCTGATTTATACAGACAGAATCCGGATCTATTGGCAATCTCCTGCTATATCTGGAACTGGGAACTTCTGTCAGTGCTTCTAAAAGAGATTCCTAAGATTCTGCCGCGGACGGAAATCTGGCTTGGAGGACCGGAGGTGTCTTATAACCCCGAACAGGTGCTTATGCAGTTTCCCATGGTAAAGGGAATCATGGTGGGTGAGGGTGAGGAAACCTTTCGGGAACTTGCAGAAGGGAGTAAGGAACTTTCCGAAATCAGAGGTATTGTATACAGGCAGGATGGAATCGTGAGGACGAAAGAGCGGGAAGTATTGGATCTGTCCCAGATACCCTTTCTTTATCAGGATCTCTCGGTCTTTGCCAACAGGATTATCTACTATGAGAGCAGCAGAGGATGTCCGTACCGGTGCAGTTATTGTCTTTCCTCTATAGACAAAAGCGTGCGGTTTCGCAAGACAGATGTTGTGAAAAGGGAGCTGCAGTTTTTCTTAGATCAGCAGGTGGCGCAGGTAAAGTTTGTGGACCGCACCTTCAATTGCGATCATGAACATGCCGTTTCCATCTGGCGTTATCTGTCAGAACATGACAATGGTGTCACAAATTTTCATTTTGAGATAGAGGCAGATATTCTTACGAAAGAGGAACTTACATTGCTTTCCCATATGAGGCCGGGATTGATGCAGATGGAGATCGGGGTGCAGACAACCAATCCTGAGAGCCTTCGGGAAATCCGCCGCCATGCAGATACAGAACGGATTGGCCGCGCGGTCTCGCAGCTTAGACAGGCGCATAATATCCATATTCATCTGGATTTGATTGCCGGGCTGCCTTTTGAGGATTACGAAAGCTTTGCCTGTTCTTTTAATCAGGTATACGGGATGCGGCCCCAGCAGCTGCAACTGGGATTTTTGAAAATATTGAAGGGATCTCATATGTACGAAATGGCGGATGCCTATGGGATACAGTATTTGTCTGTACCGCCCTACGAGGTGCTTTCCACCAGATGGCTTGCGTATGAGAAGATACTTCTTTTGAAAGAAGTGGAAGAGATGGTGGAAATATATTATAACAGCGGGCAGTTTAACAATTCGATCAGTCTGTTGGAACAGGTATATGCGGATGCCTTTTCTCTCTACAGGGCGTTGGCGGACTTCCACAGGGCGGAGGGCTGTCTGTCCCAGGCACAGGCGCGTGTCAGCCGTTATGAGGCGCTATTAAGGTTTATGATGACCACAGCGCTTCGGGAGAAAGAAATGCTGTGCAGGGAAGTGCTCACATATGATTATTACCTGCGGGAAAATGTGAAGAGCAGACCTGGGTTTGCACCGGTGGAAGAGGAGGAGCTGAAAGCAGCCTGTAAAAAGAAGCTCAGAGAATTTTATGCTGCGGAGGAAGTGGAGCACAAGGTACTCTCATCTTACCGGGGCTATGACAGCAGACAGATGCGGAAGATGACCCACGCGGAAGTATTCCGATACCCGGTGTGGCGCAAGGAACCGGCGCCGGACACAGCACCCTGCGAACAGCGCACGATGGTGATATTTGATTATATGACGAGAGACGCGCTGACTTATGAGGCCAGAACCGTTTCTCTGCCAATAGACTGAAAGAGGGTTCTTGCCTGCGTGGACAAGCAGCGGCCCGGATTGGAGAATGAGAGTGACAGATACGTATGTATGCATTGATTTAGAGACCACAGGACTTGATGCAAAACGGGACAAGATCATTGAGATCGGTGCCGTCAAGGTAGAAAATAATACGATCACGGGAAAGTGGAAGAGCTTTGTGAATCCGGGAAGAAAGTTAGATGAGAAGATTGTGGAACTGACAGGAATCCGGAATGAACAGCTTGCAGATGCGCCTAAGATAGGGGAGGTTTTGCCGGAATTTCTGGAGTTTGCGGGGGAGCAGGTACTGCTTGGACATGGCGTCTTGTTTGATTTCTCCTTTCTCAAAAGGGCAGCGGTAAATGAAAGAATGACTTTTGAAAGACAGGGAATCGACACGCTGAAGATTGCGCGCAAGTATCTGCAGGAGTTAGAGAGCAGGAGTCTGGGCAGTCTTTGCAGGCATTATGGAATTTCCCACAGCGCGCACAGGGCGCTGGAAGATGCCGCAGCCACGGCGGCATTGTATGGAAAACTTGTGGAGAATTTTTATGACAGGGAAGCACAGGAAGGAAATAAAAGCCTGTTTATGCCCAAGCCTCTCATATATCAGGCCAAGCGCGATACACCACTGACCATCCCCCAGAAAGAACAGTTATATAAACTGGTGGACAAGCATAAACTGATAATAGATTATGAGATTGAGAGCCTGACCCGCAGTGAGGCTAGCAGGAAGATTGATCAGCTGCTTGCAGCATACGGACGATAGGTTTCTGCATGGCTGAGTTCAGGGTTTCAGCAATGGGAATGAGGCCGGCGATTTTAGCAGGCGTTCCCTGCTTTTGATATATGTCACATAACAAACGGTAGGTGGCGCTGACGTCTGTTCCTGTGGAAACGGCAAATTCTAAAAGCTGACAAGCTTCTGTTACATAATCGGCATCGTAGAGGGCCTGCGCCCACTGCTGCACAGTCCGTACCAGAAGGGTGTAATTCTGGTCATAGGTAGTCAGAAGTTCAATATTGGGCGCGCCGTAGCGCAGCTTAAGGTCTGTGTTGGAGATGCCTGTAAAGTTGACAATGGGGCATTCTGAGAGGGAGCGGATGATCTGCCGGTAGTCTTCTATCTTGGCATTGTCCGGCAGAAGGTCCATGGGGAAAATTTCCATAGGCAGTTTGATATAGTCCAGATCGTCCAAAGGTTTGCGGCAGGTATTGTTGGCTTCCGCCTCCTTTTGCCAGTATTCTTTCTGCAGGGCGGCAGTATTTTTTTTATCCCTGGAGATTGCCATTGCAATTATGAAGCCAAACACGAGAGTGCTTGCAAAAAGTATGAAATTCATATATAATTCCTTTCAGTAAGTATGGAGGTTTTTTGGATGTTAAACAGGAAAACAAGGAAGATTATTTCTTCCATAATCATTATTATTGTTGTTCTGGCCATGGTCATACCGCTGATTGTCGGTATGCTGTAGGGTCCAAAATCAAGATTATTTTATCACAGATTCTCCGGGCAGGCAATTCCTGCGGGGAGAGAGGGGTTTTATGAAAAAAGTATGCAGGTTGTTACTGATGGCATCTATGACGGTATTGTTGACCGGCATACCGGTGCAGGCCAAAGAAGGGGTCATTCAGCGGGGTATCCGTGTAGGTGACATTGATCTTTCGGATAAATCCACAGAGGAAGCAAAGAAAGAGATTGAGGAATACGTCAGTTCTTTTGGTGATGTGCAGATTACGCTGCACATGGAAGAAGAAGGGACTATCGTGGCTTCTGCAGCAGAACTTGGTCTTAAGTGGGGGAATGAAGAGGTTCTCGATGAGGTGGCAAGTCTTGGAAGAGACGGGGATATTCTGCGCTGCTATAAAGAATTAAAGGAGCTGGAGCGTACCAATAAGACGTATCAGGTTGCGTTTGGCTTTGATAAAGATAAGATACGGAGCCTGATTGAGGAAAATGCACAGCAGTATAATCAGGAAGCGGTGAACGCTACGCTCACCAAGACAGAAGCGGGCTTTCAGATTACAGAAGGCCAGATGGGCAAGGTAGTGGATACGGAAGCTTCGGTGGATTCTGTGTATGCATATCTCACCGAAGATTGGGATGGAAGCGCCTGCGACGTGGATCTGGTGGTCAAGGTGGATGAACCGCAGGGGACGGCAGAGAGTCTGGCACAGGTAAAAGATGTACTGGGTACGTTCACCACCAGTTATTCTACGTCCGGCGGATCGAGAAGCGGTAATGTATCCAATGGCTGCAGCCTGATTAATGGCACCACACTGTATCCGGGCGAGGAGTTTTCTACGTATGAGGCGGTTGCGCCTTTTACAGAGGCCAATGGTTATGGTATGGCAGGTTCCTATTTGAACGGACAAGTGGTAGACAGTCTGGGAGGCGGTATCTGTCAGGTATCCACCACGTTGTACAATGCGGTGCTTCGGGCAGAGCTGGAAGTGACGGAGCGCTATAATCATTCCATGATTGTCACCTATGTGGATCCTTCTGCAGATGCTGCTATTGCGGAGTCTTCAGGCAAGGATTTCAAGTTTAAGAACAACCTTGAGTATCCTATTTATATAGAAGGTTATACCACACCGGAAAAGAAGATTACCTTTACCATTTATGGTGTGGAGAACAGGGACAGTAACCGTGAGGTGGAGTATGAGAGCGTTGTGTTAGAGCGGATTGCGCCTGACACGGAAGTAATCTACACCGATGCATCGCTGCCGCTGGGGTATTGTGTGGTGCAGTCAGCACATGTGGGATATAAGGCACAGCTGTGGAAGGTAGTGAAAGAGAACGGCGTAGAAGTAAGCCGTGAACAGGTCAACAGCAGTTCTTATATGAAGGCGCCCAGAAGCGCAACAGTAGGAGTGGCGACGGAAGACCCGGGAGCTTATAATGCGATCATGGCGGCTGTGGCGACCAACAGCGTGGATGAAGTCAAAGCGGTGGCAAAAGCTTACAAGGACGCGGCGGCAGCAGCGGCAGCCCAGGCCGAGGCAGAGGCGGCGGCAATGGCTGCAATGGCGCAGGAGATACCGCCAATGGAGGCACCGGCAGAATAAAGACCCAGTATGGTTAGGCATAGAGAGCATGAGACAAGGAAAAATATCGGAGAACGTTCTGAAACGTTCTGTCCTTAGAAAGATAAAGACACACAGGGATGAAGTAGTAAGTGGCGCAGGGATAGGGAAAGACTGCGCCATTTTAGCGCATGCGCAGGACGGGGAGACGGTGCTCTCCACGACGCCTGTGACGGCGCCTCTCACAGAGTTAGGCCGATATGCAGTTCCCATGGCGCTCAATAATGTGGCGCTGGCGGGGGCCAGGCCCTTGGGAGTCCTTCTGACAATCCTTCTGCCGGAGGAGATTCAGGAGCCGGAACTTGCGCAGCTGATGGAGCAGACGGAAGAGATATGCAGTGAATGGCAGGTAGAAATCTTAGGCGGCCATACGGAAGTGATGCCGGTGGTTACAGAACCTGTGATGACGGTGACTGGCGTAGGGCAAAGGGATTGCGCAGCTGGCCGGTTACCAGGTATTGGGGCCGGGCAGGACATTATAGTGAGCAAGTGGATTGGGCTGGAAGGGACGGCCCGGCTTGCAAGGCGATATCGGGAAGAACTCAGTCAGAGATTTCCGATGCGTATGATAGAAGAGGCAGCCTGCTTTGACAGGTATCTGTCGGTCATACCGGAGGCCGCCACCGCCGTGAAGTCCGGCGTTTGCGGTATGCACGATGTCTCCCGGGGAGGAATATTCGGAGCCCTGTGGGAGCTGGCATCCGGGGCAGGCGTTGGACTGAATGTAGATCTTAAGAAATTGCCTGTGCGGCAGGAGACCATAGAGATCTGTGAATATTTTGCATTAAATCCCTATGAACTTCTGTCGGGCGGATGTCTGATTATGACGGCATGGGATGGTGAAAAGCTGGTCATGGATCTTGCCGGGATAAAGATACCGGCGCAAGTTGTGGGTAAGACCACTGACAGTAATGAGCGGGTTCTATATAACGGCGGGGAAAAGCGCTTTTTGGACATGCCAAAGACAGATCAGATTTATCATATATCTCAGTGAATAAAGGAGGAAATAAGGTCATGAGAGAAGAATTGTTGGCGATTGTGGAGAGAAACAGCCGTATTGATTTAAAGGAACTGGCAGTGATTCTGGGCGTCGAGGAGATTGACGTGGTCAATGAACTGGAGGCAATGGAGCAGGAGGGAATCATCTGCGGATATCATACGATGATAGACTGGGAGAAGACTTCTATTGAGAAGGTTTCGGCCTTGATTGAAGTACGTGTGACGCCCCAGAGAGGACAGGGATTTGATAACATTGCGGAGCGCATTTACAAATATCCCGAAGTGACTTCTGTATATTTGATTTCCGGGGGATATGACCTGCTTGTTAGCCTGGAAGGCAAATCTCTGAAACAGATTTCAGGTTTTGTGTCTGATAAACTGTCAACCCTGGACTCTGTCCTGAGTACGGCCACCCATTTTATCCTGAAAAAGTATAAGGATCATGGAACGATTTTGGCTAAAAAATATGAAGATACCAGAGAGAAGGTGACACCGTGATAGATATGTTATCAAGACAGGCTGTGAACCTGAAGCCCTCAGGCATCCGGAAATTTTTTGATATTGTCAGTGAGATGGAGGATGCCCTTTCTCTGGGCGTGGGTGAGCCGGACTTTGACACACCCTGGCATATCAGGGACGAAGGCATTTATTCGCTGGAAAAGGGGCGCACTTTCTATACCTCTAACAGCGGTTTAAAGGAACTGCGGCAGGAAATCTGCAATTATATGAAGAGAAAGCAGGGCGTTACCTATGATCCCCTGCATGAAGTACTGATCACAGTGGGCGGCTCCGAGGCCATTGATATCGGACTGCGTGCCGTGGTCAATCCGGGGGATGAGGTGTTGATTCCCCAACCAAGCTTTGTATCTTATGAGCCCTGTGCCATTATGGCAGGCGCAGTGCCGGTTATTATTGAATTGAAGGCAGAGAATGAATTTCGCCTGACGGCCAGGGAATTGGAAGATGCCATCACAGAAAAGACCAAGATCCTGATTCTTCCTTTTCCCAACAACCCTACGGGAGCCATTATGGAGCGGAAGGACCTGGAAGAGATTGCCGAGGTCATCAGAAAACATGACATACTTGTCATGTCTGATGAGATTTATGCAGAGCTGACATATAAAGAAAAGCATGTATCTATCGTTGAGATAGAGGGCATGCAGGAGAGAACCATTTTGATCAACGGCTTTTCCAAGGCTTATGCCATGACGGGTTGGAGACTGGGCTATGCCTGCGGTCCCAGGGAAATCCTGGAGCAGATGGTGAAATTACATCAGTTTGCCATCATGTGCGCGCCCACCACAAGCCAGTATGCGGCGGTAGAAGCGCTGAGAAATGGCGATGCGGACGTGCAGGAAATGCGGACGGCCTATAACCAGAGAAGACGTTATCTGATGCATGCTTTTAAAGAAATGAAGCTGGAATGCTTTGAGCCTTTCGGTGCATTCTATGTATTCCCCTGCATTAAGGAATTTGGGATGACCAGTGAAGCGTTTGCCAACCGGTTCCTGGAAGAGGAAAAAGTGGCAGTGGTGCCGGGTACGGCTTTCGGGGACTGCGGAGAGGGATATCTGCGGATTTCTTATGCGTATTCCCTGGATAATCTGAAACTGGCGATTGGGAAGCTGGCGGCCTTTGTGGAAAGATTGCGCTCGGAAAAAGAAGTGTAAGTGTACATCGATTACGATGCTGCTTATGGCAGCAAAGATGTTGAAAACGGGAAATATCATGAATATTATCTTACATCAGCCGGAAATTCCGGCAAATACAGGAAATATCGGCCGTACTTGTGTAGCAACAGGTACGGCGCTCCATCTGATTGAGCCTTTGGGGTTCCGGCTTGATGAGAAGTCCATTAAACGTGCCGGGATGGATTATTGGGAGCATCTGGATGTGACTCGCTATATCAATTACCAGGAGTTTCAGGAAAAACACCCGGATGCTAAGATCTGGTTTGCCACTACGAAGGCGAAGAGAGTCTACTCTGAGGCGGCCTTTGGCCCGGATGATTATATTATGTTCGGGAAAGAAAGCGCCGGGATTCCGGAAGAAATACTGGTGGAGCATGAGGAATCCTGCATCCGGATTCCAATGCTTGGTGAAATACGGTCATTGAATCTTGCCAATTCCGTGGCCGTTGTACTGTATGAGGCGCTCAGACAAAATCACTTTGCGAAGATGCAGCTGGAAGGCGAATTACACCGGCTGTCATGGGAAAATCATCTGACGGATTTCTGATACAATAGACGCAGGCAGTAAAGCCTGCGTCTTAGATTCTTCAATCATCATCTTCCACCTCTGATATGGGCAGCGAGAAGATGAACTCTGTCCCTACGCCTTCTGTGCTTATCACATTGATATGTTCCCCGTGGGACTGAATGATCTCTTTGGTGATGGACAGGCCAAGTCCTGTCCCCTTCTTATCTTTTCCGCGGGATAGATCTGATTTATAGAAGCGGTCCCAGATCAGCTTCAGTTCATCCTTGGGGATGCCGATGCCTGTGTCTTTGACACTGACAAAAATCTTATTGTGTTTCTCCGTCGTTTCCAGCTTGATAACAGAATTGTGGTGGCTGAATTTGATTGCATTATCTAACAGGTTGTAGAGAACCTGCTGAATCTTATCCATGTCCGCGACCACATACATTTCATCCCCGGTGAGTACAAGTTCAATGCCGATCATCTTCTGCCTGCAGGTGCCCTCAAAGGTGGCGGCTACACTGCGGATGGTGGTATTGATGTCGAAATCTGTCTTATTCAGCATGATCCCCTTGGTATTCAGATTATTCAGCGTCAGCAGACTGTTAGTCAACTTGGTAAGCCTCTCTGTCTCGTTTAAAACGATGGTGAGGTATTTTTCGTATTGTTCCGGCGGAATCGTACCGTCAATCATGGCTTTCAGATAGCCTTTGATGGAAGTTAAAGGAGAACGGAAATCGTGGGAGACATTGGCGACGAACTTTTTCTGATCATCCTCAGAACGTGCGATTTCGCTGGCCATGTAGGATAGTGTGGCCGCCAGATATCCCATTTCATCTTCACTTTCCACGCTGAACTCATAGTGCATGTTTCCGCTGGCGTACTGTTCCGTGGCCTCTGTGATTTTGCGCAGAGGAATATAGACAATCTCCGTAAAGAAAATCAGGATGATCAAAGATAATAAAAAGAGAATGATCAGCATGATATAGGAAATATTCAAAAGCTGGTTGGCAGCTGTCTGTATGTCCATCAGGGAAGCATGGATGACCACATAACCTTTTACCTTATAATTGGAGGTGATGGGCGCAAACACACTCAGCATTTCTTCGTCAAATGTCTGGAAAAAATCCCCCTCGGTATAGTAGGATCCGGCGGTAATGGTAGGATCAAAATTTTCTATGACGATTTCATTCTCCACATCCACGGGAGCCGAAGAATCCAACACCATACGGCCAGAAGGATTGATGATCCAGATGGTGGCCGCAAGGTATGTGTCCAGGGCATCCAGCTGTGTCTTGACTGCTTCCAGAGAAGCTTCTGAATTGTACAGGTCGGTGGCGTAGGTGTTGGCAATCAGGGTAGCTTCTCTGTAGAGGGAATCCGCTTTCTCCTTAGTCAGATGATTGATGGTCATGTCGGAAACAAAGGTTGCCACTACCACAAATCCGAACAGGCCGAAAATGATATAGGCAAGTATTAATTTGAGATAAAGTGTTTTTCTCATAATTACCCCTTGGATTCAAATTTGTAACCGATTCCCCAGATGGTGGCAATGCGCCAGTTTTCGTGATCGTTAATCTTTTCACGAAGACGCTTGATGTGCACATCCACTGTGCGGGTGTCCCCGATGTACTCATACCCCCAGATCTGATCCAGAAGCTGTTCTCTGGTGAAAACATGATTGGGGGAGGATGCCAGGAAATAGAGAAGTTCCAGTTCCTTAGGCGGCATCTCGATGGTCTTGCCCATATAGATAACGGAGTAGTTCGTCTGATTGATGATAAGATCCGGATACTCCACACTCTTTACATCAGAGGCTTTCGGCTGCTCTACCACCGGTTTATAGCGCCGCAGTACTGCCTTGACACGGGCTACCAGCTCTTTAGAATCAAAAGGTTTTTCCATATAATCATCCGCACCCAGTTCCAGTCCCAGCACCTTGTCAAACACTTCGCCTTTGGCAGAGAGCATAATGATGGGCAGGGAAGATTTGGAACGGATTTCACGGCAGACCTGATAACCATCGATACCGGGAAGCATCAGGTCTAAAAGCATCAGGTTAGGAGCAAAGCTCTCTGCCGCGGTCAGAGCCGACTCCCCATCGTTGACAATCATGGTCTCAAAGCATTCCTTGGTGAGATAAAGAGAAATCAGCTCTGCAATGTTGTTGTCATCATCTACAATCAATATTTTCTGTCTGTTAACCATTATAAATCCTCCTGTGAGTGGATTACATTAATGCTGGGGCCGTAAAATCTTCCGCTGATCCGGGATAGCAAAGCAGATGTTGCAAAATCTTTCGCTGATCCGGGATAGCAAAGTAGATGTTGCAAAATCTTCCGCTAATCCGGGATAGCAAAGCAGATGTTGCAAAATCTTCCGCTAATCCGAGTCCGCGAAGCGGATCTCGTAAAGTTATTTGCGCAGCAAATTACTTTTATTCTTTAAATTCCGCTATGGTAACCCCGGCGTCTCCTTCGCCGAATTCTCCCAGCCTGTAACTTTTAACGACCTTATTCTTGCGCAGGTAACTCTGCACTGCATTTCGCAGGGCGCCGGTTCCTTTGCCATGCACAATCCGCACGCTGGGCAGGTGGGCCAGATAGGCGTCATCCAAATATTTATCCAGCTCTGAAAGGGCTTCATCCACTGTCTTTCCAAGCAGATTGATTTCTGTGGAAACAGAAAAACTCTTGGACATTTTGAGTTTGCCGGAAGAAGTACGCTGCATTTTACCGGTATTGATGGTTTCCTCTTCCACCAGAATCAGGTCATCTAATGATACCTGAGAGCGGATGATACCGCACTGTACAAAGAGCCTGCCGCCCTTGTCTGGCAGGGAACTGACAGTGCCCTTTAAGCCCATGGAAACAATCTTCACACTGTCGCCCAGCTTGATCTGATTGGGCTTGAGAGTTTTGTGGGAAGAGTTACTGTTCTTAAGAGTCAGCTTTTCATTCTTCTCAGAAATCTTATCCCGTACCCTTTGCCGGGATTTCTCCAGATCCTTGATGGAGGCGGTAGAACCGGCTTTCTGGAAAGTACGGATTGTCTCGTCAGCTATTTCTTTGGCATTTTGTAAGATTTCCCGGGCTTCCTCATTTGCTTCCCGCAGAATGCGGTCACGGGATTGGTCAATCTTTTCCTGCTTGGATTGCAGCCGCTCTTTTAAGGTCTGAATCTCCCGTTTGTAAGACTCTATTTCCTGCCGTTCCTTCTCGATGGTAAGACGGCTGTTTTCCAGATTAGCCAGTAAGTCCTCAAAGCTTTCTTTATCTTCTGTGATATGCCGTCTGGCATCTTCTATGATATGATCCGGCAGTCCCAGTTTAGAAGAGATGGCGAAGGCATTACTCTTGCCGGGGATACCGATCAGAAGCCTGTAGGTAGGCTGTAAAGTTTCCACATTAAATTCACAGCAGGCATTCTCCACAAAATCGGTGGAAAGTGCGTAGACTTTTAACTCGCTGTAATGGGTGGTGGCCATAGTGCGTATGCCTCGATTGTGCAGATGGTCCAACACAGAAATGGCCAGTGCCGCGCCTTCCGTAGGATCAGTGCCTGCGCCCAATTCGTCGAAGAGACAAAGGGAGTCGTCGTCTGCATCTTTTAAAATGGATACGATGCTCGTCATGTGGGAGGAGAATGTACTGAGGCTTTGTTCAATACTCTGTTCATCGCCGACGTCCGCATATACCTCCCGGAATATGGAAAGTTCCGAGCGGTCAAGCGCCGGAATGTGCAGTCCGGCCTGCCCCATCAGGGTGAGAAGCCCTACAGTTTTCAGGGCCACGGTCTTACCGCCGGTGTTGGGTCCTGTGATGACAAGCAGATCAAAATCGATTCCCAGAAGGATATCCACAGGTACAACTTTGTGCTTATCTAAAAGCGGATGGCGGCCTTTGCGGATGTGTATCCGGTGTTCTGTATTAAAAATCGGTCTGGAGGCATTCTGCTCCATGGCAAGGGATGCCTTGGCAAAGATAAAGTCCAGGGCGGTCATGGCGTTCTGATTATCAGTAAGCGTCTCTGTGTGGTCAGCAGTCTGAACACTTAGAGCGGCCAGTATCGCCTCAATCTCTTCCTGTTCTCTTAGGGCAAGTTCTTTCAATTCATTGTTCAGATTTACCACCGCTGACGGTTCGATGAAAAAGGTTGAGCCAGTGGAGGACTGGTCGTGAACCATGCCTTGCACCTGCCCTTTATACTCCGCTTTGACAGGGATACAGTAACGGTTGTTGCGCATAGTAACGACGGCATCCTGCAGATAAGTCCGATAAGACCCATTGATCATGGAATTTAACTGAGAATGTATCCTGTCGTTGGTGATTGTCATACTGCGCCGGATATGCTTTAACGCCGGACTTGCGTCATCGGCAATCTCTTCCTCGGATAGAATGCAGCGCCTGATCTCATTAGAGAGAGGCGTGAGCGGTTCCAAGCTGTCAAAAAAGACATCCAGGGAATCGCCCGGAGAATCGTCTTTGTCTTTGCGGCCATAAGTCTTGATGCGGTTTACATTTTCAAGGAAAGACGCGATGGCAAGAAGTTCAGAAGCGGAAAGGACACTGCCTACCTCCAAAGATTTGATACTCATGCCCAGATCCTTGTTGCCGCCAAAGGAAGTGGAGCCCTTGCCAAACAGACGGCTTAGGGCGTCTGCAGTCTGAATCTGAGCCGTTTCAATTTCTTCCGGGTCTGTCATGGGAAGAAGGGCGGCGGTGAGCTTTTTGCCAGGCGCAGAGGTAGCCTTTTCGGTCAGCCGGTCAATGATTTTATGATATTCTAAAACACGCAGTACTTTGCTGTTCATGATGGCCTCGTTTCTGAATGATTTCTTTAAATAATACTTAAATATCTTACCATAAATGAGAGGGAATTACTATGATTTTATATTATGTCACAGGGGTGCGCTGCGCCTGATACAAACCTGCAGGAGGGGCGCTGCACAGCTTGTCACAAAGATGTTGATATGATAAAATGGACGCAGAGTCAGCAGTCCGCATATGAAGAATTGCGATGCAGCTATAGAAAGGCAGAAACCTATGTCTGAGCAGGAAAGAGAACAGAGTCCGGCAAAACAAGAAGAACCCGTCAGGGAACAGGCAGAATATACGCCATCCGTACAGCCGGATTTCATGCGGGAAAAAATAAAGCAAAAGCCGGTCAATAAGAGAAAGCTTCTTCGCCGGACAGTGATTACCGTTGTGATGGCAGTGGTGTTTGGCATGGTGGCCTGTGTGACCTTTCTGATACTTGAGCCTGTGATCAGCAACCGTCTTTATCCTGAGGAGGAACCACAGGAAGTGGTATTTCCGGAAGAGACGCTGATGGAAGAGATGAATCCGGAGGATATGTTGGTCAACGATGAGGTGGAAGAAGACCCCCAGCCTGTGGAAGTGGAGCTGGAGGATGAGCAGATTGAAGAACTGCTCTCTCAGGTGGAGTTTAGCCTGGAAGATTATCAGTCTGTTTATAATGAACTTAAGAAGTTGGCAGAGAAAGCCAACCGCGCGGTAGTCACTGTGGCAGGCGTCACCTCCGATGTGGACTGGTTCAACAATATTTATGAAAATGTGGCATCCGCTTCCGGTGTGATTGTGGCTGATAACGGTAAGGCAATGTTAGTACTGGTCAGTGCAGGTACCCTCAATGGAGCAGATACTATAGAGGTGACGTTCTGCGACCAGACGCAGGCGGAGGCAGAAATTCTTCAGAAAGATCCGGCCACCGGGCTGGCGATTTTGTCCGTACCGCTTGCGTCCATCAGCGAAGAAACGATGGAAGTGATAACGAAAGCAGAACTGGGGAGTTCCAGTACCAACAGTCTGTTGGGAACACCGGTGATTGCCCTTGGCAGCCCTCTGGGAACCAGCGGTTCTGTCTGTTATGGCGTGGTGACTTCCACTGGTACCGCCATTGATATGCCGGATGCCTCCTATAAAAAATTAACCACAGATATTTACGGCAGCCGTAATGCCACGGGTGTGATCATCAATCTCAAGGGCATGGTGATCGGAATCATAGATAACGTAAATACCAGTAATGATATGACCAATCTCCTGACAGCTTATGGCATCACGGAATTGAAGCGGACCATCGAGCAGATGTCCAATGACAAAGAGAGAGCATATCTGGGTATATATGGGGCAGATGTGCCGAAGGAGGCGCTTGAGGATCCCGAAGTGGATATTCCAACCGGCACTTATGTCAGAGAGATTGAGATAGATTCTCCGGCAATGGCAGCCGGAATCCAGAGCGGCGATGTGGTGATACGGGTGGGTGAAACACCCGTCAACAGCTATTATGACCTGCTGAATATCATTCGCGGGGCAGAGCCTGAAGAAATGCTGACCTTTACACTTGTAAGGCAAGGACATGAGATGAAGGTGGATGTGACGTTTGGACATTTGCCGGAGGGGAACTGATCTGAGATTCTGCAGGGCAAAGTCAGGGCGGTTTAAATTAAAAAGGAATGTAGATTCCGGAATGGAGCGTATATGAAATATATCAAAGACTACAAGGAAAGCGACAGAATATTTGATATTTATCTGTGTAAACATAAACAGTCAGCGGTTACCAAGAATGGAAAACCTTATGATAACGTGATTTTACAGGACAAGACAGGAACCGTGGATGCCAAGATCTGGGATCCCAACAGTGCGGGGATTGAGGATTTTGACAGTCTGGATTATATAGAAGTTTATGGTGACGTGACTAGCTTTCAGGGAGCATTACAGGTCAATGTAAAGCGCGTACGCAAATGCCGGGAAGGAGAATATGATCCGGCAGAATATCTTCCGGTCAGTCAGTTCGGAATTGAAGATATGATGAAAGAATTGCTTGGATTTATTGAAAGTATGGAGAATCCGCACTTACATAAATTGCTTCGGGCGTTCTTTGTGGAAGATGAGGCATTTGTCAAAGCGTTTAAACAGTCTTCTGCGGCCAAGACAGTGCACCATGGATTTGTGGGGGGATTGCTGCAGCATACTCTGGCCGTAACAAAGTTGTGTGATTATTATTGCACCCAGTATCCGATTCTGCAAAGGGATCTGCTGCTTGCATCGGCAATCTGCCATGATATTGGTAAGACGAAAGAACTGTCTTTGTTCCCGGTCAATGATTATACGGAGGATGGACAGTTTCTGGGGCATATCGTAATCGGCAGTGAGATGGTGAGCGACAAGATCAGACAGATAGAGGGATTCCCGGCAGTTCTCGCCAGTGAGCTGAAACATTGTATTCTGTCCCATCACGGCGAATTAGAGTTTGGTTCTCCCAAGAAACCTGCTATAGTGGAGGCGGTAGCATTATCTTTTGCAGATAACACGGATGCAAAGATGGAGACCTTTACGGAGATTATGGAGAACAGTAACGAAAAAGGGTGGCTTGGATTTAACAGATTGTTTGAGTCCAATTTGCGTGGGACCAGCATGACATAGGGCAGATCTGAGGTTATGCAGGACAGAGCCGTAAGGAGAATATATGGAATTTAAGAAGAATGATATAGTCACGGTAACCATAGAGGATATCGGTAATGACGGTGAGGGAATCGGAAAGACAGAGGGATATACCCTCTTTGTAAAAGACGCTGTCATCGGTGACGTGGTGGAGGCAAGAATCACTAAATGTAAAAAGAATTATGGCTATGCGAGAGTGGAGAAGGTGGTGACACCTTCTTCTTTCCGTGTGGAGCCGAAATGTGCCTTCCACAGACAGTGCGGCGGCTGCCAGATTCAGGCCATGAGTTATGCCAGACAGCTTGTCTATAAACAGGATAAGATACGAAATAACCTTCTGCGGATAGGTGGATTTACAGCAGAGCAGGTAGATGCAGTTATGGAGCCGATTGCCGGCATGCAAGAACCTTGGCATTACCGGAACAAGGCACAGTTTCCTGTGGGATATGACAGGGAGGGTAATCTTATTACAGGGTTCTATGCCGGCAGGACACATAATATTATTGCCAATACAGACTGCGCTCTGGGAACGGTAGAGAATAAGCTGATTTTAGAAGCCGTGCTGTCCTATATGCGGGAAAACCATGTGACAGCTTATCGTGAGAACACAGGAGAAGGACTGGTACGGCATGTGTTGATCCGTACCGGGTTTACCTCCGGCCAGATTATGGTGTGCCTGGTGGTGAATGGAAAGAAACTGCCGGCAGAGGAGAAATTGACGGAGGCTCTTCTTAACATTCCTTTTACCAGCACCGGGGGAAATGGTCAGAATCAAAGAATTACCAGTATTTCCATCAGTATAAACAGGGAAAAATCCAATGTTATCATGGGAAAAGATATCCGGGTTCTCTGGGGCAGCAGATGTATTCAGGATACTCTCTGTGGTCTTACCTTTAACATATCGCCCCTGTCCTTTTATCAAGTCAATCCGTATCAGACGGAGAAACTGTATGGACTTGCGCTGGAATATGCTGAGTTGACCGGTAAGGAGACTGTGTGGGATCTGTACTGCGGTATCGGCACGATTTCCCTTTGTATGGCAAAGAAGGCGCGGCAGGTTTATGGCGTGGAAGTGGTGCCTCAGGCAATAGAGGATGCCAGAGAAAATGCCCGTATGAATCAGATAGGAAACGTGGAATTTTATGAAGGAAAGGCGGAGGAAGTACTGCCTGCTTTCTATGCGCAGGCTGGGCCGGGAGAGCAGTTGGCAGGAAAAGAGGGAAATGCCAAAGAGAGCGGGTGCGGTGATAAGCTGCATCCAAATGTGATCGTGGTTGATCCGCCACGTAAGGGTTGTGATGAGAAGTGTCTGGAGACCATGCTCAGGATGAAGCCGGAGAGGATTGTCTATGTGAGCTGTGATTCTGCGACTTTGGCGAGGGACTTGAGAGTTTTGTGTGATGGCGGGTATGAATTGCAGAGAGTGCGCGGTGTGGATCAGTTTGGGGGGACGGTGCATGTGGAATGCGTGTGTCTTATTGTCCAAACTAAAGTCGATACAACGTATCAAAGTAGGAACTTACCATGACAAAATGGATTTTATCCGTTATGTCTGCGCCTATTTTCTGACAACGCAGCAGTTTTTTGGATGGAAGTAAGGTGGATTATTTTAAACGACTGATCCGATACGGATGTTCCTGTTGCGGGTTTGCAGGAACACAGATATAATGTATCTGAAGTGATAAGGCTGACACTGAGCCGATTAATGCGGAAGAAGTATCTGTTCGGAGAAGAGCAAATCTGTCAGTGTTTTTGGGCAGAGAGATTTGAAATATGTATTGGAACGAGGTACAGTTTTGGATATATCAGGATTATTGGAAAAAAAGAAAAGGTATGAAGCAGTAAAGGACAGTATTCCGAAAGCAACAAAAATGTCATTGGAGAATGCTTTCGAGGTGGAGTATACCCATCATTCAACAGCCATTGAAGGAAATACACTGACCTTGATGGAAACAAAGGTGGTGCTGGAAGACGGGATTGCAATCGGCGGGAAATCCCTCCGGGAGATTTATGAAGTAGTAAACCACAATAAGACATATCGGTATGTGAAAGAGTGCATCGGCAAAGGGTTCACACTGGAGGAAAACATTGTAAAGGATATTCATGCCCTGCTTATGGAGAATATTCTTACCGGCGGTATCTACCGAAGGGAAGAGGTGGTAATCAGCGGAGCAAGCCATACGC
The DNA here is from genome assembly GCA_910577735.1 of uncultured Lachnospiraceae bacterium. Taxonomy (GTDB): domain Bacteria; phylum Bacillota; class Clostridia; order Lachnospirales; family Lachnospiraceae; genus UBA3282. The sequence continues at coordinate 114,232 of CAJTOO010000015.1, forward strand.
CGCCCGCAGGCAATGAAATGTACGCACAGATTAAGAACTTTTATGTGGAGCTTTCCGGGAAAAAAGGATTGAATGATATCGAACTGGCGGCGTGGACACACGCTGAGTTTGTGAGGATACATCCTTTTCTGGACGGAAACGGTAGGACATCAAGACTGCTTATGAATTATCAGCTGATGGCAAAAGGCTTTCTGCCTGTATACATTGCGAAGGAGGACAGGCTGGCGTATTATAACGCGCTGGATCAATATGCCGCGTATGGCAGGCTGGATGATTTTACAGCTATGATAGTCTTGCTGGAGGAGAAAAAGCTAGACAAGTATTTGGAACTGGCTGCTGTACAGAAGCAGGAACCACCGACACAGACCATGTAAATAATATCGTACAAAAAAAGACTAAAAGAAGTATCAGACGAAAAGTTTGGTACTTTTTTGTGTCCAGAAAGCATAACATATCTGCTTTACAGAAATGAAAAACAAAAACAGAAAGAAAAATGGAGGAACAGACAATCCTGCATCATCTGGGTGGGGAAAAGGACGGTGCCACGCTGCGCATCTATACAAGGCAGGTGTCTCCGCAGAGGAAAAAGATTATCAGTAATGTGACAAATAAAAACCGCATGAAACAGGGAAATCTGTATCTCATTATCTAGTTGCCTAATTTCTTCCGCATCCGGCATATTCAAGAAGTCGTCCGCACACAGCTGCTTATTGCCCTATTAGCGGAACGGAAAAAGCCATTAACAGAGTATGACGAAAACCAGTTTGACCTGACCGTAAAGGAAATATGGATATCGGAGAAACAAGACATCACGTTCTGCCTGCACAATGGTCTGAAACTGACAGAGAAGGAGGGGACAGGGATGCAGTGGCATATGCTGATCGGATATAAAGTCGTAAACAGCAGGATAACCGTGTATGAGAACCACAATTATCTCGGTACGGAATATTACGCGCAGATTATAGAACGAGAGTTATTTGACCGGGTCCAGGAACGCAGGGAGCAGGTACGGGCTCAAAAAGCTAGGGGATGCCACAGAGCGGGCAGGAATGTGCTGACGGAGTTTGACGGGGAACTGCACCGAAAACTGGTGAAAAGATTGTGGTCTATAAAGACGATACCGCAGAAGTGATATTTCTGATTGGGAGTAGCATCAGAACAGGATACCGGTAAGACAGTGTTCGGAAGGGAGTGAAAATGACGGAACTAGCAGGAAAGCAACTATGAGACGAAGGTGGAGTATTACACCAATAAAATAGAAGAAAACCTGAACTGGAAAAATGCGGGTATCTACGCTGACGATGGGAAGAGCGCAACCAATACCAAGAAAAGGGACGATTTCAATGCCATGATAGGGGATGCGCTGGACGGAAAAATAGACATGATTCTGACAAAATCCGTAAGCCGGTTTGCGAGAAATACGGTGGATGCGCTTACGACTATCCGCAAAATGAAGGAAAAGAACGTGGCTGTTGTATTTGAAAAAGAAGGAATTAATACACCGGAGGGTACAGGAGAAATCCTGCTGACGATTCTCAGCAGTTTCGCACAGGAGGAAAGCAGAAATATCAGTGAAAATATGAGATGGAGTGTGATTCGAAGGTTTGAAAAGGGAAAAGTCATTGTTAATCACAGCAAATTCATGGGTTATACAAAAAATAAAAATGGAGAGCTGATTATCGTACCGAAAGAGGCTGAAGTTGTAAAACTGGTGTTTCAGCTATATCTGGAAAGATATAGCGGACAAAAAATCGGGAAGCATTTGGAAAGAATCGGAATAAAAACGGTTACAGGAAAAACAAAATGGCAGGCAACTGTTATTATGAAGATGCTGCGTAATGAAAAGTATATGGGAGATGCCCTGCTACAGAAAACATATACCGCGGACTTTATGACCAAAAGAAAGTAATAAACAATGGAATCGTGTCACAGTATTATGTAGAAAACGACCATGAGGCTATTATACCAAAAGAGATATTCAGGGAGGTACAGACAGAAATCAAAAGAAGGGCGGAACTTTGCAGGTCAAAAACAGGAAAGAAAAGTGAGTGCAGCAGATATTCTGGGTATGCATTAACTGGTGTCTTATTATGCGGAGAATGTGGACAGGGATATCGAAGAGTGACATGGTCTAGAAACGGGAAAAAGAAGATTGTATGGAGATGCAGCAACCGTCTGAAGAAGGGGAAAAGGAACTGTCAAAAATCCGCGTCAATAGAAGAAAAAGTATTACATAGTGCAATCATGAAAGCTATTGACTGGGAAATAGAAGATGCGGAAGAACTTATAAGAAGCGGCAGAGATAATATTTTATATCTGACCGGAAATTGCAGTCGGGAAAACGCAGAAAAAATGAAAGAGGATAATGATGACTGGAAGAAAGGATTCGAGAATTATTATGTAATAAAATATATAGAAAAAATGGAAATGGATTCTGATAAAAAACTGACTATATGGTTTAAGTCGGGAACTATGGCAGAGCAGCAGCTTTAGAACGATTGAAATTTTATATGGCAAATACAAACATAGTATACTTGCCTGCTTTATGGTTAGAATAAAATGTCCTGCAGGAGTCAGGGCATTTTATTGTTACCGTAAAATTTTTAGTGTCGCCGCGCGATTAATAATATTGCATCAGACAATGATTGTGAATATGGCGTGAACTAGAAATTGTTAAATGTCAGAATGTGTGGCATACTATTTTTTATAGAAGGAGTGAGTTGTACAATGACAAAAAACCAACAGAAAACTAATAAAATACAATACATAAGAAAACTTGAACTTTATAGAATAATCGGTGAAGGATATAAGGCAATGCAGGACGGGAGAATCAGTGAAATAGAAGATGTAAGGGAAAAGCTGAGACAGCAGAGAATACATAGAAATATACCTTAAAATAATAAAGTCAACAGGTTGTTGACGATTTGAAAAATATGATAAGATAGTTGTGGTAAGAAATTATGGATATATAGGCTAACGGGGAGTAAACTGTATGGAGGATGAAAAGAATAGTATCGATAAAATGGATGAATCTGACAGAGCTGCAATGGATGCTTTGTTTTCTGAACTTGATAAAGGAATTGATGATATGGAGGCAGGAAGAATTTTTCCTGTTGAAGATGCATTTCGGATGATTGAGGACATGCTGGATAAGGAGACTAATCAAGAGTGATTCTATATGCGGCAGAGGAGAATACGGTATGGATTATTTTGATAGTCTTGATGCTAAACAAGAAAGAGATTCCGGGAGAGGTTTATATGAGTAATTTGGGACAGGCAATTGAAGAGGAAGGCATTGCGATTGGGGAAGCAAGAATTATATTAAATATGTATAAGAATGGATTTACAGCAGAGCAGATAGCGGCGGTCAGCGATAAGGATATAAGAGAGATAGAAGCTATTGTTGAGACGGTTATTTAACCATATTGATTTAACTAAAAGAATTGCCGATCACTGACTGGTAAATTGCTGTGGAACATTACAAAGTGTAGATTGAGGAGAAAAGAGATGCTAGCAGATGAAATAAAAACAGGGGAATCTGTCAATATCGAGTTTAAACGTGAATTGCCTCAAAAGAGAGAAAAATATATAAAGAGCGTTATTGCATTTGCAAATACTGCAGGTGGAAGGATTGTCATTGGCGTTGATGATAAGACACACGAAATAGTAGGTGTTGATAAGGATGGTGTTTTTAAGATTATAGACAATATTACAAATACCATATCGGATATGTGCCATCCACAGATTTTTCCGAATATTGGAGTAAATACCATAGATGGAAAAAGTATCATTGTCATTGAAATATATCCAGGAGCAAACAGACCATATTATATCAAGTCACTTGGAAAAGAAGCTGGTACTTATATCAGAGTATCTGGAACATCCAGACCTGCAGATGAAGCTATTTTAAAAGATTTGGAATTGCAGGGAACTCATCAATCTTTTGATGAGATGGTGTGTTTGGACTATAAATATGATGCTGATAAAGCGGAGCTGTTGTGTGCTGCAGTAAAAAAATATATGGTAGAAGCGGCCAGAACAAAAAGTGAAAAAGAGAAGGTAAAAGATGTTACAGTGCAAAATTTAATTAATTGGGGTGTGGTCAAGAATGTAGATGGAACATTGTTTCCGACGAATGCTTTTGTTTTATTGACAGATAATGCATTCCCGTTTGCTAAAATTCAGTGTGCTTTGTTTAAAGGAACCGAGAGAGTTGTTTTTATTGATAAAAGAGATTTTGAGGGACCGCTTTATGAGCAGATTGAAGAAGCCTATGAATTTGTATTGAAACATATTAATCTGGGTGCAGAAATTAAAGGTCTTGTCAGAAATGAAGCATATGAGTTGCCGACAGAAGCCATAAGAGAGGCAATTGTAAATGCCACGACACATAGAAACTTTTTGGATAGAGCGTGTGTACAGGTTGCAGTATATGATGACAGGGTAGAGGTAACATCTCCGGGAATGCTGTACGGAGGTCTGACGATAGAACAGATTAAGGAAGGCGGTTCTAAAATCCGCAATAGATGTATTGCGGAAGTCTTCAGCAGGATGAAGATTATCGAAAGTTGGGGAACCGGTATTAAGAGAATGTTCAGTTCCTGTAAAGAATATGGTATCAGAGAACCGGAATTACTGGAGATTGGTGATATTTTTAGGGTAAATTTATATAGACCATCTTATAGTGAAGTTCACCAAAGTTCACCAAAAAGTTCACCAAAAAGTTCACCAAAAAATTTGAATTGTACGCAACGGAAAATTGTAGAAATGATAATGGACAATTCAAAAATAACGCAGACGGCGTTAGCTGAGACATTAGGTATTACTACAAGAGCTGTTAAGAAGAGTATTAAGGAATTGAGTGAAGAAGGAATATTGGAGAGAGTTGGGTCAGCCAGAGGTGGTTATTGGCAGGTAAAAAACTAGAAAGGATGTAAAAATGGAATATATAGTAATAGATAAATATATGAAAACAAAATTGGGAGATGTACAGGCATATATTTTTACTGCAAAGGTAAAAGATATATTGCCAATTTATTATGTTGCCGTGCGTGGGCGAGATGACGTCGAAGGTGCCGTGCAGAGAGTGTTAAATAGACGAAGGATTAATTCGATAAAAGATTTTATTCTTGATGGTAATATGTTTTTTAATACTTTTATATTAAACTGGACAGATACAAATTATTCATTAATAGTAGATGACAGCTTCATAAAAATACCAATAGTCAATGGCGGTGCACAAGTTATAGATGGTCAGCATAGATTAGAAGGATTGAAAAGAGCAGTAGATGAAAGAGATGAGGTGGGAGAAGAATCAATAATAATTATTATGACAGAAAAGATGTCGACACAAGCTGCTGCCAGAATATTTTTAAATATTAATACAGAGCAGAAACCTGTACCAAAGAGTTTGGTATATGATTTGTTTGGCGAAGTCAAGGATAAGAATTCTTACATAGTTAGGGCAACAGACATTGCAAATGAACTAAATGATAATCCAGATTCACCATATTATCAATGTATTAAAAAACCGGGCTCGTCTCAAGGAGTAGGAAAAGTTGATTTGTCAACAGTAGTAAATGCTTTGAAAGAGTACACGGGTGATGAAGGTGTTTTTCAGCAGTATCATTTTGATGATTACGAAGTGCAGTATAAGATTGTAATTAATTTCTTTTTAGTTATAAAGAAATATTATGCAAAGGAAGGGTGTTGGTTAAAAAATACGAATCCGTTTATGTCGAATGCCGGATTTTATGCAGGTATAAAATTTTTGTGTGAAGATTTAATTGATAGATGTGTTGAAAAGAAGTCTTTTGAACAAGCAACAATATCTAATTTACTTAATTTGGATGATATAGGATTATTATATAGGGATGATATTAAAAACATGCAAGGAAAAGAACAGAGAAATGAAATTTATAAGTATCTAAAAAATTCTCTGTTAAGGGAAGTGCCAGAACAAGATGAGTATAAATTTTAAGAGAAATAGAACGCAACAAAAGTATGAGTCTTTTATTGGGATATCTTCGGTGGAGGAATTAGCACAAAAAAAGTCAATTTTCAAAACGCATGTATTATCTAGAGAAGAGGCTAATCAATTAAGTATATTGCTTAAGCAGGACGCAATGGATTTTTTCCATAGTGCAACAGTAAGTTTCTCTGAAGGAATTGACGCAATTTTTGCCAAGAGATTTTCATGGGCCACAGTGAAACTTTATTATTCAATTTTTTATTTGCTACGGACATCTATGGCATGTAACGGATATGCTTTGTTACGGAATTGTAGTATGTATAGGCTAAAGATTGCGTCTGGAGAGAGCCCGTATGGAACAAATAATAAGAAATATAATTCCACACATGGAGGCACAATCAGTCACTATAAAGATATATTTTCAGGATCAGACATTTTATTAACTAACTTAATTGATGATGTGGATGTATATCAATGGATGGAAGATGTTAGAGATATAGTGAATTATAGAGAAGTGGGTTTTGAAGAACCAGAATGTTTAGAGGTTTGGAATAAATTTAAAGAAGCGCTGGATACTCATACGTTGTCAAATTTATTAAATCTTATAATAAACGATTCACAATATATTTATTGCTTTCAGGAAGAATATGCGGTAGTTGCAATACCAATTAAAAGAATGCAGTTGACGATTGCAGATTTGGGTAATAATGGATGCTTGCCATTAATTACATTAAATAGAAAAGAATATGCAAACAGTATAATAAAGGGTGCGGAAAGAAATATAAATATATTTAATTTCTAAGAAAATAAAATGGACAAAATCAAGCCTCCAACTCAACCAAGATTTGGAGGTTTTCGTCTGCCCATTTCATTTTCGGAAAACCTACCCGAAAACAGTGAACTGTAAGCGTCAAATCCGACGCCCTACCTAAAATTTAAGCGCCGCTTAACTGCGACG
>CAJTOO010000016.1:0-55387 GCA_910577735.1 uncultured Lachnospiraceae bacterium
AATGGTAATTCACTTTTTCTTCTTCTGTCCCTTTATTATAATGACGCTCCAGACACCCCTCATTAAGTTTCCGGCTCCCGGAATAAATCTGTGTCCCGTCTACGATGACCAGCCATTTCTTCCGGAATCTGGCATCATAAAAGGCTTTGCCGCGGATCAGCCCATAAACCTGCTTCTGCTGCACTTTCTGCAGTTCTTCCGGAGCCAGCCTCTCCAGATATTCATTGACCGTGACAGCGTGCGGGAGGTATTCTTTCTCTTTTTTCCCCATAAACCGGAATAAATTTGCCACTATGCCTTCCCGGTTGAACTCATAGGTCATTGACTGCATGCTTACAATCCCGGCGATCCCTTTGTAGAACATGGTCCCCAGCAGTTCATCGTTGGAATACTCCGTATAGCTCTGGTTTCTCGGATCTTTTGTATCCGCAAAATCACGGAACAGGTCCGGACAGTACCTGTTCCTGACCTTATTACACTCCATGACGGGGTTGTTTTCCAGCTTTCTGCGGATTCTCTCCTGTGCCCTGCCCATATAAAACCTCCTCTGCGAAAAACTTTTTCTTTCATTTTACTATATTTTTTGCAAAGGAAGGCTATTTTCAGCTATATTAGTGCGAATTATTTTTTCCTTTCAAAGCTGCTTTGTCATATTGGACAGAATTTCATGAAAAATTAAGAAATCTTTATGGAAATCTTATTTTGACTTTTGAACCCAATCTGCTATGATATATTCCATAATAAAAAACAATTTATTTGATTTTAAATTTATTTTTCTGAATCATGTAAACTTCATACCAATAATATAGAACACATACATAATAATGGTATACTTATGCGCATACGCGAATATACAGCAATAGATATGTAAATACTGTAATAGTAACCGGCAACCCAGGATTCAAACAAGGATGTATATTATTATGGAAAGCACAACACAAAAAAGAGTCACCATCAAAGCCGGCCTCATCAGACTCTGGCAGACATACAGACATGCACTTCCTTTGATCATTTACGGAATCGTCTATCTTCTGTGGTTTGGTCATCTGGAAAAGACTGTCACCAGCCATTATAGGGTTATTCACGTAGCACTCGACGACTACATTCCTTTTTGTGAAATATTCGTTGTTCCTTATTTATTATGGTTCGCTTATGTGGCAGCAGTTGTTCTATATTGCTTTTTCAAAGATAAGGATGATTATTTCAGGACATGTATCTTTTTGTTTACAGGCATGACCATCTTTTTGTTAGTGTCTACCTTCTGGCCCAATGGACATCACCTGAGACCTTACACCATGCCCAGGAATAATATCTTTACGCAGTTGATCGCCATGCTGTATAAGGCTGACACACCAACAAACCTTTGGCCCAGTATCCATGTATATAATTCCATTGGCTGTCACATTGCAGTTATGAGGAGCCAACATCTGGCTGACAAAAAAGGAATCCGTATCGGCTCTTTTATCCTCTGCGCTTCCATTGTTATGTCAACTGTTTTTATCAAGCAGCATTCCTTCTTTGATGTGACTACTGCTTTTGTACTGGCAGCATTCATGTACGGAATTGTATACCGCTCTGATGTGCTGATCAACTTCTATCATGGCTTACAGACCAGACATAAAAGAAAGCCTAAAGTACTCTGATTTTAGACCCAGATTATCATAAGATTTCTCATGCAGCTTTCTTATAAAAACCGGATGCCCCAGCAAAAAGGGGATCCGGTTTTGTGGTTTGTTTATCTCAATTAAACTTAAAAAATCTCTTGCAGATTTTATATCCTTCCACAGAAATCTTTCTGCCGCCCTTCCCTGGCAGATTCATGGAATTGCCAAGCACTCCATAGCGCAGCCTCATATACAACCCCATATCTTTCTGCTTAATATACTTCCAAAGCTCCGCCTTTTTCTCTAGATTTTCCTCCGTGCCGGAACGTATCAGCATAATTGAAGAAATGACTGTGATAATTTCCAGATAATTAAGCATATAATTTTTTAGCTTACGCCTGCTGCAGATCTTTGCTTTCTTCTCTACAAAATAATCTACCATAATCTTGTTAACCTTGATCTGCTGGTCTATCCTGCCAATCATGACATTTTCGTTGACCGACTGATCTTCTCTTCCTATATAATAGCGATAGAAATTTACATCCAGATAATACATGTTCTTGACGAAAGGAAGCGGTTCAAACACAAAAATATTATCCACATAAAACGTGTGCTCCGGCAGTGTAAGTTCACACTCCTTTAAAAGTTTTGTGCGGAAAATCACAGAATGCATAAGAATGTACTGTCCTTTATGGAAATGTTTCACTTCATTCCATCCAAAAATCCTATCCTGCGGAAGCGCATGACGGTACTTCATGACTTTATGCTTCTTCTCCCCCTCTTTCTCATAAACAAAATTGCTGATGAGCATGTCAAGGGTGGAACCGCCTGCTATAATTTCCCGCAGCGTATCGAGTATCTTATAAAAAGCACTGTCTTTTACCCAGTCGTCGCTGTCCACTACTTTAAAATACAGACCTGTGGCCTGCGCCAGCCCTTCATTGACTGCAGAACCGTGGCCGCCGTTTTCCTTGTGTATTACTTTCACAATAGAAGGATAGAGGGCTCTATATCCATCTGCTATCTCAGCCGTCCCATCACTGGATCCGTCGTCTACAATCAGGATTTCCACATCCTCACCGCCTACCAGAAGCGACTCAATACATTTCCTCATATATTCTTCCGAGTTATAGCAGGGAATTGCTACCGATAATAATTTCATGCTTCAACAACCGTACCTTTCCTGAACCATCACTATATTACTTTGCATTTTAACATAAAAATATCCGGAATTGTTTATGTGATTCTTAGGAATTTCTTATTTTTTGTCCCTGTTTCTTTTCATCTCCACATGTTCTGCATAAACTGCAAAAGCTGACGGAATCGGATAATCCGTCTTGGTCTGTTCAGGGTTGATGAAAATAAGCCCCTGCCCATCCTGCCCTTCTACTACCGGTGACAGTTCATCCACCCGGATCACATATCCCGTCATATGCCATTCCTTATGCGTGAAAACATGTTTGGCTGGCATAAGCTTCTGAATTCTGATAGGATACAATCCAAGTTCTCTGATATAGGCAAGCACCTGTTCTTCATCCTTGCTGCCCTCCATCGACGGAAACTCATACATACCGGCAAGAAGTCCCTTGTCCGGTCTTTTACGAAGCGCTACCAGATTCGCATCCTGAATCACCAGTATGGTTTTCTCTTCGATACTTCTTGGCTTCTTCGGCGCTTTCCTGGGAAACTCTTCCACACGCTGCTGTTCCTTTGCCAGACAGAACTCTTCCCACGGACACACTTCACATTTTGCAGCGCCATTGGGAATACATACCATGGCGCCAAGTTCCATCAATGCCTGATTAAAATCACCTGGACGATCTATCGGCATAATTCCGCGTAAATCTTCTTCCACGGATTTCTTTACCTTCGCATCCAGAATATCCCTGTCATCCGCCCTGAGTCTTGCCAGAATCCGCAGTACATTGCCGTCGACTGCAGGCTGTACCTGATCAAAGGCAATAGAGGCAATGGCTCCTGCCGTATAGCTTCCTATTCCCGGAAGTTTCAGAAGTTCTTCATATCTGCCCGGTATATCGCCCCCATATTCCGTAACCACCTTCCCTGCAGCCTTCTTCAGGTTTCTCGCCCGATTATAGTACCCAAGACCCTCCCACAATTTCAGGAGTTTCTCTTCCTCCACCTCTGCCAGACTCCTCACATCGGGAAGGGCCTGCAGAAACCTGTCATAGTAGGGCTTAACTGCCTCCACTCTGGTCTGTTGCAGCATAATCTCTGACAGCCACACATGGTAAGGAGTAGGCTCTTCCCGCCAGGGCAGAATCCGCCTGCCTGCATCATACCAGGCAAGCAGAGGCTTCGCAATCCTGTCCAGACTATCCACAAAAACAGGTACTGGTTCATCTATTGTAAGGTAATCTTCCCCCACAATGCAGTCATAGGCAAGAATCCTCACGCCCGCGTTTCTGGCACGCTGTAATACCTGACCAAAAGCCGGCTGGGTGTCCCAATTAGGTTCCATATATCTGATGCCCTTCATCTGAATCACAAACAGCAGATACGCCTCATATCCCTGCCTTCGTGCTTCTATCAGCTCCTCCACATGCTTGACCGCACGTTCAGAAGGTGCATCTGGAAAAGCCGCCACATCATCATTCTCCAGGGTCACTCCCTTAACTTCTATAAAAGCTTTCCTTCCGGAAATACTCTCTGCATAAAAGTCAAATCTGGAATGGCCAAAAGTCGTTTCCGGTCTGACCAGACTGACATCTTCATATAATCCACCGCCCGCAAGCCACTCTCCCACCACCTTATTCGGTGCATTGGAGTCCATATTGACCAGGCGTCCGCCCTTATCCACCACCACAAGGTCATAGGCTGTAGACCGCTCCTTGTTATCACTCATTTCCAGATATACCTGCGCGTTATCCTGCAACAGTTCTTTACATCGCCCGGTATTTTTTACATGCACTTTTACCCTCTTTCCCATTAAATCCACATAGGCAATAAATCGATTGGGGCGCTCTATAAACCTGGCTGGTACAATCTTATTGTATTTCATATCAACTGCTGTCCTTCTTCTCTATCTTCTCGCAGGCATCCTTGTTCTTGTAAGGCACTCGGGCTGACGGAACCACCTCAGAGGCCGGACCGGTATGCACTGACTGATCATCAAAAAAGATATGTGCTCCAAAGGCTTGTAATACATCCTTCTTACGGATTCCACCCAGAAAGAATACCTCATCTATACGCACATTCCAGGCGCGAAGAGTACGGATAACCCGCTCATGCGCCGGTGCACAGCGTGTAGTGACAAGAGCTGTGCGGATTGGCGTCTCCTCTCCCGGGAAATCTTTCTGCAGCTGCGATAATGTCTTTAAGAATTTGGCAAAAGGCCCTGCCTGCAACGGATTATTGGCATTTCGTCTCTCATTCTCCTCAAACGCCTCCAATCCCTGTTCCTGATAAATCCGCTCTGATTCATCAGAAAACAGTACCGCATCACCGTCAAATGCAATCCTGATCTGCCGAATCTGGTGTTCGCAGTCATACGTCTGAATTCCATCCGTACAGATAATACCCGCTGCAATGTTAGAATCGATTGCCCGCTGTACATCATCTTCATAGGCGGATAAGAATAAATCTGTCTTAAAAGCTGTCAGATACGGCGCAAGCGAAGCGCCGCTGGCTAACACAGCCCTGGTGATATTGAGCCCATAGTATTCGATGGCTTTAAATACCCGCAGGGAAGTATCCGGACTGTTTCTGGACATTATGATAACTTCCACACGTCCTTCTCTTCCTGGCAGTTCGTTAAGATTAAGAAGCGCCTTCACCAGAGGAAATCCCGGTCCCGGACGGAGTACGTCCTCCTCATGCTCAATCTGATACCGACAGTATGCCTCCACTCCGTCTTCCTCAAATATTCTGTTCTCATAGGTCAGATCAAATAGGGCTCTGGATGAAACGCCCACCACGAGTTTATTTTCCAGATCATAAGCCATAGGGATACCTCCTGTTTCAACGTCCAACTCTCTGTTCCCGTTTATTACCCACAATCCTTCCGGGATTGGACAGAATTATCACATGGAGTCCCTGTTTCAAAAGACTATCTCAATCTGTTGCACTCGTATTTCTCAAACGTGAGCAGGCAGTTCCTGAGCTCCTCATACCTGTCCTCCACATCGCCCTCTTTGATCTCCAGATCAACAGCCACCGCCATAGTGTTGATCATCTCATCAGTAATCCGATTGCGCAATGAAGTAAGGATATTCAGTCTCTGCTCATAAGAATTTGCATCGAGAAATTCCAATACCAGAGGATCAATATTTATTTGTTCTTCAGGGAAAACATCTGTATCCTGATCATGTATTCCCATGATGTTCTCTGTCTTCTTCTGAGGCTGCTTCTCGGAAAAATCCACCGTCCTGGTCTGCAGCCGGGTTTCATGAGAACCAGCTGGCTGTTCCCCTGACTGTTCTTCATAAGAATCAGCTGTCTCATCTATGTCCTGCAGAAGTTCAAAGCGATACTTCTGCTTTGCTTCCGGATATTTTTCATGATCTACTTCTTCCATGAATGAAGACAGCGGCCTCACATAAATCTCAAAAGTATCATACATTGCCTGGTATACTACCATCATCTCCCGCGTCTCGCTGCTTCTGGCAAGACAACGGATCTGATATAAATTTCCTTTAAAATGTCTGTACATTTCCTGTGGTTTGGGATTATGTCTCATATACTGCTCCTATCTGATTCATTATCGATAACATGTTCTTACAGACAACATGCTATGTAATAGTATAATCCCAAACCGAGGAAATGTCATTCCTTTCCCCTCGCAAAATTTTCACTTTACAATTCTTCGTTAATCCAGCAGTCCAATCTGAATTTCGCAGTCCCCATCCCCAAATTTTTCCTGTAGAAGCGTCTGCACAAGCTGTTCCTGCTCCTCTCTGGCAAGTCTGCTTATTCCTCCGTGGTGAACAGACACTGTGTATGTTCTTTTTCCATTCTTCCTGGTCCACGTCATTGTAATGCCGCTGTTTCGATATCCCTGCCCGGCCAATGTACTCCTTGTTCTTTCCACAAATGACTGTTCCCATGCCGCATAGCGCTTATTTTCTCTGGCATCTCCCATATTTTCCTTGCTCATCACAGTCCCTCTTACACAAAAAACAATGAGCAGAATGAAAAACACCGTCACTATTCCAAATCGATTCTTCATAAGCATCGCCCTGCCTTTCTTCTGTTCTTTTGAAATCCGCCGCCTTTTCCGTCCGAATGACAGCACCCTGATATAACTGAAACCCTTGATGTGACTACCATATCACTTTTGCAGTCCTATAAACGGGACAGCAAGAAGTTTCGTGAAATAAATGTATCATCACACAAGGCAGCCGCAAAGTTACCGCAAAGATACGAGGCAAAGTTACGATAAAGAATCCTTTGATTTCATCATCTTTTTTTGTTAGAATATTAGATAGACAAAAGTACGAGGTGGCCTATGACTCTGAAATGGAAAAGCTATACGGCAGGAAAAAGAATCATTGTGATCACTGCTATCCTGTCCGCGCTTATTGTATCAGGGATACTATTATATATCCCCTGCTGGAAATTTCTGGTCTTGCGGAGAATAGAGAGTCTGCATCTTCCGGAAGCTTCCATAGAAGTATATCCTGCCAAAGCATGGCTTTCTGATGTATACTGGCCACATATAAAAGCGGAAAAGGTACTTGACTGCGAAATGGGAACAGAGGCTGCAAAAGAATACATCGAGACTCACAACCCTGCATGGAAGCTGAAAAATATAGATATTGTAGGATACGGCTCCATGAGCGACACTGCAATCTATGCATTGGATTATGATAAGGAATATGCACAGAATTGGAATACTGATCATTGTGTGCACATTGTCTATTTTAAGAAAGTATTTGAATGGTGGTAGACATAGGAGAAATCATTTTGAAAAATAAAGAAGAAAAAACGAATGCCATCAGGCTTTTAGAACAGAAAAAACTCAACTTTAAAGTCCACGATTATTCCCAGTCAGATGTCATAAGCGGACTGGATGTGGCCAACTATTTAAAGGAAAACCCCGACAGAGTTTTTAAAACCCTGGTAACCATCGGGAAATCTGGCAGCCACTATGTTTTTCTGGTTCCTGTTAACAAGGAGTTAAATCTTAAAAAGGCCGCTCAGTCTGTCAGTGAGAAAAACATCAGCATGATCAAATCGAAGGAATTGCTGCCCTTGACAGGTTACATTCACGGCGGATGTTCTCCCATTGGCATGAAGAAATTTTTCACCACAATAATAGATGCCAGCGCAAAAGACTTTGATGAAATCATCTTCAGCGCCGGCAAAATCGGTTTTCAGATTGAAATGAACTTAACAGACCTGGAAAAAATCATAAAGTTCAAATTCGATGAGATAACCATTTAATTTTATTCTTCCACAGGCTTAAACCGGTCAAAAACCTTCTCCCCGCAGCATACATGTCTGGAGCCGTCCGCCTCTGTAATAATATAGTCGCCTTCTCCGATAAAGGTCTTTCCCCTTCTATGCAGAATATAAGGACAGACAATGGCCCCATTATCCTTTTTGACCTGAATCAGAGAATCCGTGACAAACCACCCTCTTGTCACCACATCTGTCCAGAGCTCAAAGCCGTCTTCCATCCCCTGGCCGACTTCATATTTCTCCACGTTCACCTCAAATGACATACGTACACACTTCATTTCCTTCTGCCTCCTTTTATACAATATCTGTATTTCCATCTATCTCATTTTGGGGTCCCGCTGCAGTCACATAATACATCATGCCCCCGCTTTGCGAAAATTTAAATCTATGCAAGCGCCTTTTTAATGGCCTCCATCAATTCCTCATAAGTCTCATAGGCCGGAAGTTCCGGATGATCTTTTTTAATCTGCTCTGTACTCTGAAACAAAAATCCCGCCTTGCTGGCCATGATCATTGCCAGATCATTGTGACTGTCACCACTGGCAATAGTATCATAGCCAATGGACTGCAACGCCTTAACTGTAGTGAGCTTAGAATTCTCAATCCGCATCTTAAAGCCAGTGATTTCTCCTTCCGGCCCTACTTCCAGGGAATTGCAAAAAATGGTCGGCCATCCCAGTTTCCTCATCAACGGCCCGGCAAACTGGGTAAAAGTATCGCTGATGATAATGACCTGGGTCATACTCCTTAATTCATCCAGAAATTCCTTCGCACCGGGAAGCGGATCAATCTTCGCGATGGTCTCCTGAATCTCCTTTAACCCAAGCCCATGTTCTTTTAAAATACCAAGCCGCCAGTTCATCAGTTTATCATAATCAGGCTCGTCCCTTGTGGTTCTTGTCAGTTCCGGGATTCCGCTCTCTTTTGCAAAAGCAATCCAAATCTCCGGCACCAGCACTCCCTCCAGGTCCAGACATACAATATTCATGTTCCCCTCCAATCTGAAGCGTTTTCGCTAAGTCTGCCGTCAGCCTTCTTCTGAACTGCAGGCAGAATAACCAGTTCTTCCCGGCAAGCCGAAAACACTGCAACGCAACTATTTTCTTTCTACAATTCAGTATACCGCACCCGCCTGCCAGTCCGCAACTATAATTTATGACAACAGCCTGTCTCGGCCACGGACCATACCAGAAAACTGCCTGAAAACTATAAAAGTCCCCTTTTACGCAAAAGGACGCAGGCACCCGGCCTGCATCCTTCCATATATCTCCCCTAAAACTCCACATCCACTTTCACACACGCATTTCCTGTCAGTTCTTCCGTCCGCTTATCCGGCTGTCCAGTCCCGGCAAAAAGAATATATTTCCTGCTCTCCTGTACGCGTTCCCCATCTTCATTAACCGCACAGAAAGCATCACCGGACACCTTTAGTTCAACACTTCGCCTTTCTCCTGATTCTAAGGAAACTTTCGCAAAAGCACAGAGACTGTAATTTGGCACCGCAAATGGTGACTCCAAATCCTTCACATACACCTGTACTGCATCTTTGGTCTCCACACTGCCCCGGTTAACCACGTCTACCCGCAGCGTCACATCCCGTGAAGCATCCTCTTTTGTGGTAATCTCCGCATTCTCCACTGCCACATTTCCATAGGTCAGTCCATAACCGAAAGGATAAAGCGCTTCTTCCGTCATATAGCGGTAGGTTCTGCCTTTCATGCTGTAATCCTCAAAAGCAGGCATTCCAGCAAGAGAACGATAAAAGGTCACTGACAATTTACCGGAAGGAGAAGCCTCCCCGAACAGGATATCTGCCACAGCCTTACCACCTCTGGCCCCCGGATACCACAACTGCAATACTGCCGCAGCCTTCTGATCTGCCAATGACAGATCAATGGCACTGCCTGCCAGCAGACACACGACCACCGGCTTTCCTACATTAAACACCGCTTCCATCAAATCTCTCTGACACTGCGGCAGGTTAAGATCTGCCTTATCCCCGGAAGCATAACTGTTACCGGTATCTCCTTCTTCGCCTTCCAGCGTCTCATTTAATCCAACACAGAGTATCACCACATCACTATGTTTGGCTACCACAACTGCCTCTGCAATGCGGTCATTTTTCCAGGCAAGTTCTTCCACACGATCCTTGAACAAATGAGAGCCTTCCGAATATAAAACTCTTCCATTAGGTCCGACTTTATCCTGTATTCCCTCTAATACAGTAATATATCTGGAGGAAGTCCCATGATAATTTCCTACCAAGGCCTCCCTGCTGTTGGCATTAGGCCCTATCACACCGATGGTTTTCCCATCCTGTACGTTAAGCGGCAGAATACCCTCATTCTTAAGAAGTACCACCGATTCCCTAGTAATCCGCTCCGCCACAGCCAGATGCTCTTCACACTCTACTTTATCATACGTAATCTGATCAAATTCATTCTCATCAAAGAGTCCCAGCAGAAACCGCGCCGTAAAAGCCCTCACTGCCGCCTCTGTGATTTCTTCTTCCGTCACAAGGCCTTCCTGCAATGCTTTTAACAAATGCAGATAGGTTACGCCGCAATTGATATCACAGCCGGACTTTAAAGCTAAGGCCGCAGATTCTTCCATCGTATGGGTCACCATATGATTCTCATGAAAATCTTTAATCGCCCAACAGTCTGACACGTAGTGCCCTTTGAATCCCCATTCGTCCCTTAAAATCTCTTTCATCAGAGTCGGACTCCCGCAACAGGGTTCCCCATTGGTTCTGTTGTAAGCGCCCATCACCGCTTCCACACCGGCCTCCTGCACACAGGCTTTAAATGCCGGCAGATATGTCTCTGCCATATCCTTCTTTGACGCAACGGCATTAAATTCATGCCGCACCGCCTCCGGGCCGGAATGTACCGCAAAATGTTTCGCACAGGCCGCGGATTTCAGCACTTCTTCCTGATCGCCCTGCAGTCCTTCCACATAGGCCACACCCATTCTGGAGGTCAGATACGGATCTTCTCCAAAAGTTTCCTGCCCTCTGCCCCATCTGGGATCTCTGAAGATATTCACATTGGGAGACCAAAAGGTCAGGCCTTTATAAATGTCCCTGTCACCTTCTGCCGAAAGCACATTATATTTTGCCCGTCCTTCCGTCGCTGCCACATCTCCTGCCTTATGTATCAGTTCTGTATCAAAAGTTGCCGCCATGCCGATTGCCTGCGGGAAACTGGTCGCCACACCTGCTCTTGCCACACCATGAAGCGCCTCTCCCCACCAGTTATACGCAGGAATCCCCAGCCTGTCAATCGGCGGCGCATCATAGCGCAGCTGGGAGGCCCGCTCCTCCACCGTCATCCGGCTTACTAACTCTTTTGCACGCTCTCTTGCCTTTGCCCTGGCTTTATCACGATTCACCATACCTTCGTTTTCCTTCCCGTCTCTGCCATCATTGTCTACAGTTATGAATCACTCTGCCGCAAATAAATTGATATTGCTGCAACCATGCCTCCACCGTGCGCTAACCTTTCACGGCACCGGCTGTCAGACCTTCCACAATCTGATTACTGAATATACAGTATACAACAATTGTAGGTATGATAGCAATGACAATCGCCGCAAACATCTGCGAATAGTTTGTATTATATGGTCCCACGAACTTTGACAGAGATACCGGCAGTGTCTTCTTGGTATCTTCGGAAATAAATACCATCGCCAGAAGCAGTTCATTCCAGTTGGCCACAAAAGTCATCAATCCTGTCACAAAAAGTCCCGTCCTGGAAAGCGGCAGTGCAATATGTGTAAAGGATCTGTAGATAGAACAACCGTCAATGCAGGCTGACTCAAACAGCTCATTCGGGAGACTCTGGAAAAATCCTGTCATGATAAAGATTGTAATCGGCAGCGACAACGTCAGGTACGGCAGTATCAATCCTGCCTGACTGTTGGTCAGATGCATCTTGGAAAATCTGGTAAACACCGGAATCAAAATACAATGCACCGGAATCATCATGCCTGTCAGAAAATATGTCATCATCACGCCTGATAACTTCCATCTCATCCTGCCGATGGCAAAAGCCGCCATAGACCCTATCAGCAGACAGAGAATCAGCGTAATGCCGCAGACAAAGATTGAATTTAATGTTGCAGTACCCAGCCGGCCCGCAGTCCATGCAAAGGTATAATTTTCAATCATCGGCCTCTCCGGCAATGCCCAAGGCGAAACAAACAGGGTCTTATCATCTTTTAAAGAAACATAGACAACCCACAAAAGAGGCAGTAAATAAACAACAGCCAGAAGTGACAAAAACAGATAGATGATTTTCGTTATGATTTTTGATTTCTTTTTTCCTGCTTTATTCATACTTTGTCGCCTCCTTACATTTCATAATTATCAACTTTAACAAATTTGTTGATGATAAACGTCACAATCAGGCACATTACCAGAAGCACCGTACCAATGGCACTGGCATATCCGTATTTAAAATACTTAAATCCCTGTGTGTAAAGATGGGTTGCCAGCACGTCTGTCATATGATTCGGCCCGCCTTCTGTCATGTTAAAGATCAGATCAAAGAACTTCAGGGAGCCAATGGCGTTTAACGACATCGCTGTGGCTACCATGGGCCGAATCAAAGGCAGGGTAATATGACGGAATGCCTGTGCCTTGGTACAGCCGTCTATGTAAGATGCTTCATACAAAGAATTGCTGATTCCGGAAATCTGCGCCATATACAGCATCATGGACTGTCCTACATACTGCCACAGAGAAACCGACGCAATTACCCACATGGGAAGAATGATAAAGCCCTTGGTATCCATCAGCCAAAGAGGCCCTTCAATACCAAACTGCGCCAGAATCTGATTAATACCCAGTTTCGGTGTGAAAACGAACATCCACAAAAGACCCAGAGCTGCTGACGACAATACGCAGGGCAGATAATAAACGTTTTTAAAGAAATCCCGGCCCTTCTTGATATTGGTCAGAAGAGCTGCCAGGATCAGACCTGCAATCAGCTGCGTCACAACCGAGAAAATAAGGAAAAACAAGGAATTTTTCAGGGCAATTTTCATGGTTCTGTCTATGGTAAACAACTGTTTGTAATTTTCTAATCCAATAAACTCCGGCTTTGTCAATGCATTGTAATCACAAAAGGAATAATAAACTGATTGGCAGATTGGAATAAACAATACGAATGTAAATAACAGGAAAGCCGGTGCAACAAATACAATAATCGCTTTTTTATCTCGTAATAATTTGTCCATACACACCTCCAAAGTCTTAGAAAAATGCAGGATTGGATTGCTCCAATCCTGCCTATCATGTATCATAATGCTTTTACTGATTATTTATTCCAGACATTATTCTTATAGAAATCTTCCACTGTCGCAAGTCCTTCCTCTACAGGAGTACCCAGATAGATAGCAACCATCGCATCATCAAAACATGCGCCAGCCTCTGTGGTAGCCATGGACTCATTATAGAAACCGAAGGTAGATTTTGCATTGCCGAATACATCCATTACATATTCAAGCTGTGCAGGTGCCTTAGCAGCATCATACTCTACTGTAGTTACCGGAATCTTACCGCCAACCTCAGCTGTATACTTCTGAGCCGTGTCATCTGTAAAGTACTTCATGAAAGCGATAACTGCTTCCGGATGCGCTGTGGTTGCGCTCATGGCAAGACTGTCGGACTTCGCAATAACTCTGCCGTCTGTACCAGGGAAAGCGAATACGCCGCACTTGTTCTCGAACTCAGGATTTGCACCGTTAATCTGTGCGATTGCCCAGGAACCCTGAATCAGCATTGCTGCCTCTTCGTTGTAGAAGTTAGCTGTAGCAACATCGTTTGTATCACCAGCTGCTGTAGGCTGGAAATACTTGGAAATCTCAATCAGCTTATTGGTTGCATTCACTACATTAGCATCAAGCCAGGAAGCTTTACCCTCATCAATCGCTGCAAGGTCTACGCCTTCTGAATCACAAAGGTAACCAGCCAGCATGGATAAGCACCATGCGGTACCTGCGGAGATGGTAAGCGGTGTGTAACCAGCTGCCTGCAGTTTGTCACAGGCATCCAGCAGTCCCTGCCAGTCTGTAGGCATCGTGGAAATACCAGCAGCCTCAAACATTTCTGTATTATAGAATACACATGCTGCTGCAATATTTAACGGTACTGCATAAATCTTGCCGTCATAAGTCTGCTGTGAGAATGCACCCTCACCACCATTAAAGGTATCCAGCCAGCCGTCAGCTTTTAAGTATTCTGTCAAATCCGCTGCTACGCCGGGATCAACATACACGTCAAGGTTCGGACCAGGGCTTACGATAAAGCAGTCCGGTGTCTCCCCTGCTGCCACCAGGGCATTCAGCTTCGCATAATACTCTTCCAGATTGGTGGTCACTACATTGACATGATATTTGCCTTCATAGTCCTTGTTAAATCTCTCAACGGTCTCACGATAACCTATGGAAATCAAATCTTCCGTAGCGTTTAAATCATCCCAGAACATCCAGGTAATCTCTTCCACGCCCTCACTGGCCGCCGGTGCCGCTGCGTCTGTGCCGGATGATGCCGTATCCGTGCTGCCGCTGTTGTCAGCAGCAGGTGCATCGCTTCCACCGCCGCAGCCGACTAACATGGATGCAACCATGGCCGTGCTGAGTAAAACTGATAACACTTTCTTCTTCATGTAAAAACCTCCCTTTGCTATTTTTGCATATTTTGCATTAAAAACTGTATCACAAACTACAGTTTTTCGTCGCAAATATAGTATATCAAAGGGTATGAGCATATTCTTTTTAATAATTGCTCTATATATCACAAAAATTGCTTTTATTTAATTTCTTGCTATCATCATTTTGCCCTTTTTATATATTTTTCTCATACATTTATAGTCATATTTTGCCAAAGTTGACTTCTTCCGCTTATGTTTTTCATAGTATTTTGTATATTTTATGTTTATTTCTTTGTCCTTTTGTGCTAGTATAGAAATGCAAAAAAGCAATTTTTATAATAAAACAAGCAACTATTAAATACTCATAGCAATTTTTGTCAATCTCAACCGGCAGCCTGACGCTAAGCTGCAAGACACGTCCGGTTTTCAGTACAGAAGGGAGTTATCCATAATATGATCGAAGTATTAAACGGCATCAAAGAAACCGTCATCTATGAGAGTATCGAAGGATTCAAACTTCATGATAATACCAATTATGAGGCCTATCCCGAGCATTGGCATACCCCCATAGAAATCATCATGCCACTCAAAAATCATTATAATGTCTCTAACAAGAATGCATTCTTTACTTTACAGGAAGGGGATATCCTCTTCCTCAATTCCGGTGTTCTCCATGGTATGCCATCCACCATTCACGGAGAGCGGCTGATTCTCCAGGTAGACTTTGCTCTTTTACATAACGTAGCGGGAATCGAATCCACTCTGTCCACCATCCCCCAGGCGCTGCTGCTCACACCGGAAACCGCACCCTCAATCCACGAGCAATTAAAGCAGCTGATGCTCAACATCTTCACGGAGTATTACAGCGGCTCCATCCTGATCGGGGCTTCCATCTATGCCAAATTTCTTGAGATGCTGGTTCTAATAGGCCGCGAATACTCAGGCCAGAGAACAGCCTTTGACACGACTTCCCACAAGCAGAAAGAACACGCGGAAAAATTTATGAGCATCTGTAACTATATCCAAGAACATTGTACAGAGGACCTGTGCCTGGACGATGTCGCCGCCATCGCAGGATTCAGTAAATATCATTTTACAAGACTCTTTAAAAATTTTACGGGAACCTCTTTTTACAAATATCTGAATAAGAAGAGAATAGAACACGCGGAAAAACTTTTGGTGGATCCGGAACTTTCCATCACCGAAGTCGCCCTGCAGTCAGGGTTTTCAAGTCTCTCCGCGTTCATCCGAATGTTTAAGCTGATCAAGGACTGTACGCCCACCGAATTCCGCAATCTCTATGAATATTGAGACCTTACCGTCAGGATTGCTTTTCCCCGCAAAGAGTAAGGCTCATTCCCGCCGGTACACAGGCTTTGGTATAGCCAATCATCAGATAAACCGGCGTGGCGGTGGGATTATATATGATCCTGCCGTCCGCCGACATCACCAGGGAGCGAATAGCCGTCACATACTCATAAATCTCTATGTTCGTCGCATACCACACATCTTCCCTTCCCTGCAGCGCCTCACAGATATGCCTGATATGATCCCAGTTATTCTCCCGCTCAAACTCGAAACTGTGCCCCCAGATATAGAAAAGCGCCAGGTTCCGATACATGGGCGGATTTAAGAAATCCTCAATCATCGCATCCGTCACCTTATTGTGATGACAGGTTGGATGCCAGCACATAAAATCCCCCGGCAGATTGAAGTTCATCCGGTCTTCCACCGTCCTGGCATACACAATGCCAAGCTGCCTGGCCGTCTCCATCAGGCGGTCACTGTATTCTCCAAAGGGATAGGAAAATCCCCGCACAATCCGATTCGTATACCCCTCCAGGGCACGCCTGTCCTCTAAAAGTTCCCGCACCATCATCCCCTGCGACAGTTCATTAAAAAAGGGATGCGTCACCGCATGACAGGCCACTTCATGGTTATCATAAAGCGTGCCCACCTCATCCTTTGTAATATATTCCCTCTCACCAAGCGTCCCGCTGTTTAAGTGAAAGGTCCCCTTCATCCCATACTGGTCAAATATGCTCACCAGTCTTCTGTCATAAATCTGGGCATCATCATAACTGAATGTTACCGCCTTATCCTTCCCCTCCGGAAACAGGAATTCAATCATATCGGGTGTTCTCTTTTCTGTAAGCGCCATTGCTTCCACTCCTTTTACTCTAACCAACATGTTACCGCCTTAGCGTTTCCTACTGTTCATCTTCCACTAATTCAGGGGTTCTCTGCAAAAATAACAACTGTATCTTGTTCTCGGTGTCATAGGCACCAGATTCTCCGCTGCACAGTAAGCGCAGTTCACGCACCGGCTGTTGGGAGGAATGGGATCGCCGTCCAGGTGTCTGCCTGCCACCGCAAAACCGCCTTTTGCTTCTCGCAGACGTCTTTCCTCCTCCCACTTTTCCCTGGCGTGTTCTCTGGCATCCTCCTCTGCCTTTTTGGCCAAATAAGCTGTGGTGGATTCTTCTTCTGCAGCAGACTCCGGCATCTTTACCCCAGTTCCCGTCTGCGCGCCAGGCATGGGAACCGGCGTTCTCTGCGCATTAGGCACATTCCTGCCCGGCTTCCCCTGCATCCCTGTTCCTGTGTGAGACCAGGGCATATTCTGTCCCCAGTGTCCGTTCCTGGAATTCCGGTTCTGCGGCATCCGGCCATTGTTCTGATTACTATTTGTACCGGCCGTATGTACCGTAGTGTTGGGCGTCTGCCCGCCGCCGTAACCCCCGCCGTTCTTTCTTTTCTTAATGAGATAATAAATGAGCCCCCAAATCACAATTATCTGAATTAACCCCAGCATCCTTTCTCCTCCTCAACCCTCACATACTGTACTTCACGATCAAAAGTTCCACACTCATGATATCGTTCATCCTGCCGGTCTTGACAGCTTCCTCCGTCTCCACGCAGTCTGCCAGTGCCTTTTGCAGATCGGCCTCCTTAAATTTCGCCGCCTGGGCCACATACTTTCTGGCAATAAAACCAGCAAGCCCCACTTTCGTACCAATGGAATTGGCATCATAGCCTTTGTTCTTCAACTCTTTCACCTGCAAAAGCATATTGAACTGCCTGGTGATCAGATACAGAATCCGCATGGGAGGCTCCTTTAACGTCAGCAGATCATAATATAACTGCATAGCCTGTTTCTGCCGTTTGTCCGCTACCGCACTCACCATATCAAAGATCTGACTGCTCACCTGTCTCACACAAATCTCGTCAATATCCTGCGCGGTGACCACGTCCCTTCCCAGGCTATAGCACATGAGCTTTTCCAGTTCCCCGCGAATATTCTCCATATTCGTACCGGTCTTTTCCAGGAAAAAATTCAAATCCCGCTCCGTAATCTTCTTGTTTTCCTTCTTGAGAAATTCCAGAATCCAGCGTTTCAGGACGGCCTCGTCCTGGGTGTCACACGCAATCACACGTCCTTTTGCCTGAACCGCCTTATAAAGCTTACTCCGCTTATCCACAGCCGGTTCCACGAACACAAAAAAGGCTGTCTGGGCAGGCGATGCAAGGTACTCCGCAAGCGGTTCCCCGCCGTGCTTGAAAAGTTCGCTGTTTTCCAGCACAAGCACACGCCTTTGTGCAAGAAACGGCATCGTCTCCGCCAGATCAATAACCTCCCCCGCCTGGATGCCTTTGCCCTCAAAGTAATGCAGATTCATGGGATCGCCGTCCTCTAAAAGCGCTTTCTTCAGCCGGTCCCTGTACTGACTGCGCAGATAGGCTTCCTCGCCGCACAGAAGATAGACTTGTTTTAGTTGTCCCGTTTTTATTTCTTCGTTTAATTTTTTCATAATCTATATTCAGTATAATCGGTAAGCAGTCAAAAAACAACTCTCTTCGTCCCTGTATCATCATAAATATCCGCAATGCCTTCTTCGATGCAGCGTTAAAAGGTACAACATTCAGGCTTTCCGCCCTCATTGCGCCAGATACTCTTCCACCCATACTTTCCCTCTTCTGACCCGGACCGTCACCGCCCCGCTTGCCGGTGTCTGATAAACACGACAGCCCGCCGTTTCCAGTCTTTTCAGGGTTTCTTTATGGGGATGGCCATAGGCATTATGCCGTCCCGCTGAAATCAAAGCCATACGAGGAGCTGTACGTTCCACAAATTCCTGTGATGTGGAATTCTTTGATCCGTGATGGGCTGCTTTGAGCAGGGTAATGTCTTCTATCCCACGCTCCCGCAGGCCCTGTATCAGCATACTTTCACCCTCCCCCTCCAGATCTCCTGTCAAGAGCGCCGTAAACGTGCCAAAACGCAGAAATAACACAGTAGAATAAACATTGGTGTCCGCGCAGACATATCCTTTCCCTGGATGCATACAAGTTAACATAACTTTTCCTCTCTTTATGCTCTGTCCCGCATGGATATATTGGACAGGCACGCCTGCCTTCCCGGCAAGCATCTCAAGCTGATGATATTCTTCATTCCTGCTCTCTTGGGCCACATCGGGCAGAATCAGGCAGCCGATGCCTATCCCGTTCTCTTCATAAGCTTCCAGCATACCCTGTATGCCGTTCATATGATCGCTGTCCGGATGGGTGACAAAGACAGCATCCAGATAATTCACACCTCTGTATTTGAGAAAGGGAAGCATCTGATAGACATCCACATCTTTCTGGTCCGAACTGCCCCCGTCAATCAGGTAATGTTGACTATATCCATCCGTAAGATAGATACAGTCCCCCTGCCCCACATCCAACACCGTCATCTCAAATCCCTGCGGCAGCCGTACCGTAAGAACAAGCACCGCTGCCAGGACTGCTGCCCAGAACTGCCATTTGCGCATCCGTTCATAGAACAATGCCAGACCGGCCAGCAAAAGCAGGAACAGCACTGTCTGCCAGGCCTCAGGACATCCTGTAATCCACTGATGTCCCGGCAGCAAAAGGCATAGATTGCAGCACGCTTCATACATTCGCAGCAGAATAACCCCCGGCCAGGCCAGCCAGGTTCCCAGAGGCAGCATAGCGGCCGCCCCCGCCAGCGTCACAAGACCACCCAGAAGAATCACACTCATAGCGGGAATCACCAGCAGATTCAGCAGTACGGAATAGGGCGGAAACGCACTGTAAAACACAAGATATACCGGCAATGTTGAGAGGGAAATGCCAAGCCCCGCACAAAATGCCCGCACAAAACGGTTGTCAAAGAACCGATGCGCCTCCACAGCCGGCAGAAACAGCCCGATGCCGCAGATCGCCCCAAAGGAAAAGAGAAAACCGCTGTGGCGCAGATAGAGCGGCTGTTGTATGAGAATCGACAAAGCGGCCGCCATCATGGCAGTCAGCATATCATAGGTACGGCCAACCAGCCCGGCTCCCAGATGAAAGCCGAACATAATCAGCGCCCTGACAATGGAAATTCCCATTCCTGTCATGGTTCCATAGCAGTACATCACAGCAATGGATAATATTATGTTAACTGCATTAGGCACATGCAGCCTTCTGAGTATCTTATAAAGTCCCATTCCAAGAATGGATAGATGAAGCCCGCTGATTGCCAGAATATGTAAGATGCCGTTTTGCTGATACAGGCTCTTAATCTCCGCATCCAGTGTCCCCTTCTCCCCCAGAAGCATGGCCCGCATAATAGCAGCCTCTTTCTCCGGATAGCTGGCTTTCAGAAGAAGAGCCAGATATTCTTTCAGCCGATAAAGCCTCTCCCTGAACGAGTCACATGCCTCACTCTCCGCCAGACATCTGCTCCCTAACAGTCTGCCCTGCTGTCCCATGATATGGTAGTAATCCGCAGCGTCAAAGGCTCCTGGGTTTGTAGCATGGGCAAAAGCCTGGAATTTTCCCTCCACCACCACATAACTTCCCATGGCAGGATCTCCTTCCTCCAAATAACATAGAATACCCGTAATCTGCTCTGTATCCGCCATCTGCAGCTTTTCTTTGTTTGCTCTGCAATATGTTTCTATCTCGTTAACCGATGCCGCTGTTGGTATGCCAGACATCTTTGTTCTCTTCATGGAATCTGCCGGAATATGATTTGGCTTAGTTGTATCAGAATCTGATAAGATCTGTGTCAGACTGGATATTTGATCCGGTTTCAGAACAATGACCTGTTCCAAAGATACCGTCAGGACTTCCTCTCCTCCGGAAGTCCTGTATTCTTTCCATGCCACCCGCCCCAGGGCTGTGACATTCTCCTGATGCAGCGTCTCCACTGTCGGCGCGCCGCGCGAAATCCATGGAATCGCTGTCAGCATTGCCGCCACAAATGCCAGGCCTGCCAGGCATAAGGGTCTGCGCATATTATATCAACTCCTTATCTCTTATTGTTTGGTCTGCACTGTGGAAAGCAGATCCAGATTTCTCTCAAATACGTTATTCAAGCTCACATTTTCCCGATAAGAAACATCGGTCTTCCCATTAATGGAAATCTGTACCTTATTTACATTGGACAATTCCACCAGAGAATTGGTAATGGAATAAATGGTCACATCAGAAGACACATTATAAGGCTGGTTCTGAAAAGACTCATCCAAATTTACATAACATATTCCGTCTTTCACCGTAACACTCACGATCTTCGTAGCCGGATTGATGGTGGGGTAAGATCCCGTTGCCTTAGGCCCTTCTATCAGCTTTTCCACCACCAGCTTCTCCAGGGCTATGTTGCTGTTATACACTACATTCCTCTGATTCTCCTCCACCAGGAGATCTCCTGTCTCATTGGCAAAATAAAGGTGCAGATCTACCTTTTCATAGGCATTGATCTCATTGCCCGCATTCTCTATGAAAGTATCTGCCGTCATGATGCCCACAGCCACACCGTTACTGTCTGCAAGCGCTTCCCCCGCCACCGTAAAGGTGATACGTTCCACATCGGGTATCTGCACCAGCGTCCTGACAATGGCCGCACGAATGAGGATTTCCCTGATTCCCCACAGTTCCCTGTACTTCTCATCAAAATCCACCGTCAGAAGACCGCTGTCAAGTACATGTCCCGTTATGGAGAACTCTTCCGCCAACGGAGCCTGATATTCCATTTTCTCCGGCTTCGTCTGCAGCTGTCCCGTCAGCTCCGCAAACAAATCTTCCGCATCCACAGACTCTGTGAAATACTGCCGGCTGATAATCTTCGTCTCATCATTATTTACATAATATATCTCGTATGCCGTCCCCGGCTGCGCTTCCACGTTTCTCCCACAGGCTGCCAAAGCAAACATCACACCAAGAATCACAATACAGGAGAACAATCTTCTTAATTTCTTCATTTCACTCCACCTTATACGGCTATATAAGTCAACGGAATCTTCACCATGAAATCCGTCCCTTCGCCCTCAGTACTCTGTACCTTGATGGTTCCCCGATGTTTCAGAATCGCACTCTTGGTGATAGCCAGGCCAAGACCCGTGCCGCCAATCTCCCGGGATCTTGATTTATCCACACGGTAGAACCGCTCATAAATGTTTTCCAGAGCATCCGCCGGAATCCCAATCCCCGAATCTTCCACCTTCAGCGTAAAGAACTGATGATCCGCATCCAGTGTCACCTTCACGAAACCGTGCTCCTTATTGTACTTGATGGCATTTTCCACCAGATTGGAGATTGCCTGGGTAATCTTGACTTCATCCACGGTGGCCGTCACAGGACGTATGCTCTCATAGACCAGCTGCACATCCCGTTTCATGGCAATGGGGCGAAGCCTCCTCATAATCAGTTCTACCAGTTCATTCACATCCACCTGGGAGATATTTAAATCCGCAGCAGTCCTGTCCATCTTCACCAGAGACAATAAATCACTGATAATCTTGTCCTCGCGCTCAATCTCTGCCGCAATATCGGTCATAAACTCCTGATACACCTCTATGGGCACATCTTTCTGGGTAATCAGCGAATCCGCCAGCACTTTCATGGAAGTGATCGGCGTTTTCAATTCATGGGATACATTGGAAACAAACTCCTGCCTGGAGTCATCTAACATCTTCATCCGGCCAAGCACCCGGTTAAAAGCATCCCCGATCAGCTCTGTCTCCCGACAGTCCGGCACAGAAATCGGATCGTTGGTATACCCGGCCTGCACCTGATCCAGAGCCACGATAATCTTCTTAAAAGGCTTAAACAGAATCTTTGACATCAGGACCACACCCACAATGATGGCCAGGCTCACCAGGGCTTCCACCACCAGAGCCTGGCGGTTTAAGCTGTCCATGGTAGCTATGATACTGTCGTTGGACGCACTCACCAGCATGACCCCGCGGACCACGTCAATCTTCTCTCCCGCCGCTTCTGGCGCCGGCATCTCCAATGTCTCTGTAATGGGAATCGTCATCTCAATATAACCATTTTCCCTGTCATATTTACTGGTGCTCTCACCCTTGAGGCAGCGGATGACCTCTTCCGAAATAATGGTCCTGCCTTCTCCGATCCCATAAGTATCCTTCACGATCTTAAGGTCGCTGTTGATAATCAACACACGCCCGTCATATAAATTAGACAACTGTTCCAGTTCCGCATTAATGACTTCCGAGGAAGTATCCTGCAGATAAGTATAAGTAAGCAGGTGATTGGCCAGAATCCGAAGCTGCGTGGTAATATCAGAGGTTCTGATATTCACTGCACGCTGTTCGTAATTTTGTAAGATTGCATACCGCATGACAAAACAGGGAATCAGTCCCACGATAAGCATAATCAGAAAGATTCGTACTTTCAGACTACGAAAGATTTTTAATTCACGCATTTTCATGTTAAGCAAAGTAATATCCCACACCCCACTTGGTCCGCACATAGGCGGGCTCTCCCGGCACTTCCTCTATCTTCTCCCGCAGTCTTCTGATATGTACATCCACTGTCCTCACATCTCCCGGATAATCACTTCCCCAGACCAGTTTCAGCAGATTTTCCCTGCCGTAGACTTTTCCCGGATTCTTGATCAGAAGTTCCAGCAGTTCAAATTCCTTGGCTGTCAGATTAATCTCCCTGTCTTTGATATAGACCCTCCTGCTCTCACAGTCAAGACGCATGTCTCCCCGTTCGACCACTTTCGACTCTTCCTTCTTCGCGCTCTTCCTGTTGGTCCTGCGCATAATGGCCTTAATCCTGGCTTTCACTTCCAGGATATTAAAAGGTTTGGTAATATAGTCGTCCGCGCCATACTCAAGCCCCAGGATCTTATCCATATCTTCTCCCTTGGCCGTCAGCATGACAATCGGTACACTAGAAAACTCCCGAATCTGCTGACATACTTCAAATCCGGTCATCTTAGGTAACATCACATCCAGAAGAACCATATCGTACTGATTCTGCCTGGCCAGTTCCAGGGCTTCTTCCCCGTCGTATGCGCAGTCCACTTCCATACCGTCCTGCTCTAAACTGAAACGAATCCCTTTGACGATCAACTTCTCATCATCCACCACTAAAACTCTCTGTGCCATTCCAATTCCCCACCCTCACTTTACACTGATGCTGTCCTTTATCTTCTCATAGGTTCCCTCTTTGATACCGCTTACCTGCATGATATCTTCCGGGCTCTTAAAGGCACCGTGACTTTCCCTGTAGGATACCACAGCCGCCGCCCTGGTGGCTCCGATTCCCGGAATCCTGCAAAGCTCCTCCACGGACGCTGTATTGATGTTAATCCTGCCCTCATTAGTCTGCGCCGTCCCTGCGCCTGACGAATCCCCGGCCATTTGCACACTCCCCTGCGCCACAATGCCTATCTGCATATTACTGCCCGGTAC
The DNA here is from genome assembly GCA_910577735.1 of uncultured Lachnospiraceae bacterium. Taxonomy (GTDB): domain Bacteria; phylum Bacillota; class Clostridia; order Lachnospirales; family Lachnospiraceae; genus UBA3282. The sequence goes on from CAJTOO010000016.1 coordinate 24,403, forward strand.
CGTCTGCCCGGATTCTCCTTCCGAAGTGTCGGCCTTCGCATCCGCCTCCTGGCTGACAGTTTCCTCCTGCCTGATGTGTTCAGCTTCCTCCTTCGTAGGAATGACCAGCTTCACACCATCCGGAAGCTCCTGTGCCTGGTTTACATAATTCTCCTCTGCATCTTCCGAAAATCCGCCGGCCGCCTGCACCGCTTCATAAACCCGGCTGCCCGGCGTCAATTCATAGACTCCCGGTGCCATGACGGCACCACAGACATGAACAAAAATGCTCCCCGGCTCTTTCACTATGTAAGCTGACGCTCCGGTGTGCCCGTCACTCTCTGCACCCGAATTGTCCGCAGCAATATCCTCTGACATGGTCTGACCGGGATTTCCATCCGTCCCTGCCATCTCCACAGTCTGCTCCAAACCGCTTTGCACCCCTACCTGTCCATGGGTATCCTCAGCCAGCAAAACCACTTCCTCTTTCTTCGTACAGCCGCACAATAGACACAACATGCACAGACCAATGGAAGCCGCCTCAAACAGCTTTTTTCTAACAAATATAAAGTTCTCTTTGTACCGCATAGTTTCCTTTCCGGGCCTACCGCCCTTAAGGAAGTTCCCGCTATGCACTGTATTTCCATTGTAAAATAAATCGGCCCCTATGTCCACTTAAAAATAATGATTCCTGCAATCGCCACACCCATGCCAATCATCTTGCGCACCTCAAGCGGCTGCTTTTCCACGCCAAAAAGTCCAAACAGTTCAATCAGATAGGCCACTGCCAGCTGCGAAATCACAATAAGCATGACTGCCCGCGCAGGCCCCAGCATCTCCATACCTTTGATGACGGTATATGTGATAAAAGCACCTATGGTGCCTCCTAAGAGCATATATTTCGGCTCCACCTTAAACAGGGAACCAAAAGAAGACCTGTCCGTGGCAAGCCACGCCGCAAGACAGACCAAAAGCGCCGTAAATTGTACAAAGGCATTGGCCACCCAGATACCGGATGTCTTCGTCACCTGTGTGTTAAAAACTCCCTGCACGCTCATCAGCGCGCCTGACAGTAAAGCTATCAAAAATCCAAACATGGCCTCTCCGTTCCGGAGCATTTACACTCCTATACAAAATAAGACAAGACAGTAAACACCGTCTTGTCTTATCCTATCCATTTTGGTAAAAATTATTCATCCCCGCCATCTTCTGCTGCGCTTCCTTCTGCCTCCACGGTCTCCTCTTCCTCTTCCACCGGTTCCGGCAGGTCTATATATTCCTCCGTATATGCCTCTCCCAATATCTGGGACATAATCTGCTCGGACAAGGCTTTTAACGAATCATTGGCGTCATCTCCCGTCCAGATCTTGGCAAACGCGATTTCCAACTGTACCCAGAAATTACTGGTCTCAAGCATCTTCGGCATGGGTACGGAATTGGCATACTCTTCCAGAAAAGCCGCTGCATTGGGATTATCATAAGTAGTCCCTCCTGCATACACAGGAAGTTTACCTGTCCTGGTATAGAGATCAGCCGTGGCATATTGCGTCAGATAGACCGCAAAATCATTGGCCATCTCCTTTTGTGTGGAATATCCATTGACCGCCACACACTGGGTCACCGACAAAGATGAGGACCGCAGCTGTTCACTCACATCAGGCAGCATGGACATACCATACTCATAGGCAAACTCTCCCTCTTCCCTGGCTTTCTCTATCCTGGAAAGAGCATCTGATGTGGCAACCGTATATACAATCTTGCCATCCATAAAATCCTGCAAAACACCGTCATAGCTGATTTCTTTCGTATCGATGGAAAAGAACTGGTTTAAATCCTGATACACCCGCAGACAGCGAATGGCCTCTTCATTATAAATATGAATGGAATCTGAACGATCACCGCTTGCGCCGCCCACATCAATATAGTTTCCCACAATGAAATAATTATAAAAAATATCCGACACATCCCATTTAAAGACGGCCTCCACCTGCTCCGGTGCGTCATATACATCCGCAAAGGCCAGGATATCATCAATGGTATGAGGAAGTGTCTCCTCTATCTTCGCAGCGACAGCCTCATCGGAAATATCCGCAGCAAGCTCTTCTCCTGACGCATTTTCCTCTACCTCACCGTTATCGGCCTGCTCCTGGGACTCCTCCGCAATCTCCAGATCCCTTTGTGCCTCAAGCTGCGCCCTGGCCCAATCCTCCAGATATGTCTTATTATATAAGAAACAGCTTGTCTCAAAGTAAAAAGGATAAGCCATCTGTTTATCACGATAAGTCACAGCACGGACTGCCGTCTCCGGCAGAATCTGTTCCATAGGAAGCGCCCCCTGCGGCATTCTCACCTCGGAAGCCAGCCCTGCCAGATACGCTTTCTCCAGGGAATCATTGCTGACAATATATAAGTCCGGCACTTCCTCGGTCTGCAGGGATGCCTGGTTGATCGTCTCCAGATATTCCAGGCCCGAAGTATATACCGGTACCACACGCACATCATCCTGATATTCGCTGTAGGAGACCACCACACTATTCAGATAATCTGTCAGCGCCTCATCCGTATACCACAAATACAGGGTATCTCTATGTCCGAAGAGGGTATCTTCCTCCACTTCTGCTTCCTCATCATCCCGCTGCACCAATATGCCGAGCCTGCCTGTTCCATACAGACCGCCTGCAAGCAATGCAACCGCCAGAATCATCACCAATCGTCTTTTCAGAGTCACTTCTGCTCTCCTTCTGCCTCTTTTATGCACTCACGCAAAATCACCATCATATCGTCCACATGTTTCTCCTGAATGACCAAAGGCGGTACAAAACGGATGATATCCGTCCCCGCGTTGATCAGCACCAGACCCTGGTCCATGGCCCGTGTGATAATATTTCCCACCGGTCTGTCAAAGACAAGTCCCTGTAACAGTCCCACACCGCGTCTTTCTTTCACGCAGTCAAATTCCTGCACCAGTTCATCCAGACATCTGCCAAGGTAGGCACCTGTTCTCTCCACATTGGCAAGCACATCCTCTTTCTCAAACAATGCAAGCACCTTACAGATTGCCGCACAGGCCAGGGGATTGCCGCCGTAGGTAGTGCCATGATCACCGGCTGCCAGGGAATTTGCTCCCACTTTCTCTGTCATCAGAAAGGCACCCACAGGCACCCCGCAGCCAAGAGCCTTGGCGGTGGTCATCACATCCGGCTTAATGCCGAACCGCTGCCAGGCATACATGGTGCCGGTACGCCCCATGCCGCACTGAATCTCATCCAGGATCAGCAGAATATCCCGGGCATCACACAAGTCCCTGACTTTGCGCATAAATTCTTCCGTGGCCGGGTAGATACCGCCTTCCCCCTGCACTGTCTCAAAGAGGATGGCACAGGTTTTGTCCGTCACCTGGGCTTCCACACTCTCAAAGTCATTTAAGTCGGCAAAGCGGACGTTGCCTATCATGGGTTCAAAGGCTTCCCTGTAATGGGGATTACCCGTGACAGACAGCGCCCCCATGGTACGGCCATGGAAAGAATGATTCATGGCGATGATCTCATGATCTGTTGTGCCATCCTTCAGATAAGCATACTTTCTGGCTGTCTTGATAGCCCCCTCAATGGCCTCCGCCCCGCTGTTGGTAAAAAAGACCCGGTCCATACCGGAAATCTCTTTCAGCTTCTTCGCCGCCTCAATGGCCGGCAGATTATAATAATAGTTTGAGGTGTGGATGATCTTATCAATCTGCTCTTTCAGCGCATCATCATACTCCCTGTTATGATATCCCAGGGCAAAGACCGCAATCCCGGACACAAAATCCAGATATTTCTTGCCCTCTATATCATAGAGATACACTCCCTCTCCCTTCTCGAAAACCACCTGATAACGATTATAGGTATGAAGAAGGGCTTTCTCCGCTTCGTCTATATATTCCTGCATTGTTGTACTCATATTACTCCCTGTTCTGCTGCGTCCCTGCGCCGCTTTGCGTTCTGCATCCTCTGTCAGTTTTCTGCTTTCTCAGGCCCATCTTCATCTCTGATAATGGCAGTTCCGATACCCTGGTTTGTGAAGATTTCCAGAAGCAGGCAGTGGGCAATCCGTCCATCCAGAATATGAACCCTGCCAACGCCCTCCCTGATAGCCTCTGTGCAGTTATGCAGCTTGGGCAGCATGCCGCCGCCAATGAAACCGCCGTCTATCAGTTCCTCTGCCTGAGATGCCGTCAGTCTTGAGATAAAGCTGGCCTTATCATGAATATCCTTATACAGTCCCTCGATGTCTGTCAAAAACACCAGTTTGTCCGCCCCCACTGCCTTGGCGATGGCACAGGCCGCATCGTCCGCATTGATGTTGTATGTCTGAAACTGATTATCCAGTCCGATAGGCGCCACGATGGGAAGAAAATCCTTTTCCAGAAGATCATAGAGAACCTTGGGATCCACATGGGTAATCTCTCCCACATAACCGATGTCCTCCCCGTCCGCATATTTCTTGTCACACTGCAAAAGGCCGCCGTCCTTACCGCTGACGCCCACAGCCCTGACACCCAGCTCGCCGACCATGCGGACCAGATTCTTATTGACTTTATTCAGGACCATCTCCGCAATCTCCATGGTCTCCTCATCTGTCACCCGCAGACCGTTCACAAACCTGGCCTCCTTACCAACCTTGCCCACCCAGCGACTGATTTCCTTGCCGCCGCCATGCACAATGATAGGCTTAAATCCCACCAGCTTTAAAAGTGTCACATCTTTGATCACGTTGCGCTGCAGTTCCTCATTGCTCATGGCACTGCCGCCATACTTGACCACAATGATCTTACGGTTAAACTTCTGAATATAAGGGAGCGCCTCAATCAAGACCTCTGCCTTCTCCAGGATTTTATTCATTTCCTGCTGTTCCATGGTGATTCCTCTTTTCTATATGTTCTGGCTTTCTTAGCCCGTCTGTTAACTGCGGTAGTCCGCATTGATTTTCACATAATCATAGGTCAGGTCGCATCCCCAGGCGGCTGCGCTCTCCTCGCCCCGTTTCATATCCACGATCACACGCACTTCCGGGGCTGAAAGAATCTTCTCTGCCTCTTCCTCATCATAGTCTGTCAACATTCCGCCCCGGCAGATCTGCATCCGCATCTCATCACTTTCACAGTAAATATCCACCTGCTCCGGATCGAAATCAACCCCCGCATACCCCAGGGCGCACATAATCCTTCCCACATTGGCATCGTGGCCGTATATCATGGCCTTGGTCAGACTGGAACAGACTACGGATTTGCTCAGTGTCCTGGCTTCCTGCTTGGTTGCCGCATGGATGACTTTCGTCTCAAACAATGCCGTGGCGCCCTCTCCATCACCGGCCATCTTCTTAGCCAGGGTGGTATCTATATAATGTAATGCCTCTTTAAACTTATCATAATCAGCATTCCTGGCGGTAATCTCCGGATTTCCTGCAAGACCATTGGCCAGCACAATCAGGGTATCGTTGGTGGACGTATCTCCGTCTACCGATATCATGTTAAAGGTATCTGCCACATCCTCCCGCAATGCCTCCTGCAGGAGTTCTTTGGAAATAACTATATCCGTGGTTACAAAGGCAAGCATGGTGCACATATTGGGATGAATCATACCGGAGCCCTTGCACATGCCGCCTACAGTAACTTTCCTGCCGCCGATCTCAATCTCCACTGCCGCCTGCTTACACACAGTATCCGTGGTCATGATGGCTTCCGCTGCTGCCTGTCCGGCTTCCAGGGTATCTGCCTTTGCTGCCGCCAACTTCTCCACACCGGCTGTAATCTTATCCAACGGCAGCTGCCAGCCGATCACACCTGTGGACGCCACCAGCACCGAATCCTCCGGGATGCCCAGTACCTGCGCCGCCTTATCGGCCGTCTGCCGGCAGTAGTCATATCCCTGCTTCCCCGTGCAGGCGTTGGCAATGCCAGCATTGACAATCACTGCCTGGGCATAAGGCGAATGGTCCACCACTTCCTTATCCCACAAAACCGGCGCCGCCTTCACCACATTGCTGGTAAAAACACCGGCTGTCCGGCAAGGCACCCGGCTGTAAATCATGGCCATGTCCTTTCTGTTCTGATATTTAATCGCTGCTTCCACCCCGGCTGCCTCAAACCCCGGCGCTGCCGTGACGCCGCCTTCTATTATCTTCATTTGACTCCTCCATGTCTGTATGTAAATTTTCTCAGAATTTCCTTACGCTGCTCCCTGCTCTGGCCCGGCTGCATATACACAACTGCACCATCAACCAATATACATCAAATCCAACCGTATTGCAACCACATAGACTTTGCGAAGCACTTCACGAAACGCAGCATCCGAGATGCCTGGAGAAACGCGAATCACAGTTCTTGTCCCAATACCTTCTCCAACTCCATAATCATGGTATTGACAAAAGAAATCGCCGTTGGATCCTTACACATATTAAGCAGAAGCGCCCTGATATTCCTCTCAAAATCATCCGGCAGTACCCGGCACTCTTTCACACAGATATCTAAAAGTCTCTTTTCTCCGGGATGCAGTTTCTCATTCATGGCAAAAATCACATCAAAATAGGATGCCAGGAACTTATGCACCTCCTGATTGATGCTGACCAGATCACCTCGCTTCATGGCCTTGGTGATCTGCCCCAGATAGGTGTTCATGCCGTATTTGATCAACTGCATATTATGACTGATGATATTCTGCTTCAACGGCTAAGGATATCTTATCATAAATTTCTGCTTGGCCTGTGCCAGTCTGCCGCCCTTATCATATGCAATGCGCCCGGTCAACAGACTATGCCACATGCAGGTCGTGCAGCCGGCAAGCGCCTTATGTTTCTCCAATGCAGCCTTTCTGTCCTCCACAGGAATCTGTTCCTTACAATAGACATATACATCATAATCCGAATAGACATCATTTTTCTTGAGCGCGCGGGAGCCGCCGATTGCCATCGACTCTACCTGCGCAAATCTGGCAAATTCATTGAAAATATCCTGTACCATCTCTTCCGCTCCCTGGTGGTATCACCATTTTTCTGTCAGGAAACTCTGATGCAGCAGCATAACGTGGTCTCTTATGGTTTTATTCTGTTATTGCTTTCTCCCACTCGCTCTCTTTAAACCCGGGACACACGGTTTGGTCACTCACAAGAAGCGGCCTTTTCACCAACATCCCATCCGCGGCAAGAAGCGCAATCTGCTCTTCCTCACTCATATCCGGAAGCTTGTCCTTCAGAGCCATCTCTTTATAAAGCAGTCCGCTGGTATTAAAGAACCTCTTCAGCGGCAGTCCGCTCTTTTCATACCATGTTTTCAGTTCCGCAGCCGTGGGGTTTTCTTCTTTGATCGGGCGGCCCTCATATTCGACACCCTTTTCTTCCAGCCATTTCAAGGCTTTCTGGCAAGTGGAACATTTTGCATAATAAAGTACGATTGGTTTCATTTGTGTTCCTCCCTTTCCCTTATGTCTCACTGTCTGACCGGCATGGATACCGGCAGCTGTTTTTCTTTCTATTTTATCAATATCTTCCACATTTTTGCAACTATGAAACAAAAGTACCGCCTCATAACTTTATAAAAGTTAAAAGAAGCGGTACTCTCCTGCCACATATTTTCTTAATTATATTATTTCATGCTTTCCGGCGCTTACTTCGCGATTGCCTTAAACGCTGCTGCCTGCGCTGTCATGCCCCTTTCTGAAGCCAGTCTTTCAATGGAGGATGCCCCAAAGAAACCATCAATCTCAGGAACATTCTGAATCACATAAGCGGCATCTTCCGGATCTGCAATCGGGCCTCCATGACATATCACCATAATATCCGGGTTCACTTCCCGCCCTGCTTTGATGATCTCACGAATCTTGACACAGCAGTCATCCAGTGTTACTGCCGTCTCCGCTCCGATGGATCCTTTGGTGGTAAGTCCCATATGTGCAACCAGAATATCCGCTCCGGCCTGCGCCATCGCTTTGGCCTGCTCGGGATCAAATACATAAGGACAGGTAAGCATATCCAGATTATGCGCCTCCCGGATCATATCCACTTCCAACCCGTATCCCATGCCCGTCTCTTCCAGATTAGCCCGGAATTTGCCATCAATCAATCCTACTGTGGGGAAATTCTGCACGCCGTTAAACCCCTGTTCCTTCAACTGTTTCAGGAAAATATCCATCACCCTGAAAGGATCTGTTCCGCACACCCCCGCCAACACTGGTGTCTTCTTAACAATAGGCAGTACTTCCTGTCCCATCTCCTGAACGATTGCGTTAGCATCGCCATATGCTAATAATCCTGACAGCGATCCGCGTCCAGCCATTCTAAAGCGTCCGGAATTATAAATAATCAACATATCCACATCCGCTTTTTCACTGCATTTTGCAGTGATACCGGTCCCGGCACCTACTCCTACCAAAATTTTACCCTGGTTTGTCTGTGCCCTGAAATCAGCCATAATCTCGCTTCTTGTTTTTCTCAACATTGTTTCCTTCCTCCTGTTTTCATCTATTTTCTTACTATTTCCGTTCTTTTTCCATCAGCGCAATCAATTTCTTTGCCGCCATTTCAGCAAACTCTGCATCATTGATATTGTGATCCATCTCAATCACTTCAACGTATTGGTTATCGATTCCCTGCCGGATAGCAGCAAACAATTCTTTTCGCTCTTCGGGGCCGTCAAACGGCTGGCCCTCGGCATCAATCATGGAGACTCCTTTTGCCGGCAGCAGGACTGTCATCTTCGCCCCGGCCTGGTTCCATTTAGAGGCCAGCATGGCGCCTATTTCATGATTTTCCTCCACAGTAGTCCGCATCAGGGTGACTGTTGGATTGTGTTTATATAAATTTCTGGATGCAAACTGCTCCGGCACCGTATCAATGGGCCCGAAATTTACCATATCACAGGCTCCTACAGACACCACCTGCGGTATTTTGCACTGTATTGCCGCTTCACATCTGGCACTGCCTGCCGCCAGAACGCCGCCCACAATCTCATCACACCATTCTGTGGTCGTCAAATCAAGCACGCCCTGGAAAAATCCCGCGTGAATCAATGCCTCCATTGTCTTTCCGCCGGTCCCGGTAGCATGAAATACCAATACCTCATACCCGCTTTCTTCCAGACAGGCCTTCGCCCGGTCCACACATGGTGTGGTGACGCCAAACATCGTTGCCGCAACCATCGGTTTCGTCTCTTCATCCTCCGGCGTCTGTTCTGGTTCCAGACTGACCATGCCGGCAATGGCAAGAACAGCATTTTGGAATATGGTCTTTGATATCTTATTTAACCCGGCCACATCTACAATAGACGGAATCATCATAATATCACTGGTTCCCACATACTGTGCCACATTCCCGGAAGCCATGGTGGATACCATTACTTTAGGAACCCCAATCGGAAGCGCCCGCATTGCAGGCGTTACCAACGATGTACCGCCTGAACCGCCAAAGGAAATGATACCATCAAACTTTCCTGCCTCATATAATCGGGGTACAAGGATTTCCATTCCTTTTGACAATGCTTCCGTTGCCATAGCCCTGTCTTTGCGCTCTGCAATTTCCCTGATATCATATCCTGCTGCCGCTGCAATCTCACTATTTGTAACATCCGCTTCAAAATCCGGGGCAAATACCCCTGTGTGAATCATATAAGGAGTGATTCCCAACTTTTCCACCAGTTTCCTGACATACCAAAACTCTTTCCCTTTTGTGTCAAAAGTTCCGGCAATCGCTATTGTCTTCATACCCTGCTATCTCCTTTCTTTTTCACCGCTCTTCGCTCAATTACGAGATTCGCTTCACAAACGTAAACGAGCAAAAAATTTCCTATAGAATCAAAAGAGGCAGAACCTGTTATCATTAACTAGATTCTACCTCTTTGCTGTCTCTCAGTAAATGTTCTTATATTATCTTTTCTTGTTCTTATATTATCTTCCTGTCGTGTCTGTATTTTGTTTTCTTGTGTTTATATTATATTTACGTTTTAAACACTATTCTGTGATACTCACCAGGTGTTAAACCTGTGCGCTTTTTAAACATCTTACCAAACTGCACATAATCCGCGTAGCCCACCGCCTGCGCAATTTCCTTACAGGAGATATTGCTGTTTGCCAACAACTCCTTTGCCTTATTGATCCGATATGTGACCAAATACTCTGTAAAAGAAATTCCCATCTCCTTTTTAAACCGGACACTCAGATAGGAGGGGGAAACATGCGCCACCAAAGCCAAATCCCCTAACTGTATTTCTTTCATATAATGGTCTTCTATATATTTCTTTACAAAATCCGTATAATCTCCTGTGTTCCAGTTCCCATTTATCATTTTGACCATAGGGTCATTTTCATCAAAGCTGCCGTAACTCTTGAAAGCCTTCGTGGTATTGTAAATCGCACGTTCTGCCGGTATACGCTCAAACGTAGAGCCTCCTATGTAACCCTGACAGGACGTATTCTGATAGATATACTGCATATCCACCGGTGTACTCGCAGGACCGGCATAAATCATTCGCAGCACCTGGGGATTTTTTTCTTCACAGACACTGAAAATGTGTTCCGTTATCCTTTTTGCTTCCTGAATAGAAATCGCATTCTTCGCCCCTAAAAATCCCCCTTTAGTCAGCCCCAAATGTACACAGATAACGTCGGCCCCCGCTTCCAGCATGCCCACGGCTTCCGACTGTGTTGTCACAAAAGCGACTGTAAAAAGCTCAAGATAATGTGCCAGCCTTACTGCCTCCACCTCTCTTGCATAGGTATTCCCCTCCTCTTCCAACGCTGCCCGAAACGTCCCGTCAATCAGGGACAGCGTTGGAAAATTGACGATTCCGGAAAATCCGTTTTCCTTAATCACTTTCAGATAATCATAGATATGAATTCCCGGATCCGCAGCAAACAGGCCGAAAAGAACCGGCACATCCCGAATGATGGGCAGAAGCTCTTTAGTTCCCAATTCCATCACAATATGATTGCTATTCCCATAACAAAAATAGCTTGCATAAGAACTGCGCCCCATAACACGATATTTGCCCGCACTGAGCGCCAGCAGGAAATCTGCACCGCCCATTGCAGCATACTTGGCCGTCATACCTGATCCTGCTGCCGCCCCCACAATATGTCCATTTACCTTTACCTGCGCATGCAAGCAGCGCAAAATCCTATTTCTATCCATACTTTACTCTCTCTAAAACAGACATATCCTGGGTACCTTTTACGGCATTCTTCTGCCCTTGGCCCGACTATTGTGCGAACCCCTCCGTACTGACTGCCGCCTCCATATCTTCCGGCATTTCCACATTCGCTTCTGCATTTTCAGCAACCTCCAGAGGATCCTCGTATTCCTTCTTCTCTTCCTCGTCTCCCCAGAGGGAATCCCAGTCTTCATGCTTCTGATTCATGTTGATGGCCGCCATATTCTTGGCCATTTTATAAATATCCATATTAAATTCCATCAACTTCTTCTCATCCTGGGCCGGCACTCTGTCACCCCGGCTGATTCTCCTGGCAATTTCCAGACACTTGGCCATCTCCTCGCCGTACTCCTTCATGGCTTCGCCCTGCTGCTTTGCCACCACGCTGTTAGCGATTCCCATTTCCTGATCTGTCAGATCTGCCAGTACCTTCTCATTCTTCTTAATCTGTCCGGAAAGAGCATCTATCTGTCCCTGCAGCTCCTTCTCCCTCGCCAGATATTCCTCGGACAGTTCAAATGTTACCCCCAGCAGTTCACTTTTCTCCTGGGCCTTTTCCATTTTCCTGCGGTTTTCTTCCCGCTGTTTGACGTAGTTGCTGCGCTGCCCCCGCAGGAGACTCAGCTGCTGCCTGTAAGCTTTTTGTGCTTCCCCGATTTTCATACTTTCACTTCCTTATGATGATAAGGCGCATCCTTGTGCCCGTGTTATTTATGAATATCCTGCCCTGCATATTTTCCTGCCCGGATATTCTGTTTCTTATTATAAGATATCGGCAGTTTTGCGAGTTATGTTATAATTATACCGCTTAACAGTCCTAAATCCAACTTTACTTTAATCATTCCGGAATAAACAGATAAAGTAATCCCGACAGAACAAACCTGACAAAATCGGGCAGACTGTTTCCACAGAGTCTATACTGCACTTACAGCCAAAGCAAAGGAGACACCTCATGGAATGGATGAAGGCAATCGGAGACGCCGTAGATTACATTGAGACACATATCCTGGAAGATATTGACACAGACACCGTAGCCAGACACGTCTGTATCTCACCCTTCTATTTTCAGAAAGGGTTCAGCATGCTCTGCGGCTATACCGTCACAGAATACATCCGCAGCCGCAGACTGGCCCTGGCAAGCGTAGAACTGATGGCAGGCAATGTGAAGATCATCGACCTTGCACTCAAATACGGCTATGACTCTCCCGACAGTTTCACAAGGGCTTTCACCCGCTTTCATGGCATCACCCCTTCCATGGCGCGCAAAGAGGGCGTGATGCTGAAATCCTTCGCACCGCTGAAACTGACAGTCTCTTTGAAAGGTGGTTATATGATGGATTACAGAATTACAAGAAAAGAAAGCTTTACAGTACTTGGGTTTTCCCGTACCTTCGACTATGAGAACGCATCCAGGGATATCCCCGCTTTCTGGCAGGAACACTATGCCCAGGGAAGAAACCGTTATGCAGGCGGCATGTTCGGCGTCAACATTGATTGTTTTATGGGACATGAAAACTTTGAATATCTGATCGCAGACCTCTACAATCCCGCCATGGATATCCCGGAAGGCTTCGTAGTAAAGACCATTCCTGCCTTTACCTGGGCGGTCTTTCCCTGCATAGGCCCCATGCCGGACACCGGACGAGATCTCAACGGCCGGATTTTCTCCGAATGGCTCCCGGCCTTGAAAGAGTATGAGTTCGCGGCGGGCTACTGCATTGAAATGTATGACAGCCCTGACAAATACCCGGAGGGAACTTCTGACGTGAACTACCGTATGGAAATCTGGATTCCCATTACAAAGAAAGAAAACTGATTCAGAGCTTTGTGCATTTCAGGTACAAAAAGAAAGCCTAAAAAGGGTGCCCCTCAGTCATTTCATGACTTTGGGGGCACCTTCCCTGATTCACTTCTTCACAATTCGGTAATAGGTCCTGGCAGTCATCAGATAACTGCTCACATACAAGAGTGTAACGACTGCTGCCACGCCCACACAACAGCGGATTAAAAGGCCCGTATCAAAAAACCGCAGGGCCGCCAGCAGGCCATTGACCATCACCAGTCCGGCTGCTGTATGCAGAAACGCTCCCACAAGGGGCAGGAAAAACACCAGCAGAATCTGTCTGTGTATGGTACCTTTTATCTCCCCCTCACTCATGCCCACCTTCTGCATAATCTCAAAGCTATTCTGATCTTCATACCCTTCCGACACCTGCTTAAAGTACATGATGAGCAATAAGCACATAAAGAACAGGATTCCAAAGACCAGGCCGATAAAGAGCAGACCGCCGTTCAAAGAACGGTCCTCATCTCTTCCCTCCAGGCCGTTCTCTATCTGCAGGAAGTCCTGTTGTCCCTGACACCACGCTGCCCATTCTTCTATGAAGACATCCCTTTGGGTCTCTTCTGTGTCAAGCAGAAGGCACAAATGCCGCACACCCCTGTGCAAGAAGTCCTCTACATCCGTCACCCCATTCACCTGCGCCCAGGCCGATGCAAACCTTTCCAATGCAGTCTCATCCTTTACCACCATCACATACTGTGCCGTAAAATCAAACATCCTGTTTTTCGCCTGGGGATAAGGATATATCTGCGCTGGTTCCTCTTTGACGGACGCTTCCACCCCCATAAAGTTGACACTGTCAAAGCCAAAAGCCGTTCCTGTTGCGTACAGGAGTACTTCATCCTCTTCCAGGGTCTGGTCTTGTCCTTCCAGACGATTATAATCATCCAGGGTGACCAGGGTGACTGCATACTGGTCGGCAAAGGCAAGATCTGCCGCGGATGTGAACACATTGCTCCCCTGCTGCCTGCCGCATGCAAGCTTCATGGCGTTGTAAACATCCAGCCTTTCTATGCCCTGCCCATATTTTTCTGCCAGCTCCTCTGCCTTTTCTCCTGCCTTTTCCATCACATTGCTGTGCTCCGAATAGGCCGCCTGCAGGTCGTAAGGGTAATCATAATAAGCGATCTGTTCCATCCCTATCCACAAAGTGACCGTACAAGTCAATGTAATCAGAAGCATGGTGGAAAAGATACAGATATTGGACAGTCCCGCTGCATTCTTTTTCATACGGTATAACATACCGGAGATGGTCACCTGGTTGGCCGGCCTGTAGTAAATGCTTTTTCTCGCCTTCAAAAATCGTAAGAAAGTCACGCTGCCCGAAGTAAACAGAAAATAAGTGCCAAGCACCACCAGAAATACTGCCAGGAAAAAGTCCGTAAAGATCATGCTGTCCAGCTTGCTGGTGACAGAAATATAATAACCGCACACCAGCGTAATGCCCCCGACCACAGTCCATAGCCAGACATGCCTGACTTCCTTTTCTCCCTTCCTACTCTCCGTCATAAGTTCGGTGGGTTTCAACCGATAAAATCCCCAGAGGCTTTTGATATATATGCACAAAAAAACAACCGCGAAATACCGAAAGGTCTCCACCACTGCTGCCTCGGAAAAGTAAAAGGCCACCTCCACATCAAGCCGTGACATGCGCAGAAGAATCAAAAACATCAGCTTATTCAATACAAATCCCAGTAGAATGCCCGCAGATACACTGACCAGATACAGCCCCGCGTTTTCCCACAAAAGCAGGATGCCGATATGCTTTCTCTCTAAACCAAGCAGGCTGTAAAGCCCCAATTCCCGCTTGCGTCTCTTCTGTAAGAAGCTGCCGGCATAAAGCAGGAACAAAAGAAGAATGATGGAAAGCAGTCCCTTTCCAATGGCCAGCATCATCCATGCATAGGCTGCCTTTGGCAGTCTCTCCATCAGATCATTATGTAATAGAGAAGCAAACAAATAGTAACTGAATACGGAGAAAAAGCAGGTCATCAGATAGGGCCTGTAAACCAGCCTGTTCTGCTTCACCCCTCTATAGGCCATAACAGGCAGTAATTTCATTTTATTCATAGTCTCCCCTCCCTTCTACGCCTGGCCTTCCACAGACATTTCTTCATCCGCTGTAAAGCCCTGATTCTGCTGTGTCTGCATCACGGTCAGGGCCTCCGATATCATACGATACATCTCATCCCGGTCATGCCCTCCCCTGTAAATCTGGTGGAACACACAACCATCCTTAATGAAAAGTACCCGCCCTGCATGGGCCGCAGCCTGGATGCTGTGAGTCACCATGAGAATCGTCTGGCCCTCCTCATTGATTTCCCGGAAGAGCTGCAGAAGCTTCCCGGATGCCCTGGAATCCAATGCCCCCGTTGGTTCATCCGCCAGCACGATATCCGGCTTCGTAATCAGGGCCCTGCACACCGCCGCCCGCTGTTTCTGCCCGCCCGACACCTCGTAAGGATATTTATCCAACAGTTCACCAATCTCCAGTTTACGGGCAAGCGGCACGATCCGCTCCTCCATCTGCCGGTAGGGCACACCTGCCAGCACCAGGGGCAGGTAAATATTGTCCCGCAAAGACATGGTGTCAAGGAGATTAAAGTCCTGAAAGACAAATCCCAGATGATCACGCCGAAACGCACATAAATCTTTCTGACTGACCCTGGAGAGTTCCTGGCCGCCTAGCAGTACCTGGCCGCTGGTGGCAGTATCCAGAGACGCCAGGATATTTAAGAGCGTGGTCTTACCGGAACCGGACTCACCCATGATGGCCACATACTCCCCTTCCTCCACAGAAAAGTTCACATCGTTTAAAGCCTGCACCTTGACCGATCCAAACCGGGTGGTATATATTTTCTTTACATTTCTGACTATCAATAGTGACATGGTCATCCTCCTGTTGTCTCATATATTGTGATTTTAATGAGCGCACACACTTCTCCCCGGCAGGGTCATTCTGCCTGCCGTCTGCCTCATCCATACCCCATGATAAACAAAAAGGAAATGCCCTGCCATGTATCCGGCTTACATTTCCTCTTTGTAACTTACATTTTTGTAAGAATCTCCTCCTGGATGATGCCCAGAAACACCTTTGTGCCCTCATGCCGCTTAGACTCCACGCGGATGGGCAACCCCAGCCTGTCCATGATCTGTCTGCACAGATACAGGCCTATTCCTGTGGATTTATGCCCTATTCGTCCATTGCCGCCGGTGAAACCGCGTTCAAAGACTCTTGGCAAATCGCTCTCCTCTATCCCAATGCCCGTATCCGCAACAACGAGATAACTGCACGCCTCTTTAACCGGAACCCCTGACTCATCCGCTCCGTAAATAGATATACTGCCCTCTTTCGTATATTTTAAGGCGTTGGAAAGAACCTGTTCAAAAACAAAAGTAAACCACTTGCCGTCCGTGACCACCTGTCCATGCCACTCTTCCAGATGCAGGTTAAGCCCGCTTCCGCTAAAGAGAATCCAATATTTTTTCAGGGCTGCTTTCACCAGATCTTCCACATTCAGCCTGGCAAATGAAAGGTCTGCGGAAATACTTTCCATTCTGGCATAGTGAAGCGCCATATCCACATACTGCCCTGTCTTAAACACTTCTTCCCGCAGCTGTCTGACCGTCTGGAAATCGCCGTTTTCACCCGTTCCCCTGTTATCGTCCTGCAAAAGCAGATCCATGGCCGCAAGCGGTATCTTAATCTGATGCGTCCACATAGTATAATAGTCTGCCATGTTCTGCTGTTTATCGTCCAGCCGTGTAACCAGCTCCTTTTTCTCCGACTCCTGGGCCATGATGATCTGCTGATACGCCTTTTCTATGGATGAAGAAGCCTGCGGCAGGCTGCCGCTTCTCTCCTCTGCCTGGCAAAGCCACTGTACTTCCCTGTACTTTCCCCGGTATCTGACGTAATCCCAAATCAGATAACAGCCGCCGCAAAAAGCCGCAAGCCCCAACGCATATGTCATATTTCCGAGCATGTCCCCATAACCGTACAGGGCTGCTATCATCATAAAAATCAGTGCCTCCGCGACATAAAACAAAACCGGGACAATCCGCTCCAGCAGATATGACGCCGGTATAGAAATTCTTTTGTTTACAGTTTTAGCATTCATAGTATCTTCTGTTATTGCGAATATGTTCTCTCATTAATCCCATCGCCGCTTCGTTATCCTTTTCCCTGATTGCCTGCAAAATCTTTTCATGATAATACAACGCAGGCTCACATCCCATTTTATCAATTACATTTTCCATGGAAATTTCCAGAATCTTTTTTAATATGATGTTTGTCTGAATCAGTAACTAACATTGACTTTCTTAATCGGTACAATTCCCATCAGTATATCTATCCAAGCTTTCCTGCATGTATTTATTAATAGTATCCCGTATCATAATAAGTTTGTCAATTATATTTTACCAAATTCAGGTAATCTGTTCCCTATTTTTCACAGTTTATCCTGTTTGTTTTTATATACTTTAACCAACTTAAAGGAGCATCCCGTAAAAGGACGCTCCTTTAAGTTTATTACTGGTATAAAAATTCTTTTATTCATGATGACTGTTCTCAAGATATTACTTTACCTACTCTTTGAATTTATCAAGTTCTGCAAGATATACACCAGATACTTGCAGTAATGCCTTAATGATCAGATATTCTTCTTTTAATTCAGCATATGTTTCAGTAGCATTTTCTTTCTTTGCCAAGAGCATATATTTTTGTATCTTTTTGAAATCATCAAGTGCTTGTTTTGTTACCTCGATACCAGTTGGCATATAATCACCTGCTTTCTAAATTTATGTGGTTTCCTATAATTGTTACACTATAAGTCTATCACAGCTAAAATGTAAAGTCTATTCCTGAACGCAATCAGACTGTATTAGAACCTCCCAGCAAATACCCCACACCCTTTTTCGTCTGAATCAACTGTGACAGTCCAATCTGGGCAAGCCTCTTTCGCAGGCGGTTCATGTTCACCGTAAGAGTATTGTCATCTACAAAGCATTCATCATCCCACAGACGCTTCATCAGCATATCCCGGCTGACCACGCCGCCTGCTGCCTCAAAAAGTGTCTGTAAGATACGAAACTCATTTTTGGTCAGTTCTATCCGCCCGCCATAGTCACCCTTTACGGCATCCGCCCTTTCCGGATTCTCTCCACGGCCCTGTATATCCTCTTCTTTCTGTAAGGCTTCCTCTTTTCTCCTACGGCACAAAAGTGACATATCCGTCATATTCAACAGGACGCCCTGGTATTCCAGCACTGTCCCTGGCGCCGTAAATGCATAGGCCCTTCGTAAGAGCGCCTGTATCTTGGCCTGTAAAATCTCTAAATCAAAGGGCTTTACCACAAAATCATCACCGCCCATATTGACAGCCATCACCACATTCATATTGTCCGACGCAGAAGAGATAAAGATAATCGGGACCTGGGATATCTTACGGATCTCGCTGCACCAGTAGTAACCGTTATAAAAAGGCAGACCAATATCCATCAGCACAAGCTGAGGCTCGTAAGCCGCAAACTGTCCCATCACATCCGCAAAATCCCTGACAGTCTCCACCTCATAGCCCCATTTCCCCAGATATTTATCAATCTGTGCTGCAATGACCGTATCATCTTCCACCACAAGTATTCTGTACATTGTATTCCTCATTCCCAAATGTTTCAGCAGACGTATAGCTATTCTGCCGGCATTTCATTTCCAACCTTAATCATAACTCAATATACAGCAAACTTATAAGTATTGCAATATGGCGCTGCACTCTGGCCTTTCAACTTTCCAGGCAATTCTGTTTCGTCCGGATGCAATCTTTCTCTCCCGTTATTCGTCTCTCCCCGCCAGCATCTTCATAGGCTCCTTTCGCAGATTCACATAAATCCCCGCCGCCGATATCACTGTGCCCGCCGCCACAATCATCAGGGCACATTCAACTGCCGCCTGCAGCGGATACTCCTGCACATAAGGTTCCTCCTCTGTTTTGCCTGCATCCAATGCCACACTGTTACCGAACGTTTTATCATAATAGTCTTCCTTTTGTATCCTCTTTCCAATCTCTCCTGACAAGTAAGTGCCCGCCACAGCGCCGCACAGGCTTCCCAGCAGAATGATCAGAAAAATCCCTGAAAACAAGGATAGAAAGCTCTGCCATTTGCGAAACCCCAGACAACGCTCCACGGCTGTGCGCTCCTTTTGCTTTAAGATAAACAGCCATGAAAAATAACCCAGCACCATCAAAACCATGGACACACCCATCACCATCAGCAGCCTGGCAATATACTTCATATTATTAATATTGGATTCCAGCTTAGAATACCCTCTGTCATAGAAGGTAATCTCTACATTGGGAATCTGCAGTTTGTTCCATTTCTCCATATATTCGTCTATGGTTCCGTTTGCAATACGAAAAGAGGTATTGCTTCCGATCATGGGCCCGCTTTGTATAATGTTATCCGCATCACTGTTCTTCACAGAACGGCTGGGAATGATAATTTCGTTATATCCAAGACCATATTCATCCCGCAGTCCTGATTGACCGCCGTACATCCCTATGATTTTATAATTTCCTTCCTCGAATACAGGATAAATCTCTCCCTTGGCATTCACCATCGAAAACGCAGCCGTCGAATTACTTCCAAACGCACTCCCCGGTGTCCGCTTGTAATTAGCATACATCAGTGCAAGGGGCAGTTCGTCACCAATCTCAAGTCCTTCACGCTGCGCAAAAAATTCTGACACGAGGCAAACCCTGTCTCCGCGCGCATACTCCTGTGCCGTAAACTCCCGGCCCTGACTAATATAGGCATCGCCATTGTAGAAAGCCATCATCAGATCAATATCGTTTGTGCCTGTTACCGGAAATATATGCAATATATATTCCCGCGCGGCGATCACATTTAACCAACGCTTCCCTCTGTCTGATTCATAAAACGCCTCCGTCACCTCATCGCAAAAATGCCCATCCTCCACCTCATCGGGCACTTCCTTTCCATCAATGTAGACCTGATCGGATTCCAGAATCGGGTAAGGAATATATTCTGACACATACTCCTCCGCAAACACTCTCTCATACTCATGTCCCGGATAATCCATCAGGGACATCACATAAGTCTTATCCGCATACATCTTCTCTGGTTCCGGATTACGATGATCACAGAAGTCGATGATATTGCCTTCCATAATCCCCTTTCCTGCAAGAACCCGGGAAACTTTGAATTTAATCGGATGATCAGGCACCGCATCTTCCACCGGTGACCCCTCGACAATTTCACCGAGCCCCATCGCCATACCTATACCGTACATCTCATACTGCGGCATATAGGAACCGTAAAAGCATCTCCGCTCCGGCCCGGACAGATAATCCGCCCCCTCAAAATCCAATACAGACAAAGGCACATAGGAGTCATAAACCGATCCATTGTAGATATGATAATCTTTCATCTCCGCATCCCATACCATCCGTTCCATGACCCGATCTGCCTTCTGTTCCACCGTGCCAATGGTCATAAAGGAATCCTCATAGACCTCCATTTTAGCTTGATTCGTAATCAGAAATCCCCTGCCAATGCTGCACAGCCCGGCGGCAAAAATCAGCAAAAGTAAGAACAGAACAGCCCTTCCCTTCATACGGAAAAGCTGACGAATACTATTTCTAAAAAGCAGCATACCAATCTCCAATCCATACTAGCGTACCTGTTCCATGCATCCGTCTTTCATACGAAATACATGGTCAGTCTCGTCCGCCACTCTCTGATTATGCGTAATGACAATCACCGTATACCCGTCTTCATGGGCTAGCTCTTTTAAAAGCGCCACCACATTCTCCTCATTCCCTGAATCCAGATTCCCTGTGGGTTCATCGGCAAGAATAATCTCCCCGCCTGCCGCTATGGCTCTGGCAATAGCGACCCGCTGCTGTTCGCCGCCGCTCATCATCTTGGGAAACTGTCTGCCTATCCGTGATTCCAGACCCACACGCTGCAACAGTCTCTGGGCCTGACTGGCCGCCTCCTTTTTCTTAATCTTCTTAAACTCTAAAGGCAGCATCACATTCTCCTGCGCCGTCAGCAGCGGAAATAGATGGAATGCCTGATACACCACCGCTGCCTGATTAAGCCGATAGGCATCCCTGTCCATGCCGCTTAAAGGTTCCCCCTGCACATAGATTGTCCCCTCACAGGGCTGATCCAGTCCGGCCAGAAGAGATAGAAAAGTGCTCTTGCCGCTGCCGGATTCCCCCACGATGGCATAGAATTTCCCCTGCTCAAAAGAACAGCTCACATCCTTCACCGCCTCCACCTTCTGATACTTGCTCTGATAACTATAAGACACATGTTCCGCACGTAATATTTCCATGTTTCCTCCTACTCTGCTCCAAATAACGCTTCCATCACACTCACATCCAAAAGTTTCCGCAGGGCAAGACTATTGCCTGCCATATAACAGACTCCCACCAGCCCGCCGGCCAGTACGGAACTTCCGCCATAGTTTCCCTGAATCAGCACCGAAAGCACGCTTCCCGCCACAACGCCCGTAAGCACTAAGGTAAGCTGCTCCACAAAAAAGATTCTAAAACACTTGCGCCTGTTTAAGCCGATGGAGCGAAGCAGCGCCATCTCATTTTTCCTGCTCTGCAGCAGTAAGAGCGTAATCAGATATCCCACGCCCACAATCAAAACCAGCAGGAAAGGAAAGAAGGCCCGCACTGTATCAATCACCTGCCGCAAATGCTCTGCCGTGCTGATAAATGCTCCGTCATTTACGTTTAACGCAACGCCGTTTAGCGAATTGTCCTGAACAGTAGGCGCCACACTCTGAAATCCTAACTCTTTCATCTCCTGCTTAAATGCATTCAGGCACAGGGAATCTGAGACCTGAAAAGATGCCGAGTTTGCAAAGAAAGGGATTCCCTCCTGTTCATAATAGTTCCTGACCGCATGAAAAGGCACAATGACATCCGGCGGTATCACAAACTGGCCATTCCATGCGCCCCTCATATCCATATATCCGGCAATCTCGTACTCCACCGTCTGCAGTGGGTTCATAAAGAGTTCAGCGTAACGCTCATCCTCCCGATAATAATACCATTGGCAAAGCGTCACCTTATCCCCCAGCTTCCATCCCTTCTTTTCAAAAAGTTCCCTGGACACGATACATTTCTCCTGCGTCCCCTGCAGAATAAAGGCGCCTTCCCCCGTGTTCCACACCACATCACTCTCTGTGACGGCGCCCAGCGCTTCGATGCAGTTTACACCTTCCAAAAATAAATTCAGCGTATTCCACTGACCGGGTATAACCTTATCAATGCCTGCCTTCAGGCGCACATCCATCTGCAGTTTGTCTACATAGGCCGAATCCAGAAGCCCCTGTACCAGCTTATCCTTAATATAAATACCCGTCTGCCTGCTCCCGTCCGCCGTGGTGATATAGGCATGTACCGGGATTGCTTCCGGCAGCGTGGTAAGCTGCTGTTCATTGTTAGCGATGTTGGACAGGTAGGTGTGGAGAAGAAACACCACCAGCATATCCATCAGGATGGTTAAAAGACTCTTCACCTTGTGCCGCCCGATCTTCACCTCTCGAATGCTCTCGTTTTTCCACAGAAGATAAACCGCGCCGGCTCCGCATACAATCACAAGAATCCCCGCCCACACATAGAAAAACACCGGATTTTCATACCATGCACCGCCCTGGCTCTCCCAAAGGCTGTTCGGGACCGTTCCGTTTCT
The DNA here is from genome assembly GCA_910577735.1 of uncultured Lachnospiraceae bacterium. Classification (GTDB taxonomy): domain Bacteria; phylum Bacillota; class Clostridia; order Lachnospirales; family Lachnospiraceae; genus UBA3282. The sequence continues at coordinate 47,136 of CAJTOO010000016.1, forward strand.
TTGTCCGGCCAGATACTGGATCCCCACACAGATCAGGTAGAGAATGCCGCAGACACAAGCGCCCAGAAGTACCTTGGCCTTCCACATCCTTCTCTTCCATTCTTCTGTCTGCTTTGACTGGAAAATGGTTTCTGCTACAATCTGTTCCGCCTCTTGTCTGTCTATCTTAGGCTCTGCGCTCTTTTCACTCTGCATCAGCTCAATGAGACTCACCCCAAGGCACTCCGCAAGCGGTTCCAATATTTTAATATCCGGAAAACCGGCACCGTTCTCCCACTTGGAAACGGCCTTGTCCGAGACATGAAGCGATTCCGCAAGCTGCTTTTGGGTCAGCCCCTTACCCTGTCTGGCCTCCCGTATGAATTTCCCGAATTTTATGTTGTCCATAAGATTACCCCCATACTTCCTCTCCTTCCCGTACTCTCTTTATACTCTAACAACAGCAAAAGAGCAATCTACGAATCGTAGACTGCCCTGAAATACTGCATCTTTATACATTAGAACAAGAAAAACCAAAAGCAACACAGAAAGGAGCCTATGATTTGGAAAACCTAATGTACATGATGATAATCGAGAAACGCAAGACTTACAACAAGATAACAAAACAAATCGGGAAAATAATTATTTGAATCACAGGTACATAAAACGCCTATTCCTTCTCATTCCATCTATTATAAATATTCGCCAGAACCGCACCGGATATATTATGCCAAACCGAGAAAATCGCCCCCGGCACTGTGGCCATTGCCAGATCCGAAAATGCTGTACCGGCAAGACTCGTCGCCAACCCAGAATTCTGCATACCGATTTCTACTGATAACGCTTTTGTCTTTGCCACATTCAGCTTCAGCAGTTTTCCCAGTCCAAACCCGCATGTATATCCAAGCAGATTATGTAATATAACAACGGCAAATACCACAACGCCTGTGGAGAATATCTTTTCTGCATTATGGGATACCACTGATGCAACAATCAGGCAGATCGCAATAACCGAAACTGTCGGAAGTATGGTCACCAGCTTTTCCGTAACCTTTCCAAACAGCTTATTGATGATAAATCCAAGCGCAATGGGAATAATCACCACCTTGATGATGGAAAGAAACATGTTCATAGGGTCAACTGTTACAGTGGTCCTCAATAGCAGCCAGGTGATGGCCGGCGTAAGCAATGGCGCTAAAACCGTATTCACACTTGTCATACCCACAGACAGCGCCACATCTCCCTTTGACATATACGTGATCACGTTACTGGATGTTCCTCCCGGACAGGTGCCTACAAGAATCACGCCTGCAAGCAGTGCTGCATCCAGTCCGAATACTTTGCCAAGACCAAATGCCAGAAGCGGCATAATCGTAAACTGTGCCAAACATCCTATGATAATATCTTTGGGTCTGGTAAATACGAGTTTAAAATCCTCCAGCTTTAAAGTAAGTCCCATTCCAAACATAACAATCATCAACAGGTAATTTACCCAGCCTGTCTGAATCCATGTGCATGTAACCGGCACAAATAACGCCAGCGCTGCCACTGCCAGCACAATAAGCGCCATAAATTTTCCAAAAAAGTTACTAATCGTTTCCAGAATTCTCATCTTTTCCCCTCTTCCTCTCACTTCGTCATCGACCTGTGCATTCCTCTACCCGTTGAATGCCGTAATATTAGCTTCATTCAGGGTAAAGTCATAGTAATTCAAATCCTCTCGCTTCGTCCACCCGATCTGCTTCCAGAAGGCATTCCCAATGTCATTCTTCGTAAAGGCAATCAATGACACTTTATTGATCTGCTCTGCCTTGAGCGCTTCCATACAAAAGACCACCATCGCTTTGCCGATGCCTTTCATACGATATCCTTCTGCCACACACACATGATACAGACATCCCCGCCTGCCATCGTGCCCGCAGAGGATAGCACCCACAATCCTGCCATCTTCCACTGCCACCACACTGGTATCCGGGTTTCTCATCAGAAAACGCGCAACCCCCTCCCTGGAGTCATCCAGACTCCTGATGGCAAATCCTTTAATGGACAGCCATAGTGCCTTCACCCCGTCATAATCTTCTATCGTCATCCTGCGTATCATATTCTGTCACCTTCCTGGTTTGTCTCCTTCTGCTCTCTCATTCGCCTACAAGTGTAACAGCCGTATAATCATGCTTCACATAGGGCAGGAATTTCTCCAGAATGTCCTGTGTGCGAATCTTTAAACTGGCAGTGTTCACACAGGGATGGCACCCCACAAACTCATCTGCCAGAATATCCCTGTCAATCAGAAGCCGCACCCGATTGTCCCAATCATTCATCAGTCCCATCACACTCACCGATCCGGGCGTAATGTTGAGAAACGCCTCCATATATTCCGCACCTGCAAAAGAAAGTCTGGCACTGCCAATCTGACTGGAAAGCTCCTTGGTCTTAAACTTTTTCGTGCCAGGCATCATCAACATATAAAAGTCCGTCTTCTGTGCATTGCATAAAAAAAGATTCTTGCAGATATGTATCCCCAGTCTGCAATCCACATCATGACAGTCCTCCACAGTAGCGGCCTCCTCATGATCCAACCGCAGATATGGAATATCCAGTTCTTCAAGCAGTTCATATACTGCCATTTCTTTTAAAAGTCTGCCCTTGGGTGAGGGTTTTGTATCAACTGGTACAACAGACATATCCCGCGCCTGCGTATTTACGGTCTCTTCCTGTACGTCCATCCTTTCAACCTCCGCGCTCTGACCTTATTCCATCTTAAATCTCCGCTTAAAAACCTCGCTCAACTAATCTTTATCCACCGGATCATCCGCCTTTTAATCATACTGTATTTTAATAGCCAAATGCACCCTCTAAGGACTCGTCCTCATCAATCCACTGCTGAACCGGAATCACTCTGTATTCTGTATCCGTATCTCTGACATACACCGTCTCAATCCCCGCATTGATAATCTGCCGTTTACACATGGAACAGCTGCAGGAATTCTTCACATATTCTCCGGTATCCGCTTCCACACCGGTCAGATACATGGCGCTTCCTATCATCTTATCTCTGGAAGCACTGATGATCGCATTGGTCTCCGCATGTACACTGCGGCACAGTTCATAACGCTCCCCCCTGGGAATGGCCAGTTTCGTGCGAATACACTCCCCCACGTCATTGCAGTTCTTCCTGCCCCTTGGCGCCCCCACATAACCTGTGGCTATCACCTCATCATTTTTCACAATAACCGCCCCATAGTGCCTGCGCAGGCAGGTAGACCGCTGCGCCACCATCTTAGCCAGATCCAAATAATAATTAACCTTATCTCTTCTTTCCATTTTTACTCCATTTCTGCGCTGCTTTCGTCTCAACCCTGTTGAGGCTGCGCATAAGTGACATTCTTCTCGCCATACAGGATGCCTTTTTATGCATCCTTAGCGTGACTGTATGTCATGTTATGGGAACATCGGCACCAGCTCCAGTCCCTCACTCTCCGCCAAGCCAAACATCAGATTCATATTCTGAACCGCCTGTCCGGCAGCGCCTTTGACCAGATTATCCAGGGCACCCATCATAATAACTCTGCCTGTCCGCTCATCGATCACAAAGTTGATATCCACATAATTACTGCCCTCTACCCACTTGGTCTCCGGACACACACCCTTATCCAGAACACGGACAAACTTTTCTTGCCGGTAATATTTATCATACACAGCCTTCACTTCCTCGTAAGTGGGCAGTCCCATCTGTCCGTCCGCCTTTGTTACCGGCAAAAGCTTCGCATACGCTGTCACCAGAATGCCTCTGTTCATGGGCACCAAATGGGGTGTGAAATTCAGCACAATATCCTTTCCCGCCGCATACCCAAGCTGCTCCTCAATCTCTGGTGTATGCCTGTGATTTGCCACCCCGTAAGCCTTAATGTTCTCATTCACCTCACAGTAGAGATTGGGCACTTTCGCACCCCGCCCCGCCCCGGAAGTCCCACTCTTGGCGTCTATGATCAGGGTATCCGTATCAAGCAGGCCTTCTTTTACCAACGGATAAGCTGTGAGAATGGAACAGGTCGTATAACAGCCCGGATTGGCCACCAGACGGGCACCTTTCACATCTTCCCTGTTAATCTCACACAGGCCATAAACTGCTTCCTCTATGTACTGGGGCGACTTGTGCTCGATACCGTACCACTTTTCATAAGTAGGAACGTCCTTAATCCGGAAATCAGCGCTTAAATCTATCACTTTGACTTTCGTCAGAATCTCTTCCTTCATCAAAGAAGCGCAAAATCCCTGAGGCGTGGCCGTGAAAATCACATCCACCTGCCCTGCCAGCTCTTCCATATTATCATCCATACATCCGGCATCCACAATCTGAAACATATTCTGGTAAACTTCCGCATACTTTTTGTCGATATAACTGCGCGATCCGTACCAGACCACTTCCACTTTACTGTGAGCTGTCAGAAGCCTCACCAGTTCGCCGCCCGCATATCCTGTGGCGCCTATGATTCCTGCTTTTATCATATATTATCCTGCTCCTCTCTCATGGTTGCAGATTCCAATGGTTCCATCGGAAAGTCCTGCTCTCCCCTAAAACACCAATTTCGTTTTAATCCAACAAGTATCCCGCCTTATAGGAACATTCCAGATAACTGGGATTCTGATAATAGAGATCTGATTGGAAATCGGATATCCTGTCGCTGATAAATGAAGTAAAAATATGAATCAACTCATCAACCTCTTTACCCTGTTTAGCACAATCTTCAATCATAATACTATATAATTTTCCAATGTCCAGGTAGCTGGGAATTGCATATTTACATCCAGTAATGGTATCAAAATCACCCATCACTATATGATACCGCTCTACTATTTCATCGCACACCTGCTCAAAAGAAAGACAATGATTTACTTCAGCGTCATACAATTGCTTCTCAACTCCTTCCCTGCCCAGAGCCTCTACAATAACTCCACGTCTATTTTTCGTTTCGCGTGCAATAAATTCAATCAAGGAACAAACATAAAAGAAACTATTCTTTTCCTTTTCTGTCATCAAGCAGTTCACTCCTTTCAAAAGCCAGACAATTAAGTGCCGACAATGTATGAAAGCTTATCTGGTGTGTTGGATGCTTAAATTCTGCTAATACCCAAAATTGTTTTCGGCTTATCCTGCCTGTAAGAAAATCATTTACATAATTCCAAACGGTATCATTTGCCATTGGTCCTTCTACTATATCATACGAATGTGTTTCTCCTTTTCTGCATCTTGCAATAAAATCAAGCCATTCTTCAGTCATAAAATCAAATTTCAAAACGGATAATCTGTCACTTGGATTATATGAATAAATAAAATCCCCACGAAAAATCCTTTGTATATCTTGTTTTTCGTACTTCAGGAAATTCAACAATTTCTTTACTCGCATGATAAAGAACCATATTCTCATTACCTCCACTATTCATCCAGGTTCCATCTAATCCTCCTGTCTCGTCTCTCTCAAACTCCTGTGCATATACATTCTGGTCATATCCGGCTCGCCCTCTCCCTGCACCATACACAGAAACTCCCATCCATATCGCTCATAAAAGGAAGTGTGATCCGTTACCAGATATAAAACATCTACTCCCTTCTCTTTCATGTCCATACAGGCATAGTGCAGCAAAGTGCCTGCCACCCCCTTGCACCGCATATCTTCTTCTACATAAACTGCACAGACATTTGGTGCAAGGTCTTTCCTGTCATGAAAGTCATTCTCAATAACCCCCAGGCCGCCAATGATCCTTCCCGCTTCCATGACAACATACCACTGCGGAACTGCTTTTCTTTGCAACAGACATTCTTCCATGCTCTGCGCATAAGCCTCCAGGGGAATACCCCATTTGTCATGAAACCACTTTGCTGCTTTGCCTTTTATTTCCGGTCTGTCAATAAGCCGTATGACTCTATATCCCATCCGGACAATCCCTCCCAAAACTTCGGCCATAAATTCTTCAACCGCTCTTATGTCCATCTCTATCCAATATACCACGAGCATAACAGCATGACAATCACTGCTGTGCATCACATCCTGTTTCCATTTCTTTTTAATCTGTACGGACTTTTCAATGATCAATAATTATTTTGACTCTCAATCTACAAACCGTATTTTCATTTTACACCGTATAACTATACACCTAACATGCATATTATGCAATATGTTTTCATTTTATATACACAAATATCAATAATATTCATAAAAATATGCATAAATTTACACTTGCAATCTATGGTATCTTGTTGTATATTGTTTTAAGGATAAACGCGGCCTGCAAATTTTATGTAAGGCAGTATGTCTATAAAGAGTACCCTATATAACAAATTCATTACATATTTCATTGGAGGAAACTGACATGAAAGAAAAAGTAGTTCTTGCGTATTCGGGCGGACTTGATACCACTGTGATCATTCCCTGGCTGAAAGAAAATTTCGACTATGAAGTAATCTGCGTCTGCGGTAACTGCGGCCAGGCGGAGGAACTTGATGGTCTGGAGGAACGCGCACTCTCAAGCGGCGCTTCCAAACTTTACATTGAAGATTTGACAGACGAATTCTGTGACGACTTTATCATGCCCTGTGTGCAGGCACATGCAGTCTATGAAAACAAATATCTGCTGGGCACCTCCATGGCAAGGCCCGTCATCGCCAAAAAGCTGGTGGAGATCGCCCGCAAGGAAGGCGCTACCGCCATCTGCCACGGCGCAACTGGAAAAGGTAATGACCAGATTCGTTTTGAGTTAGGTATAAAGGCCCTTGCTCCCGACTTAAAAATTATCGCAGCATGGCGTAATGAGAAATGGACCTTAAACTCCCGCGAGGAGGAAATCGAATACTGCCGTCAGCACGGCATAAACCTTCCTTTCTCTGCAGATTCCAGTTACAGCCGTGACCGTAACTTATGGCATATCAGCCACGAGGGCTTAGAGTTAGAAGATCCCGCCAACGAACCCAACTATGAACATCTTTTAGTACTTGGCACCACACCTGAAAAGGCCCCCGAAGAAGGGGAATATGTGACCATGACCTTTGAAAAGGGCATCCCCACTTCCGTCAATGGCAAAAAGATGAAAGTAGCTGAGATTATTGCCACCCTGAATGAATTAGGCGGCAAACACGGCATCGGTATCGTGGACATCGTGGAAAACCGTGTCGTCGGCATGAAGTCCCGCGGCGTTTATGAGACGCCTGGCGGCACTATCCTCTACGAAGCACACCAGCAGCTTGAAGAACTGATCCTTGACCGCGACACCTATGCTCTCAAACAGGATATGGGCAATAAATTTGCACAGATTGTTTATGAGGGCAAATGGTTCACACCGCTTCGCAAAGCAGTGCAGGCTTTCATCGAGTCCACCCAGGAATATGTGACCGGCGAAGTAAAGTTCAAACTTTATAAAGGCAATATCATCAAAGCCGGTACGACCTCACCGTACACCCTCTACAATGAGAGCATTGCTTCCTTTACCACCGGTGATATGTATGACCACCACGATGCAGAAGGTTTCATCAACCTGTTCGGTTTATCCAGTAAGGTTCGTGCGTTAAAGATGCAGGAAAATGGTGTGAAGCTGATTTAGATCTGTTTCTTATGACTGCCTGATGGTAAGCCTAGTGCTTGCGTATCAGGCAGTTTTTAAAATCACCAGCCCTATCCTTTCCGAGACTCTCTTGCAGACTGGCTTGACCGCTCCTTCGTATCCTTCTGTTTTCATATTGCATGAACTCCAATATCCGGGTTTTTTTTCCTATATTAATGTGATATGATAGATAAGTAGATTTTGTTTCACCAAAGACACATACTAACTGGTAAAAAGGTTATACTGACTTATATGGACGTAATTACACTCATTATTATATATCTTGCTGTTATAAATTTCATAAGTTTTGTAGTCATGGGGGTGGATAAATACAAGGCCAGGAAACGTGCCTGGCGTATTCCCGAATCCACCCTGTTCGTATTAGCTATCATTGGCGGAAGTATTGGCTCAATTGCCGGCATGCACCTGTTTCATCACAAAACACGGCACTGGTATTTTCTGTATGGAATGCCTGCGATTCTGATTTTACAGGTAGCACTGGTTCTGGCACTTGTTTTTTCGCCGATTGAGTTTCTGATCATGTAGGTGACGTAAATTCCTTCGGAATTTACGTCCCGAGATTCGCTTTGCGTACTCGTATTTTAGGGGACTTTTATGCTATTCCTTCGGAATTTACGTCCCGAGATTCGCTTTGCGTACTCGTATTTTAGGGGACT
>CAJTOO010000016.1:55485-103261 GCA_910577735.1 uncultured Lachnospiraceae bacterium
CTTTTATGCTATTCCTTCGGGCTTTACGTTCAGGGATTCACTTTGCTCATTCGGATTTTATAAGGAGAACACATATGCATGTAGCGGTTTGTGATGATAATATTGCAGACAGGAAACAGATGGAGCGTCTTTTGGGGCGTGCTTCTGACAGGCGTATTCATACTTCCGGTGTACTTTACATTGACTCTTACGGAAATGTGGATGCCGTGATGCGCTCTCCCATGCTCTACGATGTGTTTTTTATTGACATGACAGGCGGACCGGTGAATGGTTTTCAACTTGCACGCAAGCTGATTGATGCTGGTGTCACATCCCCCATTGTATTGTGCATTTCCACCATCAACTATAAGGCTGTAGTGGATTCAGCCACAGCTGAAATGCCTGAGGAGGTAAAAGATAACTCCAATCATGATATTCTGCGTCGCCAGCTGCAGAAACAGATTTTATATCTGAACAAACCTATTCGGACGGATGCGTTAGATGTCATGTTAGACCATGCTCAGAAATTGAAGGAGCAAACAATCCCCACCATAGAACTGCGCGGGGAAACAGAAACTCTTTATGTCTATGAGGATGAAATTCTCTACGCCGAGAAAGATGGCTGCAATGCTCATATCACACTCACAGACAGCCGTTCCATTGACGTCATGACCTCCATGCAGAATCTCTACACGCAGGTAGCTGGCTTTACACATTTTCTTCCAGTATCGGAGCAGGTCCTTGTCAATGTGACTTTTGTTGAAAAACTCTCTTTCTTTAAACTCATCATGAAAGACGGGCGCAGCTTCACGGTATCTCCGTTGGAGGTTGGCCTTCTTAAAAAATCAATTGCAAAATCCAAGAATGCATAATCTTTTTCGAAAGTAAAACGCACTTTAAACGCACGGTTTTTATATATAAACGCACGCGTGTGTTTAAAATGCGTTTTGCGTGCGTTTATAAAGCCCTGGAATAATCCAAACTGGTTATTTCAGGGCTTTTATGCTCTTTATTCTTCTAATTCATATCTAGCCGATCTCCCTTTTCCTTTTAGGAACAGCCTCCCATTATCTGCTAGCTTTCTCAGTACCCGGTATGCCTGGCTGTCAGTAACATTCAGTAATGTTCTCACATCATCCCTTTTGACATATCCCTGTTGTCTGGTAAGTTTCAGAACCAGTTCTTCGTATCTTAGTTTATCAATATCTGTCTGCCTTACGTATCCTATGGAGTTGTCCTGCTCTTTGTATACTTTTGCACTCAAAATATATGCTCTTGCTTTCCCATTTCCGCTTGCTTCTACCAAACCGCTTTCAAACAGTCTTTCCACATTAGCCTTTATCCTTGCCTCACTGATATGTGTTACTTCTGACAATTCGCTCACAGATGCCCTGCGCTTTGTTTGCAGTGTTGATAAAATGAGCAGTGAATTGATCGGCAGCATTCTCCCCATCCGGTTTTCTTCATTAGAAATCATGCGCGTAAATGCCAGATCCGGTTCTGCTCTTTGAATGAATAATTTGACATATCTCTCTGTTGACTCTGCATAATCCGGAAGCGGTCTCCCATAAATAATGGATCCTTCATAAATACGATCAATTCCACGCCCGGTCCGCTCTGCTAGTCCGATCCTCTTCAAGGCATCTGCCAGAGTCTGGTTTCTTCCATGTGGCTCTACTGTAAGCAAATTGTTTAAGTTTACTCCCTCTATAAATCCTCCCGGACTACTGATTGATAACCCCTCATCTTCAATCGCCAGCCGCACCATCTGTAGCACAGAGTAATCTCTATGGCAGAAAGCATTTACCAGGCCTTCCCTGAAAGCTGCTTCTGAAAACTCAGGAATCGGAATCCGAAACAATCCGTATTCCATCTCCCGTTCCGGATTCCAGGCTCTCATATAGTTTTCAAATATTTCAAACGTTGCCAGCAGTGGTTTGGCAAACTGCTCATTTATTCTTACTGCCGTTCCCTCCAGAACCTGAAAACTTGCCTTTGCCGTTGGTATTAACTCACGCAGCCTTTCTTCCTTTCCTATCAAAAGCATACCTGTTACTGTCGGATATAACACACCATTTTCTTCTTTGACCAACCGCAGCGCTTTATCTAATTCTTCATCAGACAATTCCAATAAAGATTTGTCCCCCTTGCGCATCTTGATAACATTACGCAAACGCTGTCTCTCATTCACATCTAAATCATCTATTGTCGCATCGCTGACCCGTTGTTCTGAAAAATCAAGCAGACTCAACTGTGACAATCTAGTAGTAATTTCATATGGATACATGGGAACATTTTCCGGTGTCCCATCAACTTTCAGACGCCTTCTCAAAATTTTACCATCCGTGGAAGCTACTATCGTCCTGCTCATCGGAATCTCGATTCTCAAAACATTCTTCCCCTCCCCTTTCACGAGTTCAGCCCTCACGGCAACAGATGGTACTGTTTTATTCGCAATCAAAGCCATTGCACCTATCTCATCTTCATGCTCTGCATGCACACCAGTAATCTGACCGTCATCCTCAACACCCAGGAACAAAATTCCGCCTTCTGTATTAGTCATGCCAATAACTGCATCCACCAAATCCTGATCACGTAATTTTTTTAAATCACTTTTAAACTCTATCGTAAGTGTTTCTTTGTCCGGTATCATTTTCATGATTATGCCCTTTCTATAATTAGCAACATTGGAAATTTCGCCTTCCATTTCGCCAAATCTTCTATAAATTTGGATCTAACGAGAACCAGAAGCAGAAATCTATTAGGTCATTCACTATATAAAACATTAACACATTCCGTGCGTTTAATCAAGAAACCAAACGCACGCGTGCGTTTAAAATGCGTTTTGCGTGCGTTTATAAAGCCCTGAAATAATCCTAACTGGTTATTTCAGGGCTTTTATGATCTTTACCTAAATTAAATTACCACAACATACAAGGACATACCATCCGCAGCTCTTAAAGCGTCACAATCACACCGCCGTCATTTGCATACATACTGCTGATACCGGCAGCATCCATAATGACCACATCTTGATATGAGGCCCTTTTCTCCATCAGCCGCCGCACATATTGGGCGCGTTCCGGACAATTGCAGTGCGTGATCATCAGAGTTCTCTCCTGCGGTTTATCCACATCAGCCACAATACCATCCGCCAGCTTCGCCAGTGCTTTATTAATGCCGATTGCCTGACCTTTTTGTTCGATAACACCCAGATTGCCTATCATCACAGGCTTAATGTTCAGAGTAGACGCAACCAGCGCCTTAACGCTGCTGAGGCGTCCGTTCTTACGCAGAGTCTCCAGGTTATCCAACACAAAGTAAGTACGCATCTGCCGCTTAAAAGTTTCTACCTTCTCCACTGTCTCTTCAAATGTAAGCCCAGCTTCCTTACATGCAATAATCTTCATTGCAAGCTGGGTCTCCCCACAACTGGCAGACTCCGAATCGACTACATGAATGTTCTTTGCGCCGTATTTCTCCTCGTAAAGGCTCTTACCAAGTTCCGCACTGTTATAGCTGCCGCTCAAATGGGAAGAAAGTGTCACCACATAGACTTCCTCTGCCTCATCATGATAAGCCTCTCTGTATTTTTCCGGGGAAGGACAGGAGGACTTAGGACAGAGCGGATAGGCCGCTACCCGCTTTAAAAAATCTTTCTGATCAAAGGTCTCGTCATCGGCTATCTCATAATCACCAATTTCCAACGTAAGCGGGATACTCTGGAAACGCCCGTCATTCTTATACTGCGCCGGCAGTTCGCAACAACTGTCTACTACAATCTTATAACCCATAAAGCCTCCACAACCATTCCACATAGTTTTGATTACCACTTATGATAACATGGATTGCTATTTGTTGTAAATAGGGATTTCAGTTTTTCCTGTTATTATAAAGATATCTGTGCTATACTGGATGCAGGTTCAGCAACCTGCATCCCAAGAATTACTTCGTAATTCTTGCTGAAGCCGCTTTTGTTCTACTGCTTCTGTGGTTTTCCTTCCATTGATGCAGGTTCTGCGTTAATTTTTTTTCAGGAGAAAGGATTCTTTATGATCGCGTTAAAAATCACCAATGTGAAACAATTTATGGCAAAGCTTCTCGGGGGAGAGGATTTTGACTCTTTTCTTCTGGAAGAGGCAACCATCAGCACTTACAATACCTTCATGATAGATGGTCACCAAAACAGGGATTTTTATTCCACGGAAGAGTGGGAAGATACAGAACTCAGACCTTATGAATTATCGACCTGGAAAAAGCTCCGGCCTATTTGCTTTGAGCTAATTAAGGGAAAACGCACCCCCACAGCCTTTCGCTTCGTGCTGCATCTGATACCGGAACAGATAGCCTCCATCCTGCAAACAGGAGATACTGCCGTGACACCGCAGCAGGTACGTGCTTTTGTCCTTAATATCAAATATGACGGCACAACCCTCATGCTGGTGACCGGCACTTCTTTCCATACTTTTCTCATGGATAAGACGCCGGACACCCTCTGGGATAATGCCGTCAGACAATTCCTTGCAAAGCAGGATATCTCTTACGAACAAATGTAACCGCTGGTTATCATAACCAGATTCCTCCATGCATCATAGCGTAGTCTACTGCTGCCAGCATCATGGCGAAGAACAGCATGAGTACCAGCATAACGACTGCCGGAAAATCGTATATAAATTTATATCCTGCTCTGTTACTCCTGCAGTTTTCCACCAGAATCTCTATTCCTAAAAATATAAAGACTATAGGCCACAGGCGGAATATGATATAGTAATGAAATGCCGGTACTACAATATGTATCAGGAACATGATGCCGAAGCAGATCAGTGTCAGCCCGAAGGTCACAGAGCCTACTCGTCTTGTCCTTATCCTGTCCTCCTTTTCTGTTATCGCTTCTTCTCTTTTTGTCTCAATCTCCATATGCTCTCCTCCCCAATACGATACAGATGCATGTACACAAGCCATCCTTCATCCGCATTCTAACATCCACGATGTCACTTATGAGACTCCTTAAGTCCACACTATGAAACCTGACTATCATCCCTTTGCTCGATTTGTATGACGGATTCTTCCTTCTTGTCCTGTGTCACCACAGTCACATCCTTCTTCCCACGAAGCAGCACCACACCAAACCAGATGATGGCAATTCCAATCGCTACTCTTGGAACGTCATCCGTCACCATATAGTACATAGCCTTAATGATGGGATTATTCCACCCGAAGAAATCACGCAGAAGTCCAAACACCACATTCCACAGCATATACAGTCCAATAACGATAAGTACCACTGCCACTACTTTTTTACCCTTCTGGTCTATTTTCACCTGCTGGCTTCCAATATTATGGAGTCCAAAAAGGTATTCATCCTCCAGGGCTTCAAAGCTCTCATCGTCCAGTCCTCCAATATTATTGGCATGGAAAAAGCTATAAACATACAATGCCAGCGGCAAAACGGTAAACGCCGAGATCCCTGTGATGGAAACCACCATAAGAAGTACCATAAAGCCCAGCAGAAGGCTGATTCCCATTCTCATAAATCCCATATACATATGTCCTGCTCCCGGACACAGGGAAAAGATAAATAACCAAAATTTGCTTTTCTTTTTCTTCATTGTTTCATTCCTCCTGTTTGATTGTTTTGTCAAAAGATTCGATTCCGTAAATCTCTGATTCTATTTTCAATACCAGTTAAATAAGATTCCCTGACTTTATCCCTTTCCTGTTCTTCCGAATATTTCTGCCAGGTCCGTTCTATCTCCCGCTGTCTGCGCAGCGCCCCCTGCTGTACTTCGTCCACATTCTCCTGTTCCTGCCAGAAAATCTGATGAAAAACGCTGCTCTGCGGCAGGGCTTGTGTCTCCCTCTCCCCCACAGGCACCAGGAAAAGCACCGTCAAGGCTGCAGCCATGCCCACCAGCACCTTGGCCCGGTAAGAAAAGAGCTGTAATTTCTGTGCTGTCTGTCTCTGCTTTCTTATCTGGGTAAACACGTTTTCTTTCAAGTGCACCGGTGCATGCAGCATCTCCCGCTCTTCCACCTGTTTGATCAGTCTCGTAAGTTCCTCCTCGCTAAGCATCCCGGAAACGGAGGATTGACGTGCATACCATTTTTGTTTTTCTTCTATATTATGTATCATGCGCCTTTCTCCTTTATATACAGCTTGCGTAACATATCTCTTGCCCGATAGATCTGCGTCTGCACTGTCTTCAGCTTTGCCCCTCGTACCCTGGCTATCTCTGCCATATCCATTTCATCGTAATAATATGCCCTGGCTATCTCATCATAGGGTGGTTTTAATGTCAGACATCTGGCCAGCAATGTTTCTCTTACTTCCCTTTCCAGGCATATGCTCTCCGGCGTCTGCCGCACCGCCTGGCTCTCCTTAATACTGTGTAAAGAAGTCCTGCTGCTGTCAGTATCCGGTCCTCGTACTTCTTCCATTCCCACGTCTGCCATCGGAATGCTGCGTCTTTTGGCACTCTGCATATAATCCAGACACTTGTTGGTAGCAATCCTGCAGACCCAGGCCTTCTCATGCTTTCCGTCAAACTCTTCCAGATGCTTATACACAGAAAGGAAGGTTTCCTGCGTCAGGTCCTCGGAGGCAAAATAGTCCGATGTCATCTTATAACAAATAGAAAAAACAAGATGTTGATAGGAATCAATCAGCGCTGATAATTGTTCTTCCTGTCCGATACTATCTACCTCCTTCCCTCACGTCTCTGTCTATTAAAACGAACCTGCCTGTCGATTGTCTTCAATTTGTTTAAAATTATTTTTTGGGCTTTGGTTTAAACACCACGCTTGCCAGATAACCAAACACAAGCGCTGCCGAACACCCAACCGCGCCTGTCTTAAATCCGCCCTGGAACAGTCCGATAAATCCACTCTCATCCACGGCTTCCCTTACACCTTTCATCAAAATATTGCCATAGCCAAGCAAGGGCACACTGGCTCCCGCACCCGCAAATTCCATAAAAGGTTCATACCAGCCGAAAAAGCTGATCACAGCGCCTACACAGACTAACAGTACCATAATACGCCCTGGCAGGAGTTTTGTCTTTTCCATCAATATCTGTACCAGCGCACAGATCAGACCGCCTACCCAGAAAGCATTGACATAATCCATCATATTCCCTTCCTCCAAAGTTTCCCATGCACTTGTACCTCTTTCTTTCATGTTTTAAATACGCAAAAGGCGCCTGCACAAGAAGTATTTACTGTTATTCTTTGTTATTTTGAAAAGATTATACAGCAAAAAATACCACAAAAAAGGAATGTATCCATAAACCGACTGCAAAGTCCAATCGGGACACACTCCTATCTTTGTTCTGTTTCGTAACATATTTAATTCTCACTGCCAACTATGGGCAGTCATCTCTTACTGACTGACTTGCTTTGATTTTACATCTACTGTGTCACCTTCTCAAAATCCGAAGCAGGATGTTTACACAAAGGACAGATATAGTCAGCCGGCAATTCTTCTCCCTCATAGATATAACCGCAGACCGTACACCGCCACACTGTCTTTCCTGTGGATGCTGTCTGTGCCGGCTTGGGTTTAATAGAAGACTGGTAGTACTCATAAGTAGCTGACGGCGTGTCCGAAAGCACTTCCATGTCATCCACAGAGGCAATGAACAGGGTATGACTGCCCAGATCGACTTCCTTTTCCACCGTAGCGCTGATATAGCTGTTGATTCCGGCTGTAACATAATAGAGCCCGTTGGCACTGCGTTTGCAATGCTCATACGCTGCAAATTTATCCACATCCCGCCCCGACTGGAACCCAAAATGTTTAAACAGCGCAAACTCTGCCGCCTGGCTTATGATGGAAATATTGAATTTTCCGCTCTTTTTTACCAGATCATGTGTAAAATTGGCCTGATTGACTGCAATACTGATTCTGTTGGGCTCAGAAGTCACCTGCTGCGCCGTGTTGATAATACATCCGCTGTCCTTGCCATCCATGCCGGATGTAAGAACGAACAGACCATACGATAATTTATACATTGCCTTTTTATCCATTTTTCCTCCATTTCTTCTCTGCTTAACGCAAATCTTGTCATCCAAAACTTTACCGTTCCATCTTATGCCGCTCTGCCTGTTTATTCTCTGACCATGCATCCAGTCAGTGTTACAATCTTCTCTACGACCTCCCGAATGGACATCTTCCCGCAGTTTATGGTAATATCAGCGTACTTTTCATAGAGAGGAATCCGTTCTTCATAAAGTGCCGCAAGATCCTGACCTTCCCGCAGGGTAACGCCTCTCTCATCCAAGTCCCCTAACCGTTCTCTGATATCCTCAAGAGGAAGCGCCAGATACACAACTTTCCCAATTCCTTTATAATGCGTCATGGCTCTGTCTCCATAGACCGCGCTGCCTCCTGTAGCAATGACAGTCCGTTCCGTCAGAATCGATTCGTTTACTTCCTCCTCCACCTGCCAGAATCCTTCCACACCCTGCTCTGAAATAATCTCATGCAGAAGTTTCCCTTCCCTTGCCTGAATCACCAAATCCGCATCCATAAAGGCATAACCAAGCTTCTTGGCTAATACTACACCCACCGTGCTCTTTCCTGCACCGGGCATTCCAATCAGAATAATATTTTTCATATATGTTATAAACGAAAGCCTTTCTTATTTCAGATAAGCTGTCACTTCCACCTCACACAACACATCTTTAGGCAGCTGCTTGACAGCTACACAGCTGCGTGCCGGTTTCTCGGTGAAATACTTCTCATACACCGCATTAAAAGCAGCAAAGTCCGCCATTTCCGCCAGAAAACAGGTGGTCTTAACCACTTTGGTGTAGTCGGTGCCTGCCTCTGCCAAAATGGCTCCCACATTTTTCATGGCCTGCTCCGCCTGCTCGGTCACATCTTTACCGGTAATCTCTCCTGTAGCCGGATCAATGGGAATCTGCCCTGAAGCAAACAGGAAATCTCCTGCAATGATGCCCTGGGAATAGGGGCCGATGGCTGCCGGCGCTTTGTCTGTTGATACTTTAGTTAACATAATGTTTTTCTTCCTTTCCTTTTCCTAAATTTTAATCTTTTTGGCTTGTTTTCTGCGAGAAACAATACCTTTACACGTCACCAAATCTTGCCTTCACATAAAAGCCTCTGGCATTTTCAATAATCTCTGTCACTACGCCCTCCCGTTCAAGCATCCGCTCCCGGAAGGGAAAATTACCGGACATGGCAAGAGCCGGATCAATCGTATAATAATAATTACTGGGAAGAACGCCCTCTGTCACCGTGACCCTGTCGCCTTTTTGTAAAAGGCCCGGGCGCTCCATCTTAAACTCCATCTCCCGCATCTGGTATCCCTCATTGTTTCTTCGTTCTTTATTTAATAGAAAGAAAATATTATCCTCGTAGATAGTATTTTATCCCAAATGTTATATTTTTTCAAGAACAATAGCCAAGATACCGTCCCTGCGAAAATTTAGCAGGATGGATTGACAGAAGGATTGCCTCTGATTTATAGTTATAATTATATATAATTATAACTATATATAATTAAAATTATAAATAGAGGTGCAAATATGCCAGCAATCGCAAAAATCACAAAAGAAATGATCATAGACGCAGCTTTTGAAATCGCAAAAGAAATGGGAGCAGAAAATATAAATGCCCGGACAGTTTCGCAAAAACTCGGCTGTTCAACGCAGCCTGTTTTATATCATTTTAAAACGATTGAAGATGTGCGAATTGCCGCACATAAAAAAGCAGGCGAATTTCATATTGACTATGTAACAAATCTAAGCGGCAAATACGAACGCCCTATGTTGGAAGTGGGTATGCGATATATTCAATTTGCCGTAGAAGAAAAAAATCTTTTTCGCTTTTTATATCATTCCAGCTATTATACAGGCGTTTCCCTTTCTGATTGGCTTACCGGAAAAATTTTTGATTCTTTATTTCCTATTCTAAAGAGACAGGCAGAGGTAGACGAGCGACAGGCATATAGCATATTTTCTCAAATTGTTCTAGTCACACATGGAATCGCCAGTCTGCTTGCCAACAATGCAATGGTTTATGACGAAGCATATTGTATAAACACATTGTCTAATGCTTATTTTGGAATCATGTATCTGATAAAAGAAAAAGGCTTATTATGAAAAGACTTGAAACAAAAATGCAAAGCTGATGAACAAAACAACAAACCAGCATTTGAACAGGAGATGGATTTATGAATTTAATCGTTTCAGTACTTAAGAAAGATGACTTGTGTGGCAAAAAAATAATTGAAACGATACAAAAAAATGTAAATGATGTGGAAATTATTTATGAAGAAGATATGCATATAAAAGGTTGCATAGGCTGTAATCGTTGTTGGCTCGTAACACCAGGAGTATGCACTATAAAAGATGATTATGAAACATTGCTTATTAAATTTTTACAATCAAAACAAGTTATTTTTATAACAGATTTAAAATTAGGCTTTGTATCTTATCAATTAAAAAATATTATTGATAGATTATTACCTCTTGCGACAATGCATTTACGATTTAAAAACGGACAAATGAGGCATTACCCCAGATATAAAAAACAATATAAAATGGGGTTACTGTATAAAGGAAATGGGAAGCAAGAATTTTTAGAAAAATGGCTTGAAAGAGTCATGATAAATTTGGAAGGAACATCGATTGGCACATTTCATATTGAAAATGAGGAGGAAATTTTAAATGCACTTATTAATGATTAGTTGTACTCCCAGAATGAAAGAAAGCAGTAATACAGATAAAATATTAGATGAATTTAAAAAAGGATATGAATCATGCGGAAATACAACAGAGACATTATATTTATATAAAAGAAATGAATGGGAAAGTATCAGAAAAAAATTCTATGAAAATGATAATATTTTATTTGCTTTACCGCTATATGTAGAGTGTATTCCAGGCATTATGGCAGAATTTCTGGAATCATTAAAGCCAAAACAAAACAGGAATACCAAAATAGGATTTTTATTACAAAGTGGGTTTGCAGAGGCATCCCAATTAAGGTGTTGTGAATCATATTTAGAAACATTACCATCTTTCTTAGGATGTGAGTACAACGGAACACTATTAAAAGGGGGTATGTTTGCAGTCAGCTTTATGGATGGTAAAATCAGAAGACAAATGGTGGCACCTTTTTATAATATGGGAAAATATTATGCGCAAAAAAATTACTTTCATAAAGAAATGGTAAATGACTTTGCGAAACCAGAATATTTCTCTAAAAAAGCAATCTTTTTTAACACTGTATTAAGTCCATTCAATAAATTGTTTCTTATAATGTTCGCTAAAAAATTAGGCTGCAAAGGATCCCTTCATGATAAGCCCTATCAAAGTTATGTTAAAAGATAATTATTGCACAAAATAACTACTCACCGCCTCCATTGTCCGCACAGAATATTCATAAAGCGGAATGCAGAATACTTCTTCCCCCGCATACTGCAGATCATATGGATTTCTCAAGGCAATTAACGCTGTTTTCTTACTGTTTGTCTTAGCCAGATCATGCAAAGATTGTATCAATTCTTTCTGCCCCTGATACAAATGACCGTTTAACGTTCCGATCACAACGCTGCTGGCCTCTTTTGCCGCTTCCATGATCCGGCCGATTTCTGCTGCCGAAGGTTCCATGGAAAAAGTAATCGCCAAACCGCCAAATTTACGCTGCATATAATGGGCAAAATCCCAGCCTGCCGAGACATCGCTTGATGCCAGTGTCACTCTGGATGGAATGGCTCCTGCAAACAACGGGCTCTTCCCTAAGAGCATCTTTTCATTTCTGTATTTATCACATGGAACAATGGTCTTTTGCAGGAATTTCTCCGCAAATGTTATTTGTACTTCTGTTCCGGCCTGTGATGGGTCAATCCTAATATTTCCGGCATATTTTTTCTTGGCCTCCAGAATACGGCTTACCGCATCATCCAGCCGCTTCATGCTTAATGTCCCTTCTGCCAATGCTTCCTTTACTGCCTCTATGCCCTCTTTGACGGCTGCCGGGGTATGGGAAATAAAGATCAGGTCAATTCCCGCCCGCAGACCTTCCACTACTCCTTTTCCGATGCCAAAACATTTCTGAATCGCATCCATCTCCATACAATCCGAAATGATCAATCCGTCATATCCCAATTCCTTGCGCAGATAATCAGAAATAATCGCTCTCGACATCGTAGCCGGAATCTCCTTTGGCTCCATGGACGGTACTCGTATATGAGCGATTGTGATAGCCGGAAGTCCTTCCCCAATCATCTTTTGAAAGGGCAACAGTTCTCTTCTCTCTAATTCTTCCCTCGTTCCATGGATAACAGGAAGCGATAAATGAGAGTCCGTTTCTGTATCTCCATGGCCGGGGAAATGCTTACCGGAACACATAATTCCTGCCTGACTGTATCCTTGGATTGCCGCTGATGCGAAACGGCATACCTGCTCCGCTCTTTCTCCAAAGCTTCTTACCCCGATTACCGGATTCTGTTGGTTACTGTTAATATCCAATGAAGGAGCCAGATTAAAATTCACTCCCAAAGACAACAGCTGCTCCCCTGCAATCCTTGCCCCCTGCCGGATCATCTCTTCATCCCCCAGATTCCCCTGGGCCATGGGAGATGGCATGATCGCAGTTCCTTCCGGCAGCCTTGACACCACACCACCCTCTTCATCTATCGTAATAAAGGGCATAATTCCTGTTTCCTCCATGATTGTTTTAAACAGGAAATTTGTCAGTTCTGCCATTTGTTGCCTGGATTTCGCATTGTAAGTGAAAAATATCACATTTCCTACTTTTTGTTCCTTTACCAGACGAAGAAACTCTTCCGATGGCTCTGTCCCCGGAAATCCAGTCACAAAAAGCTGTCCTATTTTCTGTTCTAAAGATAACTGTTCCAAAGTCGTCCTGTGGGAATCCAGTATCCTGACACTCATCTCTCCAACCTCTCCTCTTCCGCGGTCTGCTGTCTAATCATACAGATGGAATTTCTTCTTACGCTCGTAAAATTCCCTGCTGTCCTTGTGGTACTCCTCCAGCAGACTTTCAAACGACACATTTTCATCCAATATTCTGTCATTTCCGAATAAAAGCTCTATACTTCTTCTGCTGCCCTCCTTAAGCGGCGGTAAGAAAGCAAACTCTTTCGGATAGCATTCTCTGAAAGCATACAAAAGCGCCAATCCCAATTCTGCTGAACATAGTGCATGGCTGTCTGTAACATGAATATGGACGCCCTGGCAGTTTTTTTTCTCATGTTTGGACGTTGTCGGTGTAAAATAAGCAGGCGTAAACAACACACCCGGCAATTTCTTGCTGTTCATGTGGAATGCGAATTTATATCCGTCCACATAAGGAGCGCCGATGATTTCAAAGGGCGCCGATGTACCGCGTCCCTCTGACAAATTACTCCCCTCAAATAAGCAGGTACCCGGATAAAGCAGCGCCGTTTCAAATCTCGGAATCCCCAAACTCGGCATCACCCATAGATTCCCTGTCTCCGGGAAAATACTGTTTCTATTCCATCCCTCTATGGGAATGACCGTCAGCGGAAAATGGAAACCCTGCTCTTCATATATCATTCCCGCAAGTTCTCCTACCGTCAGGCCATAGCGCATACATAACGGATATGCTCCGATAAAGCTTTCCTTTTCTTTCTCAATCAGGTTCCCCTCCACCTTATCACCCAGAGGATTTAATCTATCAAACACAATAAACTCTTTCTCATAGTGCTCACATGCCTGCATGGCATAATACATCGTGGAAATAAAAGTATAATACCGTACACCCAAATCCTGTATATCATACACCACTGCATCTATCTCTTTAAGCATCTCACGGGTCAAGCGTTTTGATTCTTTACGATACAGGCTGTAAACAGGTATCCCTGTATAGGAATCTGTATAAGTCTCCACTTCTCCTCCTGCATCCACATTCCCTCTGACACCGTGTTCCGGACTAAATAGCACAGCAAGCTGATATTCCTGAGCCAGAATATCTATGGTAGAGCGCAGTGAACAATCCACACCAGAAACAGATGTGATCAATCCCAGCCGTTTACCGGCTAAGACTTTATCAAATTCCTTTATCCTGTCAATCCCGTTCCTTACCATATGTTAAAATGCCTCCACTACCAACTTCTTCTCTTCTTCATTGATCATAAACGCCTCCGCATACTCACATCTGGCAAGACAGCCGTTACATTTCATCAAATGAGAATAATATTCCATATAATGAAAGCTTGGACTATTTACAGCAAACCAGTGTTCTTTCATTGCCTTCTGCCAAAGTTCAAAGCCCTCTGGCGTAACCTTAACATAAATATACGGTTTAAAATCCGTTGCATCTTCCCAGTTTTGTGCATAATACGGACCTTTTGCATAATATGCGCTTTCTTGTCTGACGATTCCCGAAAGCCCCGCATAAAACTGAGCATCCTTTACGATTTTGTGCGTCAGCTCATGATCCTTATGCATACTGCATTTCCAATGCGTCATAATGGCTTCCGGTCTCCATTTGCGAATCAAATCACATAATGCAAAGCGAACTTCTTCATTGTCCGGCAGTTCTCCGTCCACATAGGGAAATACCACAGCTTCACCGCCCAGATATTTCGCAAAACGTCCGGCTTCCTCTTCCTTCTGTTTACGGTACTCTTCTACTGTAAGATGAGGCGGATTGCCCCGCTCCCCTCCGGTAAGCGCTACGGTGATTATCTTATAGCCTTTCAGTGCATAGGTTGCAAGCACACCGCCGCAAGTAAGTTCTGCATCTCCAATATGTCCTCCGATTGCCATAATCGTCTTCTCCATGACCGCTACCTCTCCTTTCGCATATCTGACCAGCTTCTTACCACACTAAACCCTGCTGCTTCATAAATATTTCGCGCCGGATTATTCTCTCCTGTAAACAGAGTCATATATTCCGCACCCATCTCCTTTAGCTGGTAACACAAAGCACAAAAAAGCGTCTTCGCCAACCCGTTTCCTCTGGCTTTTTCATCTACGGCGATTCCTGCAAAAAATCCTCTTCCACTCTCTTCCACGGCCAGCGGGCCCGTAAAGCCGCATACCTGCTTTCCGCAAAGCGCAACCAGAATCGGTCGGCCTCCCTCAGACAGCGCAGGCTCTCCAAGGACGATTCTTTGCCACTCAGGGTTGCCCAAAGCCTGCAGCATTTCCTCCATTTCACTGTGTTCCTTGTTATCGTACACCGTAAAGGTAAATCCCTTCTCCTTCAAATTCTCTTTGTGTTTCGCCATATCTGCCGGATATTCGTATTGGGAAAGCGGCAGATAATAACTGTTTTGCAAGGCAAACTCACGGTATCCGCAATTTTTAAAAAAGAGATACGCTCCACAGGACACGTCTACTCCCGGCGTATTGGGATGCGTCACGCCGTCTTTTTCGGGAATGTTCCAACCAAAGACCACGGGATTAAAAAAAGAAATTTCTATCGCCTGCTGCTGTCCCTTTTCTTCCCGCAGCTTCTTTTCCAGCGCTTCCAGCAGCATCCCGCCCAGACCTTTTCTTCTCTCTTCTTTCTCCACTGCAATAAAGGTAATAAAACATTTTCCGGATCTGTCATCTATACAGCCGGAGGCAAAGCCATGTCCGTCCGCATCCGCCACAGTATATTTTCGGATATCCTGTTCTTCCGCAAAAAATTTGTACTTCCACTCTTCCCATAAAAGTTCTTGGTGCAGCACCTCTTGGTTGTTTACCGTTTGATTGTATAATTCATATATTCGGCTGCATAAGTGATCCTTTTCTGCCACATGAACTATCACGCGCTTCCTGCCTCCTTTCATGTTTCAAAAAACTGAGGCAAATATTCCTTATTTGCTTCCAGCATTTCATCCAGCACAATTTCCGCCGTCTTTTGAGACATCACCAACGGATTGATCATCAATGCCATCAAAGCTTTACTTCTATCTCCCGTTACGGACGCTTCACTTCCTGCCACCTCAAAGGATTTAATCTGCTGAACCAGACCATTAACCGCCTTGGGCAGTTTCCCGACCTTCACAGGGATTGGCCCGTTTTTCGTAATGACACAGCTTACTTCTACGGTTTCATCCTCTTCAAAATTCGCAATTGCACCACGATTTACGGTATTTACTACCTGTACATCCCCTCTGTCGTTATAGATGGAATCAATCAGACTGCAGGCCGCATCGCTGTAGTATGCACCGCCGCGCTGTTCTAACACTGCGGGCTTTTCACACAGTTCGGTATCCTGGTACAACCGGAACAATTCATCCTCCACACCCTTCACAAACTCAGCGCGCACTTCATGTTTATCATATTTCTCCAGAGCCTCTTCCAGATATTCCTTGGTCATATAGTAGTAGCGGTGATAAGAACAGGGCAGAACACCCAGCGCATTCACAAAATCGGGATTCCATACAACCCCCTTTATATTCTTCACACTCTGGTCTCCCCACAATTTCAATACGTCCTTCGTCACATCCCTGCCTTCTGCTGCTACCTTTGTGGCAAACACCATATGATTCAGTCCGCCAAACGTCACTTCCACCTTTTCCATCGGCAGTGCAAGCAGTTCTGCAATCGCTTTATGCATTCCGATCGGCACATTACATAAACCGATGATTCTGTCAAAATCCGTATAAGTCTGTATCGCCTGCATCACCATGCCTACCGGGTTGGTAAAGTTAATCAGCCATGCCTTCGGGCAGATTTTCTGCATGTCCCTGCATATATCCATAATGACCGGTATGGTTCTCATACCGTCAAAGAGTCCTCCTGCACCGTTTGTCTCCTGTCCCAGGATTCCATGGGAAAGCGGGATTCTTTCATCTTTGATCCTCGCCTGCAATTGTCCGACTCTAAGCTGTGTTGTTACGAAATCAGCACCCTGAAGCGCCTCTTCCCGATTCAGCGTTGTATATATCTCCATGGGAATACCTGCCGCCTTGACCATTCGTCTGGCCAGGGCAGATACAATATTAAGCTTTTCTTCTCCCTCCGGCACATCCACCAGCCACAATTCCCTTACCGGAAGCGTGTCATACCTTTTGATAAAACCTTCCACCAATTCCGGCGTATAACTGGAACCGCCTCCTATCGTTGCAATTTTAATCCCTGCTTCCATTTCCTTACACTCCCTTTCTCAGCATCTGTTTTAAAAGCACATACGCGCCAATTCTTCCCGCCTGATTTCCCTTCTCGCAGGCTTTGATCTGTGTATATTCCTCCAAGTGACAAAACCTGTCGTATACTTCTTTCTTCAAATCCTCTATAAAATGTTTCTGTTCACATATACCACCGCCAATCAGCACCGCTTCCGGATCAAAAAAGACTGC
This sequence comes from uncultured Lachnospiraceae bacterium, assembly GCA_910577735.1. Classification (GTDB taxonomy): domain Bacteria; phylum Bacillota; class Clostridia; order Lachnospirales; family Lachnospiraceae; genus UBA3282. The sequence goes on from CAJTOO010000016.1 coordinate 72,777, forward strand.
AACATTCCCTACCGCCACCGCCAGACGCTTAAGCCAGTCTTCATAAATCTCTCTGATCCTGTCATCTTCCAAATGTTCGAAAATATAATATCCGTCCACCTGTTTGTGTAACGCTTCGGAAACCTTCCGCACCAATCCAGCCGTCGCTTCCGGCTCTCTGCCGTACATTCTCATAAAATTGGCCTCTCCCGCTTTAAAATGACTGCCTCTGTACAGTTTTTTATCTATTGCCAGTGCTCCGCCGATACCGGTTCCAATCGTAAGAAGCAGTACATCGGAATACCTTTTGCCTGCACCCGCTTCCATCTCTCCGATCAAAGCACAGTTACTGTCATTCTCCAACATAACAGGAAGTCCCGATATTCTGTGCAGTTCTTCCTTGATATTAAAGGCGCGAAAACTTGGTCTGACGCTGAAATCCGTATTCGTCCCGGATTGAGGATCAATAAAACCCGCTATACAGATTCCGATCCCCACAACTTCCTTCTTATGCTTTTCCACGACACCAACCAGCTGCTCCTTAAATGTGTCTGTATCTATTGCCGTAGGAATATCCGATGTTTCCAAAATCTGTCCCTGCGCATCCATCACATTATATTTGATAAATGTTCCGCCGATATCAATCGATAAATATTTATCCATGATTCACCCCTTCTCGTTGATGCAAAAGCCGCAGCGCGCCGATAGATGCGTCATTTCCGGAAACACGGATCTGCAGTCCCTTGTTGCCATTATCATCCTCTGCCTTTTTGCACATTCTCTCAACAGTCAGTTCTCTGATCCTCTCGTTTTTCTCCAAAACGCTTCCTGCCAAAGCTACATTTCTCTCCTCCGGCATTTTCGTGCGAACCGCTGCGAATAACTGTGCCAGGCTGTCTGCACAGCGTCTTTCTATTTCCTGCGCCTTCTTATCCCCTGCTTTTGCCGCAGGTTCCAGCAACGTAGCAAAGGCGGCAATCTCTTTTTTACTTCTTTCCGGTGCATATACATATTGAACGATTTCTTCTATATTTCCAACACCCAGCTTATGATGGACAGCTTCCGATAATACAGTCTGCTCGTCCCGGCCGTCAAACGCCCGTACCACCGCCCTAAGGATATCTCTGCCGATGGCATAGGCACTGCCTTCATCACCGATGATATGTCCCCAGCCGCCGCTTCGCACTTCCAGCCCCATGCCGTCTGTCCCATAACAGATAGAACCTGTTCCTGCAATCAGAACAATGCCGTGACACTCCGGCCAGACTGCTGCCAACGCTGTCTGATGGTCACCAAACAATTCCATCCTTCCAACAAAGCCTTCCTCCCGAAAAGCGTTATGTAAAAACCTTCCCGCCTCCGGATTGCTGATACCGGCCATTCCGATTCCTGCACCGGCGCATTCTTCCACTCGATATCCCTTTTCCTTCAACGTACGGAAAATACTTCTTATGGTTTCGCGGGCCTGTTCTCTGCTTTGTCCGTTTAGGTTAAAAGCGCCGGCGCTAAATTGCTCTTTCAGACAATATGTTTCATCCGCCAGTGATATTTTGGTGCCTGTACCGCCACCGTCAATTCCTATATAAAATCCCATCATAAACCTAACCTTTCACCGCACCTACGGTTACTCCTTCCAGGAAATATCTTTGAAGGGAGAAGAACAACACGAACATGGGCAATGCTGAAATCGTTGCACCAGCCATCATCGGCGCGAAATATGTGGTATTTGCAAAACTGAAATTTTTAAGTCCTACCTGAATCGTCTGCATTGCCTCACTGTTGCATACAAGGAAAGGCCAGAAAAATGTATTCCACTCTCCCAGGAAAGTCATAATCGCCATAACAGAAAGTATTGTTTTGGATAACGGCATTACAATTTTCCATACGATCAGCGGCTGACTGCAGCCTTCAATCTTAGCCGATTCGATGATCGAAGTCGGCAGAGAAGTAAAAAACTGCTTCGCCAGAAATACGTTGTAGCAGGTCACCAGAGTAGGCGCCACCAGCGCCACATATGTGTCCTGCAGTTTCAACACATTTACCACCAGAATATAAAGCGGAACCTGTGTTACCTGATAAGGCACCATCATCGCCACAAGCAGAAGGAAAAAGAAAAACTTACATCCCGGAAAACGCATTTTGGCAAATGCATAACCTGCCAGACTGGCAAAAACGACATTGCATACGGTAACGGTAACGGCCACAACCAAAGAGTTGAACAGCCATCTTACCGAATAACGGCTATAATCAAAGAAAAACTTATAAGAATCCAGCGTGAACGCTTTCGGTATTAGCGAATAACTGGCTCCGCCAGCTTCCGTCGGCGCCCCAAAGGAAGATACAATCATATAGTAAATAGGAAACAATGTCACCGCCGCGATACACAGAAGAATAACTGCGATAAAGGTATTTCTGATCTTTGCTTTATATTTATATTTTCCAATATATTTTTTATATAATCCCATATCCCATCTTTCCTCCTGTTTAATATTCTACATCCGATGAACTCAGCTTAAACTGCATCACCGCAAATATAGCGATAATACCTGCCAACAAGAGCGCCTGCGCACATGCTTCTCCATATTCAAAATATTTAAAGGCTCTGTTAAAGATCAAAAGTCCTGCCATCGTTGTCGCATTATCCGGCCCGCCCCCTGTCATCAAGTAGGCGTTTTGGAATGACTGAAATCCATTGATCACTCCTGTAATTGACAAAAATACCGTGGTCGGTTTCACCATAGGCCAAACCACATAACGTACCTTTTGAAAAAATCCCGCGCCGTCAATATCCGCCGCTTCATAATATGTAGAATCAATACCCAGCAAAGCTGCAATATAGATGATAATATTCTGCCCTAAACCTGCAAATACCGCCATGATGATCAGCGATGCCATTGCTGTCTTACTGCTTCCCAGCCAGTTCTGATTTGATATTCCGAATACTCCCAACACACTGTTTAATAAACCTGTCGGCAACGGATCATAAATCCATTTCCATACAAAAGACAACGCTACGCCGGAAGCAATTGCCGGCAGATAAAAAGCTGCTTTAAATGCGGACTGTACCTTCCGCCTAAAAGGTATAATCATAATCGAAATGGAAAAAGACAGCAGCATAGATACCGGAACAGTAATAACTGAATAAACAAAAGTATTTTTTAATGCTTTAAAAAAGAGATTACTTTTAAATGTATTAATGTAATTGTCAAATCTTACCCATTCGGATCCTAACGGCCTGTATTTTTGAAAACTGGTAATAGCCGCAGAAAGAACGGGATATAACGTAAATATAGTAAACGTGCACAGTGGTACTAAAATAAAAAGGTAGCTCCACATCATTTCCTTTTTGAACACTTTCCTGCTCTGCCGCCCCTTTATGGCTTTATTCATTGCCTTCATACATCTATCCCTTTCTTTGAACGAAGTTGCCCTGGCTGTCATTAAGAAAAGGCGGCAGTTATCCGCCGCCTTTTTCACTCCACGGGCCGTGTTATTTAATCTGCCACACAGCCATCCTCCCCAAAGGTTTCATGACCTGCACTTACAATTGCCTCATACATCTCTTCCGGTGTAATCTCTCCTGCCAAAAGACCTTGGAACTTTGGAAGAATGACCTCATCTTCAATACGAATCGCTTTTGCACCAAGTTCAGCCGGAATGTCGGGCCTTGCTTCTGCAACCTGTGTGGTAAGAAATTCTACCGCCGCTGTATTGTCCTCGTTCTTATCCGGAATCGCAGGCAGTTTCTCATACTCTGTACGTCCTGTTTCACAAACAGGTTTCAAATACAGTTCCTGACAGGTCTCTGCCGCACGCTGGCCGCTTGCAAGGAAGTAAGCTACTTCTGCCACATTTTTCAGATGCTGCTCATCGGGGTCTTTCTCACCTGTCAGACAGATATAGCCGTCCACAGCCCCCTGCGCCTGCTGCATACCGCCGTCAAATACCGGTACCGGAAGGACAATATATTCTACCGGAATACTGTCTTCAACCGCATTCGGATCACCTGCATTTAACAATGCCGTGTTGTCATATGCAGATTTTTCAAAAGAAGATAATCCTTTCCCTGTGATCATGGTCTGTCCGGTCAACATCATGTTCCAACGCTTTCCGGCATCAATACCGCTTAATTCTTTCGGCATGGAACCGTCATCAATCATTGCTCTGATATCTTGCAGGAAAGAAAGCATTTTACTGCTTGTATATGCGTATTTCAAATCCTTATCAAATGCCGCCGGCATTCCTGCATTTTTAACGAAGATTCCGAAATAATCCTTTGCTGCTACACCTGAACATGCAAACAAAAATCCGTATACTGTCTTATCTCCATCCTGTTTTACACCTTTTTTAATCGCTTCCCGGAATTCATCATAAGTCCAGCCGTTTTGCTGTACTGCTTTCCAATCAATTCCCGCTGCTTCTAACATTTCTCTGTTACCGCCGATACACTGTACTTCACAATAAGCAGGGAAGCCATAAATGCCGTCGCCGTTGCAGAAATATTTCAATACGCCTTCATCAAAGTCTTCCATTTTTTCTGCCGGAAGATATTGGGAAATATCTACAGCCATACCCATATCCAGATATTTGCTGACTCCGTCAGAGCCAATAAATGCGATATCCGGCGGGGATCCTGCATTTACTTGTACATCCAGCTTCTGTGTCATATCTTCCCAGCTGGCTGTCGTCACCTGGATTTCAATGTTTTCGTTTTCACTGTTGAAGGCTTCAATGTAACTGGTTATCTTCTCCTGATACGTTCCGGAAACCGGCGGTAAAAGCGCCGTAACAACATCCTTTTCACCGCTCTCCTGTTTGGTTTCTCCTTCCTGTGCTGCAACAGGCTCCGTACCTGCAGATGGTTCTGTGGATCCGGAGCTACTGGAACCTCCACAGCCCACCAATAAGCCTGCCGTCATAACCACTGACATCAAAAGTGCTATTGCTCTTTTTTGCATAAGATTTTCCTCCTTGTAGCTTTATTATTTTATGGTCATCTGTCTTGAAACAGCGACTTTCACTTTACCGCCAGCCTGCTCTAAGCTTGCCCTTGCAGTTTCGATATCGCAGTTAAGAAGCATTTTTGTAATGGCCAGTTTCGCTTCTCCTTCTGCTTCTTTTAATGCCTCCCTGGCTTCTTCCCTATTGCATCCCACGGCTTCCATGACTATATTTTCTGCTCTGTTTACCAGCTTTTCATTGGTTGTCCTCACATCTACCATTAAGTTCTGATAAACCTTCCCAATTCCCACCATACTGGCGGTAGATATCATGTTTAACACCATCTTCTCTGCCGTTCCCGCCTTCAGTCTGGTAGAACCCGTTAAGACCTCCGGACCGGTAAGAAGTTCTATCGCAATATCTGCCTCTTTGGAAATCTCACTGTTATCATTGCAGGAAATCGCCACCTTGCGGCAGCCAAGCTCACTGGCATAGCGAAATGCACCGATAACATAAGGCGTCCTGCCGCTGGCAGCCAGACCGATCACAATATCTTCCCTTTTCAGACTAATTTTCTTCAAGTCTTCCGCTCCCAGTTCCAGACTGTCCTCAGCCCCTTCTTTTGCCTTCACAAAAGCCGCTTCTCCTCCAGCGATAACACCAACCACCGTATTGTAATCTACCCCAAAAGTAGGAGGACATTCCACCGCATCCAATATTCCCAAACGTCCACTGGTTCCCGCTCCTATGTAAATAATTCTTCCCTTACGGGTCAGGCTTTCAATTGCCAACTCTATTGTCCGACTGATTTCAGGCAGTACATGATATACCGCTTTCACAACCTTTTCATCTTCTCCATTCATGACGGAGACGATTTCATAAGGAGTCATCTCATCCAAATTCATGGTGTTCTTATTTCTTGTTTCCGTCATTAAACTCTTTAAGTCAGCCATAACTCTCCTCCCATACTTGTTTCATGTTTCCTTTGGTATAAAAGTTCTTTTCAGCAGACGCATACACTCGTCATAATTATTTTGTATGTATGCCATATACAGCATATCAACCACTACCAGCTGAGAAATTCTGGAGGACATCTTTCCCGTCCGGAAATCAAATTCCGTCTCTGTCACATATAAATTGTAATCCGCCAATTTGGAAAGCGGCGACTCTCTGAAACATGTAATGGCTATAATGGGCACATTTGCATTTTTCATGGTTTCCGCACACATGATCATCTCTTTTGTCATGCCGGAATAACTAATCACAATTGCCACATCTTCGCTTGTCATATTTGCTGCCAACACAATCTGTGCATGATAATCCTGATTTATCTGACAGAATTTGTTGATTCGCATAAATTTCAGATACGCATCCTGCGCCGCTAACAAAGAAGCTCCCATCCCAAAAAAAGCAATTTTTCTGCTTTTCGCTAACAGCTTCACGCTTTTATCCAACGCGTCAATTTCAATCAGGCTCTTTGTATCCTTAAGCGAAACAATATTTTTGTAAATTACCTTTTCTATCAACTGCTCCAAAGAGTCATTTCTGTCTATTTCACAATTACGCTCCGTAATCACATCTTTGCGAAGTGCATTCTCGTATACCAGAGATTTCTGAAAATCTTTATAATGTTCAAATCCAATCTTATGGCACAAACGTGAAATGGTGGAAGTGGAAGCATAACACTTTTTAGCCAGATCCCGAATGTTCATTTCCACTACCTGTTCCGGGTGTTCCAAAAGATAGGCTATAATCCCCTTCTCTGTTCCACTGGCTTCCCGCATATACTCACGAAGCTTTACGATAACACTCTTCATCCTTTTTCCTCTGGTTTCTCTGTGATAGTTTCGATTATATCTTTATGAAACGAATTTTCCTAGTCCTTTCTCATTTTATGCAACTTTGTTTCACATTATGACAACTTTTTTGTGCATAATATCATTTTTAGTTCTTATTCCTTGTTTTCCTTTTGTGATAAAGGCACAAAACGACAGGCTAAGTACACTACAATTAGAGATAATATCCATGCCGAAGGATTTGCTGCACATACACCCGCAAAACCTATGATTTTCGAAAGCAGCAGCGCAGAAAGTGCTCTGGCTGTCAACTCAAAAAAGCTGCTGCACATAGGAATCATTACCCTGCCCATTCCCTGCAGACTGTTCCTTGAAATGATCAACATGCCATATATCGGATAAAACAGAGAAATGATTGTCAAATGCATTTCTGCCATCTCTAAAATATGGTTTTCATTCGTAAACAGAGTAAGCAGCCATTTTCCCATTGTCAGATTAAAAATCGCTCCCGTCACTGTCAGCGCCAGCATCATTTTCACACTGCTTCGAATTCCCTGACGAATACGTTCCGTCTGACCGGCACCCGTGTTTTGCCCGCAAAAAGTAGTGATGGACACACCCAATGCGGAGAAACCCTGATTCACAACCCCGTCAATCCGGTTCGCCGCTGTATACGCTGCAATTGCCTCTGTTCCGAAACCATTCAAGGCCCTGCTCACCACCATAACACCAAGAGAAATCACTGAGGACTGCAAAGCCATAGGAAATCCCTGCTGTATATGCAGCAAAACTTCTTTTCCCCCATACCGAAAATCCCTTTTCCTCAAACGCACCTCTTCATATTTGCACAGACATACAATCAGACACAGAACCGCCGAAATCATCTGTGCCAGCAACGTTGCAACGGCCACACCCGCCACCCCGCATTTCCACACTTTCAAGAAAAGATAATCCAGTAAAATATTCATTACCGCAGAAAACGCCAACGATAATAAAGGCGTTACACTGTCTCCCAGTGCCCTTGCTATATTAGAAAACAGGTTATACATGACCGTGATACAAATCCCCCCGTAAATAACCTGTATATAAGTCAGCGCATCCCCTATAATCTCTTCCGGCACGTCCAGCAGCCGCAGAAGTGGTTTTGCACAAAACAGTCCAATCAATGTTAAACAGACACCTGCCATCATAGATAGCACAAGAGATAATGCGATTGACCGTTTTATTTTATCCGGACTACCCATTCCTACATACTTGGATATACAAATAGAAAGTCCCCTGGAAAAACCATCCGAACATCCTATCACCAAAAAGAATATGGAACCCGTGGCTCCCACAGCCGCAAGCGCATTTACACCAAGAAACTGTCCTACCAGTATGGAATCTGCCATATTATAAAGCTGCTGCAGCATGCTTCCCGCAAAAACAGGTAGTGAAAAAAACAGAATATTTTTCCTGATGCTGCCTTTTGTCATATCGCATTTCATATCTGCCCTGTCTCACTTTCATTTTGTCTTGTTTTATACATCTTTATCAAAAACACTGACAAAATCAACCGTCTTTCGTTGCAATGCGTGAAACTTTTTACCAACCGGCTAATAGTTCAAAGAAAGGTTTTATGGTATATAATAATGCAACAGCAAATTGAAAATCAGAGGGATAACAATACAAAATATAAGAATTTATGAGATGCCGGCCTATAACAACCGACACAGAACAAAAAACAGATAAAGAACTTATGAAGCCCCGCCTTATGTTCAGAGGTGCAAAAGCAGAGACCATCCGTTCCATAGGCAGGGCTTATCGGAAAATGACTCAATAATGCTCCAAAATCACACCATGGGCAATGCCGGGGATGGTCTGTCCCTCATTAAAACTGGTCTTACTTAAAAGCGCCCCTGTAGGCACAAACAGCACTCTCTTCCAGACACCTTCCTGGAGTTTCTTTAAGATATAAGCAGACAATACCACCGCGCTGCATCCGCATCCGGAACCGCCTGCATCCGTATGCTGCCTCTCACTGTCAAAGATTTCTATGCCGCAGTCCATGTGCTGCTTGGTAATATCAATCTGCATTTCTGAAAGCAGGTCAAACAAAAGCTGCTGCCCCACCGTTCCAAGGTCACCTGTAATAATCTTATCATAGTCTTTGGGAGACCGGCCGAAGTCTTCCAGATTCTGTCTGATGGTATCCGCTGCAGCCGGGGCCATGCATGCCCCCATATTCATGGAATCCTTAATCCCATAATCCACAATCTTACCGATAGTAGCACCCTCCATGACCGCACACACCTGCTCCCCCGGCTGAGCCGAAAGAATAAAGGCACCGCTTCCTGTCACCGTCCAGGTGGCAGACTTAGGTCTCTGATTGCCATAGGCTAAAGGAAAACGGAATTCTTTCTCTGCACTAGCAAAGTGGCTGGAAGTGATACATCCTGCTTTCTGCACAAAACCTCCCGCCACCGCCATACCTCCCATGCTAAGGGAAAGGCCGCAGGTAGAACATGCCCCGTAAAGCCCCACATGCGGCACCTGATAACCGGCCAGTCCAAAACTGCTGGCAATGGATTGTCCCAGAAGATCGCCTGCGAAGACAATCTGCAGATCGTCCTTTACCAGTTTCGCCTTACTAAGAGCAATCTCCAATGCTTCCTTCTGCAGGCTGCTCTCCGCATCTTCCCAGTTCTTGGCGCCAAACATATCGTCATACCCTGTTTTATCAAACAGTTTGCCCATAGGTCCCTGAGCTTCCTTACTGCCCACAATGGACCCGCTGCTGATGATATAGGGTTTACATGTAAACTGTACACTCTGCTTTCCTAACATGCTGCTATCTCCTTATCGATATATCTGAAATCCGTTCGCAAAACAATGCTTTTCAGACATCTGCCTGAAACGCCTTTTTCTGATGATAGTATGCATGTTTTGACTAATATTATTCAGGTATTTCTGTCTTTTGGCTAAAATCGATTATGCCGTCTACTGTAAAACCACTTCATCAGCAAACTTCTGTCTCTACAACGGCCAGAAGTTCCTGGGTCTCCTCATCAAAAAGGCATGCCTTTTCATGGCACAATCCAATCCGAATATCTTCACCCGGCTGATAATCCACACTTCCAAAAACAACTGTGCGCATATCACAACCCATGCATCGAATCACAAGAGTTGTCTCCATTCCATAGGGAAAAGAAGAAATCACCTTGGCCGGAATCTCTCCGTCGGCGCTGACCTTCACATTCTCAGGTCTCACGCCGAATATCACCTTGCCGCTTTTCTTTTTCAGCTTTTCCCCATGCACAGATTTTACACTGAGATGAATGTCATCTTTGCTGATAGTCTGTTCCTGCAAATCGAAGGGCAGAAAGTTCATGGAAGGATTTCCGACAAAATCAGCAACAAACATATTCACCGGCTCTGCATAAAGTTTCAGCGGCGGCGCATACTGCTGTTTCACTGCCATATTCATCAGACAAACGTTGGTGGACAATGCCATGGCTTCCATCTGGTCATGCGTAACATAAACAAACGTTGCATTGGTGGTTCCATGTAACCGCTTTAATTCTGTTCTCATCTCCAGTCTGAGCTTGGCATCCAGATTGGACAGAGGCTCATCCATCAGAAGAATCTGCGGGTTGGTTGCCAGCGTTCTTGCAATTGCCACTCTTTGCTGTTGTCCTCCGGAAAGCTCGGACGGATATCTGTCCAGATAAGCTGACAGCTGCAAAAGGCCGCACAGTTCCTTTACTTTTTTATCAATATCTGCTTTTTTCCACTTCATATTCTCTAATCCAAAAGCAATATTTTTGTAGACTGTCATATGCGGCCAGAGTGCATAATTCTGGAACAGAAAGCCAATTCCCCTGTTATTTGGCGGCACATCAATGCTCTGCTTTGCAGAAAAAACCAGTTTGTCACCAATCCAGATTTCCCCTTCTGTGGGTGTTTCCAGACCGGCAATCATTCTAAGTGTTGTGGTTTTTCCACAACCGGAAGGCCCCAGCAAAGAAATGAAACTGTTTGCCGGAATCTCTAAATTCAGGTGATCTACTGCTACGGATTTCCCAAATTTTTTTGTAACATTTATTAATCTGATACTATTATCAGCCATTTTTAACCTCCGTTCCGGAGCGTTTACGCGGCGGGGCGACGCAAATTTCAAATTTGCGTCTGCCATCAGCAGAATTTGTGACGCTCCGGCACAAATTCTCGTGTAAAAAATCAGCACATCAGTTTGATTTTTTACACTCCGTTCCTATTCCGGAATCGATGGATGCCCCGGTAAGTTTATTTATCAGTGCATTCAGTGAAATCACCAGAATTACAATAAGCAGCGTAATTGCATTCGCAAACTGCTCATACCCCTTCTGATTGTACATAAACAATAACGTTGTCAGAAGCACAGAATTGGGCGTATAGAGAAGAACAAACAGTTCCATTTCCCTCGTGCAGCTTGTGAAAGGGAGCAGATAACCAGACATAATACTGGTTTTCTGAATCGGTATTAAAATCCGACACATCCTCTTCCACCACGGAATTCCCATTACTGTTGCGGATTCTTCCAGTGTAGCACTGATCTGAAACATGGAATTCAGTCCCGACCTGGATGCCATCGGCAAATACTTTACAACACCAATCAACACAAGCATCGCATAAGTCCCGTAAAGTGCCGGTATGATTCCATGCCTTGTTGAGAACATGGACAGATAAATCGCTGATAATGCAATACTGGGAATCAGATAAGGGAGGAAAGTCAGTCCATTTACAATAGCAGACAACCTTGTCCCCCATTTTCTGGCAATTCCATAGCCGGCAAGCGCACCAACTGTCCCAGCTCCGAGGGAACAGCAGGCAGCCAGAAGAAGTGTGTTCTTTAATGCCTTCCAAAATACCGGATTTCTGAAAACACCGGAAAATCCAATACCCGCATCCTCTGCTATCCAATATTTCAGTGTAAAGTTGGCAAAGGAATAATCACCCTTTACCTGTGTCAGAGATTCTGTTGCGAAACTGAGAAAGGGAAGTATCGTAATGCAGATTACAAAACCAGTAACCAGAATGCTGATCAGTTTTCTTCCCTTCCGAAGCTTTGTCAGCGAAATATTAGAACTCTTTCCGGAAACGGTTGTATAGGATTTCCTGGTACCCAGCATTTTCTGATTCAGGACAAGAATCGTCAGGCTGAGAACCATCATAACAATCGCATATACATAGCCTCTTCCGGGATTTGTGCCGTTCAGATAGCTGTACATCTTAGTAGCTAAGGTGTAAAAGTTCACCGGCAATCCCAGAAACTGCGCTGTGGAAAATACGCTGAGTCCGGATGCAAACACCAGCAGGATTGTTGAAAGAATCGCCGGTTTTACGAGTGGTATGGTAATCTTCATAAAAATTCCCGCTCTGGATACATTCAGAATCTGCGCCGCCTCTTCCAGATTGGAATCCATATTTTTCAATATGCCGCCAATCAGAATATACGCATAAGGCGCATAATGAAATCCTGTTACTAATACAATCGGAAACAATCCATAGGCAAACCAGTTGGGGGTAGAAATTCCCACCACTGATTCAAAAATACCGGTTGTCCCGCCTGTCAGGCTGTTCTTAAAAAAGTTTGTCCATGCAATTGCCAATGTCCATCCCGGCATAATATACAGAAACATAAATAATGTAGAACAAAGTTTCTTACAGTACATATCCGTCCGAATCACCAGCCAGGCAAAAAAACCTCCTGTCACGATTGCTATCACACAAGACAGCACTGCACAGATTAAGGAGTGCAGGAGAGGACGCCAGAAATTAGAAGACGCGTCGCTTGACAAGAATGTTTTCGCCCAATGATAGTTTGTAATCGTGCCTGCTTCAGCATGCACTCTGTTTACCTCAGAAGTATGGACAAGCAGCGTATCTTTCACAATGTAAAAAAGCGGAAAAACAACCAGATATGCCAGACAAACCAGTAATACGAGCAGGATGACATGCTGCGGCCTGCGGATATAATTGATAAATTTTCTTATTTTCTTTTGCAATCTCGTCACCTCTGTAGAAGAGGGTGTCGCAAAATCATCACGGCACCCTCGCTCCTTTTCCTGCCATTATCTTAAAGTTTCGATGAAGTCCTCCATGTCTGCACGACGCTCTACGAGATAATCTGCATCATCCATAACAATATACTGTTTGATATCATCAAAGCTGTAATCCGTTGCATGTACATTGTTCGGATTTGCAGAAAATCCACCATAATAATCATTAAATGCTGCCCAGCCATTTTCACTTAACAGCCATTCAGAGAAAAGCTTTGCCGCATTCGGATGCTTACATCCATTTAATACAATGGAATAAACAGGGTATGCATAGCCTGCAACCGGTGCACAGGCTGCATAATCATAGCTAAGCTGAATGCCCTTTTCTTCCTGTGTACTGTATCTTTGCGTACTGAAATATCCAATCCATGTATCTGCCTGTCCCAGCGCTCCTACTGTTGTTGCACAGGTCGAGTCTGATGTTGTCAGAATAACACCATTTTCAAAAAGCATCTTGATAAACTCCCAGCCGGCATTCTCTGTTGTCAGTTCTATGTCCTTGCCATAGTACTCTTTATAAGAATCTGCAAGAGCTGAAGCATAGGGCTCCGAAGTCAGCATGGTCAGCATATCATAGTTTACACCTTCAGATGCAGGATCCTTCATGGTAAAGAGTCCCTTATATTCAGGATCTGTAATTCTCCAGAGATTTGTCAGCCATTTCTCCCCTGCCAGTTCATCATTATACATAAAGCTCTTGGTATCGTAATACCATGTCATCATAGTGCAGTCATTGTCTCCGAGAATTTCCCCGACCCGTGCATTGCTCCAATTCATTGCGTATCCGGTGTTCACCAGTTCCGCTGCCACACGATAGGTATCCTGAGCGCATACAAGATCCGCATTCACTGCACCGGATTTGCACTCTGCAGACACTTTCTCAATCATTTCCGTCTCGCCCAGCTGTGTAAACTCTACCTTAATTCCAAACTCTGCTGCAAAGTTGTCTGCTGCATCCTGCAAATAAGAATTGGCCCCATAGAATACCAGCGAACCTTCTTCCTTTGCTGCTGACACTAAATCATCATAACTGATTTCCTCCGCAGGCGCCGATTGTGCCGTCTCCTGGGTTGATGCTTCCGCTGCCTCTGCCGGTTCTGTCTCTGTAGTATTTGCTGTACTCTCTGCAGCATCTGTTGTGCTTTCCGCAGTACCTGTCTGTGTATTTTCCGTACTTCCACACCCCGATAAAGAAATAACAAGCATTGCCGCTGACAATAACACTGCTATCATTTTTTTGTTTTTCATTCTGTTACCTCCTGTACTTTCTGACCCCTGTTATAGTTTCATATCTGTAAATATCTCCAGCATATCCGTACTCTTTTCCTGCACAATTGCTCTGGTCTTTTCATCCGCTGTCAGCAAATCCAGCATGGCTTCTGCAACAGCCATCTCACACAGATGACTATAGTTTTTATAGAAGTCAAAGCGGGAGAAATCTCCTTTTGACTCCAATACATAGTCTGCCAGTTCTCCAAGCTTTGAATTCTTGTAAGCTGTAATCGCAATAATTTTTAATCCTTTTTGTCTGGCCAGCGTCACACCGTCAAGTACACTCTTGGTGGAGCCTGATTGTGACACAGCAAATACAATGTCATTCACACCCGCAAGGTTAATCTGATTCATATAATAGTCGGCAACACCACTGAAGGTATTCCTTACACCAAGTCTTCCCAGACGAAAACCCATATGTTCAACAATCGGCGCCGTATTTCCGGATGCGATCAGATGTACCTGATCGCAGTCCCGAAGCAGCTTTACACATTTACTTACAGTTTCTACATCAATGTTGTCAGCAATATTCAACATATTTGCCGAATATCTTTTGAAGATACCCTGCAGACCATTCTCTGTTTCTGTATCCACCGTATTTTTCTGGTGCTTATCCACTTCTTTCGCCAAAGACATACGGAACGGCCAGTAACCCTTAAACCCAATGTGCTGACACATTCTCACGACAGCAGCTTCACTGACATTGCTGGCTTCCGCCAAATCCTTTACTGTATATTCAATCGCCTTCTGTGAATTTTTCAGTACGTAATCTGCCAGCCGCTTCTCTGTCGGTGATAAGTGATTGTAGTTTTCCTGTATTTTTTCAATAGCCGATAAGTTATTCATCTGTGTTCTCCTTTTCCCTCAATCAGAATCTGCACAATGTTTTCAGTCTTTCCTCCACATAGGGCTGCAATTTCCCCTGTATATACTCCGTTATATGGATTACCTTAACCGGATCCGGATTGTCTCGATTCTCCTGTGCGAAATCAAGCACTGCCTGATAATATCGCTTCAGGTACTCCGTTCCCAGATTAAACTTCCGTATTCCATTCCGAAAAGCCAACAGGAGCTGGTCATCCGGTATTCCGCTTCCGCCGTGAAGAACAAGAGGCACAGATACTGCCGCATGAATTTCCTGCAGTCTGCCGATGTCCAGCATAGGTGTCTCCCGATATTCACCATGTGCATTCCCAATAGAAACTGCCAGCATATCCACACCGCTTTTTTGGCAGAATAATTCTGCTGCATCCGGCCTGGTGTAAAAATCTTCCTTAGTATTGTCAGCTTCCCCGGCTGCACCCACATGACCAATCTCACCTTCAACAAAAACATTCCTTCTATGAGCAGTATCCACTACTTTCCGTGTAATTTCAATGTTTTTTGTCAGATTAAATGCAGATCCGTCAATCATCACAGACGCAAAGCCGGCATTCATCGCTTTTATGAGGGATTCAAGCGAATAACTATGGTCCAGATGCAAGCCTACCGGCACCTTCACTTCCTCTGCAAGCTCCTTTACCATAGCAGCATATCCTGCAATGCCGGTTGTTTTCTGTATTGTCACATGCTCTGGATAAAGCATGACAAGCACCGGCGTATTGGTCTTTTCTGCTGCATAGATAACACTTCTGGCCATTGTATAATCCTGGCAGATAAAGGAAATCACCGCTGTGTTACTCTGCTTCGCCATACATAGAATTTCTGATACCTGTTGATACATATTTTACTCCGTTTCTTTTAGTAAAGAGCTGCCTTTGCGTCTGCATGAAACAGTTTGATTTTCCTGCCGGCAACCTCTCTCAAAGCATCAATACATGGAGGATAAATCACATTAGGCTCTCTGAGCTTCTGATCTGCCAATACCTCCCGGCATTTCTGATAGAAAGGGGCTTTGATATCACTGGAAATATTCACTTTATTAATGCCATGCTCCACAGCCGCTTCAATCTCACTGTCCGGATTGGAAGAGCCTCCATGGAGTACCAGCGGAATCTCCACTGTCTTCTTAATCTCATCCAGAATATCGATCCTGAGCTTGGGCTCAAACCCTTCCGGATACAGACCGTGACTTGTCCCAATCGCAACTGCCAGTGCATCTATGCCGGTTTCTTCTACAAACCTTCCGGCGTCTTTCGGATCCGTATAATGAATCACATTGCTTCCTGTTTCAATGGAATCGGTGTTTCCAATCGTTCCAATCTCGCCTTCTACGGATACATAATAAGCTGCTGCATGCGCCATCTCACAGACCCTTTTGCAGGCAGCAATATTCTCCTCAAAAGAAAGAAGAGAAGCATCAATCATGACCGAGGTAAAGCCAAGGCTGACAGCCTTTACACAGTCTTCATAAGACCCGCCGTGATCCAGATGAATACATACCGGAATCGGTGCCTTGTTTGCCTCATCGATAACTGCCTTAATAAACGAATCCCCGACAAAGCTCAGTTCATCCGGATGAATGGCAATAATCGCCGGCGCATGCAGCGCCACGGATTCCTCTATTACACCCCGCAGAATCATGTTGCTTGAGGTGTTGAATGCAGGAACCGCAAAATTGTGCTGATTAGCCACTGCCAATATTTCTTTCATGTTAACAAGCATCTTACATCCACTCCTTTACCGTTTTCTTTGATGACATCATCATACCATTGTGAAATGAAATGTCAATATTATTCTTGAAAAGAAATTTCATTTCATCAATATCACTAAAATATTTTTTCAAATTTGTAAAAAAGACACAACCCATTTTAAACATAAAAAAGGCGCATGGCTGCCCTTTACTGTTCCATACACCTTTGCCAACGCATCCTCAAATGCGTGCTGTTATCCTATTAAAATCGCTACACTTCCACAGGAATCATATCATATGCGATATCCTGATCCTCCTGGCTGCAGACCGCCACACAGTAACCTGCAATTTCATCATATTCTTTCATATGGTAATATTTCGCATCTACCTTATGCCGCACCCGAATCCTCTGGCTTTCCTCATCCACATGAATGGCGAAATCCGAAAGCGACAAAGACATCCCCCTGCCAGTGACCTTTAAGAAACTCTCCTTCATAGTCCAAATGCGAAACATTCTCCGCGTCCGTTCCTCTTCCTCTTTCTCTGTATACAGCCAGTCCCTCTCTTCCTCGGCAAAAAACCGGTCCGCCACCTTAAGCCGCCCCTGTTTGACATACTCGATATCATTTCCTACCGGCTTATCCCCTATGCTGCAGATGGCATAATCTCCGGAGTGAGACAGGGAAAAATGAATTTCCGGATGATATTTCAGGGCAGGCTTGCCCCATTTCCCAATCTCATATTCAATGCTCCTCTCCCGCAGCCCGTAGACCATCAGCGCATGATCCAGCAATATACCGGCGCCCAGACTCCTGTTCTTATCCTTCTCATGTTTGAGAAGGGCAGTCTTTTGCTGCCTGTAAGGAGATAACAGATTCAGTTTCTCCTGAAACAATGTTTCCTTATCAAAACAACGCACATCCATGTAGTAGGTGTAGACCATGACGAACCTCCATACTGCATCCTAACTTCTTCTTGCACCTCCGATTCTGCCATAACAGCGCTCGCAGACCGGATAGGCATAATCCCACATGAGCGGTCTGCCGCAGATGCGGCATCTCTTCTCAAACTGCCCTTTATCTTCTTTGAGCATCTCACCAATCTCATGCTGTGCCCACTCCCTGTTGGCCGCCACCTCTTCCTTGTCAATAACCCAGGCCATTCTGGCAGAAAACTGGGTGTACAAATCCAGCTGCTTATAATAGGACTCCAGACCTTCCAGCGAGAAATCCTTGGGTAACATCGGACAGTTCTGCTGTTTCTCCGGTCTCTCACAGTAGCGGAGCCACAACTGCAGCACATCCCTGTCCTTCACGTCAAAGGGGCAGGTGATCAGCGTAAGCACCAGCTTCCTGTCATCCATATAGGAAATCTTCTTCCTGTAATTCTTAAGATACTTATACTTATTAATACTTTCCGCCATGGATATCTTATCATACATGGGAAGATCCCTGGTCTTTTCCCAGGCTGCTATAACTTCATCCATCTCCAGATCAATATCCAGCAGCACTTCCGGGAAACCCACCCGTGCCCGCTTGAGGGGATAAAAAGGTTCCGCAAGCTTCTTACCCACATATTCCATATCCACAGCCGACTGTACATACCCCACATCATAATAGCCGTATCTGCCGGCTCGGCCAGCAATCTGCCGGATTTCCTCCGCAAGCAGCCGGCGCATGCCCACACCGTCAAACTTCGTGGTGCTCATGAAAATAACACGCCGGATAGGCAGATTAATGCCCATGCCGATGGCGTCTGTTGCCACCACCACCTGATGATATCCTTCTGTAAAAAGGCGCACCTGCTCCTGTCTGGTCTGGGGCGGCAGATTGCCGTAGATAACGCTTGCCTTGATACCCCGGCCTTCCAGCTCTGCCGCAATGGCCAGCACATTTTTCTTGGAAAAGGCAATCAGCGCATCCCCCTTCTCCACGTCATGCAGGATATCGTAACGCTGTGGGATAAATTCCAGCCTGGTATTGCGCTCATGGCCGACAATCTCATAGGTATCCCCGCATCTTTCTATCATCTTCACAAGCAGATTCTGCGCTGTGACGGAACTGCATACATGAATCTCTTCGGCACGGATGCCCAGAATCGCTCTTGTCCAATAGCTTCCCCGGTTCTCATCCGCCATCATCTGCGCTTCGTCAATCACGGCAATATCATAGACTTCCCGGATATTTAAAATTTCCACCGTGGAAGCCTGCACGAAACTGCCCGGTGTGAGGATGGTCTCCTCCCCAGTGATCATATTACAGGGAATCCCCGACGCCATCATGCGGTCATAAACTTCCAGCGCCAAAAGGCGCAAAGGTCCCAGATAAATACCCCGATAGGCCTGCCGCAGTCTCTGCAGGGCCTGATAGGTCTTCCCGCTGTTGGTGGGACCGATGTGCAGGATGAAATGCCGCTTCATCCCCCGCGCTTCCGGATATTGTTTCTCCGGTTCCGCCTCCATCAGTTCCTCAATCCTCTGCCCCACAAGGTACTGCATATAATCTTCTTTGTATATTTCATAGAGAGACTTCTTCTGCAAAAGCAGAGCTGTCTTCTCCATGGCTGCAATATCCTCCGGCACGGCGCCGGAAGACATCTTCTTTAAGAAAGCAATATCCAGTCTGGCAAGCATCCTGACGATACGCCGATATCTTTTCAGCCATGACACATCCCGTACCACCACCGTATAACCAACCTGTGCGGTCTTCTTGTGCAGTTCCTTCATATCCGCCAGCACCTGATGGTTTTCCTGTTTCTTCTTGCGGGCGATACGGCGCTCCAGCTGCCCCAGCTGTTTCTCCGTCCCTCTGATACACCGGCGGTCCGCTTCCGGTACAAACTGCAGGAAAGCCTTCTCATAAACGGTCCAGACCTGCTGTGATACCTCGTCCTGCACCTTAGTCCGGGAATCCGGCTGTGCCGGGTCTTGTTGTGTTGTCTGCCCTGTCCTTAAATCTGCCTGCGCATTTGCCGGTTTCTTCCTGCGCCGCCGTCTTTTCCTTTTCACAGGTTTCCCCTCTTTTATGACGGCACTCAGCGTACCGTCTTTTGCTCCTGTCTTATCGTTTCCTGTTTCTTCCACCTGTTTCACTTCTGTTACCGTCTCTTTTTTCAGCATGCTTACACTCTTTCCTGTATTTATCTTTGTGGTATCCCGGTTCCTATTCCATGCCGTATAACAACGCATTGCAGATTGCGGCAGCCACATTACTGCCGCCTTTTCGTCCCCGCGCCACAATGTAAGGCACCGGCGCCTGCATAATCAATTCCTTGGCTTCCACCACATGGACAAACCCCACCGGCACACCGATGATCAGCCTGGGAAACACCTTTTCCTCCGCAATCAGATCATACAATCTAAACAGGGCAGTGGGTGCATTTCCAATGGCATAAATATAATTCTCTCCCATCATGGCAGACTTTTCCATACTGACAGCAGCCCTGGTAATGCCGCGCGCTCTCGCCTGTACCGCAACATCTTCATCCGCCATAAAGCAGTGCACCTTCCCGCCGTAAACGGAGAGTCTTTCTCCATTGATGCCAGCCTTCACCATATTGGTATCCGTGATAATACTGCTGCCTTCCCTGATGGCCTGTCTGGCGCTCTCTATCACGCCCTGTGAAAAGCACAGACTGTCCACATAGGAAAAATCTGCCGTAGTATGAATCACCCTTTTGATGACAGGCGCCTGCAACGGATCTAAGGTGTGCGGCAGTTCCTGTTCGATGATTTCAAAACTCCTGCGCTCAATCTCTGCAGGGGGTAATATTTTCTCATGCTCTCTCAATGATTTCATATATTCTCTCCATATCCAGATGCCTGCGCACCGCATCTGCCAGCATGTCGTACTGCGATTCTTTATAAGCCTGATAGGAGGGCGCCGCATCCGATGCGTAGAGGATTTCCGGTGACAGTTCCCTGTCCTCACATAATAAGAGCAGTAATGTTAAAAGAAACTGCGAATCTTCAAAAATACCATGCAGGTAAGTGCCCAGTACCCGATCCCGCACACAGCCATCCATCCTGCCATCCTCTAACAGGCAAAATGGCTGTCCACCCCCGTAAGCCATACTCTCTCCCATATGAATCTCATATCCTTCCACACGCAGACCACGAAGTTTCTCCCACCGGTTTGCCCGTCCTGTTCCCCCTTCGCGGTTTTCTCTGCCCGCGTCTTCTCCCCGGCCTAAAGTTATCCTGCCTGCAATGCGGGTTCTCTTCTTTTCTTCCCGAAAGACTGTCTGCACAGGCAAAAGGGAAAGCCCCTGCATACTGCCGCCGCCTTCCACACCGGAAGCATCCGTAATCCTTTCGCCCAGCATCTGATATCCTCCACAGACGCCCAGTATCCGGCATCCCAAAGCCGCACGCTGTAAAATGGCCGCCTCCATACCGCTCTCCCGAAGCCACTTAAGATCCTGCAGGGTATTTTTACTGCCTGGCAGAATCAACAGATCCGGCAGCCCCATTCTCTCAAGCTGTGTCACCTTATCCACATACTGCAAGGATACCGCCGCAAACCGGAACAGCGGATTAAAGTCTGTGAAATTTGACAGATGCGGCAGTCTGACCACTGCAATCCTGATAGGTTTTACTTCCTCACGATAAGTAAGCTGCCCGGAAAGGCTGTCCTCATCATCCATCTGAAGCGGCAGGTAAGGCATGACACCCACCGTCTCAATGCCGCATCTTTGCCGAAGCATCTCAGGCCCCGGCGCAAGCAGTTTCTCATCTCCACGGAATTTATTGATGATAAATCCTTTGATTCTTGCCCGTTCTTTTTCTTCCAATAATAGCACAGTTCCCAACAACTGTGCAAATACCCCGCCTCTGTCGATGTCACCCACTAAGAGTACCGGTGCATCCACAAGCTGTGCTAACCCCATATTCACAATATCATCCGCTTTCAGATTGATTTCCGCAGGACTTCCGGCCCCCTCAATCACGATGATATCCGCCTCTTTTTCCAAGGACCGATAGGCTTCCATAATCTCCGGAATCAGGCTTTGCTTTAACCGGAAATAGGCTGAGGCATTATAGTTTCCCCGTACCCTGCCATGGACAATAACCTGGGATCCCACATCACTGGTTGGCTTTAACAGGATAGGATTCATACACACCTTCGGTTCTATGCCGGCTGCTTCCGCCTGCATGACCTGGGCGCGGCCCATTTCAAGTCCTTCCGATGTGATATAAGAATTAAGCGCCATATTCTGAGACTTAAACGGCGCCGCACGATAGCCGTCCTGCTTAAGCACCCGCAGGATTCCCGCCACCATGAGGCTCTTGCCTGCATTGGACATGGTTCCCTGTATCATAATATTTTTAGACATGGTAATCTCCTCCGGTAACGCCATCCGGCATACTGCATTTATTGGTTCTGCCGGTTCTCCCTCATGATTTCAACCATAGCAGGGCTCCTGTCATCGCCCCCATACAGCACAGCCACATCAGGAAAGAAGCGGCATACAACAGTCTGTTAGCCCGCCTGATATCCGCTGCCTCCACAGGTCTTAAGGCATCTCCGATATAAGGTTTTTCCACCCTGCTGCCAAAATACCAGGCATCTCCCGCCAGCCGAAGCCCCAGGGCTCCTGCACAGACCGCCTCTGTCTGGGCAGAATTGGGACTGGCATGCTGCAGGCGGTCCCGCCGATACATCCGAATCCCCTGTCCTACATTATATAATAAAGTGTTCTTTCTCTCCTCTTTGCGGCATGTCAGTTTACATAATATCGTTCCAACGAGCATCAGGCAGGCTGCAAGCCTGCTGGGAAGGAAGTTCGCTGCATCATCCAGCCCGGCTGCATATCTGCCAAAATCAAGATACTTTTCACTCTTATAACCAATCATAGAATCCATCGTATTAATGGTCTTATATACAACACCCAAAACCGCACCGCCAAGCGTAAGATACAGGAGCGGTGCAATGACACCGTCCGAAGTATTCTCCGCCACCGTTTCCACCGCCGCCCTGGCAATGCCGGACTCATCCAGACAAGCCGTATCTCTTCCCACAATCATAGATACAGCCTGTCTTGCCTGTTCCACATCTTTTGCCTGCAGGGCCTCACAGACACGCATACTCTCCTTTTTCAGGTCTTTCATAGAAAGCATCTGATAAAAGAGAATGCTCTCCAGGGCAATTCCCGCCGCCCTGTGCATATGATATACGATGATAAGTCCGATACATGTCACACCGCCGCATATGGCCAGCATAAGCACTACCAGAAGAAACCCGAAACGTCTCTTACGCTCCCCGGTGTCTGTCTCTTTTAACAGCCGCTTTTCCAGACTGCCGCACAGTTTCCCCATCAGCCTCACCGGATGAGGCCATCCCTGCGGATCCCCCAGGATAAGATCTAATACCACCCCGATTGACAGACACCATATTCTGTTGACCAGGATTTCCATCTCTTCACCGCCCTTCGGACCCTTCTTTTCATTCTCTGCCGTTCTCTGCACTGCTCTTACCGCAGCATCCCCACACTGTACTGCCCCCAAACACTGCTGCTGTAACCTTCTCCATTGCTGAAAGAATCAGACAGTAATCATTTGGACGCAGAGTGTTGACTCTGCGTCCATTATACTCCACTTTTAACTTATCTGCACCCTTCTCTTACGCTTCACGGCTCTCCTCCTCAACTGAAGGAACCGCTTCCGCCTTCCGGAAAGATACCGTCACTGTGAACAGATCCGCATCTGTCTCCACGGTCAGGTCACCGCCGCAGGCCTGGGTAAAACTTTTGGCAATGGAAAGGCCCAGTCCGCTGCCTCCATCTGTGCGGCTCTCATCCCCCCGTACGAAACGTTCCGTAAAATCCTTGCTGTCTGTGAGTTCCACGCTGGAAGTATTCTTCATCCTGACGATAACCAGCCCTCCTTCCTCGGTGAGGGTCAGAAAGATTCTGGATCCTTCCAGGGAATAATACAGGGCATTTTGAAGCAGGTTCTGGAATACCCGGTAGAGTCTCTGACCATCTGCCAGCACCGGCACGGGCGTCTCCGGGATTACCACCTTCATGGTAAAGCTGCTCTGTACAATCTGACCATTCATATCTGCCAGGGTCTGCCGCAGCAATTTTCCCATATCCAAAATTTCCATCTTCATAGGCAGCTGTCCTGCGGTAGCTTTGCTCACTTCGAATACATCCTGCACAATATTTCTTAACCGTTCAGACTTTTCCCCCAGAATCTGGATAAATTCTTTCACATGCTCCGGCAGATCCTGCTCCTGTCTGAGCAGTTCCACATAACTGACTATAGAAGTCAATGGTGTCTTGATATCGTGAGACACGTTGGTCACCAGATCCACCTTCATACGCTCACTCTTCACCTGTTCCCGAAGCGCCGCCTCCATCCCTTTCTGAATCTCATTCAGATTCTGCGCCGCCTCCTGTAAGTCCGTATCCTCAGACAACTGCAAGTCCGTGGTCAGATTGCCTTCCCGCACAGCTCGAATCTGGTCAGCGAGAGCGCCTATATCTTCAGCCAGCCGCCTGTTCCTGCGCAGGGTGCAGATATCTATCATCATAAAGGCTAGAAGTACAGCCAAGGCTACCACCGCTATCACAACAACCACTCTGTCAAATCCAAAACAGCCGCCATATTCCCCACTGTAGGCCCACTCCCATGCCTCATACTCCACATAAACCGAAGCAGTCTCATGGAGCAGACACATCACAGAAGCTGCCGTCCCTGCCATAAACAGAATGGCAATCTCTATGAGCAGGGCAATCCTCTGCCTGCGCACCAGTCTCTTCTGAATCGGATACTTAAAATCTTTCGTCCGCAGCAGACTGATGAGCGGTTTCTTCTGTGCCTTCCTATTCCCTTTCCAATCTAAAACTGCCAGATAGATAAGCCAGTAAAAAGCGGCAAGATAGCCCCCTGCCTTAAGCATCCGCGAAACCTCATAGGTAATATCACCGCTCCAGCAGAACTGAGAAGAAAAACCATTGCTGATTTTCCAAAAAGCCTCCGACAACACGTCTGCACTCTTCCCTGCAAGTAAGAACAATCCAAACAGGAAGATAAAGATTTTCAGTTCTAAAAAGATTTTCCCTGATACAGCGGCAATCTTCTGCTCTGCAAGCCGTTTGCTCTTATGAAGCAGTGCAGCCAGCGCCAATAATATAACGGATGCTATTAAACAACTGCCAATTTGTTGAAATGCCTGGTACAGCGCCGTTCTTTGCAGTTTCATATAGTAGAGGCTGCCGCCATACTCATCCACACCATAGCCTGCATAATCGCCCACCAGATATAACTGCGGCTCTTTGGCTGCCGCTATAAACACTACCGCATCCTTGGCCGAATCCCCCAGGGTAAAATTCGCATAGCCCGGCACGTACCACTGGCTGTCATCACCATAGATGCCATCGCCGTACACATCCACCTCCTGGCCATCTTTTACAATCTGGACCTTACCGTCACCTTGTCTGTTATACCAGAGTGAGAAATTATACTCCTCCGATGAAAGCGCACTGTAAAAGTCGGTTTTATCCCAGGTTGTCTGCATCTGCCCTTCATAAGCCTCGATGTTGGTATAGAGCAGTTTATCCTGATACACTACAGCATAACGGATGTTTTTATTATGTGCCATATCTGCCATGTAATCATTCAGCGTCCACTCTGTGTCATAGCCGTACCCATAACCAGCACCAGAATCAACGTACCAATCCGGTTCCTCTTCCTTCGCCGCAATCCCATATTCAGCGAGATAGGCCTCATATTCTTCCTGCCGATGTCTTTGCACATCTTCCAGAACTTGCTGATAATCGTCTGCTTGTTCTGTCACCGCCTCCTGGGTCACAGTCACTTCATTCAGTTTCCGGTCAAGCCAATCTCTGTAACCGCTCTCTTCCATGCTGTAATAGCCATAACCATCTGAAAAGATTGCCGTTTTGCCGCCGGTAGCCACGCTGAGAAGATCGCTCAATCGTCCGCTGATCAGATTTCGAAACTCCCGGCTCTCCTGATAATCCACCTGCTGCCCATCCAGGACTTCGCCTCCCAGCGCAAGATATATCCCCACTGCCGGGACCAGATTTACCGCCAACATGGTCACGCCGGCCAGAAATACCAGAAAGCTGCATACTACTTTACATTTTTTCCATCTTGTATCCAATGCCCCACACCACCTTTACATATTCTGGCTCTTTCGGGTTCAGCTCGATTTTTTCCCTGATATGACGAATGTGCACCATCACCGTATTCTCCGGTGCAAAAGAAGGTTCCTCCCAGACTCTTTCATAAATCTCCTCTGCCGGAAAGATACGTCCCCTGTTTCTCATGAGAAGTTCCATAATCTTTGTCTCCGTGGCCGTCAGCCTGACCGGCTCACCATCCACGTAAAGGGTGCGCTCCTGGATGCGGTAACACAGCCTGCCATTGACAATCTCATCCGCCTCATGCTGCGCATGGATACCGCCTAACATGGTGTATCTGCGAAGCTGACTTTTGACACGGGCCGCCAGTTCCTGCGGATGAAAAGGTTTCGCCACATAATCATCCGCCCCCATGGACAGTCCCAGAATCTTATCCGTATCTTCGGTCTTAGCGCTCAGCACAATGATGGGCAGGTTCTTCCGCTCCCTGATCTTCATCATGGCGGAAAGTCCATCCAGCCTGGGCATCATCACATCCATGATAATCAGCTGTACTGACTGTTCTCCTAAAACCCGCAGAGCCTCCATCCCGTCGTATGCCCTGAGCACTCGATACCCCTCCTTCTCTAAAAGGAGGGCTATAGCCCGTACAATCTCCCTGTCATCATCCACCACCAGTACACACGCCTCCATCTTCGTAAACCTCGCCTTTCCTTAAGCCTGTTGTCATCATAAAGGAAGTTCCTTACAAAATCCCATGGGATTTCTTATAAAATTCTTAATTACACATCATGCAAGGGAACCGATACATTTCATCTGGTACAGCTGACCATCCCCTGTCAGTTCCAGCCTGCACAGATATCCTGCACCATTCTCACACTGGAAATCATAATAATCCTGCCTGGGCGTGACGAAGGCGCTCAGAATGCTCATCATCGTTCCCCCGTGCAGAATCATAGCCGTGTGGTCATGATTTGCCAACATGGGCAGAAGTTTCTCAAAAGCTTTCACACAACGCATTTTCATCTGTTCCGGGGATTCCCCTTCCGGGAAAGGCGCCTTTCCCACGGCATCAATCCATGCCTGATACAAAGGTGCAAGATTTTCATCTGCCATCAGCTCCTCATAGTTTTTCCCTTCAAACAGGCCAAAATCCGTCTCTCTGAAATCTTTTATTATTACAGGTGTTATTTCCGGATACAAAAGCTGTGCTGTTTCCTGACATCGCTTCAGGGGACTTGTGATCACCGCCTCCGCTGGCGGGATTATCCTGCCTCCTCCACACATATTTCTCTTTTCCAGTCTCCTCATAAGCTCCTTCTTGCCCGCCTCACACAAAGGTTTATCTGTGATGCCTTCATACCTGCCCTGCAGATTGCCTTCTGTGCTTCCATGTCGGATTATACTTATGTAAACTGTATGCTTTATCACCTGACCCACGCTACAATGAACACGTTCCACAGTGTCGGCCTCTCTGGCCAGTTCACAAAGAATCCTGCCCACACACTCCCGATACTCCCGTTCGCTCTTATTGAGCGGTATGATACCCAGTCCTATCTCATCGCAAATTAAAATAACATTCGGTATTTTACTGACTAACTGCCTGATATAGGATAAGATATCCTGATAGGTCTGTCTGCCTGCAGCATTCTGCAGCATCTGTTTTACTATTTTATGTAAATCATTTATGCAGCGCCATTTTCCCTCCGGTACAGGATAGCCGCCCTGCCAGATCTGCGCTTCCTCTATGCCGTATGTTTTCTGCGCATACTCTTTTTTGCCCTGATAAGCGCCTCCTATGATAAGGTTCATTCCGGTACCTGTGCTCCTTCCTCTTCCCCGGCCTGTTTCAAATATTCGGCCACCTCTTTGGAAATGTCATCTAACAGATACTTTTTATCTCCTGCACCTGTTCCCTGTATCTCCATATATTCCTGCCGGAGTTCCTGCCTCACGGCCATCACTTCTTCCCACAGCTCCCTGGCAGAAACTCTGACGGCACCTGCCCCCATGATAATAAGCTGTTCCAGCCCATCTGAGGTAGCTACACGCACACGGTACTTCCGATTCATGGCGTGCGCCACCTTCTCAATATACTGGTCTGCTGTCTCAGCTTCCTTCGTGTAGACCACATCTATATTATGATACCGTACCACACTGCCTGGGTTTCCCTTCACCTTATAGGCATCAAACACAAGAATCAGTTGCATTCTGCGGTATGCCTGATAATCGCTTAAAATGTCCATCAACCTGCCTCTTGCGCCGTCCAGATTGATTCCGGCCAGTTCCCGCAGCTCTTCCCAGGCAAAGATGATATTGTAACCATCCACCAGCAGATATTCTTCCTGTGGTCTGGTCTCTCCCCTGTATTTGCTATCATCTCTGACAGAGGGCGCTATGGTTTTCGCATACCCCGGCTTCTTCCTCTCCCGGGAACCGTAGGTACGGTTAAAAATCTCTTCAATCTCATCCTGGCCGATAAAATCTTCTGCGGTGCTGGATTTGCTGCCGCTATTCCTTCTGGCATAACCGGCTGCAAAATTTCCAGACTCTCCAGCCGGTTTCCCCAGCACAGATTCCAGGTGCATATAGGATTCCACCTGATCCCATTCCACCGCAAACCCTGCTCCATGAGCGCAGAACACAGACCCACAGGGATTGGCCGTATCATGTTCCGCCTGGTATCCGATTCTTTCAATCACTTCCTCTGCATTATGGCAGGGTTCATATCCTTTCAACAGCGTGGTAAGCCGCCCTTTTCCACCAGAATAGGAAAGGAGACTTGCCTGGTAGCCGCCCATCTCGGACACCGGAACCGTCCCCGCAAGAACCGCATACTCCCCCACTGTCTCCGGGGCTGTAAAGCTGCCTGCCCTGGCCTGTATATCCGCCATAACCCGCCCGATAAGAGCTGCCGGGACTTCTATCCGAAACTCATAGATCGGTTCTAACAGCACACTCTGCGCTTTACAAAGCCCCTGTCTCACCGCCCGATAAGTGGACTGCCTGAAATCGCCGCCCTCAGTATGCTTGATATGGGCCTTCCCCGCCACAAGCGTAATCCGCATATCCGTAATGGGAGACCCTGTCAGTACGCCTGGATGTTCCCGCTCTTCTAAGTGGGTCAGTATCAATCTCTGCCAGTTTCTGTCCAGTTTATCCTCGCTGCAGCGGCTGTAAAACTGCAGACCGCTGCCCCGTTCACCCGGCTCTAAAATCAGGTGCACCTCTGCATAATGTCTGAGCGGTTCAAAATGTCCCACCCCCTCCACCGTATCCGCAATGGTCTCCTTATAGACAATACTCCCCTCGTCAAAATCCACCTCCACCCCGAACCGTTCCCGGATCAGGCTGCGCAGGATTTCAATCTGCACCTCCCCCATAAGCTGTGCATGTATCTCCCCTATCTGCTCTTTCCAGACAATATGCAGCTGCGGTTCCTCCTCTTCAAGTTGACATAACATATTATACATGCGATGCACATCACTGCCGGACGGCAGCACAATGCGATATGTCATGACCGGTTCCAGCAAAGGAACTGTGTCTTCTTTCTCCTCACCCAGCCCCTGTCCGCAGAAAGTCAGCGCCGGCCCGGCCAGCGCACAGACGCTCCCTGCCGGCACTTCCTGTTCCACTGTATACTTTTCTCCGGCATAAACCCTTATCTGATCTATCTTCTCCTCTGTACCCGTTCCTGTACCTGCCTCCTGTCCTGCCCCGGCGCTGCGGTCCGTTACATGTATCATCTGTTTTACCTTCAGACTGCCGCCGGTGACCTTGACGTGTGTCAGACGCACGCCCTGAGAATCACGTGTAATCTTAAACACCCGGGCTCCAAAGTCTTCTCCATAAGAAGGCCTGCGGGCATAATCATAAAGCCCGTCAAGCAAGGCTTCCACCCCATCCCCCCTTAAGGCCGATCCGAAGAAACAAGGGAACAGTTTCCTGCCTGCTGTCAGTTTCCCTATCTCCTCTGCGCTAATGGGAGGCTGGTTTTTCCGCCCGCCAGGATGGTCCTGCACTTCTTCCAGATACAGATATCTCTCCAGAAGTTCCTCATCACAGACCGCAATATTCTCATAGAACGCTGCCTCATCCCCGTTTTGACGCATAAAGGATACGCACCGCTCATCCAGACTTTTCCTAAGTTCTGCAAGCAGTGCGTCTGCCTCCGTTCCCGGCTGATCCATCTTATTGATAAACAGAAATACCGGTACCTGATACCGTTCCAACAGCCGCCACAAAGTAAGTGTATGACCCTGCACGCCATCCGCACCGCTTATGATAAGCACAGCATAATCAAGCACCTGCAGAGTCCGCTCCATCTCCGCTGCAAAATCCACATGTCCCGGCGTATCTAACAGCGTGACCTCCAGATCCTTCCAGGTAAAAGAAGCCTGCTTGGAAAAAATCGTGATGCCCCGCTCCCGTTCCTGTCTGTCCGTATCCAGAAAGGCGTCTCGATGATCCACCCGCCCCAGCCTGCGAATCATGCCGC
This sequence comes from uncultured Lachnospiraceae bacterium, assembly GCA_910577735.1. Taxonomy (GTDB): domain Bacteria; phylum Bacillota; class Clostridia; order Lachnospirales; family Lachnospiraceae; genus UBA3282. The sequence continues at coordinate 103,026 of CAJTOO010000016.1, forward strand.
TGCGATAAAGAATCTGTTCCGCTAAAGTTGTCTTGCCCGCATCCACATGGGCAAGCAGACCCACACATATATGTTTCGCTGGCTTTTGAGTCTTCTTATCCTCCGCCTGCTCGCCCATAAGATTTCTCCTCTCACAAAAAAATATGCTTTCTCTACTATATCACTGGAAAAATAATATTTGACCTAGATTATTCACGGCACAGCCGTGAAAATGGCTGAAAGCCAAATAGTTTCTG
>CAJTOO010000017.1 GCA_910577735.1 uncultured Lachnospiraceae bacterium
TCCTATTCCTTTTTGATGACTTGTAACATTTTTGTAATTTTAAAAGTTTATCCTGAAAGAGTACCCAAAACAGGTACTCTTAACCCTGGAACCGTGCCGGTCAGAACACAGGCCCCCTGTTGTGCCGGTCAGTCTTTACACGAACTGTTCCAAATATTTCCTGGACTGGGACAGAGACTTTATCACCTTCTCTCTACTTCCCTCAAAAGCTCTGTCCTCCACTTCAACGCATGCATAACCGTCATATCCGATATCCGTAAGCGCTGATACAAACGCACCCCAGTCAATATCTCCAAGCCCCGGAATCTTCGGCTGCATATAATCCAGCGGATATGCCATAATCCCACACTCCGCAAGCTTATCTTTCTGTATTTTAATGTCCTTAAAGTGAATGTGGAACATTTTATCCCGAAATTCATAAATCGGCTTTATATAATCCATGCCCTGCCAGAGGAAATGGCTTGGATCGTAATTTAAGCCAAAGTTGCCGCTTTCAATCCGTCGGAACAGTTCCCTCCATATCACCGGTGTGGTCATCAGGTTCTGCCCGCCCGGCCACTGGTCGGGACCAAACAGCATGGGACAGTTTTCTATCCCTATCTTAACCTGATTTTCCTCTGCGTACCTTATAATATCCGGCCATATAGCGTCAAACAATTCCAGATTCTCCTCTATGGTCTTATTCTGGTCTCTTCCGATAAAGGTGGTAGTCATATAAACGCCAAGAAGCGCAGACGCTTTAATGACCTTTTTTAAATGACAGATATTCTCATCCCGCTTCTTCAAATCTCCATCCATGGTGTTGGGATAAAAGGCAAGGGCAGATATCTCGACATTCTTCTCCTCTGCATAGGCAAGAATATGTTTTCTGTACGCCTCATCCTCTATCACCCGCCCCACATCAATATGGGACACTCCAGCATAGCGCCGCTCGGCGCCGCCTGCGGGCCAGCATGCCGCCTCAACACAGTCAAATCCAAGCGCAGATGCCGTATCCACCATTTCCTCATAACCATAATCATCCAGAATAGAAGTAATAAATCCTATTTTCATATATGTTATCATCCCTTTCGCTTCCTCATGGCACAAACAAGTTATGTTTCACGCTTCCCGCCATGTCGGGGCCTCAATCTTTGCCCATGTTTCTAATCTTCCTGGTTTACCGTGACGCTGCACCCTTTCTGTGAGGATTCCACGCTCCCAAACACTGCACGCATTGCCTGTAAAACAGACTCCCCGGAAATTTCCGGTGCACTTTTCTTTTCCAGGCAGTCTATAAACAAATCAATGATGCCTGAGCTTGTCTGGTTATCATTGGTCTGAATCGCCTCCACATCGTATTCCTTCCGGGTTCCATTCTTCTTTGTTACCACAATGGTATGTACCGGGTCATCATATATTTTCATGATTCCCTTTGTCCCATACAGAACCGTGGAATTATCCTCTGTTCCATAATGGGTCCAGGATGCGGTCATGGTACCCGCCGCTCCACCGGACAGCCTGTAAATGCAAAAAGCATTGTCATCGACGCCAATCGGCTCCCCTGCTTCATCCTTCTTATGAAGCGTCGTCAGCTTTGCCGTTACCTCCACAATCTTCTGGGATGTCAAAAACTGGATCAGGTCTGTCTTATGAATGCCTAAATCCGCCATGGCTCCCATGACTGCTTTATCCTTATCAAAAAACCAGGTGCTCTTCCCCGGGTCTATACTCCAGGTCTCCGGCCCGCCATGGCCAAAGGTGGTACGGAAGGTAAGGATATCTCCTATTTCGCCCTCATCTATCATCCGCTTTGCTTCCCTGTGTGCCTTGGCAAGTCTCTGGTTCTGATCAATCATCAGAATCCTGTCGTTGTCTTTCGCTGCTTTTACCATGGCCTCACAATCTGCCAGTACAGCCGCCATGGGCTTTTCGCAAAGCACGTGCTTACCGGCCTTAAGCGCCGCTATGGTGATGCTCGCATGTACGCTGTTAGCCGCACAAACAGACACCGCGTCAATCCTATCGTCTGCCAGCAGTTCCTCGTAAGAAGCATAGGCCTTTGCCTGATACTTCTGCGCAAGTTCCCCGGCCCGTTCCTGATTGATATCATAAAAGCCGCAGATTCTTGCGTTCTCATTCGCTTCATATTCCGGAATATGCCGCACCTGTGCAATCTTGCCGCATCCTATAATGCCTACATTTATCACCGTGTTTCCTCCTCATTTTCTAAAGTGCGGATACTTTCCTCCGTCATCCGTATATAGTCGATTGCCTGTTTTGCATATCTGTCCATCAATCCCGTCTGTGTGCTGATTTCCACCGCGCTGTAAGGATCAGCCAGGCGATACATGAATTCCATGGTTAGGGAACCTGTATACCCCATTGTCTGTAACGCCCGAAGCACTTCCTTAAAGTCAATCTGTCCCATCCCCGCGGCTTCTCTGGTGTTATCCGCAATATGCACATGCACCAGCTTGTCACGAATCCTATACAGGCTGTCCACCAGACTTGTCTCTTCTATATTCATGTGAAACAAATCGGCCATCATACCAACAGCAGGATGGTTTACCGCTTTCACAAAATCCATTCCTTTTACAAGGGTATTGATAAAGTAGGTTTCATACCGGTTAATAGCTTCAATCGCCAGTGTTACCCCTTTTTCTTTGGCATAATCTGCCGCTTTTCTCACATTGTGCACGGCATTTTCCATCAGGCTGTCCATGGATATTCCCTCCGGTTTCACACATCTTCCTACCGGAGAGGGCACTACGATCATAATCTTTGCGCCCACTTTAACGGCGAAGTCCACGCTGTCCCTGATATACTGAACCGCCCGTTCTCCTGCCTCTTTGTCTGCCGTCAGATCCCTGCTCTCATCGAAAATCCCGCACAGGGAACGGCAGTCCAGTCCATACTTGTCCAGTAATCTTTTGCACGCCCCGGCGTCCAGATGATAAGGCTGCGCTGCAAGCTCAATACCGTCATACCCACAATTTTTCAGCCGCGCGCAGCTTACTTCCAGCGGTTCATCTCCCACAATCCATTGTGTCATTCCTATGTGAAACATATTTTCCCTCCCTTTGTACAGACTTTCATCATCAGCCGTTACGCTTTCCTACCGTATACCCACGGACTGCGGTGGTTGCCAGCGCCAGTAGAATAACGATGCCATATACCATGTATTCATAAAAAGTATTAATATGAAGCATGTTGATCGCGGTTGACATCATACTCAGAAGAATCACACCCATAAAGGTTCCCACCACGCCGCCTTTACCGCCATTGATGGAAGAGCCGCCAATGACTACCGCACCAATGGCCTCTGTCTCCATACCGTATCCTGTGGTAGCCTGTGCCGCACTGATTCTCGACAACATCAACATGCTTGCAATGCCCACCAGGACGCCGCTGATGACGAAGAACTTCAGTTTGCTGAGTTTGATATTCACGCCGGATATATAAGCCGCCCGCTCATTGGTGCCAATGGCATAGACATGACGCCCGGTCCTAGTATGTTTCAAAATCACATGGATACTCACAAATCCCAGAATCAAGATCAGGTAAATCAGCGGAAACACGCCCAGAATCTTAAAGGAAGCCAGCGTCCTGTATTTACCATACAGAGTCTGCATATAGCCGTTGGTCAAAAGCAGTGCAATGCTGTAATAAATATTCTGCGTTGCCAGTGTCACCACAAAGGACGGCGCCTGGAAAGCAATAGATACCGCACCATTAAACACAGAGCATGTGACACAGAGTAAGATGCCCAGAACCGATACCAGAACCGGATGCATGCCATTGTTGAGCATGATCGCCATAGCGCACATGGCAAGCCCTATCATTCTTCCTGTGGAAATGTCAAAATGTCCGGATATCACAAGCACCGTCGCACCTGCCGACACGAGCCCAAGACCGGCGGCCTGTCCCAGAATACTGTTGATGGTTCCCCATGTGAGAAACTTACTGTTGATTGAGTTGGTCACAACAGCCACAAGAATGATAAACACAAACAGTATGAATGGCTGTGATGTGAGCACTTTTAACACCTTTGACTTTGCCTTGTTATGTTCTTCCATAATGTCCCTCCAAAATCAGTCTATGATAATCCCAAATATTTCCGCATAAGATCGGCCTCTGTTGTCTCCTTTACATCCACAATATCCACCAGTCTCCCATCACACATGACGCCGATTCTGTCGCTCATAGACAAAAGCTCCGGCATATCCGATGAAATGATGATCACGAACTTATCTGCTTTCGCCAGACTAAGGATATGTTTGTAGATTTCTTCCTTTGCCCCCACATCCACACCCTTTGTCGGCTCATCGAAAATATAGACCTCTCCCGGATCCATCACACATCTTGCGATAATGGTCTTTTGCTGATTGCCGCCAGACAGGCTGGTCACCTCTGCGTTTTGTCCCGGTGTCTTGATGCCGAAGGCCTCAATGCTCTTTGCCGTCATCTGTGTTTCCCTGCCAAGGTGAATCCATTCCTTTTCCTCATTATGGGTAATCATGATATTCTCTTTGACTGACCGGAGCGTAAGAAGCCCCTCGCCTTTGCGGTCTTCCGAAATCATGAAAATCCCTTTATGAATGGCGTCCTTCGGGTTAACAGGGGTAATCTCCTTCCCATCCAGATACAATTTCCCATCCAGTTTGTCATCCGCTCCATAAAGCATTCTGACAAGCTCCGTTCTACCCGCGCCCACAAGCCCTCCAAGGCCGAACACTTCTCCCGACTTCATCCCGAAACTCACATCATGTACCGTATGCCGGTTGGTATAATGTTCTACCCGCAGCGTCCGGTTTCCCGTCTGAAAATATTCTCTTTGATAGAAACTCGACGCATCCCGGCCAATCATATCATGAATGACCTGTTCCGGCGTTGTGTCTTTCGTCTTTCTCACTGCTGTCTGGCAGCCATCTTTGAGAATCAGCAGGGTATCTCCAAGTGCAAACAATTCCTCAATAAAATGGGAAATATAGATGATTCCCATTCCCTGCCCGGCCAGGTTCTTCACCAGTTCAAGCAGGACCTTGGTTTCCTTATCCCCCAAAGATGCGGTAGGTTCATCCAGAATCAGTATCCTGGCCTCGTTTTTCAGTGCTTTCACAATCTGGACACACTGCTTCTGGGCTGTGGACAAGTCGGCTAACAGGGTTTTTCCTGTTATATCATTGAGTTTCAGTCTTTCTAACAGTTCATCCGCCTGTCTTTCCTGTTCCTTTGCCTGAATCATTCCCAGCCGGTTCCGCAATTCAGCGCCCAAAAATATATTCTCTGCCACCGTCAGATTATCCACCAAGTCGATTTCCTGATAAATCGTTGCCACGCCCAGGTCGATGACATTCTTAGGATGCAGTTTCCCGTATTCTTTGCCAAAATACCGGATCGTGCCGCCGTCCGGCCATACTGCGCCGGAGATAATCTTAATCAAGGTGGATTTACCTGCCCCGTTTTCACCCACAAAGCAGAGCACTTCTCCTTTATCAAGATCAACCGTTATGTCCCGTAAAACCTCTACTCCCGAATAGGATTTGGAGATATTTTTCAGTTCTAATAGTTTATCCATAGCCTCACCGTCTCTCCATAATCTGTCGCATTTTCCATATCATCAGGGAGCGGGAAGTCAACTGCCGATCTTCCCGCTCCCCTCCCAAACCAAATCTTTATTTAGAAAAAGATTGCATAATCAGAAAAGCTTTCCCGAATAATCGCTGCCCAGGCCTCTTCATCTACAGACCAGGAGATGACCGCTTCCGGATTGTCCACCTGATCCGGTGTCACAGAAGCAATCGGACAGGCAATAAACTGATTGGGTTCTTTCGCATTCTGAACCCCGTCAATTCCTGCAAACACTGCTACTGCACCTTCCAGTCCCGGTGATGACGCAATGGTAAACTCCAGGGAACCGTCTTTCATCAGCTGCGCTCCAACCTCAGAGCCATTCTGTGCAAACACATGATACTTGTCCGCTACATTCAAATCTTCCAGACGAGTGATGATCGCTGCCGCACAGTCCTCATTGATAACACCGATCACTGAGAAATCCAGACCGGAGTTCACAAGGTCTTCCACTTCGTTCGCCGCTTTCTCCGGATCATACTCTCCATAACGGATATCCGCACATTTCATCTTGCCGGATTTTTCCGTAGCTTCTTTGAGACTTGCCTCTACTGTCTGACATACCACGCTGTCCACTGTGCCATTGATGAATACATAATCCTCTCCCGGATATGTAGCCTCCATCCAATCCACATAGATGCCGCCCATACTCTGCCAGTCAAAATCTACCGATGCCGTAATGTCAACATCATGGTTCTTCATAGCGCCGCAGGCATCAAAAACCACACAGCCGATGCCGGCCTCTTTACACTTCTCAGCGGCAGACACACAACCGGCCTCATTCCATGAAAGAATAACAATACAGTCCACACCCTCATCAATCAGATAATCAATGTTGGTCTGCTCCTGCTCAGAATCCCGATTGGAATTAACCGATAAAAACTCCGCGCCTGCTTTCTCGCATGCCCATTTAGCGCCTTCTTCCGCCCGCAGATACCAGGTGTCGGGGCCAGGGGAAATATAACCTATCTTAAAGCCTTCAGATTTCCCCGCGGACTCTTGTGCTTCCGGTTCCTGTGCTGCTTCATCCGTTGCTTCTTCTGAGGTCCCCTCCTGTGCAGCCTCCTGTGTGTTTCCTTCCTCTGCTGCAGGTTTGCTGTCCTTGGTTTCCTCTTTCCCGGATGAACAGGCCGTCAGTGAAAACAGCATCGCGGCAGCAAGCATGACTGCCAGAATTTTCTTACTATTTTTCATAACCTTCCTCCTTCCGCAACCTTCGTTGCTGCTCTTATTTTTGTTATACACATTATTGCATTCCGTCTTTTGAATGTCAACGAATTTTTTCATTATTTTTCATTCATTTTCAGAAATATTTTCATAGTTTTTTCATTTTCTTTTGCAAATACTATACAAAACTACTTAACACTTTATATTTTTCCAAAGTTTATTGTATATATTTTCCACATTTCATTTGATGCAGGATTTCCATTTTTCATACTTTTGCATCTTTTTCATTCCTTTCCTTTTTATTGCTTGACGCAATAATTTTCATCATATATCATAAAGAGTAATTAACCGGCAGGCGTCGTCAGAATCGCCGCATACCCGCCTGCAATGTACCGCCCTGAAAATCAAGATGGGAGAACCTATTTCATGAACAAATCAAACATACCTTATATGAAAATATCTGAAAAAACCGGACTTTCTGTGTCCACCATTTCCCGTGCCTTAAAGCAGCCGCATCTGGTCAAACACGCAACCCTGAAAATCATCTACCGTGCTATAGAGGAACTGGGGGGAACCCTTCCTGACGCCGTCGTTCCCATGACCCATGATATGCGTATCCTTGCTATCGTGCCGGTCTTCAACAATCCGTTTTATACAGATATCGTACTGGGCATTCAGGATGCCGCCAACCAAAACGGCTGTCAACTGCTGATCGTGAATGAAACCCTCTCCAAGTTTAATATTCACCAAATCACAAATTTTATCAGTCAATCCAATATTTCCGGCGTAGTCATCATGCAAAAACTTGAGACCGATGTATTGGACCAGCTGAAACTCAGGACCCCCCTTGTGCAATGCAGTGAATTTAACGAAGTAAACGATGTCTCTTACATCACCATTGATAATCTGGAAGCCACGCGAAAGATGCTGCGTTATATTCTCAACACAGGCCGCAGACAGATTGCCCTGATCAACTCCGACCCGGCCCGCTACACCTATGCCAAGCTGCGCCTGCAAGGATATCATGAGACTTTGGAGCAGGCAGGCATTGCCGTAAATCCCCACCATATCGTCACCGTACCAGACGGAAATTTCAGCACTGCTGTACCTGCCATTTCAGCACTTCTTAAGACCACCAACCTGCCAGACGCCATCTTCTGTGCGTCCGACATCATGGCGGCGGCAGCACTGAGGGCCTGCGCCCTGGAAGGCTTTCAGGTGCCGCAGGATATCATGGTAGCGGGATTCGATAACATAGACATCTCTGTAATGACCACACCCAACATTACCACCATCAACCAGCCCAGACACGACATGGGCTTTATGGCATGCACCCAGCTTCTGTCCATGATCGCAGATCCCATGAAACTGCCGCAGCGGTTTATTCTGGATACGGAATTGATCATCCGGGAATCTACGGATTTCTAAAAAAGAGAGTACCCGCTACAGGTACTCTCTCATATCTTTTACCAGCGTTTCTTCTGCCTGAATGGCTTCTCTGGCAATCTTTTTTACTTTTTCATCTGCCGCCTGATATTGATGCAGATAGCGGTAAAGCGACTTCACCCCCATATTACAGCCGTCCGTAATCAGATCGGCTACCACCCTGTCGGAATCCTCTCCGCCCAGTTTCACATTGGTCTTCATCCAGGACATCACCTTGGCCATGGGCGCTGGCTCCTTACCCTCATCATGATATTCCCGCAGGTAATCATGGGTTTTATCTCCCAGCTTACAATGCGTCTCCTTACTCTTTTTCAGCAGATTTTCCAGTGTACTGTCCTTTACGTGCTCCATCACATCATCCAGGGAAGAAATGCCCATCTTAATCCCCGCATTGCACTCCCGCAGGAGCTTGATCGTATCGTCTTCCATATGCATCCTCCTTTAACCAATCTGTCAATAGTATGTGCCATATGAAAGAAGATATCCAAAAATTTTACACTACTTTCTGCCTCTTTGCTCCATCCGTCCGATAATCCTCTTTTGTTTGTAAAAATAATAACTGCTCACCAAAACCGCACACATAACCCAGCTGATCGGATAGCAGGCCACAATCCGCCGCAGTGTGGACAGACCTTCCGCTGCCGGTATCAGACTTACCCAGATGATACGGAACACACAGACACCCAGCACCGATATGATCGTGGTCACAAAAGTATACCCCTGTGCCCTGAGAGAACCAGAGAAAATCTCAATAAACACAAACATGACAAAAGCAGGCGCTATGCTCCTCATCATAGTCATTCCAATCTCCACCACTGCCCCATCCCCGGTAAAGATGCCTAACAGGAAACGGCCCGCCATCATCAAAATCACCGTCAGACAAATGGCCGTACCCACCGCCATGCCCAGACAGACTCTGGTGCCCTTCTTCACACGGTCCCATTTGCCCGCACCGAAATTCTGTCCTACGAAAGTAGTAAGAGCAATACCAAAAGAGGAATTGATCATCCAGAATACACTGTCTATCTTGCCATAGGCCGTCCATGCCGCCATGGTATTGACACCCAACAGATTGAGGGCCGCCTGTACAATCATGTTGGAAATACTGTACATAGAAGCCTGCAGACCGGAAGGGAACCCAATCTGCAGCATGTTTTTCAAAACTGCCCCATGAATCTTAATCTTACGCACAGATAACGCCATACAATCCACCTTGTACATCAAGGCCCAGGTCACCATCACCGCACTGATCGCCTGTGATACCAGTGTCGCCACCGCCACACCAAGGACCCCCAGGTTGCAATAAAGCACCAGAATCAGGTCCAACACAATATTGACAATACAGCAGACCACCAGATAATACAGGGGCCGCCTGGAATCCCCGATTGCGCGCAGAATCGCCGCTCCCATATTATAGATAAACACAAAGACCAGACCGGAAAAATAAATCCTTATGTACAACGTGGACATCTCCATCAGTTCTGCCGGCGTGTTCATCCATTCCAGCATCAGAGGCGCCAGTACCACACCCAGAACGCCAAGACCGATGCCGCCCAAAATCCCAAAGGCATAGGAAGTATGCAGGGCATCCTCCAGTCTCTGCTTATGGGATGCCCCGTAAGCCTGAGAGATCAGAACCGTCCCGCCTGCCGTCAGCCCCGTAAAAAATCCCACCACCATATTGATAATCTGCGCCGAGGAGCCGCCCACACTGGACAAGGCTTCCTTTCCGGCAAACTGTCCCACAATCACCGTATCCACCGTATTATAAAGCTGTTGAAAAAAGGTGCCGATCAGAATCGGGAAGAAGAAAATCAATAACTGCTTCCAGATCACACCCTCCAGGATTCCATTTTGTTTTTCTTTCGTTTCCATTATTTTACCCTTAACCTGTACTCTAATTGACAATCATATGGCTCCCGCTCCACATGCTCCCTGTGATACACCTGTGCCTCCACACACCCCATGGCCTGATAAAAGGCCTGCGTCTCCACTGCCGAATGGGCCGATATGTACAGCTTGTCCGCTCCCTGCTGCGCCGCCCAGGAGGCTGCTTTTTGAAAAAGCACTCTGCCTATCCCACGGCCTCTCATATCTTCTGAAATATGAATGCTGGACAAATCCAGATAACGATGCGAGCCGCCAAACAAAGATGCTTCCACAGAGACAAATCCCTTAAGTATACCACGGTAAAAAGCCCCGCACACAAAACCGCCCGTCAACACCGTGTTCTTAAGACATTTTATCAGCGTCTGATAATCCTCGCTGCTCCAGTCATCCACAAAGGGGTCTGCCGCAACAGTCCATTCACCGTTCACCTTTCTTCTGCACATCGTCACCTTCTGATGACGGATAAACTGTGCAAACAATTCCGGACTTATTTCCTGGTCCGTTATTTGTCTGTACTGAATCGTATCTGCAAGATAACTTTCCGTCTCTTCCATCACATCTGCCAGGATTCTCAGACTCTGCCCTGCATGCTCCGGGATCTCCAATGAATGATTGGCGTTCTCAATGATCCGAAGGGGCAGATTGTTTTCCAGACATTTTGCCTGAATCATCTCCGTCTTGGCCCAGGGATCGCTGGTCCCATGAAATACCATCCCCTTTGGTCCGGTAAATGCAAAAGTCTTTTCCAACGGCGTGTAATAGATATTTCTACAGTTTACAGCGTACTTTGCAGCATAAGCGCCAGCCACTGCAGTCCCTATGCTTTTCGACACAAAGAGCACATCCTCGTACCGCTTCCAGTCTACCCCTGCCAAACGTGCTTCCGTCTGGAAGAGCGCTTGGTCAAAAGCTTCGTCGAGATTCTTACTAAGTCCCTCGTATACGATTTTTATCGTCTCATACTCATACTGCCCGGCTATTTTTTCACTGTAATAAAGAAGCGGCTTATCACAGTGATATCCTATTCCCGGAAAAAATACCGCTAACTTCATCCTTTTTCTTCCCTTCCTTTTCCTCTTCCATCATACCTGCAGACACTTAATTCTGCCATCTGATCTGCTCTTCCCTGATCGTAGGATACCGTACAAGACCGGTTCCTTCCAATGCCTCTTTATGCATGTCCACCGCCGTAATCTGATGATTGCCATAGACCGTATAATAATAAATTCCTTTATCCGTATTACAGCAGGAAGTATAAATCGTTGTCTCATATTGCCCGTCATCCAACTCACAGCATCCCCGCTGCTGGTCTACTGCGCCCAGGATATGAAAGAACTGACTGACACTCTCCGCTTCGCTCTCCCCGGAAACCGAATTCATCCGGACAAAGGCCGCCCGCACGAACCTGGACTGGGATGACAAGTCTCCCGGCAGCCCGATGCCACCAAGTCCAAGGCTGTATGTTTCCAGCTTAAGCCCTTCCGCAAAGGTATTGACCGGCGGTCTGGCAGATAAATGCATATACTGATTCAGATGAAACATCTGCTGATCAAAGGAAGGATTGTTGGTCAACACACCCACCGGATTCTCATAAATCCGAATCCCCTCCCGCACCGATTCTACCACAATGGACTTTTCTCTGTCAGCAATCATCCAATGTAACTGCGCTGCCGGCAAAGTATCCTTAAATGATACGTCCAGCAGATTCAGATTCTCCACAAGCGCTCTGGCTTCCTCCACCGTGGCACACTGACCCAGAATCCAGGGAATCAGTTCAAACTGCGCAATATTATCCTTACCGGCTTTGCGCTTGCCGTAGACCGCATTGCCCACAAAATTAAGCCCTGCCATCCCCAGGCCCTTTTCATTGACAGCGTCATAATAAAGCGGATAATCCTCATCCACATACGCCATACCGATCAACGCATAGTGGACACTACGATCACCCGCCTCTGCAAAATGAAAAGGATACTTTCTGGGCGTTATGACTACTTCGTCCCCATAAGAAAAAGCATTATCCAATGTCCGCCCAAAATAGAAGTCCTTCGTCCTGTAAGTTGCTGCTGTGCACATGGCAATTCCTTCTTTCTGACTAAATTGTACTGTTTTTTAACTTTTCTATCAGGCCAAGGTCCGCCGGTAACCATGCCACACTGTCAAGCGTCTCCCTAGTCAGCCATCTGGCCGCTTCATGCTCTTTCAAAACCAAATCACCTGACTTAATGGTACAAAAGAAGCAGTCCATGGACAGATGGAATGCGGGGTAGTCGTACTCCACGGTATCAACCCATTCACCCACTTCAATCTCTGTATCTAATTCTTCCCTGATTTCCCGGATTAATGCTTCCTGCGGGGTCTCTCCCTCTTCAATCTTGCCGCCAGGAAATTCCCAGCCGTCCTTAAACTCGCCGTAGCCTCTCTGGGTGGCAAAAATCTGGTGGTTGTGGGTGATGATGGCGGCGACTACTTTGATGGTTTTCATGGTTAATCTCCTGTCCTTCAAGAAAAACACCTTCTCCTTCTACAAATCATTCTTCCGCATCAAATATCTCGGATAATTGTTTTTCCATCTGATTCACCAAATCCACAACCAACGCATTGCCCATCATAAACCTGCGTTTATTAACCGGCATTTCCATAATCTCTCCCCCAATCAAACATTCTTTCGTCCAATCATTCGGAAATCCTTGAATCCGCTCCACCTCAACAGGTGTAAGAAGTCTTATTTTCTCTGTTTTCCTATCCTTCACTATGTGCGTAGTCCTGTTAAAAGACCCCTCGCTTGTAAGCATTGTCCTGGCTGGTTTATCATATTCATCAATCATGGCAATCGGACCTTCGGAAAAGATGTATTCATGTCCGCTCTTTGCTTTTCGTGTCAGTTTTTTTGCTCCTTTCACATATTGCCACGTTTTGTGTGCTCCAGCAGGAAGCGGCTCTTTGGTTTCATCACTATGATCTCCTTTCTCCTTTTCGTAATATAGCCGCTCCTCAGGTATAAAATAGGACTCATCAACATCTCCCACTTCCAAGATGTCCCCCAGCGTCTTTTGCTGTCCATGATATATCGGCTTCGTCTTCATTGTATAGATAATACCATCTTTCATCACACCAGTATTTTCAAATGAGAATGAAAACGCATTCGACAGTTCTCCGATTTCATTTGGCAGCTTCTCCATTTTAATCTTCTTTTCATCACACTTGCTAACCGGAAAACTTTTTGCAAAGAACCCTTCCGAAAGAACCAAGCGCGTCATGCTCTCCTCACGTAATTCCTCATTGCAGGAATCCCTATATGCAATCGTCTTAGCGATTCTAGCTGCATATGCTGTCTTGTCACTATATGCAAAAATAAATGTGCGCCTGCGGCGCTGCTGATATCCATATTCTGCTGCATTTATCACACGCCACTCCACTGTATATCCAAGATCACGGAAGCAGGCCAATATAACGGCAAAATCTCTTCCTCTCTGACTCGCCGGACTTTTTATGAGACGGTCTACATTCTCCAAAAGAACAAATGGCGCTCCTTTGGTCTCTAACATATCACGGATATCCCACCAAAGAACCCCCTTTTTCCCCTCCAGACCTTTTGATGTAGCCAACGATGAAGCAACCGAATAATCCTGACATGGAAAACCTCCCACGAGCAGATTATGATCTGGCACGATTGTCTTGTCCACTTCATTGATATCTTTGTTTGTCCAATCTATTCCGTCAATCTCCGGACAAGAGCCAAATCTCTTCACATAACATCCATGAGCCCATTGAATCTTTTTATCCGCAGGTTCCCATTGACTAAACCATACAGTCTTCCACTTTTCGGGTTTCATGGCATCTTCTATCTCATGGATGGAGTTAAGTCCACAACGGAACCCTCCAACCCCTGCAAACAACTCGCAAACTGTCTTCTCCATTTGAGTATCTCCTTCGTTCACTTTTCACTGCAATCATATCATAATCGACAGTTTTGATCAACCTTTATATCATCATCTATCTGTTGATAGATATATGTATTATTCAACCAGAAACACTGTTTCGGATACTGCCTTCCGTCCGGCAGCTCATAGGTATCCTGTGCATTTTGAGCATGCGGTCTCACATGACATACTGGATTTTCTGAAGCTTTCGGGAAATTATTCCGGCACACGCCGTTAACCTGCCTCACTTGAAGTCCTTCTTGTAATACCTGCTTAGTCCGCTGCCATACTGATTTCACATCTGTCTCCAAATCTCCGTATGGTATATTCCAAAACTGGCATCCGCGAAGCCTAAGTACATCATCTTTATCAAATTTATATACTACAAATAAGAATCTCGTCTCCCTAAGATAATTTCCAAACTTTGAATCCTCCCACTCCTCTTTCACTATCTCTTTGAATCGAAATGCGGGAAACGACATACTTTCTTTGATTTTATCATTTTTTCCAATCCGAACTGACTTAACAACAACACTGGCTTTCTCAAATTCCTCCGCATGATTCCCTTTAATTCCCAGCATTCTAAATGCTAATATCGCCTCTAAACTTTTCGGCTTCTTTTGCATATCTACGTTAAGCGCTCCGCAAAGTTCCTCCACCGAATACCCTTGAAACCTATTAATCTTCTCCATCACATAATCTTCAAAAGAATCTACCGCATCCTCAGCAATGATAGGCTCATAAGTCACTTTCCCGGAAACAATATAATTGTTCAGAACGTATGTCATATAGGAGCTCTTAAATGCAAACGCTCTGGGTTTGGCAAGTTCCTCGCTGAACGGTTGTTTCCTTCTGTCTTTCGATGTAGCTGCTTTAGGAGCAGCACCTAAATATAACGTATCTCCTTCTGACAGTTCATGTGCCTTTCCTGCCTGTATTTTGGATACAATAATATAATAGTCGTGTCGGATGATCTTCACATCTTGTTCCGGCGGCGTGAATAATCTTGAATACCCTATCTTATAATCCAGATTATATTTGATATCTTTCATATATAGATAATAGACCAACAATATCAATTTCGACTTATTCCAAAGATGACTCTCTTCAAATTTCTCATTCACCACCTGGAAATAATCAATCATTGTCAATACCAGTCTTTCCTTCGCTGACAAGGATCCATCTTGGTTCATTCTATAGGGTGTAACCTTTAATTCCACCCCCGCCTCAGGGAAATCCGCCCTTGCGTCACTGTTACAAGCATAGTGAAAAAACTTCTCTTCAACAATCTGCCCCAAATTTCCTTTATTTCTCTTTGTCACAGACATATCAGATGTTCCATAATCTGTATTTTCACCTCGAAGAACCAATGACTGTCTTGCGTCATCTTCCTCACAGATTTCACGAAATGTCTTACCCACCATTTTCTGAGAATACACTTCTATTGACAGTGGATTTGACCTATCGTATTCAGCTATATAATCCACTCTCATCATCAATCTCCACCTCTGTCATCTTCAAATCGAATATTGTTTCCTCTATCACCTTAACACATTCATCCGCATTCTTCAAAATATCTTTTCCCCAGAAATGTATCACCGTCCACTCTTCAAACCTAAGCTTCTTATTCTTTACTTCATCCCTCTCGATGTTCCTTTGTATTTTGCTCGTCCAATACCCTGCATTCTTTCCTTTCTCCAGCTTTGTCTTGAGTACATCCCAATCTTTTCCATGAAAAAATTCGCTATCACAAAATACAGCTATTCTATATTTCGTGATAGCAATATCCGGTGTCCCTGGCAGTCCCTTATAATTTTTGCGATATCTATACCCTTTGTTCCAAAGTGCTTTCCGCAGTGCAATCTCTATGCTCGTATCCTTTCCCTTGATACGGCTCATATTTTTATGGCTTTTCTCTGTTACCTCACCATGAAAGCGAGGTTCTTTCTTCTTATCACTCATCATTTTAGAAGCTCCGGTGCTTTTTCTCTAATATACTGTAATATGTAATCCCTATTTAACCAAAAACTTTGTTTTGGCAAGATATCCCCATTCGGCAATGTGTCCCCATACTTTTCTTTGTTTTCCGGCTTACGCAAAAATCTCCCATTTTGAGAATGGTCTCTAATATATTCCTCTGCTTTCTCGTCAACTCCTAAAATATGCTGCGCCGAAATATCGTATATAATGTCCCGCACATGCAGCTTTATCAGTCCAATCTGTCCGTCAGTCTTTCCCTTTATGTTATTCGTTATAATCGGCTCATTATTTCCATTAAGCTTCAAATGAAATCTCAACCCCTCCATGACCTTATGCTTAAAGTCTTCCCACGTGGGCCTGACAAGTTCTTCTAATTCCTCTGGCGTGAATTTTAACATCGTATGTCCAGTATAAACATAATCTTCATCCTTTTGAACAAAAATCTGCAATAAAAAACGCTGCTCCGATAAATATGCAAACATATCCGACTCAACCCATTCTTGATTTACTATATCCATAATTCTAAAATTAGGGAATGGACTACTTTCTGCCGCAAAACCATTCTGTTTGATGCGCACTGCTTTAACTACCGTATTTGTCTTTTGCAGATAGATATCTTTATTGGATGCAATGCCGAGCATCGCATATCCCAACTCACTAAATGAGTTCTTTCTTTCAAAATCTATGATGCCTTTTATATCCCTTATCTTCTTTAACTTCGCAATCTTTGTTGCCGCCTTCCCCATATATTTCCTATCTATAATTTCAAGCCAGTCTTCAAAAGTTTTTCCCTTAGGAATTTTGATACAATTCTTTTCTTTTACTTTCGAGATTTTAATTCCAAACTCTTTTTCAGGAATAATATACTCTTTGACAAGATATGACATATAAGATTGTTTAAACACAAATCTACGGGGAAGCGCTTCATCTCCAAGAGGCGCATTTTGTTTATTTGACTCTTTGTTCCCTGTTCGTGCCGCCCCTAAATACTCCGTATCACCTTCTGAGAGTTGTGATGCTTTCCCCTCTCTGATCTTCTTAGTGATTACGTCATAATCCTTTTTAATCTGCCTCATATCCGATGCGACTACTTTCTCAAATTCATACAGTCTTACATATTTTATCTCTGAATCTATACGAGCTTGATTTAATTTCATCAAATACGCAATCCAAAGCATATTATGGCACTTTTGGTACAAATGACTATCTTCAAAAGCTATCTCTGCAGCAAACTCCATAAAGTTTATATCCGTCAAAGCCAATCTCTGATCCGCTTTCTCACGCTCTCCATCTGACCAAAAGCCAAAACATTTCAATTCCAATCCTGCACCACTAAAATCTGGTTCCGACGACGAGTTTCTTGGTATCTTAAAATAATGCTCCTGCAGAGCATTACCAACCATACCTTTATCTTTTCTATTTTCTAACTTCTCGATACCTACAACATCTGAAATGGTCTTGCCCTTAAGCATACGTGCATAATCTAAAATGCTCGTTATACTTGTTTCATCATACTTAAAATCCCTCTTCCCCTTCTTGAATTTCATTATACTTCCTCCTTATTTTCATGTCACGTCATTAAATATTTTTTCCAAACACGTCAAATATCAATATATTCTAGTCGTTACATAAAGTAAATATTATCACAACATGGTATTAAGACATATTTTCGTAATTCAAAAAAATACATCCAATTTACCCTCATCGACAATGCATGTCTTTTCATCTTGTAAATTGAATGTACCAACCCATTTACTCTATATACTGCTTTCTTTTCTTTTTACTAACTCATACACATTTACCATCGGGAAGCGGATAGGATTAACAAATCCGGACAGCGCTGTTGATGCTGTTACATAAGCTCTGCTTAATTGCATCAACGTACTAATTCCATTGATCTTAATCATACTTAAGAAACGTTCCTGATTCATCTGAGCGCTCTCTCCTTCAAATACGCCCATTATATCTAATCGAATCTGAAATAGTTCTTCTTCCGTATCTGTCTTACCTGTCATCTCAATGAGCAAATGTAAGTCTGATTGTAAAATTCCATCTACTTCCTTTACCTCTGCTATCTCATAATCAGCTCCGA
This sequence comes from uncultured Lachnospiraceae bacterium, assembly GCA_910577735.1. GTDB lineage: Bacteria > Bacillota > Clostridia > Lachnospirales > Lachnospiraceae > UBA3282. Next base: position 18,109 of record CAJTOO010000017.1, read on the forward strand.
AAGAAACCTTCCGGCTTTCATATTCATCCGTCGATTCACTTTGATTAAACTCAAAAGAGACTACTCGGCTTTTTTTCATTTGAAATGGTGATATCATACCACTCATGACGCAAACCCCATACTATCAATATATTCTTCATTCTGTTCAGATACTGCCTGTTCAAAACTATACTCACTGCTGCGCATACTACTTTCAAACTGTATGTTAAATTTCCATGATAATTTCTGGGCAATCTCAAATAGCATTTTTACAGTCGGATTATATTCACCGCTTTCCAACTTGGAAACCATAGCCTGCGTAATCTGCAGTTTCTCAGCCAAATCTTTCTGTGACATCTTATTTTTGACACGAAAATTAATAAACTCACACGCTATATCCACAAGCAGATTTTCCACCGCCATTTCTTGTTTGAATTCTCTGCTTTCTTCTTCAAAAAAAGTATATGCCTCAACCAATTTCTTTTCCATCATAATATTCTCCCATTCCGTTAACAAATCAACTTGTTTTTTCTATCATACGCAATACGTTTTGAGTTTTCATAATCCTTAGAATTCTTTTCCTGAAAACAACAATATAAGATCACTATTTCCCTGCCCTTTATTTTTTCAAAAGAAAAGAGAATACGAATATTCTTCTTTCCTTTTAATCTCATTGCATGTAATCCTTCCGTTTCTTTCAGGCACTCAAATAAACTTGATTGTTCAACGCAATTTCTTTTCAAATTTTCTAAAAACCTAAGACTTTTGTGATATTTGATTCTGAATTCTTTTACATACCCACTCTTTGATATCATTTCCTTCAATTCGTCATTAAAAGCAGGATATGTATAAATATATGTTGTCTCATATTCATCCGGATACCAAATTTGAGAAAGTTCAATAAGATTATTACTCATAGTATATGACCATCTTCAAGGAAAGTATACAACTTATAAGTTATATTTTCAACCTTTTCTTTCAATATTTATATTACTTTATACAAAAATAACTAATAAAATATACTGTTTTTATAATATCATTTCTTATTTATACTCACAATATATAGTTTAAAAGTTTTATGAAAGTTTTATTCCCACTTACTTCTTCCCCAAAACTTCCCCAATCTCCCCAAAATAAAACTTCTCCCGAATCCCCCCTGTATTCTCTAAAATGCATGCCAGGAACCGCTCCCCATATTTTTCAAATTTATAGGCTCCCATCCCGTTTACCTCCATCATCTCTTCCCGGTTCATGGGCAGCCGTACACACATATCCACCAGCGTCTTATCCGAAAAGACCAGATATGGCGGCAGGCTCTCCTCACGCGCTATGCTCGTACGCAGTCCCCGCAATACATCAAAGAACTCAAGACCCCTGGTATTCAAGATATCAGAGCGCCGCTTACCCGTCCCCTTAATCCTGTCATCCTCCTCCACAGCCCGGCTGCTCTTAGGCTCCATCTTCACAGTGACGGTGCAGACATCATCCATGAGATCCTGCGCCTTACCGGTAGTCTGTAAAAGAGCATATTTGTCCTGTGTCTGTCTAAGATACCCGTCCTGTATCATCTGTCCAATCAAGTCTTTAATCTCCTGTTCCCGTAATTTACTGAAAGATGCATAAGAAGAATATCGATCCACGCGGTATTCCCGCAGTTTCGCACTCTTCCCGCCAAGCAGTGTTCCCACGACCACATTGATGCCGTATCTTTCACCCAGTTCTTCCAGACACACAATGACCTGTTTCGCCTCTTTGGTCATATCTTTCTCTACATAGTGCTTCCGGCAGTTCCCGCATTTCCCGCAGGCGCCCTGATTCCCTTCCCCAAAGTAGCGTAGGATATAAGTCCGCAGACACTCCTTGGTATTGCAGTAGAAATTCATGGTCTGCAGCCTCTTTTCATCCCGCTCTCTGATCGTCATAAGTTCTTCTTCTGTAAAGTTGGGATTGACGTCTTTGTTTTCCAGAAGAAACCGGTTGATCATGATATCCTGCGCAGAGTAAAGAAGGATACAGTCAGAGGGCTCCCCGTCTCTTCCGGCGCGTCCCGCTTCCTGGTAGTAGTTCTCCATGCTCTGAGGCATATTATAGTGAAGCACGTAGCGCACGTTGGATTTGTCGATGCCCATGCCAAAGGCATTAGTGGCCACGATAACGGGCTTTCTGTCATAGATAAAATCATCCTGGTTCTGCTGGCGTTCCTCACTGGTGAGGCCAGCGTGGTACTTGGTGACGGCGATCCCTTCTTTTTGCAGCATCTCATAGACTTTTTCCACGTTCTTTCTGGTGGCGCAGTAGATGATTCCGCTCTCCTGCGCCCTGTCTGCCACATAGTGCTGCAGGTATCTTGTCCTGCTTTTTGTATGTTCCACTGCAAAGAAAAGGTTCTGTCTGTCAAAGCCCGTCACCAGGGTCTTGGGCGCATCCAGTCCCAGGACACATATAATGTCGTCCTTCACTTCCCCGGTAGCCGTAGCCGTAAAGGCACTTAAGACAGGACGCTTGGGCAGCTGTCTGACAAACTGAACGATATTTAAATAGCTGGGGCGGAAATCCTGACCCCACTGGGAAATGCAGTGCGCCTCATCCACCGCTACCATGCTGATTTCCACAGCCTTTGCAAAATGCAGGAACCGCTCTGTTTCCAATCTTTCAGGGGCCACATAGATAATCTTATACCGCCCCTGGCCTGCATAGGTCAGTGCCTTGGCAATCTGGTTCTCCGAAAGGGAGCTATTGATATAGGCAGCGTGGACGCCTGCCTGGTTGAGGGACTGCACCTGGTCTTTCATGAGAGAGATCAGGGGCGAGATCACCAGTGTGATACCGGGCAGCAAAAGCGCCGGCACCTGATAGCAGACGGATTTCCCTGCACCGGTGGGCATAATACCCAGCACATCCTTTCCTTCCAGAATATGGTCTATCAATGCTTCTTGTCCTTCCCGAAACGAATGATAACCATAGTACTTTTGTAAAATATCATATTTTGTCATTTGTAAATACCCTTTCTGTTTGTAAACCGTATACAATACCGCCTGCTCACCATGATTCCGCCTGGCTTCCGGAGTTCCTTCTCGCATTATTATACAGGAAAATCTGTGTGATCACACCATATGATTGCTAGAAAACGCATCCTCAGATTATGAAAACATATTATCAGAACTTTGTCTGTCACAAAGATTGGCAGTCCATTTTTAAAGAATCATACAAAGCCTTCCCCAATGTCAGCACACCAGGGAAGGCCTGTACGCATTTTTCAACAAATATTTATACCTGCGCGTCTGCCTGACACATGTCAGGTCAGTATAGCATCGCAGGCGTTTCTTGCCTGTTTACTATTCCGCAACAGCCTCTGTATATTTCACGGCCAGTTCATTCACAGTTCCGTCAGCTAACATGGCCTCGATAGACTTATTGATCTTTTCCAGCAGCTCTGTATTGCCTTTCTGGACAGCAATCGCATACTCTTCTGACTCAAATGCGCTTGCATCTTCCACAATCTTTAAGCCCTCATTATCACTCACATATTTCTGAGCAGTAGCGGAATCAATCACCACCACATCACATTTGCCGTTTACCAGCTCCATGACCGCCTCTGTACCCTTTTTGAAAGCTTCATAGGGATAACCCATGTCATTCACGCATACTTCACCGGTGTAACCCTGAACCACGCAGATCTTCTTATCTGCCATATCAGCTGCCGCTGCAATGTCGGAATCTTCTTTCACGATCATGACCTGTGTCGCTGTATAGTAGGGTGTGGAGAAATCCACAGTCTCTCTTCTTTCATCTGTGGCTGTCATACCTGCGATGACCGCATCAATCTGCCCATTCTGCAGCGCCACTAAAAGAGAATCAAACTCCATATTCTCTATCGCTGCCGTCATATCGTTCTGTTCTGCAATACTCTTGGCAATGGCCATGTCGATACCGTCATACTGATCGATCACGCCCTCAGATGTGACAAACTCAAAAGGCGGAAATTCTGCATTGGTACCGAAAGTGAGTTTCCCGCCCTTCGATGAACCGCCGCAGGCCGTCAGTGTGCATGCCAGCATAACCATAGCGGCTGCAAGTGCCATTACTTTTGTTGCTTTCTTCATAATCTTATCCTCCTTACGAAATTCCCGGACAGACTGCTTCTCATGCAGTTCCTTGTCCTGTCCATATTCTATGTATTACAAACCGACATCCCTGCAAAACCAGTACCACGCTTACCAGGCCCATTTCACAGGCTCGGATACCGTCGAAGCATTTCAAGGCTTCTGGTCTTGTCACTGCCGATATAATACCAAATTTATCTAAGCGGACGTTACTTGGGCACAGGCATCCTCCCTTCAGATTCTGTCTGCTGTCCATGTCTTATTCATACCTCATTGTTATCAAAGCACCTTGCTCAGGAAGTTCTTCGTCCTCTCATTCTGGGGATTGCCGAAGACTTCCTCCGGTGTGCCGCTCTCCATAATCACGCCTTGGTCGATAAACAAGACTCTGGAAGCCACTTCTCTGGCAAACCCCATCTCGTGGGTAACAATCACCATGGTCATGCCGGACCTGGCCAGATCTTTCATAACATCCAGCACTTCACCTACCATTTCCGGGTCCAATGCCGATGTGGGTTCATCAAAGAGCATAATCTCAGGATCCATAGCCAGAGCCCTGGCAATGGCCACTCGCTGTTTCTGTCCGCCGGAAAGCTGTGCCGGATAGGCATCGGCCTTTTCTGCCAGATTGACACGCTCCAAAAGTTCCTGCCCGCGCTTTCTGGCTTCTTCCTTCGTCATTTTCTTAAGAAGGACCGGCGCAAGGGTGATATTCTCCATAATCGTCAGATGCGGGAAGAGATTAAACTGCTGAAACACCATCCCCATCTTCTGCCGGATGCGGTTCACATCCACCTTGGGAGCCGTAATCAATTCATCATCCACATATATCTCCCCATCGGTAGCCGTCTCCAGAAGGTTCAGACATCTTAAAAAGGTACTCTTGCCGGAACCGGATGGACCAATCACCACCACCACTTCGCCCTGGGTGATATGTTCATCAATTCCGTCTAAAACGTTAAGATTCTCAAATGTTTTATGTAGGTTCTTTACTTTAATCATGTATGCTTCCTCCTACCTGGCATCAGCCTTACGAAGCCTTGCCTCTATCCTGCCAAGCAGCAAGGTCAGTATTTTAATAAGTACATAATAAATCACCGCAGTACCGATCAACGGCATAAAGGCGATAAAGGTTGCACTCTTGATAAAGTCGCCTGCTTTCTGGATATCCATCAGGCCCACATAACCAACGATGGCCGTCTCCTTGATCAGCACGATAAACTCGTTGCACAACGCCGGGAAAATATTTTTCACTGCCTGGGGAATCACGATTCTGCTCATGGTCTGAAAAGCGCTTAAGCCAAGAGAGCGGCCTGCTTCCGTCTGTCCTTTGTCAATGGAAAGGATGCCCGCCCGGATAATCTCAGACACATAAGCGCCGGAATTGATACCGAAAGCAATCGCTGCAATAATCCACTTATCCAGCTGTAGTGACGCAAAGATAACAAAATAAATGATCATCAGCTGCGTCACCGCAGGTGTACCCCGGATCACATCTGTATAGACGCCGCCCACAAACCGCAGTATCTTTTTCTTAGACAGGTTGCTCATCGCAATCAGCATACCGATCATAATACCGATGATAACTGCCAGCAGGGACACCTTGATGGTCACGCCGATACCGCTCAGGAGTAACTTATACCGGTCTTCCCTGATAAAACATTTATAAAAAAGGTCACTGAAATTCGCTGCCCACTCTGCCATTCTTCCTCATCCTTTCACCGCCGGCTTAGTCTGCCGCAATTCCCAATATATCCGAAAACCGGCACTCTGCATAATTCTGAATCGCATTATATCACAACAGCTTCCTTATGAAAAGTATAAATATACTTAAATTATGTGTAAAATATAAATACTTTCAAGCTATTTTCCCTAATATCTTAAAATCGCCCCTTGCAATATTGCATAAAAATGCGTTTTATCCATGATGAAATACTTATGAAATCCATACCGCAATGCTAGCTTTTTAGACAGGCCTATGATATACTCAAGCTGTTTATGTTTGAAATGAATCAAAGATACATAAGAAATAATCATAACGACAACATCTGCATATCAATATATGATTTCATTTATTAATACTAAGAAAAAGAGAGAACGCGCTATGATGAAAAAAGACACGTCCCCCATCAAAGATAATATTACGGAACTGCAAAGAACACATGAGTTGATTTATGAACAGGCCGCTATTTTAAGCCGCTCAGAGGACATTCCCACAGCAATCCAGGGTATGCTTGCCGCCATAGGTAACTTCGTCAATGCAGAAAGAGCTTATATTTTTGAGGATAAGGGAACCTATTATTCCAATACCTTTGAGTGGTGTGCTCCCGGCATCCAACCAGAAAAAGATAACCTTCGGAAAATCGATTCAGACACTGTATCCCCATGGACAGACATCCTGATTCATGGGGAATGCATCATTATTTCAGAAGTGGAAGCCATCCAGGAAGAACATCCCAGAATCTACGATATTTTAAAGCCGCAGAATATTTCCCGTGTGGTGGAAGCTCCTATCATGGTGGACAATCATCTGATCGGCTTCCTTGGCGTGGACAATTCACCGGTTAAGACTTCGCAGCGGGTCGCAGAGACACTCCAGATTCTGGGAACCTTTATTGCGATCACTCTCAAAAACCAGGAGGGACGTCTGGAATCCTTAGAACAGGCCAACACAGCCCTCACCGAGACCAACGCAGCTTTACGGGTAGCCTACGAGAGCGCCAACCAGGCCAATGCCGCCAAGACGAATTTCCTCTCCAAGATGTCTCATGATATCCGCACCCCTATGAATGGTATCATGGGTATGACTACCATCGCCATAGCCCATATCGATGACAAGGAGCGTGTCTTAGACTGTCTCGGCAAGATTTCTTCTTCCAGCCGTCATCTGCTTGCGCTGATCAATGATGTGTTGGATATGAGTCAGATCGAGAGCGGTAAGACTACCCTTGCCAAAGAGGAGTTCAATCTTTCCAACCTGATTGAGACCTCCCTGGATATGATAAAGCCTCAGATTGCAGAGCGTAATCACCATTTGAATATCCGTGCCATGGATATTACCCATTCCCATGTGATCGGCGACAGCTTACGGATACGACAGGTATTTCTGAATATTTTGGGAAATGCAGTGAAATACACCCCCGACGGTGGTATCTTAAGCCTCTCCATCTCGGAAAAGCCTTCCGGAAAGAAGGAGTTAGGCTGTTATGAATTTATCTTTGAGGATAACGGCATCGGCATGTCGGAAGAATTTCTGGAGAAAATCTTCCAGCCCTTTGAACGGGAGAAAGATGAACATGCCACTAATGTACAGGGAACCGGTCTTGGCATGGCCATCACCAAAAATATCATCGAAATGATGGACGGCGATATCAAGGTGGAAAGTAATCCCGGGGACGGAACCCGGTTTATCATCACCATCTTTTTAGAATTGCAGGATACAAATAATGTACCCATGCCAATCGGGGAAAGTTCTTATGCCAAACCCCAAAATCAGCTCTTAAGCCTTGCCAAGGCTGACTACTCCGATAAACGGGTACTGATTGTGGATGACAATGAATTGAATCTGGAGATTGCCTCTGAAATTCTTGGCATGAGCGGTATTCAGATTGAGACAGCAGAGAATGGCAAGCAGGCTGTGGATATGGTCTCCGATCATCCTGACAGCTATTACGACATTATCTTCATGGACATCCGCATGCCCGTCATGAACGGTTACGAGGCCGCCAGCGCCATCCGGGCATTGGACCGCAGCTACACAAGGCATCTTCCCATCATCGGTCTGTCTGCCAATGCCTTTGCCGAGGATGTGGCCATGTCCAGAAACGCCGGCATGAATGCCCATATTTCCAAACCACTGGATATCGATCAACTCAGCAAGACAATGCATAAATGGCTATCCTAGAAAGTACGAATACGATTCCTAAGACAAATAAAAATCGGGCTAAGCCCGATTTTTATTTTACGCATAATGCGAAATAATCATTTTTCTCCGTCCGAAACAGCAAACTGTACGGCGGGAATTGTTTCTCAAATTCAAAGGACCGCACCAATTGTTCAAAAGACAATATATTGACCTTTTCAAGTTTATAACTATCTTTCAGAGAGAAATGCGTCTCCATGCATTCCATAAATTTCCCGGAAATAAGTTTCATCGCTTCCGCAATCGTCTTATCCACCCTGTTGACCCGCTTCCCCAGCAGTTCACTGATCAGTTTGATAACCATCTGCTCCTCATAGACTAAAACTGCTTGTGTATACTGCCCATCCGCTTTACGATAACTCATCCGGAAACAAAGAGCCTTGCCGGATGCGAAATCCTCTCCGCTATAGTGTGCACTGACAAGAGCTGCCTCCAGTTTAAAAAGGTCATGAAATGTCTGAATCACTGCTTTTTCCAGAGAAACCAGTTCATCCTCTGCAGGCTTATGTACCCATTTATGAGGAGTCTTTCCCGTGATGGCGCAGTCCTCAATCATGATATGTACATTCAGCCATCCCACGCATATACCCAGAAAATGCTGAATAGACTCTGCCGAATAATCCTGCGCTTCCATTTCTTCTTCCAGGGCGGGAAGTGTCTGATTCTGCAGATTATCATGCAGGCTCTTATGGATCTCATAACCCTGATAGCCAATTTTTCTCATATAAGCTTCTTCTTCTGCAAAATGCTTTATGGTATAGCTTTTGAAATATTTGATTCCTTCCTGACAGGCATGTTTTTGCTTCTCCGCATCTTCTGTCAAATTTAGCAGCTTTCCAACGATGGAAAAAAGCTTTCTGTGTGCACGATCCACGATTTCCACACCAATATTAAAGCGGTCATTCCATTTTACTTCGCTCATCGCACCTTACTTCCTTTCTGTCCTTTCTGGCTTTATCAAAATTGACTGATACCACTATTATACGCATTTCTTCCAGCATTTGCAAACTGGTCTGCTTTTGTGGTCTGCCATAATGAAATCATCTTTTTATGATATATGTAATCCGTAAAAAAGATTGAATTCGTATCCTATATGAAGTATGATAGTTAAAATATATCCTTTCGGAAATCACTCTGGGCGTTCCGCTTCGCGGCCCCGGAATTTTCAGGAAAAACGGGGCGTTTTCATGCAAAAAACCTTTATCAAATACACCTTTATCATCATAACCGCGGCTATTTTACTGATATTGCTCATCAACTTTGTCTGCAGTCTGAATACGCTGGAAACCAGACAGTTAGACACCTTTTATACCAAGACGGAACAGATGATCCATACATTAGAAAATAACCGGGAGGAGCTGCGTCTTTTACGGGAAAGTCTGGATGAAGATTACCTGACCAGAGCCAAGGCCGCCGCTTATGTCATGGACCATGTGGAAGAAGTAGCCATGGACGTGTCACAGATGCAGTATCTGGCAGATTTGCTCAATGTGGATGAAATACACATCATTGATGAAAATGGTATTATCGTGGCCGGTTCCGTCTCAGAGTATGTGGGCATAGACATGCATGATCACCCCCAGACAAGCGCTTTCCTTCCTCTGCTTAAGAGTAACGGTGAGGACGCCTATCTGATTCAGGAAGCACAGCCCAATGCTGCTGAAGCTAAGATGATGCAGTATATCGGTGTTGCCCGCAAAGGGCAAAAGGGTGTGGTGCAAGTGGGACTTACCCCCACAAGACAGTTGGCCGCACAGTCCAGAAACACCTATGAATACATTTTTTCCAAATTTCCCACCGACAAAGGTGAGGAATTATTTGTTGTTGACGCTAAAACCGGAACCGTTCTTGGTCATTCAGACGGAATGGACATGGATTTCAGCGCGGAATGTTACCAGTTGGAGCATCTTAAGGACTGCTCGAAAGGCGCCTATAAGCAGGGACGTGATAATGTCAGAATGTATGTGGTGAGCAGACAATATGACGATATCCTTCTATGTGCTGCACTGCCCAAAAGCATCTTTCTTCGCAGACTATGGCTTGGGATGCTGGCAACCCTCATATGTCTGTTCTGCATCGAGGCAGCCGTCATTCTTCTTTTGAATTATCTCGTGAAAAAGAAGGTGATCAACGGCATTCATCACATCAATGAAAACCTGACCATGATCACCAACGGCAATCTGGATACAAAGGTTGCAGTGGGCGGCAACAGCGAATTTGAGGAGCTGAGCCGCGGAATCAATACCATGGTCAAAAGCATTGTCAGCCTCTCGGACCGCATATCTGCCATTATAGAAATCAGCGGTATCCCATTGGCCGCCTTTGAATATGAGCGGGGCGTCAAACAGCTTTTCGTGACCTCAGGGCTGAGTGAATTGCTAAACCTGTCTAAGCAGCAGTCTGCGAAACTTTATCAGGATGCTGCGCAGTTCGACCAATATATCCGCAGCATCACCAAGGCACCAGTCGAAGGAGAATCAGACATCTATCAGATCAGCGACTCCAGATACATCCGCATACACATGTCTGAATCCGGCAATAGTTGTCTGGGCGTTATATCTGATGTGACCAAAGATATGCTTCAGAAAAAGCGGATGCAGTATGAAAATACCCACGATCCGCTGACGGGATTATATAAATTTAATCCTTTCAAGCATCTGGCTGCCAAAACTCTGCATGCCATGCCTTCCGGCAGAATATGCGCGATGGTTATGCTCGATCTGGATTGTTTTAAATCCATTAACGATACCTATGGACATGATGCCGGGGATCTTTATCTGCAGGATTTCGCTTCAATTATACAGAAAATGCCACCGGAACACTGCCTGTCTGCAAGGCGCTCCGGTGACGAATTCTGTATGATGATATTCGATTGTAATAATAAAGATGAAGTCACAGCACATCTGGATGTTTTCTATGACATGCTCGGCCAACACAAGGTTTCCCTGTCTGCTGACCAGTCAAAAAGCATTTCTGTATCCAGTGGCTTTGCGCTGGCAGACACCCCGGACACTGGCATAGAAGATTTGCTTGCCCGGGCGGACGAAGCCCTCTATGAAGTAAAACGGACCACAAAAGGACACTATGCTGCCTTCATGCCCTCTTCACCGGATGCCGGATAACGGAGATAAAGTGAAAATAATCAAACACCATTTGCTCCCCCACATATCTCCCTCTGTATTTTCTTGCTCAGGCCGCCCAGTACCAGCTGATAAGACTTGTCCAGCAAATCCTTTAACAAATCATCCGGCACTTCTCCATCCGGTTTAACGGAGTTCCAATGCTCTTTATTCATATAATAGCCGGGTACAATATCCTCATACTGCTGTCTCAGAAAATCTCCCTCTGCCGGCTCCAGTTTCAATGTGATGAAATAGGGCTCATTGTCATCTCCCAGACAGACTGCCGCAAACATCTTACCGCCGATCTGATAACGGATCCACTTCCATTCTTCCTTGAAATCTTTGGTGACGCCCGCTTTTTGCAGTAAATATTCATCAATCCATGTGTATCTCATGCCGCTCCCCTCCTTCTGTTATGCAAATTATCTGCACCGTTTCACAGTCTGTGCCATTTCTTCCCTATTTACGCCGCTTCCTGCCATGGCCTGTTCCGGAAGTTCTGTGCCTGCGCCTGCGTAACTTTCGGGTATGAACGAAATATGCCACTACACCAAGGCCCACTGAGAATGTCACAAGTCCGGACACAAGGAATATATTTCTGCTTCTGTCAAGCCGCTGATGAACCGATAACTGACGCTGCCGGCCGGCATCCTCATGCTCTCCCTGCTCTGCAGGCGCAGCCGTTTCAACAGACATCACTTCCACCGTTTCTTTTAAAGCCTCATCCCCCTCCGTTTCAGCAAAGTCATTGTTTCTGTCTTTGTCCGCGCCAGGGATGCTTCCCGTATCTATCTTCCCGTTTTCCGCCAGTTTTACCGTTAGAGATGCTGTATCTGTATTGCTGCTATTGTCTGCATTTTCGGTCTGCTGTGTATCTGCCGGATTTTCCGGAATGGCAGTGACGGAATTATGACCACTCGAATACGTATCTGTATTTATATCATTCTGTGCTGTCTCCTGTGCCGCAGCATCACTGGTATCCTCAGATAAGGGGTTTGTCCCTGATGCATTATCCTTGTCAGAGGAACCCTTATCATTGCTTTCCTGCTCATGTTTTCCGGCATCATGGTCGGAGGGCTTTCGGTCATCCGACGGTTTCTGCTCCGCCGGCGGTTTGTTTCCTTCTGACGGCTTATTTCCCTCTTCCGGTTTATGGCTTCCTGATGAAGTATGATCAGAATCCGGCTCCGGTTTATCAGGCGGATTAACAACAGAACCACTGTCGCCCAGGTCTTCTGCCTCATTCATGCTGTTGGCCTTATATCGTAACACATTGGAAAAATACCTTTTATCATCCTTTTCTCCCTGCAGTCGAATATAGACGCTGGGATTTTGGTCCGTATCCCACTCATCACATGGAAAGCTGACGGAAAATCCGGTGCTATCACTGGATACCGTCTTCACCTCATCCCTGATCCAGTTTTTGCCGTCAAAAGAGTACTCTGCCGCAACCGTAATGGGAAGTTCCCCCTTCGGTTTCGTGTATTTGCCCTGAAAATAATAGGCATTGGCACGTATAAAAGCGTCCACTTCAGTAAACGTCAGCGGATAATCATTATAAACCACCGTACATTTCGGTGCCACATAATACAGCACCTGGGAAGAAAATCCCTTTACCTGAAAACGCTGCCGGTTTTGCTGATGCTTTTCCGTCCCCGCAAGATCCCAGGATACTGGGGTCGGCTTATTATACCAGATCTGACCCTGATGGTTTACCGTACATTTTATCTCTGTGGGCAGCAGACTCTCTGCAGACTGCCCCTTTTCCACAACAACACAGACAGAGGACTCCTCTGTCACAAGCGGTGCATCCGCATAATGGATGTTTCCTGTCACGCTGGTCTTTGTATAAGTGTTTTCCAGAACCAGTCCTGCGCCTTCTTCCTGCCACAGCGCATACTGCGGGGACGTCCCCTCTGATTCGCTTTTCACAAAGACACCATCCAGCGTCAGTATACCGCCCTTTACTACGTGAAAAATACCCTTGTCACGGGCCTTTCCCTGAAAAATAAGGTGCCCGTCACTCAAAAAAGCGATATACCCGGCTGCCGTAATCGTATAGGTATCGGTGTCCACCACAATGTCCGGCCTGTTGCCGCCGTTAGGTGTGAAATAATAAAACTCTTTCAGAACAATGCTATTTGTAAGCTTAACCCTGCCGCCATTATTTTTGTGTGATTCAAGCCATTCCTTAAATTCATCGGCAGTAGAAACTGTATCCGGTTCTGCATCCTGCGTTGTATTCTGACTGACGGATGATCCCGCGCTTTGTGTCGTATTCTGGCTTGTACCTGCTTCTGCACTTTGTGCCGTGCTGTGGTTGGCACCTGCCTCTGCACTTTGTGCCGTGCTGCGGTTGACACCTGCCTCTGCACTTTGTGCCGTGCTGCGGTTGGCACCTGCCTCTGCACTTTGTGTCGTGCTCCGATTGGTACCTGCCTCTGCGTTCTGTTGTGCCACAGACGCTGCCGCATCCGGTTTCGGGGCTGCCATTGCCACAGAAATGTCAAACAAATAGACTGAAAACAAAATGATAAAACAAACTACCAGCCAATAAATTTTTCTGTTTTTCATACACCTGTTTCCTTACCTGATCAAATGAAGCACTCATGCGCCCTCGCGCAACAATCCCGCAGTGGAGATTCCCATGAGCCAAAACAGGTTTAACCACCCGCAATTACCTGTTATGATTACAAATATATAGCAAAAACTGCACGCATACAAGATAATTTTACACAAAATATTCTGCCTGTCTACGGCGCCCTATTTCGTCCGTCAAAATACCCTGACCAATCTGCCTCGATCACCTCTGGTTCTGTGACTGTCTCCTGAAAAATGCTCTCTGTGTCCTGCCCGTCAGCTTCTTCCTGAAAAGACACTGCTGTTGGACTCTGGGGTCTGACTGCCTCCCGGGACCCCTCTTCTGCAGTGCCAGCATTCATCGCCACATCCTGTACTTCTTCTACGTCATTCCCGCTATCTGTCGGCATTGTGTCATCGTTCCCAGTACATCCCCATAAAAGAAATATACATGTCATGACGCCGCACATTTCTTTCCTATATCGCATTTGCCTTTTCATGTTTACTTTTCCTTTCAATGTCCGTCTTTCCCAGAGAACCGGCAATACTGTATCTCCTGCAGCTTCTTCCCGCCTATCTCATGATACATGTAGTGCTGTGTCGGCGTAAACCCGCACCTTTCATAGAATTTCCTTGCATTCCTGTTTTCCGCAAGCACCCATAAAAAGATATCCTCATAACCAAGCTTCTCCAGTTCTTTTACTGCCGCTTCCAGCAACAGCCTGCCATATCCTCTGCCCATATATTCCGGCAGAAGGTAAATGGATATGATCTCCCCAAAATCATGAAACTGAGCAGTCCTGGATCTGCTATAACTGGACGTGCCTATCAATTTGCCGTCTTCTGTCATCATAAGGGAATGCACGCCGTCCTGATCCAAATAAGGAACCCACCGCCCCGGAGGGATACTATCCAGATAGTCCTGGGGAACAATACCCCTGTATGCAAACTTCCAGCCTTCTTCATAAATATTGCTGACAGATAATCTGTCATCGTTCTCCTGAATATGTCTTATCTCCAATCCTTTATCTCCCTACTGCTTTCAAAATTTTACAGATCAAAAAGACGCAGCTGGCCTTCCTTTACAGATTTCATCTGTCTTACTGTAATCTTATCTTTTTCCTCAATCTTCCCGCAAAGAAGCGGCGATGCCGGGTCATGGTTCCTGCAGTTGCCTGTCACAACATCCAGTCCATGATTGGCATAGCAGTATACACAACCATGTTGACAGCTGTCGTAAACACCGATATCAATGCTCTCTGCACAGCCACATTCTGCACGTTGATTTTTGTCTTTGCCGGCATTTATCTGACAGCCGATTATGGATTCCACAAGCTTTTTATCAATACAGCTGCTATGCCTGATTCCATAACTGGCCAAATCCAATTGTTCGGCACAACTTGCCATCTCCATGCCATTTTGCCGTGCAATATCACAAAGCTGTCCGGCAAAAACCGTCAGCTGTATTTCTTCCATATCATATACTTTCAGCGCATCCATATTTTTCCTGTTTTTTGTATACTTGTCCACAAAACTGATCACGCATTTCCGGGTATATCCACGGAGCGCCCCGGCTATCTGTGTAAATGCCTTTACATGATATGCCGGTGTGTACTGATCAGTAAAAAGAATCGGGTCATATCTCCAAATCACTTTCTCTGCACCGATTCTCTCAGACAAAGTCCGGAAAGCGGGTATGACAACCTCCTTTTTCGAAGGTACATTAATCTCAACATCCGTTCCATAACCGGTAAGCGTGAACTGGAAATAATAAGAATAGTCCCGTAGTCTATCCAACCCGGAGAGCATTGGCGCCGGATTTTTTGTCCAGAATACAATACAGTCCACAACCTCCGGGGACAGACCAATCTCACTGATTTGATGTCTGTTCATGGGATTGCGGACATATAAAAAGCCCTCCTTGATGCGGTTGTAGAACCAGTCTGAATAATAGGCGGGGACATCCGTCCGCCTGCTTGCACTTAGTATCATTCTATCTGTCCTGCTTAATAATATGACTTTTCCTCACCTGAATCAGCATATTTTATCCATTCATTTTACCGTATTGTAACAAAACTTACTACTCCTTTATCATTACAAAATTGGTAAAAAAGTTCTGCCAGTTCTTTACAATCTGATGACCGGCGTTCTCTGATAAACATGTTGTTTCCGACTCCCAAAAGTAGTTTGTACTTTTACAGAGTACCATAATTATATTTATATTCCTATCAAATTATGCAACTTCTTCCCCAACACCCCAAATACCACACGCACCACCAGGCAGACGCCGATAATCAACACCGCATATTCTTCAAATCCGGTCCAATCATTGTGCCATACTCTTTTCACGAACGGCAGTGCCAAGACAATCAAAAGATACCAGAATACCGGAACAGCCAGTCTGCCATTCCCTGTTTTTGCAGCAGCGCACTGATAAATCACACACAAGGATGCAAAATACGTGACCGTTCCAATTAACGTGTGAAGTCTGTCAGGTGTAAGCCACCCTCCCAGCACATGCAGCCCTTCCAGAAAAACAGGAAGCCGGATAGACAGCACAATGCGGATACCATTCACAAAGACGGTGAAAAGATACGCTAAAACGATGCTCACTCCAAGCCTCCTGCATTTGCTTCCGATATCCTCTCTTTGCGGGTCCGCCGGGATAAAGACCAACATTAAAAAAGTCAGCAGCATAAACCGGCTCCCGGAACAGGAAGCCGCAATCAAAAACTCAGATCCATGATTCACATATCCCTGATGGGGCAGATACTCAAAAGTAATTCCGGCAAGAATACCGGCCCACCTTGCGGTGGGTGCCAGTATCCATTTGAGCATATCTGTATCACTTGCCCGGATAAAGCAGCGCATGAGCATCGTTGTCAGAATCGCTGCCAGGTAAAGCAGCCAGTCATTTTGTATCTTTGTTTTTATCTGCCCCATGTTCCTCAATCTCTCCATTTCGATTCCCATTTGTCCCTATGGCAAAGCAATGTTATGATTTCTTCGCCTGCCTGCGCTGACACCAAATTTTTCTGATAAAAATCATAACAACCAACATACCCAGAAGCAGCGCAGCTCCCGGTTCCGAACCTACCCGATAACCTACCGCCAGATTTGATACTTCCAGCGGAAGCGGCAGGGGCTGATTCACATCCGCCGCATTACCGTCAGGATTACGCACCACATCCAACACTGCAATAAAGGAAGTATAGGGAGTGATCATGTGATAATCCAGTCCTATCTGCGTCACTTCTTTCTTTACGCCTGGATCATCGTCCCCATACCCATAATCAGTCAGACGCTCCACTCTTTTGCGTGCCCACAGGCAGCCAAGGGCATTATTCTCCCTAGTCATTGCGTCTGCCACCCGGATTGTCTTGGAATACTTTCCTTTGCCGGTCATGCCCTCTATCTGAATGGTTCCGGATGGCTCTCCTCTCCATTTCCCAAGCAGGACAAGGGGCTTCTTCGCATAAAGTGTGGGCAGCACCGCCGGTTCCACATCATAGGTATCAAAACCCTCAAAAGTAACCTTAATATCTGTCATCACCGGAGACTGTATGTAGGTACGAAACTGCTCTGCCGTACGGGCAGCATCCTCCGTATCGGTAGCAATAAACGGCTCTCCCTGCCCGACGGAAGCGATTCCCTCTATCAGATAACGGTTGACCGAGGTTCCGATTCCAAAGGAAAAGAAGTCTGCCTGTCCTATGTTGTCATTGATCAGTTTAAATATCTCCTTTTCGCCGCTTATATAGCCATCACTTATGATTACGATATTGCGGGAAACATCAGGCATAGACGGGGTATCTAAAGCGTCTTCCAGGGCTTCGGTAAGTTCCGTGCCGCCAGTGCCCTTCTGTTCTTTGATCAGGCAGGCCGCTTTGTTGATATTTTCCTGTGTGGCAGGAACAGAACGTTCTGACATCTTCAGTGAATTTCCGGAAAAGAGAATCAGATTAAAGCTATCTGTCTCCCGCAATTCGGAAACCAGATTATAAATCAGACCTTTCGCCGTTTCCAGCGGAAATCCGGACATGGATCCAGACACATCCAGCACAAAAATATATTCCCTGGGCGGTATCTCCTCCACCTCACAGCGTTCCGGCGGCTGTACCATGAGCATGAAAAAGTTTTCCTTTTCACTCCGGCCGGTAAGTAATCCTGTATTAATCTGTTCTCCCGTCAATTTATAATCCAGAATGAAATCACGGTTGCCTGCATAATCTGCCGGATTCTTCAAGCTGACCTGTGCGGTGTTATCTTCCTTCCAATCAATCTTGATATCATGGGATTTGCTTGTAAGTTCCGCAATCGGCACGCCTGCTGAAACCGATACATTAATCGTATACCGATCAGCCGGTGCCAGACCATTCTCCAGATAAGGGATTCCCGTCCATTCCTCACGGGTTCCGGTATCATCCAGCGCAGGGCTTACATAGCGGGGACCCACAACCGTTGGATAGACAAACTGGTAAATTCCTTCCGCCTGTGTGATCATTTCCGTATAATGCAGTTCAATGCGCACTTCATCACCGGGCATGATATTGGCTACATCCATGGTGAACACATTGGCTCTCTCCTCAGATAACATGGAAGCACTTTTGCCCTCACTTTTAGCCGTTTTAAATTCCTCTTCGGCCTCCTCTTTCTCCTTAATGACTGCTGTCACTGTCTGATTCCCAATCTGCATCTTCATACCATGCACCGTAACTTTTGTGGATGCCGGGAAAATATAGCTGGCATTGATCGGCTTACTCCCCTCATTGGCATAAGTCTGTACCACATAAGTATCCGCAATGATTCCCTCGATGGACACATTAACATCAGTACTTTTCAGCGGAAAGCTGTCTACTCCCGTCTCCTGACTCTCCACATAAAAGTATGGCGCACAGGTTTTGTCCTCGTCTTCCGTGTCCTCCCTGGCATGTGCCACAGGCACATAGTTGATGCATAAAAGACACACCAATAAAATACATAAAAGCCTGTTGTGTTTGCTGCATTGTCTCATGTTCTCTCCATCCCTTCCTCTTAGCACTTGTCTGCTTTTCAGGCATTCTCCGGAATCCTTAAGCGTTTCCGGCAATGTCCTTTGCTGTCTTGGCATCGCTTCATGTTCTTTCATGCTACAATACAAAGGCATCATTCCTGCATCAAATATGCATCATTACAGCATCATTTCTGCATCAAAGAACCATCATATTTGCATCTAAGTTGCATCATGGGACAGCTTTTGGGCTGCCTTTAGAGATTCTTTAGAGATAAGGTTGCTATAATACAGTGGGAATCTTATTTCCTCAAGAATAATGGAAACTACCAACCATGTATTTTATTTAACAGGAGGGGAACGTAAAATGAAACGATTTGGAATGCCAAAACGGATTGCAGCCTGTCTGCTGGCAATGCTTCTTACTGTCACAACCTTTATCGGGTGCGGTACTGACAGCGCCCAAACCGGCAGCACAGACAACGGCAATACAGACAAAGCACCAGCCAGTGGAGAAGCTGCACAGGATGAAACATCAGAGACTGCCATGGGGCGCTATGTGGAAAAAGAGACTGACCTAGGCGACAACAGTCTGACTGACTGGAACAGCCGGGTGTTCCCGATGGCAGACGGCAGCTTTCTTTTATCGGATAACAGCGGCTTTGTCTTGCGTTCACAGGATAATGGCGCAAGCTGGGTAAAAGAAGATCTGCCTTGGCTCAAACAGATGAAGGAAGATGATAAATACATCTTAACCATGGCTTTTGGCCCGGATCAGACCGCCGCTGTGATATGGACGGAGCCTGAGGAAAACAGCGGCGAAGACGGCAACGGCGTTCAGCTTAAGATGGATATGCAGCTCACCATTGTAAAGCCGGATGGTACAGAAATTCCTACAAATATAGAACTGGAACCAGACGATCTATGGGTTAACGGCGTATGTATATCGGACACAGGAAGAATTGTTGTGAGTACAATAAGCCCCAATCTATATGAAATCAAGGAGGATGGAAGCAGCGAAAAGTTTCTGACCGTAGCAGACGGAGTCCCCTCGCTTGTACGGTTCCACGGCAATATCATGCTCTTGGACGGCGCAGGATTTAGTGTTCCGCTCCTCTACGACATGGAAGAAAAAGCATACATAGAGGATCAGGTGCTGACGGATTTTGTGAAAGAAAATTTTGCCAGCAGAATGAGTAATTCAGGCAGAAGCTACGAAATGTTTTTGGTTTCAGGCGGTGATGATGCCATTTATCTGGCAGGTAATACGGGCATATACCGCCACGTGCTGGGCGGCAGCGCCATGGAACAGGTGGTGGACGGAAGTCTGACCATTCTGGGCGATCCAACCTGTCAGATTATGGACATGCTTGTTACCGATAACGATGAGTTTGTGGTCATTCTTACCGGAGAACAAATGACGCGGTTCGTCTACGATCCAAATGTCCCTTCCAGACCAAGTGAAAAACTGCAGGTATGGAGTCTGGAAGATGAGATGGTGATACGTCAGGCAATCAGCCTCTACCAGAAAGAGAATCCTGCCGTCTATGTGGAATACGAAATCGGTCTGGAAGGAAACTCCATGACCAGGGAAGATGCCATCAAAAATCTAAACACCCGCGTCATGGCTGGAAAGGGGCCGGATGTACTGGTTCTGGATAACATGCCCATGGACTCTTACGTGGAAAAAGGAATCCTTATGGACATCGCTCCTCTTCTGGACGGGATGAGCGGGGAGGAAGCTGTCTTTCCGAATGTAGTGGATGCCTTCAGACAGGACGGACATGTCTACATGGTACCCTGTGGCATTCAGCTTCCCTATGTTCATGGCAGAAAGGAAGATATCAACAAAATGACAGATATGTCATCTATTATAAATGTCATGAAAGATCTGCGGACACAAAATCCTGGCAGCGATTTACTGCGCCTTTCATCGCCCAAAGCCATTATGCGAGTACTCTCCCTGACATGTGCACCTGCATGGCGTACAGAGGAAGGGACTCTTAACGCCGAAGCCATTTCTGATTTCCTGACACAGACAAAACAGATCTATGATATACAGATGGACGGTCTTTCGGAAGAAGCCCTTCAGGCATGGGAAGGTGAAAAGGCATTTTATCTAAGCTATGAGAGCGTAAACGGTGAAGACCTTGAAGAAGCAGACGAAATCAGGATACGCAGTCAGAGTATTTATTTTATGAGCCAGGCACAGCAGATTGCTGCAGGTTCCATGGATAACATAAATGCGTATAACTGTCAGCTGTCCCTTCCCAAGACAGAAGGGTTTGAAGACTGCGGCAGCGTTCCCATGAATGGTCAGTGCAGCAATGTGTTCTGGGCTAAGACACTTTTGGGCATCAACGCATCCTCTGAAAATACAGACCGCGCACAGGATTTCATTAAAACAGCGCTTAGCACAAAGGTCCAGATAGATATAGAGAACAGTTTTCCGGTAACGCCAAAAGCCATCCTGGATAATTATGCGGACCAGTGGCAGCTGTATAAGGATAACGATTATGTCTCCGGTTCAAGTGGTACCATCGATCCCGACGGATACGAAGTCCTCCTCTTAATCCGGGTTCCCGATGAAGCAGAGGTAAAGGAGCTGATTCAGTGGATTGCATCCATGGACACCGCCTATGTGGAGGATAAGACCTTTGAAAATGTGATTTATGAGGAAGGCACCTCTTATATGCTGGGTGAAAAGAGTCTGGAAGATGCTATGAATTCCATTGAGACAAGACTTGGCATTTATCTGGCAGAATAGATTCCGGCAAACCAATGATAAAAGGGAGTGTGGCAGCATAACAGTATGATCGTTATGGGGCGATGCTCCTTTTGCATATTTTCTCCCCAAACAGTCCGTCTCATTGCATTTACATCCCAAACGTAGTATCCTATATAATAATCATCAGACAGTATTTCAGGCAGCCTGTCATTCATCATCTGTCTGTTGGAATATTTTATATAAGGAAGAGTTATGGTATGCGCGAAACATTTCATATAATCAGCGACGGCTCCTGTGATCTGCCGCAGGACCTGGTAAAGGATAAAAATATCACAGTAGTGCCCTTCTATGTGTCTTTCGACGATGAACATTATTGCAAGGAAAATGTGGATATCGGTATTCGTGACTTCTATCAGATGATGGTGGAGAAAAAGGGCGTATATCCCAAGTCTTCCATGCCTTCCATTCAGGATTATGAGGAAGCTTTCCTGCCCTTTGCCGAGGCAGAAACTCCCGTTATCTGCATTTGCATCACTACCAAATTCAGTGGTTCCATGCAGTCTGCGCTGAATGCCAGAGCCTTGATTCTGGAGAAATACCCGCAGGCTCAGATTGCCGTTATAGATGCAACCATCAATACCGTTCTGCAAGGACAATATGTGTTGGAGGCCGCAGAGCTCCGCGACCATGGTGTCAGTTATCGTGATGCTGTCGCACGGCTGGAAGAAATCAAAAGCACCGGGCGTATTTTCTTTACCGTGGGCAATATGGAATATCTGAAACACGGCGGGCGTATTGGACGAGTGGCGGCCCTTGCCGGCGGCGCCTTGGACATCCGTCCCATCATCACGTTAAAGCAGGGCGAAATTTTCCCCTCCGGCATAGACCGGGGACGGAAACGCACCTTAAAGAAAGTCATGAATCTGCTTCTGGACTATCTGAACCAAAGCAGTCTGGGAATCGACTGCTACAGTATCGCGGTGGGATATGGATATGACATAGAAGAGGGCGCCGCCTTCCGGGAACAGGCGCTTGCCGTACTGCGGGAGAAAGGATACACCATAGAGCAGATACCCGTCTATCAGATTGGCGCCACCATCGGCGTACACACCGGTCCTTACCCTCTAGGGTTCGGGATTATTGAGAAGGGGATTCATGCCATGCGGCGCTAGCGCTGTCTTAAGCCTCCAGAAGACAAGCAGGCCATGGTAGACGCAGGACTTTTCTTGTGCTAAAATAAAAGTAGTTCATTTATAAAAACGACTTATTTCGGCAACCTGCATATTCATTCGGAGATTATCATGCAAATGACAAATACAGCAAATGAAAAACATCAACAATTAGTCAACGCTTTTTCCAACGAAGCATTTCAAAAGGAAATCAATCAATACCGCCATGATATTGAACAGGAACTGGGGAAATTCATAGAATGGCTCTTAACCCAGTTAGAATCTTCGCAGCTGATATTCCGCAGCCCGGAGTCCCGTATCAAATCCAAAGCCGGGTTCTCAGATAAAATCAGCCGTAAAGATTATATCCATAATTGGCAGATTGATGGGAATGAGCGCAATATCCAGAACGAAATCCTGAAAAAGCTTCCTGACTTAATAGGATTCCGCATTACCTGCTTCTTTATGAAAGACGAAGAAATCATTTATGAAAAGCTAAAGCTTTATTATACTGAAAATAAATTTCAATGTATTCATTTGAACTTTGATGAAAAAACCACACAAAAGAACGGACATAAGATTTACAAAGTATCCGGACACTACCAGGATAAAGTCAGTTTTGAACTGCAGATCAAATCCGCCGTACATAATATCTGGGGAGAGGTGGAACACAAAACGATATACAAAGGAAGCCAGTTTGCCATTGATTTAAAGCAACGCCAGACGATCACCAGCGAAGTATTCAATATCCTAAGCGCATCCGACCAGCAGCTTCTGTCCCTCTTCACCCACAAATATACGGAACAGGATTTAATCTGCGGACTCTTTGCAGAAAAGACCAGGAGGCATGTGGCAGAGGCTTCTGATACAGAATACCTTGCAGGTCATTACAAGAGCTTCTTCGATATTTTCTTACAGGCGGAACGGGATAATATTGCAGCATTTATCGCCAGTTCCCTGTCAGGAACACCATATGCCAAAACAACGGTCGAGGTAGATGACAGCTGTACAAAGATACTCCTTTTTGCAGATAATATAAAAGACACCTTTTTGGAATACTATTTGCAGGTACAGTATAACATTTCACAGGAGCTTCATGATTTTAGTGGCTATGATGCTTTTATCCAGTATCTTGCTTCCACTATCATAAGTACTTATTCATCTTCGGACGAGGAAGATCCGGATATCATCGAAGATGATGCCTTTTCTGAACCAGAAGACTTTGAAGACGAAGGCGCATCTGACAGCAAAGGACTTGACATGCTTCTGATTGTTCTGAAAGATAAGCTTCCAGACGCTTTTAAAGAAGGGAAATGATTATGGACAAAATCAACCAGGGAACAGCTAACATTATACAGACTAAAAAAACCGTAGACTGGCTCGTTGACCACACGAAAGTCAATGTGTTTGATCCTATGACCTTTCAAGGTTATCAGCGCTCCATCGATAAGAAACACTGTGATAAAATCGTCGCCTACCTGTCTAAGGAATTTTTCCTGCCAACGTCCATCATCTGTGCCAGCAGAAAGGAATATACGGAGGATGCATCCCTGTATATTGTAGATGGCCAGCACCGGGTAGAGGCCCTCAGACTGCTGCGGCAGGAAAATCCGGCTCGCTATGAGCAAATCAAAGATTACCAGCTATCGGTCATCGTACTGGAAAAGGCAGAAGAGGAAGTCGAAATTGATACCTTTATCACCATCAACAAGACATCCAAAAAAGTAGACACCTCCCTTGCCTATGTGCTGAAAAACCGCATTAATTATAATCGCGCCAGCAAAGATATCAGCATCTCCAAACGGGAATATCTGTCCGTGGAACTGGCTGCTGCGTTAAATGCTTCCGGCCCGAAAAAAAGCGAACTGTGGGAAAACAAAATTCTGTTTGAAGGAGCTGCCAGACAGACACCACAGCTTATCAGCCTGAATGCCTTTGTCATGTCCATGCGGTCTCTTCTGTACTCTTTACAGCAGTGGAACATTATTCCCCAGGATTGGGACAGCCAGGAAGAACTGACCAGCTGCATCGAGGATCTTTGGACCATAACCGACGCCATCTGGCTTGTGGTACGCAATAAATGGCCGGATCTGTTTGATTCTGATATAGAGAAACGCCGCATCATCCAGGGAAGCATCGGCTTTTCTTCCCTCAATAAATACTTGATTCAGAATTTGAAACAACAAGGCGCGCACATGAATGTTTCCGAATTTGTGGAACATGCCGCATTATGGATCCAGGCTATCCAGCTTCCCAGCAGCGACTGGCTGCCGGGCGGACGTTTCTCAAAGTATTCCTCCGGCGCAGGCTTTTCCATCATCGCACAGGAACTTATGGCAAGCGCCGGCAAAACATTCTCATAAAAATTGTCTCATGACAATAACAATTGACACTGCTGTATTTCATATACAACAAAAGAGGAGATGGCGCCAACGGTTCCATCTCCTGTATTTACTGCCAGGACCATCTTTCATCATTTCTTACTGCCACATACCTCAGGTCATCGCCGCGCCATCCACGGAAAGAATCTCTCCCGTAACATAAGATGCCATGTCGCTGGCCAGAAATACAAAAGCATTTGCCACATCCTCCGGTTCCCCCACACGCCCAAGGGGAATGGTTGCTGTCAGGCGCTGCACCATCTCCTCCGGAAGCGCCGCTACCATATCTGTTCTCGTCACACCAGGTGCAACTGCATTGACGCGAATCTGGTCTTTTCCCAGTTCCCTTGCCAGCGATTTCGTAAGACCATTGACCGCAAATTTCGAAGCCGGATAACCGACACCGGCCGGCTGCCCATAAAGACTCACCATGGAGCTTGTATTCAATATCACCCCGCCGCCCTGCTCTTTCATGATCTTCGCCGCAGTCTGTGCACAGAGAAATACGGAATTCAAATTCAGATCAATGACTTTCTTAAATTCTTCCGGCTTATAATCATAGAAGCTGTCGCGGGCGGATACTCCGGCATTATTGACCAGAATGTCAAGACTTCCATACAGCTCCTTTACTTTCATGAACACATCATTCACTTCTTCGGCATTCATCAAATCCGGCCAGTAACCAACAACTTCAGCATTGGCATCTTCCTCTTTGATTTGCCAAAGGGCTTTATCAACAGTCTCCTGTCTGGAACCAAGCAGGGCCACTTTGGCTCCGTGTTCCAGAAACTTCTTCACAACGGAAAATCCGATTCCCCTTGTGCCGCCTGTGACAATTGCTGCTTTTCCCTGTAACAACATAATGATACCTCCTCGTATAATAATAATATAGCCATCAGGCAATTTCTTTCATACATGAAACCGCTCCTGATAAGCATGTCAAGCATTAAATCGCCTCTCAATATTTATAATATAAGCGAAAGTATCTTAAAATACAATAAGTTTTACTAGGAATCGCTCCTCACACAACCGGATATATTTTTACCGTACAAATTTCAAAAGGACGCAGAATAATCTTCTCTCCTTCTGCACATTGATCGAGCGACTCCTCCAACAGATTGCAGCGCACTATCTTCCTGACTGCAAAGTTGAATGTAAAAGTAAACTTAACAGTGCTTCCCTTACACTCATGCACACGCACAATCAGGCAGTCCTCTTTCTGAGCCTTTTTAATCGCATCTATATGCACTGCCGAGGATGATACTTCCACAATGGTTTCTGCCTTTCTGCACTTTTTACCCGGCAAGACAAGCGGCGGCATATTCAGTGCACCTGCCTCTTCTAATGTCTTTCCCTCCAGCATATCGCCATTATGAGGAAATAATGAATAAGTAAACTGATGCATCCCCATATCTGCTTGGCTGTCTGGATATTTGGCACTTTTCAAAAGGCTGATTTTCATGGCATTCTCATAAACATTATATCCATATTTACAATCGTTCAACAAACTGACTCCATATCCTGTCTCTGATATGTCTGCCCATTTATGACCGCACACTTCGAATTTGGCCATATCCCAGCTTGTATTGTAATGCGTAGGCCGCTCCACATACCCAAACTGTATATCATAAAGCGCCTTCACCACGTGAATATTTGTATAAAAGGCTGCCTTCAACAATCGGTGAGACTCCTGCCACTCTGCCGTTGTCTCAAAATCAATTCTTCTGGATTCCCGGTAAACTGTCATATTCTGACTAATCAGCGAACTACGATAGCGATACGTAAATCTGAGTACTGCTCTTAGTGATCCATTCTCTGCCACTTCTACCGGCTTTACCAGCTTCGCGCGGTCTTGTTTTTCCTGATAAAACAAGTCTATGTCCCAAGCGTCGTAATTCAACGGTTTATCTTCAAATACCTCCAGAACATTCCCATACTGCCCCTCTTCCAGCACCTGTCTTTCGTTTTCTTTATCAAAAATACTGCTGAGTCTTCCATCCTCCGTCCATAAAATCTCATAAAACGGCGTCTCCAGTCTTCGCTTCGCCAAATCGACCATAAAAGAGTCCTTCTCTTTCCTTCTCAGTACGGATGGCCGGAAATATATCTGTTGCATATGATATGGTCTGCTCTCTATCAACACGCAGTACCCGCCAGACACTTTCTGCGCCGGAAGAATCCCCTCATCTCCCTCAAAGTATCCCTCTTTCTCTGTCCTGATATAAATAAGCCCGCTTCCCGACACCCCGGAAGACGAATAGATGACAAACGCATTTTCCTCATCCTCCAGAATCGCTTCTACCGCCGCTTGTTGCAACACATCCAGACTCTTCTGCGCTTTTTCATAATTCTTTGCAGATTCCTCATATACTTCACCGATGGATGAGCCCGGTATAATATCATGAAACTGATGTAACAGTATGCTTTGCCATACCTGATCCAGCACTTCTTTCGGATATGTTTCTCCCAGAAGCCAGGCCATGGCACATAGATTTTCCACCCCGGTAAGCCGATTCTCCATATAGCGATTCATCTTCTTATTATAAGCCTGGGATGTATAAGTTCCTCTGTGATATTCCAGATATAGTTCTCCATTCCACACCGGAACCCGGCAATCTGTTTTCTCCACAAATTCATGCAGCTTTCGGAAAAATGCTCCTGCCTTTTGGGTCTTCACATGTGGAAGACCCGGAATTTCATCCATCTTCCTGCGCATCTCAAGCATATCTCTGGTAACACCACCGCCGCCATCTCCAAAGCCATATGGAAGAAGCACTTCCCTGCTGATATCTTTATTTTTAAATTTACGATAACTGCCGAGCACTGCAGACGGCATCATCACCCCGTTATAGGTAACTCCCGTAGACATATCCTGTCCCTCGGAGGGTGTCGTTATAAAATAGGTCAGTACCCTGCTGCCGTCTATTCCCTGCCACCAGAACAGATCATTTGGCATTTCATTGTACTGATTCCAGCTGATCTTGGATGTGATAAAGGTAGAAATACCACACTGTCTTAAGATCTGCGGCAGTGCCCAGCTATATCCAAACACATCCGGAAGCCAGAGATATTCGCACTTCTTTCCAAACTCATCCTGTATGAAATGTATCCCATACAGGAACTGGCGCACCAGAGATTCTCCCGCAATCAGATTACAATCTGCTTCCACCCACATGCCGCCTTCCGGTTCCCATTTATCTTCTCTTATTTTTTCCTTCATCCGGGCATATAACTCCGGATTGTCTTCCTTTACAAATTGATAAAGCTGCGGCTGTGACTGCAGGAAAATATAGTCCTCATACTCTTCCATCAGATGAAGCACCGTCGAGAAGGATCGCTGTGCTTTCTCTCTGGTATGCTTCAATCTCCACAGCCAGGCCATATCGATGTGGGTATGTCCAATGCCGTATACTGTCACAGCGCTTCTTTTGGGCTTGTCAGACAATTCTGCCTTTAACCTCTCCAGTGCCCGCTCCACAGACACAAAGAAGCAGTCCTCCTCCCATTCGATTTCATGAAAAGCTCTGTCCAATGTGAGAAGCAGATCCATTCGATCCATATTGTCCTCATCAAGTAATGGTATCGTCTTTATCATGGCCTGCGCATAGAAATATAATTCATCCGCTGCCTCATGCAGATAAACAAGATCAGCCTGTTTTATCTGATGATAATATTTGTCGATATTATCTGCACTGCCAAGTCCGGTCCACACGAGAAATGTAAGCCGAATTTTCCGGTCATACATACCATTAAATATCACTTCATTGTGAAACGTATCCACGCCCTGATATGGCTTTCCATTCACATACACAAGAGACTCAAATCCTCCGATAAATCCATCTGCCGTCTTCCCAAAGTCAAACAGCCCAGCTGCTTTACATCCCTTCTTTTCCGGTGGAAGCGTAACCTCTTTCTCCAGCCACATATATTGATCTTGTCCGGTAAAAAAATCACCAATATCTATCTGTCTGCCTTCTATCTGTTCCGGCAGCCCACAATATACTTCATCTTTAGAAAGTTCCCCCTCCATTACAGTGAACGGCGCAATAACCTGATGTCCAAAATATCTTCGACCTTTTAGCTCCTCTGTCCGCTTCTGCAGTTTTTCTAATGTAAAATACATATCCCGCATGCTAATAACCATGCTCCTTTCTCAGCTTGCACCACACTTTTCCAACTCAGCCTGCTCTAATCTGCCGCTCTTATTTTTTACATTGTTTAAAATAATCTACCCAGTATTCCGCCCCTCTTCTCTCCACACGCACGGTATTCAGTTCGTCTGCCAGCCGGCAGATCTGTGCATCTGTCTCTTCTGAAAAGGAGCTGCCGGACTCTCGCTTTGCCCTACAATCCTGCTCTTGCTTTTTTCTATGCGTATAGACATAAGATAGCCTTGCTTCCAGTGCCGTCCTGTGCCATATCTCCATATTCAGCTTCGAAACAGCACGTCGAAGTTTCTCTTCTGCACTCCCCTCTTTTCCCTCTAACGCTAAATAAGCGGCTCTTTGTTTTGCATACTCAGACTCTGCCTTTTCTGCACGGTTTAGTTCCCGTTCCACATCCTGACTATTCACAATTTCCGGCATTGCATAAGCATGAAATTCCTCACATTCCTCATAGCTGTCTGTCTGGTCACAGACAACAACATCTTCCTGACAGGATGTCTCCCAGACTTTCTCTTCTGACAGCACACGCAGCGATACAATCTGAAAGGGACAAACAGCCAGCTTCACAGCTCCTTCCACAAGCGGGATTTCTTTTTTATCAGATTCTGCAAGGTTGGTTTCATATATCTTTTTCACCCAATTGCCAAATACCAGCTTTACCTCTTGTACCTGTTCTCCCGCATGAAAGAGCCGTAGGATGATTCCTTTCCCATCCTGTGCTCTTTTTACCGCCGTCACGCGGATATCACCTTTTGCTTCCATGTGAAAAAAGGACTCACTTGGAGGAAGGCTGCCCTCATGAACGGTTGTCCTCACCACCAGATTAGAACGGTTCATTTCATCAGCTTTCTCTAACAACCTTGCCTCTGCAGTGTCGCCTGCAAAAAGACTGATTCCATAATGAAATTCCATATCTCGCAGACACTGGGCGTCCGGTGTATAAATCTCAGGGCCTGCATCCCCGATTCTCGTATGCAGATCTGTTCTTGCAAGCCATCCCACGGACCGGAACAATGTCAATGCAATGGTGGTATCTTTCGGCATTACCTCATATTCGGGCAGTCCTCTGTTTAAAACACATACACCATTGTGTCCGTCTGTCACCGCCGCAAAATCTCTCTGGGGAAATTGGGTGACTGTGCTGCTCTCCCTTGCACCTACCACAATCCGTTTTACATCCTCCGGCATATCCGTATTGTCAAATGCTTCTGGAATGATGTCATGCCTGGTTATAGCAAACTGGGTCTGGGCATAAGAATATTGTGTCTTAATCTTTGTTGGAAACATCACACGGATACGATGATCTCTGCATCGATTCCGAATCAATGTCCGAAAACGCAAAATTCTGCTGTTTTGCAACAATGTGATGTAGACAGTAATCGGTATGATCTCCTTGTCAGTGCTCCGCCCTGCACGGTCTGCTGTAAGCCTTGCAGGAAGACTCCACCGGTATTGTACCTTCACCACAGTACGCAGAGCTCCCTTTTCCACAAGCGTAATCTCAGCCTCTTCTTCCAACGTTGTTCGCGGCACATCTCCTGGAACATCCGAATAATTATACTCGTCTCCGCCGTCTGCACAGTCTTCCAGATACCCCAGATTATGATATGCCCTGCCAGTTTCCTTATCCGTCATGGAAAAGGTGCCGTTTTTCTCAAATACAACACGTATATACGCATTCTCCAAAATCGGACATCCCTCTGCCACTCCATCCTTTACTTCTGCCGTTTCTGCCGGCCTGTCATAAATCCCAAATGTGCAGAATCCAAATGCAGGAACTGTCACTTCTGCAATCACGCCAGCATCTGTCTTCTGCCATGGATACTCCCTGCCTTCTTCATCCCGAATTTGCAGTTCTCCAGAACTCTGTATAGGAAACAAAACCTGCCTCTTATGTTCCTTTAGGGTGGTGTTAAATACATGGAATACTTTCTCGGCTTTGGCAAACTGCCTGGTATCAATCTTAGCCGTCAGCTTTCGAAGCATTTCATCTCTGCAGATATCCGCTTCCTTCTCTGCCTTTTCAAACCGTATCTCCATATCTGTATGCACATCATCCACACTCACGCCGCAAATACTGTCATGCGGATGGTTCTTTAACAGCAATTTCCATGTTTCGTTTACTTTAGAGCGGGGATACGCATTGCCTGCTAATACGCCCATAACGCCAAGCGGTTCCATTACCTCCTCAAGTTTTCGCTGCAGTCTGTCATTTTGCACTTTCAGATACATACGGCAAGATAAAATCCCCGGAAATACAGAAATATATCTTCCACTGTACAAGGGACCCGACAACTGGGGAATCTCTGTTTCATTTAAGCCATCAATCACTGCATCCATATACTCGTCCGGTGTACTCTGACATATCTGGTATTGCTCGGTATCTGCCCGTCCCTCCCTGATATACGGAAGAATATCGTCCGGCTCCATCTCCTGATCATATCCATTCATCAAAAGCACATGAGCTGACTGCGCAAAATCCCTGATTTTATCTGCTTCATTGATAATACGTCCCTGCACTTCTTCCGGATAAGAGGCCAACCGCATCCCATTTCTGTAACTGCTCAATAAATAGACACAGGGAAGCTTTGTTCCATCGGGAGATTCCCAACAAAATTCTGACCGAATCTTCTCTGGTGAAAACCCAACTCCCCGCCAGACTACAATTCCTTTCATGCCAAATTGTTCATGAATCTGGGAAGTCTGTGAAATCTGACCAAAATTATCAAGCAGCCAACCCGTTTGAGAGCCGCCGCCAAGCGCTTCCGAAATCTCCTTTCCATACAACATATTCCTGATCAAAGCTTCCTCGCTGATCAACTGCCAATCAGGCTGCAGATAATAAGGTCCTACAATGATTCTTCCTTCCTGCACATATTTTTTCAGGGTATCCATAAACACATCGATACCCTGCTTTCCCTCTATCTGAAGCTGTACACAGCAATCATCAATCATAGAAGTCTGTCCATCTAAAACAAATCGATAATCCGGTTCCTTTTCCAACATCCGAAATAAATTTCCAAAAAATATCGGTATCCAACGATTTACATATTGACTGCTCAAATACCACTCTCTATCCCAATGGGTGTGCGAAATGATATGTATTGTTCTCTTCATTGTCTGTCCTCTATCCTGCCGTATCCCGCAAAGGGATAATCAATTACAATACGGCCTTCCTGACAATCCCCGATTCCACTGTATAAATCTGCTTTGCCATCCTTCCTCATCACAATGCCGGAAGTAAAAGCACAATCCTTTAATGTTGGCACCTTCACAGGCCCATCCGGATAGCATTTTCTTGTTCCAATAATCATTTCTTTCAAGACTTTGCATGTCACAGAGTCAAAAACAAAGGCTGTGTTCATATAGATACTATTGCCATCTTCTTTATAACATTTATGACCAATGACGCCAATCAATCCAGTATCCAGCAAATAGCATTGATTACATCCGCCCCATTCACCTTCTGCAAATATCCCCTCAATATAGGGCGCTGATGCGATCATTTCCGATGAGAGTTCGGCAAGACTATCAATGATTGTAAATCCTATCATAGACTCACACTGGTACCGCTTCATAATCTCCTCGTCTCTTGGACGCGAGAATACTCCAATTTTCCCATCTGCCACAGGAACAAGCCGAATATCCTTCATATAATCCGGTCCTGTCGTAAAATACCGAAGATCGAACAAATTCTTCCCCTGATAAAAGTACCCATAGTAGGTCTGGATTTCTGATGCATTGTACCTCACATGTGTCCCGCCCAGCACCAAAGTGCCATCTATCACACTGATATAGGGATCTTCCAGCTGATACCATGGTGCATCTGCAACAAGAGTCCACACATCCTTACCAGTATTCATAAAGAGTCGTGCCCAGGATCTGGCCCACTCACCGCGCTTTTCCACCCTGCCGAACAGATACTGCTTTCCCTCATACCAGAAAGGGATTGTTGTATTATACACATCATATCCATCAACACCCACAAATCGCAAAATACTTTTTTCATATATCTTACACTGTTTTTCAAATACTTCTTTCTTTTCTGCCAGATTCATATCGACAGCTAACCTCCTTATCCCTTTACGGCACCTGCCACCATGCCCTTGATAATCTGCTTGGAAAATGCAAAATAAAGTACAATTGCCGGTAATATAGCCATAAACATAGCTGACATCATCTGCGGATAATCCGTGGAGTACTGTCCTTTAAAGATTGTAAGCCCCACAGATATCGTCTTTAGTCTTTCATCACTAAGCAGAATAAGTGAATACGTAAATTCGTTCCACAAGGCAAAGAATTGAATAATTCCTATCGTTACCAGAATCGGTTTGCAAACCGGCAGGATAATCGAAAACAATGTTCTGGAAAACCCGCTGCCGTCAATTGCCGCCGCTTCCTCCAACTCTCTGGGGACGTTCCGAACATAACTTTCCACTAAAAACACAGATATCGGAATACCAAATGCCGTATATGGAAAAATCAATGTATACCAGCTGTCTCCCAAACCTGTTTTGGTAAATAAAATGTACATGGGAATCATAATCGCATGAATCGGAATCAACATTCCCAATAAGAAATAGGAATACAACAGCTTCCTTCCTTTAAAATCAAACCGGGCAACAAAATAGCCCACCACAAATCCGATCAATAAAATGAGCACCAATGATAAAAATGTATTTCTGGCCGTATTTTTCATCCATAAAAGCATATCGCTCTTTTGCAAAACATTTATGTAATTGCCAAAATGAAACGTTGATGGCAGCGCTATTGGATTTTCAAAAAATTCACTTTTGGTCTTCATGGAACTGTAAAAAAGCCAAATAGCCGGGAAGATACAGGTAATTGAAAATATCGCCAAAACAAGATTTATGATGATTTTCCCGGGCAAATTACCATGATATGTTTTTTCAGTAATATTCTTTCTCCTCATATCTCCCTACTCCTTTTCTTTTGTTATTTTATTCATAACAAACCTGATCACACCCACAAACAATAGACTTATCACAAGTATTCCAATGGATACCGCACTTCCATATCCCATTTTCTGAGAAGTAAAAGATGTTTTATAAGCATATAATGCAACTACCTCGGAAGCAGTTCCCGGACCGCCTCCTGTCAGTGTCCAGATATGGTCAAATGCTTTCATATTTCCGGCAATGCACAAGGTAATACATACGGTGATTGTATTCTTAATCAGTGGAAGTGTAATGTAAATCGCCTTCTTCCATCCTGTCGCCCCATCAATCTCAGCCATCTCAAAAATCGAAGTGTCAACGCTCGCAATCGAGGATACGATAATGATCAGATAATACCCCACATACTGCCAGATCAAAGGAATCGTCACCAGCAAAACGACAATCTTATCATTGGACAGCCATGGCTGTACTTTATCTTTCAAGCCCGCTGTTTTCAACAGGGTATTGATAAGACCATAGTTGTAATCATAAATCATCGACCAGATAAATCCGATGACAACCGCACTTAAGACAGAGGGGAAGAAACTCACAACCCGATGAAGACTTTTCATTTTAGCTACCCTGGATTCCAGAAGCATCGCAAAAATAAACGCAAGTCCAATCTGTCCAATCGCACAGAAAACAATCAAAAACAGATTGTTACCGAGCGCCTTCCAGAATCGTTGATCCGTCATTAATGTCACATAATTTTCAAACCCTATAAACTCTTTTGTCGTACCTCCCGACCAATTAAAAAAGCCATAATATGCTGCTACCAGAATCGGTACGAATACAACAAATGTATACAGCAAAAATGATGGAAGTATGTAGAGGGCGAATGTTACCGGGCCTGGGGTTAAACGATTTTTCATGATACTATCCTCCATAAAGGGCGCCCCAAAAGCCATATGCTTTACCAAAGGCTTATTGTGACGCCCTTACTTACTGCTTCTCATTTACTGCTTCTTACTTACCAACATTCTCCAGCTCCGCCTGAATTTCCTCCGCTACCGTCTGTGCATCTTTTGATCCATTCATTAATTCCTGTACATCGGAATTCATAACTTCAATGACAGATGCATCCATCAAAATATCATAAATCGGTGTCAGCTGAACGGTCTGCATTAACTTGATATATTCCTGTGTAGCAGGCGGAAATGCGGATACATCTACACCTTCTACTACGCTTGGTGCTACAAGTCCGTATTTCTCAGTAAGGAATACGGAATACTCATAACCGCCAAGATGCATTAACAGATTCTCCACGAGAGCTGCCTTTTCAGGATCTTCCTGAGGCGCCATTCCCATATACCAGCCGCATCCGCCAGATGTGCTGCCAGCCTCTCCCTTACCGCCTTCTACTGGCGGAAGAATTGCAATCTTCGTGTTTGCCTTTACTTCATCTGTTGCATTTGCATTTATGTTTGCCAGATTCCAGAAACCGTTGATCGTTGCTGCCGCCTGGCCCTGGTTGTAAAGTTCTGCTGCCGGCCCGGTTCCGGATGTGTTAAAGTCAGCATTAAATACGCCTGCCTGGGCCATATTTTGGAGATGCTCCAGAGCACTTACAAATTCAGGGTCTGTAAAAGCAGACTGTCCGTTATTTGCAATAATATTGTTGGTCCATTCATTACCCGTATATCTGTCACCTAAAGCGGAAAGAATACAGGATTCTGCCGGCCATTTATCAAGATTGCCTAAGGAAAACGGAGTGATTCCCTTTTCGTTAAATTTGTCTACAGCATCATAGATTTCTTCCCAAGTAGCAGGAAATTCAGAGTACCCAATCTCTTCCCACATAGCTGCGTTGTAGTATACTAAGGAAGATACAGAGAACTGAATCGGGATACCATAAATTTCATCGCCAACAGTTGCCGCATCAAAAACGCCTTCCCGGAACGCATCTTTATGTTCATATGCATCGATAGCCCCTGACATCGGTGTAAGCAGGTCACTGGACACAAAATTTTTAAACCAGGAACCTTTTACACAGAATAAATCCGGCATATCACCGACAGCTGCCTGGGCCTGAATCTTCGTCTCATAATCTGCCGTTGATAAAACAGACTGCGTAATCTTTACGTCGGGGTGCTCCTCCTGCCATGCTTCCAGCATCGTGTAGAATCCATCATAGTCCGCTGTCTGCTCACGCTGTTCCTCAATATTGAAGTGCGTAATAGTGATCTCCACCTGCTCGCCGTCTGCTTTTTCCTCCGTCTGCTTCTCTGCCTGTTGATCTGCAGGCTGTGTCTGCTGTTCTTTGTTACTTTCTGTACTCGCTGCTTCCCCACCGCCGCACGCTGCAAGAGACAACGCAAGTGCGGATGACATCAATACTGCCACTAACTTCTTTTTCATGATTGCTCCTCCTTGTATTTTGTTGATAGCCTTATTATAGTTTTTCTCTATTTTTTTAAAAACCTGATTTCATGTCCTCTTTTATCCTGAAACAGTATACTTTTTGTTTATCTGCAATATCAGTTCATCTAAACATCCTTTTTTTTGATAAATATCCTCTGTTTTTTACCTGTTATTCTTAATCTGTTACTTTTTATCAACTTTATTTGGACGTCTCTATTTTTCTGGTAATTTTTGTTGTATAATGCATTCAATGTGTTTCAAATTTACCGTTTCTTCATAAACTAATATTTACATTTGAAATTTTATCAAGAAAGTAGGCAGACCCTATGCGAAAGCAATTATTATTTCTATTTGTCTGTTTTGTAACGCTTCCAGTAATCATCATCTATTCTGTTGCTACGGTTATCTTCAATAGAAAAGCCGATGAAAACCTGACGAGCATCTATAGCAATGATATTAGAAGTATCGCCTCCATCGCTGAAAACTATTTTTCCGAGTCACTCGATCTGACCATGTATCCGCTGCTGGAAAGCAATTTGTATAAATATCTGATTACTTCGTCCGATAGCGAAAACTTTGTTGAAATTACAACGCAGGCAAATACTATATTGAACTCGTCTCCCTATGTATTTGGCGGCAACCGAGGTGTTGTAATACAAAAAAAGGATGGGAATCAAATAGACACCCATTCTAATTACCTGACAAGCGGTCACATCACCGAACAGCAGATAGAAGAAGCCACACGTCTGAACGGGAAATGCTACTGGGAATATAAAACAAATAAAGCAACACCCCAGTTTTCCATCACACGCCTGATGAAATCGAAAACAAATCTGCAAGTTCCGCTTGGTTATATCCACGTTTCTATCAGCAGCCTGGAACTGCGTAACAATATCCAAAATTCCATGATGGATAAAAATTCCTATTATTTTATCATGGATTCTGAAAGTGACATACTTCTTTCGACTAACAGTGATTCGAATTATGATACTGTTTTAAGTCAATATCCTTTTGCAACATTGCAGCAGCTGGCTGAAAGCCGAATGAATACAGTTTTAGATAATCAATATTTTATTTCTGCATATAAAATCAAAAATACGCCTTACCTGATTGGAAGTATTCATGTGTCAGGCATGCTTGCTTCTACTAAAATCACACTTACTAATATTTTAACTGTGACAGCTCTGCTCACCGCATTCTTTTTCGCGCTGCTGGCATTGATTTTTTCCAATCGGATCGTACGTCCGATTCAGGAATTAAGTCATAAAATGGATTCTATTTCCAACGAAAACTTCTCCGTAAGAGCTGCTGTTCATGGACACGATGAAATCGCCATGTTGGCAACACAGTTTAATAAAATGGGTGAACGGTTAGAATATCTTTATCGGCAGGTTTATATGCAGGAAATCGAATTAAAGCAGTCACAGTTGCTGGCTTTACAATCACAGATCAATCCGCATTTCCTGTACAATACAATGGATACAATCTACTGGATGTCCAAGACAGGAGATACGGAAGGCATCGGACATATCGTATCGAACATGTCTTCGCTCCTACGATTGACCTTTACACCAAATGGCAGTAACACGTGCACACTTGCCGAAGAACTGGAGCATTTAAATCATTATGTGGCAATACAGCAAATCCGATATGGAGACAGTGTCAGTTTTAAACTGCAATACAAGGACGATTTCCAGCAGGAAAATATTCTCCGCTTCTTACTGCAGCCGCTTGTGGAAAATGCTCTTATCCACGGTTTAAAAGACTGTGCCGAAGAAATGATAATCGTTAAAATATACCGGCAGGAACACTGTCTGGTTTACCGCGTTATGAATACAGGCACTCCAATAGATTTGGAACTGATACCGACTTTACTGGACTCTCCCAACGCAGAACAGAAAGGATTTGCCCTCAAGAATATTGACCGGAGATTAAAATTAAAATATGGAGATGAATATGGGCTCAAATATATGATCGAGGATGCTTATAACATTTTTGAAATCCAACAGCCCATCTTTGGTGACCCTCATGATAAAACTATTAATTGCTGATGATGAACATTTCATCCGAAAAGGAATCCGCACTGCTATCGCATGGCAGGAACATAATATTGAAGTAGTTGGTGAAGCGTCCAATGGAAAGGAAGCTCTGCAGCTGGCGCTCCAACTGGAACCGGATATTATCCTGGCCGATATTCAGATGCCTGTACTGACCGGACTCGAACTTGCCAAACAAGTTCATCTCCTGCTGCCGCAGACCAAAATCATCATTCTGTCCGCATACGGCAGTACAGAAAACCTGACCTCTGCTATTGAAACAAAGGTCAGCCGCTTCGTTCTGAAAAACGCCAGCTGTTCTGATATCTTAGACAATGTACTTGCTGTCTGTAAAGAGATTGAACTCAGCCGGGAAACTTTAAAAGACTATACCCACCTGCACAGCCTTTACAATGAGAACCAGCAGCTTATCAAATCCACTATGGTAATGCGCTATCTCACAAACCAGATGTCTCTTTCGGATTTTCAAGCCAAGATTCAAAAGGAACAATTTGATCTGACAGGCCCATATTATGCGATCTTGGCAGTTAAGTGTCCCTCATCAGATGACTGGCAGTCTATCAATGCCTTTAAAGTAACCTTTGCCAAATACCGGCCATTTGCACTTTTTATGGAAGACTCCAAACTCGTCATGCTGTTAAACACCGACAAAGATGGGATTTCCGGCGAGAGCATAGACCAGCTTCTTCCGGAGATCAAACCCTATTTCTCTTCCAACCAGCTTGTAATCATCAATGGTCTCGAAACCATTGGGGAATTTCCGATAGCTTACACAACCATCAACAACTGTCTTGATTATTGCTTCTGGAATACAGAACAGGATTATACCATCATCACACCTGCTTACACCTTACAAAAAACAGAGGATGACAAATTTCCGGAACAGGAGAAGGAAATCATCTGTGCCCTTCTATCCGGCAACAACAAGGCCATTGAAGATGCACTGGGACAGTATTATGATTTCTGTAGAAATGCCCCTGTCTCAAAGAGTGTATTCCTTGATTCCGTCAGACGACTGATTCTGCTCATATCCTCCATTCGTTCGGAAGATATCGACGCATCCTCGGCCATCTCTTACCTGTATGAATTGGAAACCCCCGATGAAATCATGCAATATCTGGAAAGCCTGATCATACCAAACCTTTCTTTCAAGGCACAGATGCCCTGGATTGTAGATGCCCTGTCGTATATCAATCTGCACTATGATGAAGACATTATGCTTAATGATGTGGCGCAGGCGATCTCACTCTCAGCAGGTTATCTCAGCCGGGTTTTTAAGTCAGAGACCGGTTACTCTTTCAAAGAATATATACACCGCGTCCGTATAGAGAAAGCCAAAGAGCTGATTGCATCCACAAACATGAAATACTATGAAATTGCAGAAAAAGTTGGCTACAAAGAATATAAATATTTTGCCACTTACTTTAATAAGCTTTGCGGATGCAGTGCCAAAGAATACCGCAATAAGTGTCTGAAAGACACTATGCCGGATTGATCACTGAATGATTCAACGCACGATACCTGCTTGGTGTCAGTCCATAATTCTTCTTAAACAACTGGTTGAAATGAGATACATTATTGAATCCACATTCCAGCATAATATCCAGGATAGAATCGTCCGTTGTTTCAAGAAGAATCGTGGTCTGCTCCAACCGGATCCGGTTAATGTATTCTGTTGGCGTTACATGATAATATTTTTTCATACAACGGGTCAAATGCTCCTGACTTTTGCCGGCTATTTCTATGAAAGTTTCCAAGCCGTTCAAATAGTTCTGATTCTGTCTCATTCTTTGACACGCCTTTTGCAACCATTCCGGAACACTCTCTTCATAATTTTCCTGGCTATGCAAGATTAAAAGACAATCCAATAAAATACTGATCACCAAATCCTGTCTGGTCAGCAAAGTAAGACTTGTTTTATCCCTTGCCAGAAATGCCATTTTTGACTGAACGGCAAGTTCCATTCTGGGTGGTAAGTGTATTTCCATTCTGTCGGCGTTTCTCTTCGTATCGAAGCAGAGATTGGCCATTTCTTCTGCCTTTTGAAAGATAGTATCGGAAAAAGCCATATTTACAAACTGCGCCTTCTTACAATTTCCCCTTTGAAAGCAATGTTCATCTTCCGGCCTGACAAAATAAATATCGCCTTTTCTCATTACGCTCTGTCCGCCATTTATATAGTGCCGGACTTCCCCCTCTTCTATGAGAAACAGCTCAAAAAAATCGTGGGTATGCATGTAAGTCATCATCCCGTCCTTTAAAACCGTCTCCCCGATATGAAACCCCATTCCATGGAATATATTTTCTGCTTCTAATTTTACTCTCACGCCAAACATCTCCTGTCTATAAATATCCTTTACGCTTCCTCTGCTCATGCCAAGTAAATGATTCCCAAAACCAAAGCCATATATATCAATATAGCACATGTATTGTCTTATTACTATAGGACAAGCATCAATATATAATATATTATTAAAGCAACTCACCACAAATACAGAAGGAGGATTTCATCCATGTATACAAATTCCGAAAAAATCCAACATATGATGAATTTCACAAAAACATACGATGAAAACAGCGATAATATTTATCTGCGCGAGGCACGCTGCCTTGAAGTGCAGTTCTCTTATCTCATGCTGCCGATACGTCCGCAGGACTTATTTGCCGGACGTAAAGCGGAACTTCCCATCGGATTTTGGGCACAAAATTCTTACGGAACAGTTGGTTACTACTGCGATGTTCCATCCTTGCTAACCTTAAAAGAAGATACCACCCTTTCCGAAGAGGAACTTCTTGCTGTTGATTACCTGATCCAATTCTGGAAAGGAAAAACCACGGATGAAAAGATACATGCGCAGTATACCCCCGATCAGAAAAAACTGCTAAGTCACGGTAATTTTGAGATAGAATCCGGTATTGGCTGGCCCCTTTACAGAATGAGCGGCGCGCAGATGGATCCTTCAAAGCTGCTGAACAAAGGCATATGTGGAATCATCAAAGAAGCAGAGGAACTTCGTTTTGCAAATCCTGATTTCTATGATAGCGTCAAATCTATCATGCAGACACTGCAGACAATCTGTCTTCGTTATCGCAAAGAAATATTAGCCAAAAGCGCACTTTGCAAAGACACACAACGTCTTTGGGAATTATCACACATGGCAGATAATCTGGAAGAAATTGCCTACCAAGCACCGAAATCTTTCTGGCAGGCCGCGCAGCTGAGTTATTTATTCTACCTGCTTTCCGGCACCTACAATTACGGCAGGATGGATGAATATCTCGGAACTTATTATGCCCGCGATCTGGATGCCGGGAACATGAGTGAGGCATTCAGTTTATCTCTTTTGACAAGTCTGTGGAAGTTGATTATTGAACGCAATAATATATTTGATGGCCGCATTATCCTGGGTGGTAAAGACCGAAAGAATCCGGAAGATGCAGACCGCTTCGCCTTCGCAGCCATGGAAACCTCCCGCCGCACCAAGGATATCCTTCCTCAGCTCACCCTCCGATGTTACTCAAGCATGAATGAAGCTCTATACCAAAAGGCGCTGGAAGTCATTGGAGAAGGAACTACATTCCCTATACTCTATAATGATGATGTAAATATTCCGGCAGTTGCAAATGCATTTAACCTTCCCCGGGAAGTCGCCCAGGAGTATGTTCCCTTTGGCTGCGGTGAATATGTCATCTATAACAAAAGTTTCGGCACACCAAGCGGTGCAATCAACTTTTTACAGGGTCTCAATACGATGATTTATGAAGGTGAGAAAAATTATTTAGAAGAGTGTTCTGACTTTGAAAGTTTTTATACAGCGTACCTGTCTAAAATGCAGCATATCATTGAACTTTTGGCTCTGCAGGAACGACAGGAATATGATGTATGCGCCGCCGATGCTCCGTATCTTTTTTTCAGCGTCCTGTTTGATGACTGCCTGAAACGCGGTAAACCGGTATTTGCCGGCGGGGTGCGTTATTTAGAGGGAACCCTTGAGGGATATGGCAATACCAATACCGCTGACAGTCTGACTGCCATCAAAAAATATGTATACGACGAAAAACGGATTTCACCGCATACCATGGCAGAAGCACTGAAACATAATTTTAAAGGCTATGAAGAGATACAAACCCTGCTCTTGGCTGCGCCCAAATACGGAAATGACGATGACACCGCAGATTCCATGGCAATCCGTTTTCACGAGGACATCAGCAACATTATCCGCAACAGCGCCCAAAAAGCCAATCTGCATTCCTACCTTATGGTGGTGATCAATAATCACATGAATACCACATTCGGTATGACTACCGGTGCCTCTGCCGACGGACGCTCCGGCTATACCTATATGGCCAATGCAAACAATCCCACCGGCGGTATGGATACCAACGGTATCACGGCAATGTTAAATTCTCTGGTAAAGCTGACTCCGGCTTTACATGCCGGTTCCGTTCAGAATATGCGCTTTAGCAAAGAGATGTTCACCCGGCTGCTGCCCAAAACAAAAGGGCTTTTAGCTGCTTATTTCAAAAGCGGCGGCGCACAGTCTATGATCACCGTATTGAACCGTGGCGATCTGGAACGCGCCATGGAAGCACCCGAAAAATATCAGAATCTGATTGTCCGTGTGGGGGGATTCAGTGCACGTTTTGTAGAATTATCTAAAAATGATCAAAAAGAACTTTTGAGCCGTAATACTTACTAAAATAAGAATGCCATATGAGGAGGGCTTTCGTGATGAATGATTTAAAGACTGGTATGATATTTGACATAGAACGCTGCTCTATGTATGACGGCCCCGGCATCCGTACAACTGTATTCCTGAAAGGCTGTCCGCTGTCATGCAAATGGTGCCATAATCCCGAATCACAAAAGCCTCTCCCTGAATTGGCATTTTACGCGGAAAAGTGCGTACGCTGTGGAAACTGCGCAGAAGTTTGCTCCGACGTACACAAATTATCCGCACGCACTCACAAAGTCCTTTATCAAAACTGTAAATCCTGCAGTAAATGTACCAAAGTCTGCCCTGTTAGCGCCTTAAAACTAATCGGAAAAACCTACCAGATCAAAGAAGTCATGGATATCCTGAGAAAAGACATTCCTTACTTTGAAGCTGCTGGCGGCGGGCTGACCGTATCCGGCGGAGAGCCCTTTTCACAATACATTTTTCTAAAAGAACTGCTGCAGTATGCAAATGCAGAAAGCATCCATACCTGCATAGAAACAAGCGGCTTTACCACCCGTGAAAAAATAGACGGTATCCTGCCGTATACAGACTTATTTCTCTTTGACTATAAAGTCACCTCACCGGAATTGCACAGACAATTTACAGGTGTTGACA
This sequence comes from uncultured Lachnospiraceae bacterium, assembly GCA_910577735.1. Classification (GTDB taxonomy): domain Bacteria; phylum Bacillota; class Clostridia; order Lachnospirales; family Lachnospiraceae; genus UBA3282. The sequence goes on from CAJTOO010000017.1 coordinate 61,961, forward strand.
ACCATATCATATTAGAAAACTTCCGATATCTTTATTCCTGCGGGCAGGCAATCATTCTCCGCTGCCCTATCATTCCCGGATATAATGACACGGAAGACCATTTTCGTGCGATCTGCGACATGGAAAAGCAATACCCAAATCTGTCAGGTATCGAAATTATGCCTTATCACAGTCTTGGACGTGACAAAGCTGCCGCAGTTAACAAAGCCTATGAGGTGGCTGCTCCTGCCGCAGACGACATAGTTAAAAATGTGTGGAAAGGAAGGTTAATGGCACTGGGAGCAAGTAAGGAACTATTAAATTCATTTTGAGATTTTAAAGCGCAATAGGGGATGATAACAAGGGCAAAACCTCCCGCTGCTTATTTGCAATCTGACGCCCCATTGCCTGCGCAAGGAAAAGAAGGCAGCAACTCACACAAGTCACTGCCTCCTCCCTATGCAGGACAACCTACTCCACAAACGCAAAGTCAGAATCATTTGTGGTAAATACCGGAATCACTGCAAGCGGCGCCTCGCATCTTACAGTCACCCCGCCTTCATATACTTTACCGGTCTGCACCTCTTTCCAGGTCCTTCCGGCGGGAAGATACACATCACGCTCCCGCATCCCTTCATAAAGCACGGGCGCAACCAGAATATCGGGACCAAACATATACTCATCATTGATATCCCAACAGGTCTCGTCTTCCGGATTGTCATAGAACAGAGGCCTGATAACCGGGGTACCTTTTTCATGGGCTTTCACCATCTGCTCGGTCACGTAGGGACGCAGCGTCTCACGTGTGTCCACCAATCCTTTCAGAATCTTATAGACATCCTCACCATAAGAATAGAGTTCGTTCTCTGCGCCGCTTCCAAATGGCTGATTCCACATCCTGGCCGCATTGGAAATTGTAAAATCAATGGGATCGCGGAAACCGTGCAGTCTTGTCACAGGACAGAACAGTCCGAACTGGAACCAACGAATCAACAGTTCATGGAACTTGGGATCATGGATGTCGCCGCCGGTAAATCCGCCAATATCCGTGGTCCACCAGGGAATCCCCGAAAGTCCTACATTCAGTCCGGCAGCCATCTGGTACTGCAAAAAGTCAAAGGTGGAGTGGGTATCACCGGACCACAGAAGCGCGCCGTAACGCTGACTGCCTGCCCATACACACCGCAGCAGATTTAAGATATTTTCCTGTCCCTCTTTCTGCATCCCCTCATAAAAGGTCTTCGCATACTCTACCGGATAGAAATTGGAAACTTTCATGGCCGGCCCTTTATGATATCGGAAACTGTCAAAGTCATAGTGGAACATATAATCCGGCTCTGCCTCATCCAGCCAGAAAATCTTAATGCCGTATTTATAATAATGCTCTTTGGCCTTATTCCAAACATACTCTCTGGCCTCCGGGTTAAAAGCATCGTAGAGATATTCATTCCCCATGAACTGCATCTGCACGGCATTGGCTCTCTCCGAGCGTACCAAGAGCCCCAGCTCTTTCATTTCATCATAGTTTTCGCTGTTCACATCCACTGTGGGCCAGATGGATACCATCAGTTCGATTCCCATGCTCTTAAGCTCATCCACCATCGCCTGAGGATCCGGCCAGAACTTTGGATCAAACTGCCAGTCTCCCTGGTTGGTCCAATGGAAGAAATCACAGACAATTACAGAAATCGGAATACCGCGCTTCTTATATTCTCTTGCCACGTTCAAAAGCTGTTCCTGGGTGGTGTAACGCAGCTTACACTGCCAGAATCCTGTAGCATAATCAGGCATCATAGGAACCTTACCGGTAGCCTCCGCATATGCTTCTTCAATCTCTGCCGGCGTATCTCCCGCCGTAATCCAAAGATCCATATGTTCGGAACATTCTGCAATCCACTCTGTGAGATTATTGGCAAAGGTCACACGGCCAATAGCCGGATTGTTCCACAGAAAACCATACCCACGGTTAGAGAGTGCAAAGGGAATGCTGGCCTGACTGTTACGCTGTGCCAGTTCCAGACAGCAGCCCTTCATATTTAACTGCTTCTCCTGTCTTTGACCCAGACCAAATATCTTCTCTCCGTCCTGTCCCTCGAAGCGCAGGGTAATCTTATAATCACTGGAACCGATTATAGGCTTGTACTCTCTGCCGCAGATTGCCAGGGGGCTCGTCTTATCACCGCCGTTATTGACTCTCCATCTCTCTTCTAAGAGCACTTCCCCTTTCTGATTATAATATGTCAGCCATCCGAACTGATTAAATTCGGCCCTGATCTTACCATTGGTGATGCTTGCCGTCTTACCGTCTACCTGAATCTGTGCCTCACACGCTTCCGGCTCCAGCAGTGCCCAGGTCTCCTGTGATATCGCCGCTGTCTTCGTCCCGCGGATTCTCAGACTGTTTTTACCCCATGGCTCCAGCTGCAGAATTTCACTGTCATTGCGATAAATCAGTTTATTGCCTTCTACTTTAAATGCCATACTTACCTCCGTTTCTGTGTCACCTTTGTTTTCACTTTTTAAGATATTGCATTACATGTTCCTCTCATGCACCCAGACTGTCATCTCATTCTCTCCACGGTTGGCCCATGTATAATAAGGGATGAATGTCAGCTCGGTGGTCTGATAGTTCCACTCCACATCCGATGCATATAAGGCGGTTTCGTCTTCCATGTCCATCAACCGCAGGCCGGGCGCCCTGACCTCATAGATACCGCCCAGTTTCTCCGGCTGGTACTTAGTCTTAAGTTCAGCTTCTTTCGGAAGATAGATGCGCTGTAATCCCTCTCCGTTATCGACTCCCTCCAGACAGTATACAAGGGGCCCTCTTTGAATCGCCACCTTGCCCACATCCTTGGATACTCTGGGATTCGCATAAACTCTCCTGGGTGTAAAGTCAAGCGTAAGCATTATCACATCACCGCTCTTCCAGCGACGGTCAAGATGCAGATATCCATCCTGCACACTGCCTTTCACATCCACATGGTTAACCCGGACAGTCCAGTCCTTGCTGCTCCAGGCTGGGATTCTTAAGCAGATACCGTAATCTCCCGCTGTCTGAACCGTAAACTGCACCGTTCCCTCATGAGGATATGCTGTCCGGGTGTCTAATTTGACTTCCTGATCCTTGAGTTTTAAGGTTGCCTGATTCTCCATATACAGATTTACATAGATATCGTTATCGCATATTGTGTATATGTATTCCGGCAGGGATGTGATCATCCTGCTTAAATTAGGCGGACAGCAGGCACATCCAAACCAGGCCGGACGCACAGGAAGCACATGGGCTCTGTCCGGATTCTCCCGGCTCACCACCGGATCCACCTCCAATGGATTCACATAGAAGAAACTCTTGCCATCTAAGGACATTCCTGCCAGGCAGGTATTCAGAAGTGCACGTTCCATCGTATCTGCATAATCGCCCTTCTGTTCTACTTCGAGCAGACGTTTCATAAAGAACATCATCCCTACCGAAGCACAGGTCTCACCGTATACCATATCGTTGGGAAGGTCATAATCCGATGTAAACATTTCCGCTTTCGGCGTCGAACCGATTCCGCCCGTCAGATACATTCTGCGCTGCACCATATTTTCATACAGTCCCCTGCAGGCGTCCAGCAATTCCTCATCACCCGTCAGCCGGGCCACATCCACAGCGCCGCTGGCCATGTACATACAGCGTACCGAATGCCCCTCGAAAGTCTTCTGTTCCCGGATGGGCAGATGGTACTGGGCATATTTAGGACCATTACTGTACATCCCATAGGGCGGATAGAGATAAGAAAAGTGTGATGCCCTGCCTCGCTGTTCAAACTCGATGTCAAAATAGTAAGGCTTCTTTCCTCTCTCGTCGATAAAATACTTGGCCAGATTCAGATATTTAAGTTCTCCGGTAGCCTGATACATTTTCACAAGAGCAAGTTCAATCTCTTCATGCCCCGGGTAGCCGTGCCGCTTATTTTCTTCCGGACCGAAATTGGCATCAATCAGATCTGCCATCCTGCACATAATCTTCAGCAGACTGTCTTTCCCGGTAGCTTTATAATAAGCTGCGGCCGCTTCCATCATATGTCCGGCACAATACATTTCGTGGCACTCACACAGATTCGTAAAACGATTCTCCGGTTCCCTGATCGTAAAATAGGTATTGAGATAACCATCTGCCTGCTGGGCCCTGCCAATCAGACTGATGATATCATCCACTGTTTTTTCCAGTTCTGCATCCGGATCACTCATCAGCCGGTAGGACACCGCCTCCAGCCACTTTGCCAGATCACTGTCCTGAAATACCATCCCATAGAAATCACCCTGCTCATCGCCTGCCGCTATCTTAAAATTTGCAAGGCAGTGACTCGGATACCCCTCGTCGTTTCCTTCCGCCACGCTGAAATTTTCGATGCTGTGGTCGGGAACGGCATCTTTGGCCGTATCCGTTAAAATATCCCACTGGTAAGGGAGCACCTGCTCCTTTACCAGCCTGGACACACGCCCAAACAGACCATCACCAATCGTAACCTCATCAATATTTGCTGATGCAATATATTTTTTTGCCATACTAATCTCCATTCCGAAGTGTTTATGCGACGGGCGACGCAAATATCAAATTTGCGTCTGCCATCACACCAACCTCCATAATTTCACATCACAGACTCTTAAAGCCCCTGCATAAGTTTACTCGCTGATATAATACATATCCGCATTCTCAGCCGTTACAACTGCACAGCCGGAATCACAGGTCGCCGGAAGAGACGGGAATCCTTTCGCATACCAGTCGTCTGCAGATTTGATGTTTTCCTGATTGCAAAGCATATAAACATAGATCATGCTCCAAAATCCCTCTGCATAGGGTGACTGAGAAAGTGTCGCTTCCACAGAACCAGACTTGATAGAATCAAGGGTTGTGGTATCTGTATCAAATCCCACTACCTTAATCTTGCCTGTCAGGCCCGCTTCTGACAAGGATGTCTCTGTCCCAAGAACCGCCTGCTGCAATGCCGCGAAGATATAGTCAATATCGCTGTCTGTAGCCAGAAGGCTGGACAAATTAGCTGCTGCCTCGTTCTCATCGCTGCCTGCATCTACCACCTGAACCATCTCAATATCCGGATATTTTGCTGCCAGTCTTTCCGTGAATCCCTGAATCCGCTCATTGATATTGGACTGCCCTGTTCTGGTCAGACAAGCCACTCTGCCCTTGCCGCCCAGCTTCTCACCGATATAATCTGCCGCTGTCACACCCGCATCATAGTTAGATGTGCCGATGAAAGTTGTCCTGTCGCTGTCCGGAGAATCGGAATCGAAGGTTACAATCGGAATACCAGAAGCAATGGCATTGTTGATCGGGTCCTTATAGGCATCTGCATCCATAGCCGTAACTGCCATGCCTGTGGGCTTTAAAGCAATAATCTGCTCTAAAGATGTAACCGCCGAGTTTACATCATATTCTGTGGTACCGCCGTATTTAGCCTCTACCCCCAAAAGAGCAGCCGCATCCTGGAATCCTCTCCAGCACTCCGTCCAGAATGAGTATCCTGACAGGAAAGTCACCATATAATAGGTCTGATCCGGATGTGCCGCCAACCCGCTTGCTGCTGCCGCCGTCTCGGTATTTCCTTCTGCCGCAGGTTCTGTCGTCTCTGCGGCTGCTGCCTGTCCGTTCTCTGCGGCTGCTGCCTCAGGCGCTGCAGGCTGTTCCTGTGTTCCACTACCACCGCAGCCTGCAAGCACAGATGCCACCATGGCAACACTGAGTAACACTCCCAATACTTTTCTTTTCATGTTCTTCTTCCTCCTTTGCATTTGTCACTGTAAATGATTAATTCTTTTTGCGGTTGCTGAGCACATCAAATATGATTGCCAGAATCAGAATCGCACCTGTAATAAAGTTCTGCCAATGAACAGAGACATTTAAGATAACAAGTATATTGCTGATCACACTCATCATGACCACACCCAAAACGGCTCCCGCCACCGTGCCCTTACCTCCGGCAAGGCTGACTCCGCCGATTACCGCCGCTGAAATAACTGTCATTTCCACCCCGGAACCAGTACTGGATGTGGCTGTTCCAAACCGGGAAGCAGTTAAAACGCCCGCGATTCCCGAAAGAGCTCCTGTCAGAACATATACCATCGTCTTGACCAGCCTCGTATTGATACCGGACAACATAGCCGTCTTTTCATTGCTTCCCACAAAAAATACATTCCTTGCAAGCCCGGACCTGCGTACCAGAATATCGCCTATGATCACAAATACCAGACACACAATCACAAGTACCGGAATATTACCCACCGACCCGGATCCCACATATCGGAAAGCTTCCACGCCGGGTGCATCCTGCAGACCTATGGAACCGCCATTCGTCAAAACATACACAATTCCTCTCGCCATCTGCTGTACACCCAGGGTGGTGATAAAGGCATTCAGGTTCAGATAACCGATCAGCACGCCGTTTAACCCGCCGCAGACGATTCCCACCAGGATTCCCACCAGACAAGCCAGCCATATACTGACCCCATTGTTGGTGAGCACCACCACACTGACTGCACTCAGTCCCAGCACAGAGCCAACCGACAAGTCAAACCCGCCGCTGACCAGAGCAAGCGTCATCGCTATGGCAATGATAGCATTACAGGAAAATCCAATTGCCGTGGTCCGTAAGTTTGTCACCGTAAGAAATGCCGGCGACATAATCGAAATAAATACAATCAAGACCAGTAATATCACAAGAACTGAAAATTCTTTCATGGAACGTATCTTTTTCCATGCGGATACCTGGCTGCTTCCTCCTTTACTATCCGACTTGCTTTTCATATGACTCCTCCTTTTGTCCTTCACTGAATTCAGAGATTGTCGCAACAATCTTTTCCTGTGTAAGCTGCATCCCTTCGATTTCTCCGATGACCCTGCCCAGGTTGATGACCACTACCCGGTCACAGACGCCGACTGTCTCCGGCATCTCCGAAGAAATGACAATGATGCTGATACCCTCATCACTCAATTTCCTTAAAAGCTGATGAATCTCCGCTTTCGCGCCTACATCGATTCCCCTTGTGGGCTCATCTAATATAAGTACCTTCGGTTTCATGGCAAGAAGCTTTGCCAACATCAGTTTCTGCTGATTTCCGCCGGACAGGCTTCCAATGTTCTGAAATGGCGATGCATATTTTACATTCAACATTTCCTTATACTTCTGTGTCTCTAATTCCGCCGCCCTGTTACTGACCAGCCCATAATGGGAAAAGGCATCTATCTGCGGTGCGATCATATTTTCAACCAGGGACATTTCCAGGAATAATCCGTCTTTCTTACGGTCCTCTGTCAAATAGCAGATACCGGCCTTCGCCGCTTCCTTGCAGTTTGGAATCGGCAGTTTTTGTCCTTCTACATAAATATCCCCCGCCTGTCTTTTATCTATGCCGCAGATACACCTTGCAATCTCTGTTCGTCCAGCTCCCACAAGTCCGCACAGTCCAAGAATCTCTCCCTGATAAGTGGTAAAGCTCACATTCTCAAAAACAGGTTTTCTGGTAAGTCCCTCAACCCGCAGTATCTCCCGCCCACGTTCCTTACTCTTTCGGGGATACAGATTCTCTAATTCCCTGCCTACCATGTTGGATACTACATGTTCTGCATTCGTATCTTTCACAGGCAGTGTCTCTATCTTACAGCCATCCCGCATAATCGTGATCGTATCGCAGATATGAAAAATTTCCTCCATTTTATGACTGATATAGAAAATACCGATTCCCTGATCAGCCAGTCTGCGTATCACCTTAAACAGGCCTTTTGCCTCCCCTTCATTCAAACTGGAAGTAGGCTCATCAAAAATCAGCACTTTGCAATCCGAAGATAAGGCCTTGGCGATTTCCACCATCTGCTGCTTGGCAACGCTCAAGGAACTGACCAGTTCTTCCGGAGCGATGCTCTTGCCGCTCTCGCCGAACTGATCCAGTATGCTTCTGGACTCCCGGTTCAGGCTCTCGTTATCCACCATGCCTTTCGTGGTGGGAAGATGTCCGATAAAAATATTATTTCCCACCGACAAATCCTGACACAACGCCAACTCCTGATGCACAAACCCAATCCCCGACATCTGCGCGTCATTGGGATTGCGAAAATGAACCTGCTCGCCATCCAGATAAATACTGCCTCCGTCAGCCGGAAAAACGCCTGATATAATATTCATAAGGGTCGATTTGCCCGCACCATTCTCTCCAACCAGTGCATGGATTTCTCCCTTTTTCAGTTCCACTGTCACACCCTTCAACGCATATGTACCGGTGAAATGCTTCTCTATATTCTCTGCTCTCAGCACTACATTCTGATCCACTTTCCCGCTTCCTCCTTTCTGTTCGTTTTTATTCGTTTGTGTTTGAATATGTTTATATTTTATCGCTTCTTTTTATTTTGTCAATATTTTCGTTTGTTTTTGTGTTTTTTTGTAATTTTTATACGATTTTATTTTTCGTTTTTTGTTTATATTTTTGTTTTTTTATTTTTCTGTTTTTTTCTTTTCCCAAAAATGTAATACTATGCTATAATGTACGCGAAGGCAATGAGCAGTGCACAGACGTAAGATGAAAAAATGGCAGCTTGCTGACAATTTTTTCAGATTATGTCTGTATAGGGCGAAGCCCACGAGCGAGGAAAACCATAGGTTTTTCGAGCGTGCACTGCGCAACCACAGACACGCAAGATGCAAATGCGAGTACACATTGCGTAAATACAAGATAATAAGCCAGACTTTCCTATATATAGTAAAAAGAAACCGGAGTTTTCATATGTTACCACTTAAGCGCCTTGAAGAAATCAAAAAGATTCTGACAGAGAACAAACAGGCTGACGTCATTTCTCTTGCTCAGACCCTGAACGTGACAGAAGCAACCATCCGCAGGGATCTTGAGAAACTGGAGAACGAACACTTTCTCACCCGTACACATGGCGGCGCCGTGCTGAATGAGTCCAAACACACGGAGGTCTCTCTGTTTGCTTTTCAGGAAGATAATATAGAACGGTACCAGAATATTGGCAAAATCGCTGCTCAGTTTATTCAGAACAATGAAGTCGTATTCCTTGGTCCCGGCACATGTTCCCGCTTTGTTGCCCGCAATCTGGCAGACAAAGTGAATGTGACGATTGTCACAACCGATGTGATGGCGGCCCACGACTGCTCTTTATACAGTCCCAATGCAACTGTCATTCTCACTGGCGGAAACTTAAATCCCACCACATTGGAATTATACGGACAGACCACCGACCATTTCCTCGAAACCTTCTATTTCAGCACGTCCTTTTTTGATATAGACGGGATTACGATGGCGCGGGGATACTCTGTCTCCTCCTTAAACAAAGCTTTCTTAACCCAAAATGTACTAAAGGTATCAAAAAAAAGCTTCGCCCTCTGTCCCTATGACCGCTTTGATGTAGAATCTTATGCCACGGTAGGCGATATCAACCTGTTTGAATCTGTGATCACCAACGAACGGGTTGCAGATTCCTTTAAGGAATATTATTTCCAGCATCAGATACAGTTGTTCGCAACTTTTAATATCCTGTAACTGTACGGCTGTCTGGGAGATTCAGTCAACTGCTCTGACATGGGGGAATCCGCCCATCGCGTTAACACCCCGGAATGGAGATGATTATGAAAGATATTTTATTATCCTGTGAAGACATCAGTTTGTCCTTAAACGGCATTTCCATCATTGAAAATATCAACCTCTCCCTGAACCGCGGAGAGTTCCATCTGCTGCTTGACAAAAACGGCGCCGGTAAAACCACCATGGCAAATATCCTGAGCGGTATCTATCCATATGGTTCCTACAGCGGTCATATTTACTACCAAAACAAAGAGTTACAGCTTCGGATTCCAAAAGATGCTTTTAAGAAAAACATTGTCACCATTCATCAGGATATCTGCCTGTTTGAAGACATGACAATCGCAGAGAATCTCTATGCGAATCTGCCGCCCGGGACAGCTTTAAAGACTTTTACTTCCCTCGAGAAAAAAGTGAAAATGGCCAATGAATTTTTGGCTGAACATAACTGCCCCATTGATTCCTCTCTTCTAATTCGTCAATGCAGTCAGTTTCTGAAAAGAAAGATTGAACTTTTGCGGCTGTATCTGATGCAGCCTGAACTGTTGATCTTAGATGAGCCTGTGGCTATTGTGAGTAATTATGACATGAAGTTCTTTCTGGAACTGCTATCTTACTTTAAAGAAAAGGGCGTTACCATACTTTGCATTTCCTATAACTATGAAGCCTTTTTACATTTGGTGGACCATGTTTCCATCTTTCGCGAGGAAGGACCAGGCTATACCATAAGCCAATCCAATCTCCAACAGGAAGACATTGCCCATTTATTGGTCAAAGACTTTTGCCAGAACAGATATCCCAAAGTGCATGTGAAAAAGGGCGCAGAAGTTCTTTGTGCGGAAAACCTCTCTAACGGTTTTACCATAAAAGATATTTCTTTTACCCTGCGTCAGGGGGAAATTCTGGGGTTCTTTGGCAGCTCCGGTTCCGGCAGGGAATCCCTTTCCAAAACCTTATTCGGACTGGAAGGCTGCCACAGCGGGACCATCTATATTGACCGCCTCCCTGCCCGCATAACGTCCCCGGTTAAAGCTATCGACTTGGGCATTGCCTATATCACGGATGACCGGAATAACTATGGATTATTTCAAAACCTGGATCTGCTTGAGAACGTAAATTCTGTCAAAGGGAATAACCATAAACCCTTCTGGACAAGGACACAGGCGGAGCACAATCGCTACGCCCAATATGCCAATAAGATGAATCTGGGACTGTCTTCGGATTCCATTGCAAGACATTTATCCGGCGGAGAACAGCAAAAACTCATCCTAATGCGGTGGATCATGTCTTCCGCACGGATTTTTATCTTCAACGAACCCACCCAGAGCATTGATATACCATCCAAAATCGACGTATATAATATGTTCAACGATCTGGTCATGAAGGGGGCTTCCATCCTGTTATTCAGTTCTAATCTGGAGGAACTTCTGGGCGTCTGTGACCGGGTGATTTTTATAAAGCAGGGCCTGATTTCCGGAGAGGTATCCCGTATGGATATCGGGCAGCCCATTGAAAATTACCTTTGATCTATCCACCACTTTTCAATCCGGCTGCTTCCATCCTTCTCCCACAGCATCAGAAATCTGGCAATCCCCACACAATGCACGGTGCCGCCCTCGCCGCAAAGATACTCGGAAACCACCAGTGCGTCCCTGCCTTCATACTCCATACTGCATATATCAAAATAATCGCTCATACTGCCTCCCACTACACGAACCTGATTCGGCTCAGAATGATTTTCGGCTTCAAAGAAAATGGTTTCATCCAAGTAGGGACAGTATGCACTGTAGGTATCCTTCTGCATTTCCTGAGTAACCTGGACACGAATGTAATGACGCTCATCAGGCTCAGCAGGAAGCTTCATTTCTTCCATGCCATGATTCTTGTATTTGAGCATCACGACATACCAGTCTCCAGCTCCTCCGCACCCGGTTCCCATCGATTCGAATACAATCTCAACATTCCCATCATTGTCAAAATCCCCCGTTACCACATTAAGATTTTTACAAAATGGATAGTAATCCTCTCTGAAACAATACGCCTCATCCTCATTCATATAGAAATAAATGCCGCCCTCTCCATACAGATAAAACGCCCCTTCCTGCACCATTGCTATCATATCCTTCTGTCCATTGCCGTCCAGATCTTCTATGTACAGAGAAATAAGCACTGCCGTTCCATCCCGGAAAACATCATCCTCACAAAGCCGTTCATAATAAACCTGTGCTTCTGCCTCATCCAGTCCCTGTTCTTGGGCCAGTTGATAGAATTTTTCCTTATTTTGTTCCGTTACATCCTCTGTGTCCTGTGTCTTCTCCGGAATTTCCTTCTGTGTCTCTTCCTCCTCCCATTCATGTTCCAGAACAGAAGCGTCAGCTCCATTTCCTTCATCTGCCCTTTCTTCGTTTATCCTGTTCTCCTCGTCTGTCCTGTTCTCTTCGTTTGACCAGCTCCCTCCGCATGCAGTAAACAAAACCCCACAGCATAGAATGATCCCCAGAAATGCACTCCATGTGAAATTTTTGATCCGTTGCTTTCGTATCTTCATTTTCTCCAGCTCCCTTTCTGCTGCCAGACCGCTTTCTGAGATGCCAATATTGGTTACAGCCTGCTTTGCCAAACGCTCCGCAGGTTCTTGCTATAAACTGCCTCTTATAAAAAATTACCACAGAGCCTGTGGTAAAGCAATCTATAAGGATACAAGTGCCTGCAAATTTATCATAGCAACTATTTGGTTCTGCATATCCTCAACAGTTTCTATTCTAATTCTGCCTATATTTTTTCTTGTCATCTCAAAATCTATATCAGGAAACAATCTTTCACAAAAACGATTTGTTTCTGGAGACGCCCCCATTAAAGCTTTTACAAGCGAGTTAGTGTCAAACTGTTCTAACACTTCTTTCAGTTTCTTTTCAGAAATTGTTACAATCTGCTCAAAGTCAGTTATCTTCTGTGGCAGTATCTTGGGTTCTAATATATCATTTATCGAGATGTCATATAATTTAGAAATTGTCAATAAAACTTCTAAGTCGGGAATAGTCAATCCTGTTTCCCATTTTGATACTGCCTGTCTTGATATGCCTAATTCTTTTGCCAAGTCATCTTGTGTGTAGTTATTTCTTTTACGCAAAAATTGTAAATACTTCGATATCATATTCCTATTCATTCAAATCACCCTCCCTTATTACTATTGTAAAGTATATGGTAATGAGAATAAAGAATTTAGTAAGCTCTAAAAAGCAAATACCAGTTGCGCATTATTTCGCAATTCTTCCTATAAGATTTTCCTATAAAATGATTTGATTTATTTTACTTGACACAGTCCTAAGAAATGATATAATGACGTTATAGTGACCGGTCATAAATCCAAATAGAGGAGGAGCCTATGAGTGCAAGAATCATAAAAGGAAGTGCAGAACTGGGACGAAAAATCCGCTCGCGGAGAAATGAACTTGGCCTTACCATTGAGGATGCCGCATCTAAAGCAGGCGTTGGAACCAAAACCTGGAGTCGCTATGAATCGGGGGAATCCATTCGACGCGATAAAATACTTCATATCTGTAAGACGCTGAATTGGCGCGCATTGCCAGTCCAGGAGGATACAGATTCGTCAGAAATAAATATAAAGGAATATAAAGACAGCAAATTATGGTCACAGCCTCTGGCAGAAACTTTGGGAAACGCCGCTGCTATTTCATTTGTGATCGGAAGTGATATCCTGTTAGACAACATCACGCAGGATTTAGAATCCCTTTCCCACAAGCCAAAAGGAACCCATCTCGGCGAATTAGAGCTTTCCTGGCTAAGAGACAGTCTTCCCGAACAGTTCCTCACGCAATATGACTATGACTTTCTGTATTATCTCAGAGCCGTTCTCATGCGTTATCAGGAGCAGGCTGCAAACAGAATATTATTTACAGCCCATACAGTCGCAGAAGAATTGACACTGTATCTGATTATGATAGAGTCTGAATTTCTGATGGAGAGCATACTGCCCAACATACCGCCGGATGACGCCGAATCAAATGAGATAGACTCCTGTTCAACCTGGAGCGATTGGCCGTTTGACCTTTTTAATGATATGGATATTTATACCTTTTTGTATGGCGACTTTTATCTTGAAAAGAATCACCCCTACCACTTTGACCATTGGCGGGAAGCGCAATTTTATTGCGAATCTTAAGACAATTTGTTCTTCTCTATTGACTTAAAGTATACTTCATAGTTTATTGTAAAGAAAAGGCGGTGACGAAATGTACTCAGCAAAAGAAGCGGCTGAAATAACTGGCTTGTCAACAGCAACTTTACGATACTATGAAAAGGAAAAATTATTGCCTCAGATAGCCAGAAACAGCCTGAAATACCGACAATACACAGAGGAAGACATTGAATGGATCCGGATGATACAGTGTATGCGTATGGCAAATATCCCCATTCAGCCCATCCGGGAATATGTTTCGCTGCTGCTGCAGGGTAGCGAAACTCTGGAGCAGCGCTATTTTATGGTGCAAGACCATATGCATAACATGGAACAGCAAATGGCTAATCTGCAAAACGCCCTCACTTTGACACGCAAAAAATTATCATTCTACGAAAAGCTTTTACAGGAGCCTTCCGGTAAAGGCATATCCTATCGCGAGGAATGGAAGCTGTTTAATCATGGAGAAGTCTAAGGAAAAGCCGGGAGGATACAAATGCCGTATATCACAATAGAGAGCGGAACCTTATCAGATACTCAAAAAGAACAACTGATCAGACGCCTGACAGAGATTTCTTCGGAAATCATGAAAATTCCACAGGAGTTTTTTGTGACTACCATTAAGGAAGTGCCCGACAAGAACTTTGGCATTGGCGGTAAGACCATTGATGTGGTGAAATCTGCGTATGTTAAAAAGGCATGATTTGATAAAAAAAGTATTTCGGGGTATAGTAAGATTAGTCCCTGTTAAGGAATCGCTTTAAAAACTTATAAAGATATCATCACACAAATCAGTAAATGGAGGAACAGCCATGTTAGAAATCGGAACAAAGGCACCGAAATTTTCGTTGCCGGACCAGAACGGAATCATACACACTTTAGAAGAATACCGCGGAAAGAAGGTAGTCCTGTATTTTTATCCAAAAGACAATACACCCGGATGCACAAAGCAGGCCTGCGGCTTTGCCGAGCGGTATCCGCAGTTTATGGAAAAAGGTGCTGTCATAATCGGCATCAGCAAGGACAGTGTGGCATCTCACAAAAAGTTTGAACAGAACCATTCCCTGCCTTTCACACTCCTGTCAGACACAGAACTGAACACAATCAAAGCCTATGATGTCTGGAAAGAGAAAAATAATTACGGCAAAGTATCCATGGGTGTGGTTCGTACCACCTACCTGATCGATGAGGAAGGCATTATCATCAAGGCGAATGATAAGGTTAAAGCGGCAGATGATCCCGAAAAAATGTTAGGGGAAATTATCTGATTACAGGAGAGAAAAGACCATAAATAAAAGGCAGGAACAACAGATTTTTGACTATTGCAGCACCACAGTTAACGCTGATGAAATCAACTTAATCTATCAGTTTGGGGAACAAAGCGGAAACGTGCACCAGTCTGTCCGCTATTCTTCCGCAAATAAAATACAGTAATACAAAGCAGATAGTACGCGACTCTTTCAAGACATTAAATACCCTGTCAGAAAAACGTGTGCGGAACGGGCAAGACAGATGATAATTGCTGATAATAAGGCAAGGAAGTAAAATTTAATGGAATTGTGAGTGCATTTGTGTCAATATAACAAAGAGCAGATTGACAGGTTGGAATAGTGGAGGAAATAGGTATGGCTCTTTCAAACACAAAAGCAGTATTTCGTTACAACATACAGGACGTATGGAATATAGTTACCTCTTTAGAAAAATATCAATGGCGCAGTGATTTAAGTAAAATAGACACAATAAGTGAAACACAGTTTATTGAATATACAAAAGACGGATATGCAACTACATTCACTGTCACTGCATTTGAGCCGCTCAAACGTTGGGAGTTTGATATGGAAAACAGTAACATGAAAGGACATTGGACAGGGATCTTCGCTTCTAAAGGCGAAGAAACGGAAATTGATTTTACAGAAGATGTAACCACAAAAAAAATGATTATGAAACCGTTTATAAAAGCCTTTTTGAAAAAACAGCAAGGATTATACATAAACGATTTAAAAACGGAATTGGAGAGGATTTATGGATAGCAGAAAACAGTTCCTAGAGTACGGGTTTTCTCTTGTTTATTATTTGCTTGCCGCCAAGGAGAGCTGACTATCAAAAGACCGTGAAAGAAAAGCTCTGTTCAGTCCGTAAAAATGTTTTATCATAAAAAGTATCTGGAGAAGTATCATGATCGGAATATATTTTAGTGGTACAGGTAATTCAAAATATTGTATAGAAAGATTCTTAGAAGAATATGACAAAGGCAGTCCTGCTTTTTCCATCGAACAGGACGAAGTAGCCACGCATATAAAAAGGCATCATGAACTGGTAATAAGCTATCCCGTTCAATTTAGCAATATCCCTAAAATACTCTATGATTATATCATCACAAACAGTCATATATGGAGAGGGAAAAAGATATTCATCCTTGCAACAATGGGACTTTTCAGCGGTGACGGCGCCGGAGTCCTTGCACGATTATTAAGAAAATACGGCGCAGAGATAACAGGCGGCCTGCACCTGAAAATGCCTGACAGTATCAGTGATGAAAAGGTATTAAAAAGAAATGATAAAAAGAATCTTGCACTGATCAGAAACGCAGAGGCCAAAATCCGCAAAGCCGTTTTACTAATCAAAAACGGAACACCGCCGCAGGAGGGATTGGGCATCTGGTACCATATAGCCGGACTGTTTGGACAAAGGCTGTATTTCTACAACAAGACAAAACACTATACAGATACCTTAAAAATCAATCCGGAAAAATGTACCGGCTGCGGTCTGTGTGAAAAGTTATGCCCCATGAGAAATATCAAATCAGGCAATGGCACTGCTGTTTCAGGAAACCAATGTACCATGTGCTACCGCTGTGTCAACAAATGCCCCGGACAGGCAATTACATTGTTGGGAAAACATGTGGTTGCACCGTATGATATTAACAGGTACCTGTAAATCCGCACCGCCTGCTCTTCCTTCCTGGGATTGCGCTATTTGACCATATCCGGATTTATACTTTATCAGAGCCATTGAATAAAGGCAGTTTTATCAGTATTGTTATACCCTGCATTCCTATAAAATGTAAGCGTTGTTTCCTGCCTTGAACCAGTAAGCAGCATCATTTTGTAACAGTCGGCCTTTTGGGCTATTTCTTTGGCATAATTTAAACATTCTGTTGCATAGCCTTTTCTACGATAATCGGCATGGGTTACAACATTTTCTATAAATGCATATGGCCTTATATTTCTTGTCAGATTTGGAATAATCACACAAACACAGGAAGATACTATCTTACCGTCTGTTTCTTTAACAATAATATGATGGTTTTCATCCCGCAATACAGCATCCCAAGTGCTCTTTAAATGTGCTGTCATTTCAGGCACTGTCTCCTCATGCAGATACAAATATAACTTTAATAACTCATTTAATTCATTTTCAGTAATTTCTCTAACCATACACCACCTCAAAAACCACAATTATAATATAGGGCATTTCAAAATCTTGCAGGAGTTTTATTTGATTATTTCCAACATCGCTGCAATGTCCTCGGTTGCCATTGTTACCTTTGATTTTTCAATCAGGATGTTCCCCCCTGTCATGATATATGACGGCATCACTCGAATACCCTCATAATAAATCTCGCTATTTCGCAGTTTATAGGTGGAAACGGCAGGAATGGCATTTTTCTTCGTTGCCTTTTTCGTAATCATGTTAAAGGCTTTCTTTGCGACATCACCCATAAGCATAATAACCTTAATATTGGGAAATAGAGAAAGCTCCGCTTCTAAATACGGCAGACTATTTTCAATGCTGCTTTTCGCAATGGCATATTCTGTCTTTGGTGTTTTGACCGCATTCGTAATATAGATACCCATTTGTAATACGTCTTGTATGGAGGCAGCCTCTGCTCCTGCCCCTCGCAAAAGAGGCAGCGTTGTTTGCAGATAATCTGCATCTGAAGTTCCATAAAAATCCTGCAAAGGATTACAGGGAACCACTTCATTTATCATGATTGCTTTAATCGTAAGTGGATCAAGGTCAACATTGTTTAGCGAGATACCATTCGCCATACCTAATTTCTCTTCCAGTTCCTTTTTAACATTCATATCTCTCTTCTCCTTTTTGATAATTTCCTGCAGCCATCATCTCCATAGCTTGATTATATTCCAATAACCTTGACAGCGTATGTCAAGGTTATTGAAAAAAACGGAGAATTATGAAGGTGAACTCAAAACTGAGTCTGCATTGGAAATTTTTAGTGTATCCTCCTCCAGTTGAACGATCATTTCCATGTATTGTTTTTCATCCTTCAAAGGTCTTCCCCAGCTCATGGAACTGGAATTTTGCGCAAAACTATTATGATATTGTAAATTATACAAAGTGATTCGCAGGCCGCATACTTCATTTTGCTCGTTCAAAATATCTTCTGTTTTTGATTCAAAGCGGAGCGATTTGCCCGCCTCTGTCTCTAAAACAATATAGGTATATTCGCCATCTGTTTTGGTTGACAGCGAGATATCGTCTTTCGTAACCGGGTAACTGATACTCGTATAGAGCAGTACTGCACTGAATAAGACAACAAATACAAGGCATACGGCGACCACTGCTTTAACAATTCTTTTGGCTATTTTCTTTCTAACCGCCGCTATTACATCTGCGTCATGTTCTCTTTGCGGCGTTTCTGCCGTATCAATCTGCCTGCCAGATTTCAAACGTTCAAATTCTGCAGCGCAATCGGAACAAGTTTCCAGATGTTCCTTTACAAATACAGTTGTACCTTCACTTACCATATGTTCCAGGTACAGTGGCAGCACATCACGAACAACACTACACTCTTTTTTCATCATTGCTTTCCTCCAATCTGTCTTGTATCATTTTTCTTGCCCGATGGTAGGTAACACAAGCCCAATTATCTGTCTTGCTATATAGGGCGCCTATTTCTTTAAAGGACAGTTCTCCAAACACACGCCACATAAAGACCTCCTTGTAAGGATCGGGCATTGTATGCAGGACTTTTCGTATTTGTCTCGCTTCGTCCTGTGTGCCGATCTGTTCTTCCACAAAAGCATCCGGATCTGATATGCATTGTAATTCTGTTTCATCAACACTCACTGTTCTGTGGCTCTTTTTCAGATATGAGTAGTACGTGTTTTTCGCAATTTGACAAATCCATACACGCATATCACATTGTCCCCGAAAGTCTCCAATGGATTTCATGGCCTTCAAAAACGTTTCACTTGTAATTTCCTCTGCTACATGCTCATCTCCTGAAAGTTTCCAGATATAGCGATACACCGATTTAAAATAAGTGCTGTATATTTGCTCAAACTCCATTACGCTACCACCTCCTTTCAACAATAAGACCTCGGGAAAACAGAAATCTTACAAAATATCAGAATATTTCCTTTACGGGAATGCGAAAATCTGGCTTCCCTTTTGATATGCAAAGCAGCTTTGGGCATACTTTTTCCTTTTCATACTTCTTACAAGCACTTCTTTTAGCCGGGCTGCGGAAATATAAACGATGTGGGTATCTGTTCCTCCAGCAAGGAACATAAAATTTTATCGTCATCACATATTCCAACTCTGTACATACGATCCTTACACCCTTAAACAATATCGGTTTTATTGTACTTTACCTTTCACCTGATTAGCAACCTTATGAGGGAGATTTATGTGTCTTAATGTGATAGAATGGAATCAAGCACTGACGATAATCACAAAATTGGGATATTGACATGAATTTTGTGGAAGCGGTATGAGAAAGGTAATCAGGGGCTGAAACCGGATTGTCCGACAGCCCCTTTCCATTTCTATCTAATTCTCAAATCATTCTACTATTTTACAACGCTCGTTGTCCACGTTATTGTATCGTCCTCAACTTTCTCTGTCTCAACAGACACCGCTTCTCCAACCAGATTGTCCAGTGCAGATTCTGTTATTCTTCGCGAAGTATCTGTGCATAGCCCCAAAAACGCCTGATCATACCGTGAAAAAGCCATATTGACCATTTCTCCGTTCCCACCAATAACATCCACTGTAATAGTCGGATCGTTTAAGGAATATCCCTGGCAATTATACGCTACCCTGTCTACCGGGCTATCCATCAGCTTACATTCCTCCACTTTTTTCTGAGCAAGTTCTGCGTATAAATGATAGTCTTTTTCCAATGCGGCATCATAGGCAAGGGAAACGCTTACATCTAACTGTCTGTCGTTGGCAGCGTCAAAAAGCTCCCCTGTCACAGCATCTATCAAGAATGTCCATCTTGTACTCTCAGGTTTCTGCTCTTTCTGAAACAGAACATCTCCTGACCAGAAAGCCCGCGGAAATGTTTCCGTTCCAGGATTATAGTGCATGTAAACATAAGCGCCCTCTAAATCCAGCCCGAAAATATTCTTCAGATATTGATTTCCAACTTCTGCCGCTTCTTCCATCGTCAAATCCGTATCCGTAGGTGTTCCGGTATTCAGACTGTCCATACTTACGGTATAATTTACTTTTACGCCGCCTTCCTTTTTTGTTGCAGACTTTGGCAATTCTGTTTCCAGACTGTCCGAAACCTGATAACTGGTGGGCACTTTCCCAACCTTTCCATTGTTTGCAGCTAACGTCATTTCTGCCGCCGAATAAAAGAGTAACGTGCCTGCGCCAATAATAGCAAATGTTGTCGTTGTCAATTTTAAAACATTTTTTTGCTTCATAGTGAAACTCCTCTCTGCTTTGTAAGATTTGTCTTGTTAGATACACTATAAAACCTCTCTGTATCAAAAAAATATCCATGTTATTACGAAGTTGTAAAATAATTCTCTTTTCCCTTTAAAGTTTTCCATCACACAGGAAAAGACAGTTTCACGATTGTTCCTACTCCCGGTTCAGAAATAAATGACATATCTGCATGATGAATCTGTACAATTCTCTCACAGATAGCAAGCCCAAGCCCTGCCCCTCCGGCGGCGCGGCTTCGTGCCTTATCAACACGATAAAAAGCCTCTTTTATATGTGATATCTGTTCCACTTCCATGCCAGTTCCATGATCTTTGACTTCCACCACAACAGCAGATTCCTCTGCATATGCACAGATACGAATTTCATCCTTCTGCCGGCTTGCCTTGATTGCATTATCAATCAGGTTATTGATCAGTATCAGAAGCTGTTCCATATTTCCTCTGACAACATAATTCTGGGACACCACATAACGCAACCTTATTTTCTTTTGTGATGCCCTCACGTGCATTACTTTTTGCGACTCCTTAAAAAGGGCTTTCACGGAACAATTACTGTCTTTCATTTCTTCCCTGCGAAGCAATGCCATGTCAAGAAGCTGATACGCCATATTTTGGAGCCTGCTGCACTCCGACATGATAAACTGCGTACACTCATAGCACTCTTCTTCCGACAAAAGTGCTTTTTGGATATATTCTGCATAACCATAAATCGCAGTCAGCGGGATCCGTAGTTCATGAGAAAAATTATCAATAAACTGCTGTTTCTGCTCCGCAGCATCCTCAAGCTGCTTAATCTGATTTTCTATCTGTTCTGCCATAAGATTAAAATTGTGTGCCACACTGGAAATCTCATCCATTCCACGAACTGGAATCCTGCTGTCATAATTTCCATTTGCAATCTTTGCCGATGTACTGGAAATTTGTCTTAACGGGCGAAAAATAAGATTCAGGAATTGAAACAGAAAAAATGACATCATAAGTATTACCACAGCGCCTGTCAGAAAAAGAAGATTCTTCGTATGGCGCCATGACTCAATGGTATCACTCAGATTTCCAATATACATAAGTCCATAGTCCTGCCACGGAGCTGGAAAACTGCCATAAACACACAGAACAGGACGTTTCCCATTTTCCATATAAACAAGCCTTTCCTGAGTGTATCCTGTATCTGGCGGAAGAATCCTGTTTGCCTCCGATGCAAAGGACTGGCTTTCATAAATCCATTCCCCTGAAAAAGCCACTGCAAATCCGTTTCCCTTTCCTTGCAGATACCGCGAATACAAACGCATCAGGTTATCTATATTTTCTTTCACAGGCTCTCCCCTCTTCTCCAATGCCTGCATATCTCCCAGCAAAGATGAGGCAATGACATAATGCTCTGCCAGACATTTATCCCGGACAGCCGAAAGCTTGTCTTTCAGTATAACATTTGAAACGATTAGGATCATCGAATTGAGAAACACCATAAAAAGAACCAGTGCAACAAAAAAGATCTTTCTTTTCATTCATGAACCTCCAATCGGTATCCCAGTTTATACACTGTCCTGATCTGCTCTTCCAAATGCAGTTTATGGCGCAATCTCTGAATATGAACATCCACGGTACGGGTACCTCCATCAAAATCATATCCCCATACCATATCCAGCAACTTTTCTCTGGAAAGGGCAATGTTCCGGTTTCTAATCAGTACCTCTAACAGCTCATATTCTTTGGGTGTACATTCGACGACGGTTCCGTTTAGAAAAACCTGATGTCTGTTAAAATCGCATTTCAAGTTGCCCATCGTAAATTCTGCCTCAACTTTCTTAGTCCGCCGCAGTACCGCTTCCACTCTTGCAGCCAGTTCCAGCATCTGAAACGGTTTTGTCAGATAATCATCTGCCCCCATTGCCAGCCCTTTCAGTTTGTCAGTCAATTCACTTTTTGCTGTCAGAAAAATGGTCGGCGTCCCAAAAGCTCTTTCAAACACCTGATAGCCATCCAGCCCCGGAAGCATAATATCCAGCACAATCAGATCAAATTTTCCATTCTCCAGTAATTTGACTGCAGATAATCCATCGAAAACCTGCGTACAATGATGCCCTGTAAGGCTCAGATTTCTGCGTATCAATTCATTAATGGACAATTCGTCCTCAACAATTAATATTTCAGCCAATTCTTGCACTCCCTTTTCAAATAATAAAAAGTATACCTCAAAAATGTTTCTGAATTGTAAAATAGATTTCATTCGTCCATATGGGTGCGGACACAGAAAAGCGTCCATTGGTTTTCTTCCAACAAACGCTTTCCTTTCACATTTCTGTCCGCTTACTCTACATGGATTTCCTTAGCTATGACAGCTCTATCAGCAGCACTGCTGTTCATTCCTTCCTGCTCCATCTGCGTCCAGTCATCAAGATTATCAAAAATGAACACATACAACGTTTTTATCTCTTTCCCCTGAACAGCAAATCCAGCTCTGCCTGCCATTTCCGTATCTGCATAAAGCATCTCACCATCCTGATTAAAGCAGATTGTCTGGCAGGGTTCATAAGACCACCCCAGAAGTTCAAACATCTCTGCATCCGTCATATCAGGATCTTTTGAAAGCAGTTTTTCCCTTCTGTCGTCTGTCAGTTCTCTCTGCTTTCCCGGGGTTGTCGCATGGACTATTACCTGATACGGAGATACCACTACATCTTCCATCGTAATATTCCCCTTTTTCTCACCCACTTCAATTGTTTTTACATCTGTTTCGTTTACCGCAAACGGAATAACCATATTCCAGCTTCCATCCGTCCAATGAGATGCCGATATTTCCTCACCATCGAGCATCCTGTCGTCATCATAACCAAGACCGTTTACATGTAAGTTAAGTTCGCCGCTGCCTGCATATTTCTCCCCAAGATTTATCTTCAACATACCCGCAAATGTATGGCTATCGATTACCTTGCCATCAAATGTATTTTCGAGCCATTCAGGAGTACTTCCATCCACACTCCATGTTCCGCCTATATAAAATCCTGCGGCTGTTTGGTTATCTGCCACATTCATGCCTGTATAATGTTCCGGAATATGAGTAAAATCTGCATCTTCTGATGCGATATTTACCGTAAGGAATATGGAATATCCATCACAATAAGTTTCTGATGCAGTCAGTGTGATACCTTTATCAGATACGGTATAGTCCGGTGTATCCAACTTCCCCGCATAATCTTCCTTTGTCAGGACAGTTTTCTTATCCGTATAATCTCCGGAATATGTGGCATCGTCCTCAACCTTCTCAAAAATCTTGCCAATCAATGGAATCTTTGCTGCAAGCACCGGATTAAAGTATCCAAGTCCGCCGATTCCAATAATCACCGCTGCCACTGCCGCTGCCACGCCCTTCCCTATTTTCCCAGATTTCTTCATTTTATCCTTCCTCCTTCTATGTATCCGGATTTCTCTGTCACCTATTTCAGGAGCAAGGGCCTGCTTTAAGATCTGATCCAATTTTTCATCTGTCATATCCTATCGCCTCCAATTTTTCCTTTAATTGCTTCTTTGCTTTCCGCATCCGGCTTTTGATGGTTCCTTCTGGCAGCCCAAGGATCTTAGACACCTCACTGATCTGCATATCCGCTGAATAATACAAATAGATTGGTATTCTGTACTTCTCGGGCAAAGATGCAACGAATCCCTGAATCATGTCTACCTCATTTTGCTGCAATACAATATGTTCCGGCGAAACTTCATTGTCATGGTCGTAGACTTCATATCCCTCGTCAGCCATCTCATCCATACTGTCAATCGGAACCAACCTCATCCTGTTTGCATATTTTTTCTTTTTATTTTTCCAAAGATAAATTGAAGTGGATAAAGCGTAACTCTTTGTATTCTGTGTGGAGTCCAGTCTTTTCTTTTTCTCCAGCAGTTTGAGCATCGTGTCCTGATACAGTTCGTCCCCATCTTCCGCATCCCCGGCTGTCATCCGGCAAAACCGCAGAATATCTTTTCCAAACTTCAGGACAAACCGCTCGAATTCATCATTATTCATAGCAGCCATCCTCCTTCTTCTTTCAAGTCGACTTGCAAAGATTTGCCCTTGCATGAATATATTGTCTTGACGTCAGAAAAAGTTTTGCCTTAGTCAAAAATTTCCGATCATTCTATTTTTTATCCTCAAACTTGCTTCAACGTGCATAATCCATAATTATCATTTATCCATGGCTTTGATTATAACATTCTCACCCTGTATTTTCTATTATCCGTTTCTGCCCTTTCAAATCATTCTGCTTTTCATACAGATTATTTCTGGGCAAAACTGTGCAAAACCGGATATGAAAAGTGGAGATACAGGCTGTCCTATGGTATAATAAACTTTCCTGGACAAACTAAAAGACTCCCCAAACATTGAATATCTGGGAAACTATGGGAGGACAAATCATGAAACGAGAATTAGGAATCGCAAGATGCGGACTTGCTTGTTGCCT